>JAJFHX010000004.1 GCA_021775425.1 Hyphomicrobiales bacterium
TAGATCTGCCAACATATGAACAGTCAGTGGAATTCTATGCTCACGTTTAGCTTTCATCCTATCAGCTGGAATTGTCCAGACAGCAGCGTCTAAATCAATTTCTGACCATTGCGCTTTTAACAATTCGTTGGTGCGAACTGCAGTCATAATCAACAATCTAAGCGCTAGAGCAGACACACTTTTGTTTGCTGATAATTCATCCATAAAGGCTGGGACTTCATCATAGGGCATGGCAGGGTGATGACGGATTGTTTTCACCCGTGAAGGTTTAGGCAATAACATATCAAGATGGCCACGCCACCGAGCAGGATTTGACGTATCCCTGTATTTATGGGCTGCAGCGAAATCAAGAACATTTTCTATTCGCCCTTGCACACGTTTTGCGGTTTCTGTTTTTTCAGTCCAAATAGGCGATAATATTTTCAAGATATCTTCAGTGGTGATCTTATCAACCAGCTTGATACCAATTACTGGCCTAGCATATGTTTTGAGAGTGCTTACCCACTGCCTGGCATGCTTGGCATTTTTCCACCCTTTGCGATGGGCTCTGATATAATTGGCAGCACAACTGGTAAAACATGGTATCTCCGCAACCTCAATCTTTCTGGTATCGATTGGATCAAAGCCATCACGCACTAGGTTTCGATATTCAGAAGCTTTTGCGCGAGCCTTTGATATTTCAATATCTGGATAACTACCTAACCCCATTTCCCTCCGCTTGCCATTGAGAGTGAAGCGCAACACCCATTTTTTAGCCCCGGCTTCAGAGACAACCAGGCGGAGCCCAGCGCCATCTTCGTATTTACCAGCTTTTGCATTTTTAACTTGTCGAAATGATAATTTGTGAATGGCCATATAAGAACAATCCAGCAGTGAAGACTGATGGCTAGCCCCCCACTCAGTCCCCCAATTATATTGGATTGAATGATATGACTACGGATGGTAATAATCAACAACTGTTTATTTTAAAAAGTATTTTCCAATAATATGGATGGCATAAATAGTTATATTGGCGGACTTCCTCTCCGCCAGTTTTTTTATAGTGAAACCATTCCCCAGTCAGGTAACGAATTTTATCAGTCCGGCAAGGTCTTTGCTGGTTGCGTCTGGTTTTGTGCCAAGTCGTTCTGGTTTGGCATTTAGTCTGTTGATCCAGATTGTCGGGTAGCCGAACCATTTTGCACCTGATGCATCCCAGCTTGCAAAGGCTGCAAAAGCTATTTTTTGTTTGGGCAGATTAAAGGCATCCACACCCAGCTGATACGCTATTGGATCTGGTTTATATGTTTTTATTTCATCAGTGCTTAATACAAAATCAAACAGACCATCCAAACCTGAGTTCTCAATGCCAGCATTTAACATGTTCGTCGTCATGTTTGATAAAAAGGCCAGTTTTATACCTCTCGCTTTCAAGGATTGCAGCGTTTCCTTAACATCAGGCCAGGCCCTGAGCTGTAGAAATGCAGACTGGAACTTATCTATTTTTTCATCTGATGTTTGCAGGCCCATCTGACTGACAGCGAACAAATGCGCATCATTTATTAGGGTGTAGAAATCCTGGTATTGACCACCCAGCGCGCGCAGCCACTGATATTGGAATAATCGACTTCTAAACAACATAAAAAATGCTTTTCCATTCGGCCCGTATAATTCACTTGCCAATTCGACAACTGGCCTTGGATCTAGTATTGGAAAGCCATCAAATGCGATGGCCTCTATGTCGTTTTTTGCTGCCGCCTCAACTGTGGAAAATTCCGCAACTGTAGTGGCAGCGATACCTGCCGCTGTTAGTCCAATAAACCGTCTTCGATGAAAATCCATAGCTGCTCCAGTCAGGCAAAATAAGTTTACTTATCCTAATTTGAAAAAACAGTCTTTTATACAACCCACTGCGATTATTGACCTAACAATGAATTAACATGGCTAACAAACGAGTATAAATTGACCTATGGTTTAGTTATTCTAATCTGTAGGAGAAGGTTATGCGGCCAACATTACCACCACTGAAGGCTTTGCGATCTTTCGAGGCTGCTGCGCGCTTGCAAAGTTTCAAGCGAGCCGCAGAAGAGTTGAACGTGACACCTGCGGCCATTAGCCAGCAAATCAAAATATTAGAAGAGACTATCGGGCTGCGCCTTTTTCACCGGGAATATCAGGCGGTGAAGCTGACAGCAGCCGCGCGATTGATTTACCCTGATATACATGATGGTTTTGAGACTATGTTTCAGGCCATGAAGAAGCTCCGCAAGCAGCAGGAAAGGTCCGTTCTTAAAGTTGCCTCAGCTCCTGCTTTTGCTACGCAGTTACTGATCCCGGAATTGCATCATTTCAGAGTGGCTTCAGCAAGTGCAGAGACTGATGTTTATGTGATTGCGGCTCATGAAACTATAGATTATGACGCGCATCAAATTGACATTGGCATTCGCTATGGACGAGGAAACTATGCCGGGCTGACAAGTGAAAAGTTCCTTTCGGATAGTCTTTGCCCAGTTTGCTCACCTGAACTGGGGATGCTTTCTGATCAGACGGGGCAATTAAAACAATGGCCTAATTATCCATTATTGCATAATGACAGCCTTGATTTTGATCATACATTCCCTGGATGGCCTGAATGGTTAAGGCATTTCGGTTTTGCTGAAATTGATGGCACATTGGGATTGCGCTTTAATATTGCGTCTGATGCCATCACCGCGGCTGTGAAGGGGGCTGGCATATTACTGGCGCGGCAGTCTCTGATACGATCAGAATTGGCAGAGGGGAAACTCATGCGCCTTTTTGATTTAGACTTTCCACTTGAACATGGTTTTCACCTTGTCTATCCAAAAGAAAATCTTGAAAGGGATGATGTCCTCTCATTTCGCAACTGGGTTATGGAGCGATTTGCAGGCTAGTGGAAATCTGATGAGAATTATTGCGGGGTGTTCATGGCCGTGGTATCTGGAGCGAAACTCATCAACAGTTTAAG
Source organism: Hyphomicrobiales bacterium (assembly GCA_021775425.1). Taxonomy (GTDB): domain Bacteria; phylum Pseudomonadota; class Alphaproteobacteria; order Rhizobiales; family HXMU1428-3; genus HXMU1428-3. The sequence continues at coordinate 2,966 of JAJFHX010000004.1, forward strand.
TTCCATGACTAAATTTACAGAAAGACCTCTTTTATGAACGACAATGAAAGCCAATCTCGTATAGATGCCGCGAAGCTTATTCGTAGCTATTATGATGCGTTTAATGCTGGTGATACGGATGCCATGCTTGACCACCTGACTGAGGATGTCATTCATGATGTGAACCAGGGCGAGCGGCGTTTGGGCAAAGAAAGTTTTCGTGCGTTTAACGCATCTATGACCCACAATTACAAAGAAACGCTGACAGAAATTACGGTGATGGTTTCTAAAGATGGCAGCCGGGCTGCTGCTGAATTTGTTGTTAATGGATCTTATATGAATACTGACAGTGGCTTACCGCCGGCAACGGGACAGAAATATGTGTTGCCAGCGGGCACTTTTTTTGAACTGCGTGATGGAAAGATTTCCCGGGTTACGACTTATTACAATCTTGTCGACTGGACCAATCAGGTAACCGGCTAACCATTATCAGTTGTTGAACATTTCACTCGCCATATTTTCCAGCTTTCTATAGTCATCTCTCCAAAGTGCGAACATTTCAGCGCCGGTTGGGTCGGGGAAGATATCGGCAACATCGCGCTCCAGCTCATCAAAGATGATTTTGGCCGTCGCTTCAGGGCTGGCTTTATCCATAGCGATGTCTTTCGTCATGTCTGTGTCGATTGGGCCGGGGTTGATACTGTGGACGTTTATGCCTTTTTTCTGCAACTCAATGCGGGCGCACTGGGTGATCGAAAATGCCGCCGCTTTTGAGGCACCATAACCGCCATGGAAAGGAAAATTCACGAATGAGGCGATTGATGCCACGTTGATTATTGCTGGCTCTGTTTTTGTCTCAAGCACGGGCACGAAGGCTCGCATCATTTTAAGAAGGCCGAAATAATTAACTTCCATATCATGCCTGATATCCGCCATCGGGCCGGTAAGTGCGCTGACGAATGACAGGGTGCCCGCATTATTGACCAGCATATCAATGTCGTTTGCTGATATAGCTGCTTGTTCGATCTGGCTGTCATTTGTTATGTCCAGCTCAAGCGGTGTTATGCGACTGTCCGCATAATCTGGCAGGGAAGTTAAATCCCGGGCGGCTGCATATATTTTTTTCACACCACGATTTAATAGATCCGTCACCAGGGCTTTGCCTATGCCTCGGTTGCTGCCGGTGACGAGGACGATTTTGTTTTCAAAGTTCATTTACTGTGCTCCTGAATTAATTTTCAGGAACATTAAGCTCGCCACAGGCTGCACGCTGCCTCATTTTGTACATTGAATTTTATTTGATCAGTTTCACCAGTTCGCGAAAGTCTGGATGATCTGAATTTTTCAGCCATTCAAATAGCACCATTTCTGTCGTGACCATTTCCGCGCCGTGTTTTTTCATGCGATCAACGGCGGCTTTTTTGCTGGCTTCTTTGCGCGATCCAATCGCATCCAGAACAACATAGACATTATGGCCTTTTTCCTTCAGACCCAGCACCGTTTGCAGCACGCAAATATGGGCTTCGCAGCCGGTCACGATGATGTCTCTCTGCCTGCCTCTAAAGTGATTTGCTATCTGTTCGGTTTGCAATGCATCAAAGTTTGTTTTGTTAAACAGAGTTGCTTCATCGCGCCTCAGTTCAGGCAATGTCTCACCAATACCCTCTGGGTTTTGTTCGGTATAAACTAATGGAACATTTAACTTTACCGCCGCTTCAAGCAGGATGCCGGTGTTTTTAATCAGGTTTTCTGCGCCGCTGAGTGCCGGAACAAGACGTGATTGCATATCTATAATCAGCAATTGGGAATTACTGACTTCCAAAGTGGGCATGAAATATTCTCCGTTGTTCTTTGTATTGTTTTTCACTCACTGTGAATTGTCTTTTTGTCTGGGGAACGCAGAACTTGCCAAATTTAACTAAGATTATTGGCTTTGATTGGTGTGAAATGCAAGGGCGGCTCGGGTTAATTGCGCTGATTTTATATAGCATGTTTGTTCGGCTTCAGGTTCTGAAAGCTTTTCTTTAATGCTGCGTAAGTTATTGTGATGCCCCATAATTTTCTAATTTTTTGGTGTTTTTGATCTGGTCACTTGCACCTTCGCAGTGTATTTAGGGGCGTGTCTTTTTAAATTTTTCATTTTCATTTCCATATTCAACAGGGTTTGCTCCATTGCAGGGTACGAATAAATTACTTGGCCTGATCAGTGCCGTTCTGGTCATTTTTATCTGGTCGGGGTTCATAGTATTTTCTCGTGCTGGTGTGACAACCAACCTGACGGCTTATGATGTCGCGGCGCTCAGATTTATGGTGGCCGGGGCTGCCGTGCTGCCGTTTGTGTATCGCTGGTGGCCGCGGCAATTGCCGTTAAATGGCCAAGTGATCATTATGATTTTTGGTCCGGGCGTACTTTATTCTATCTTGATGTATCTCGGGCTTACCAATGCCTCAGCTGCCTATGGCGGGGTTTTTGCCAATGGCTCTATGCCGATTTTCACGGTATTGCTTGGTTTGCTGATCGCTCATGACCGGCCCAGCAAAATACAGGTGATAGCTATTCTGGTGATTGTGTTTGGTGGGTTGCTGGTTGGAGTGAAGGGGATGATGGCTGGCGGGCCGCACATTGTTTCCGGCATCATACTGTTTCTTTCCGCTTCAATGGTGTTGTCGATTTATCTTTTCAGTGTGCAAAGATACAATGTGAAACCAACACAGGCACTGGTGCTTGTGAACCTGCCGAATGCACTGTTTTTTATTCCGCTCTGGTATTTTTTCCTCCCCTCCGGCATTCATGATGTGGGTTGGTCGACCATATTGTTTCAGGCGTTTTTTCAGGGGCTTGGTCCGGGCTTTTTTGCCATTATTTTTATTGCGCTAACAGCCATTCACTTAGGCTCAACGACCACGGCTGCGGTTTCAGCTTCTGTTCCGGCATTTGCCAGTATGCTGGCTGTGCCGGTGCTTGGGGAAGTGCCCTCGCTTATAGAGTGGTTTGGCATCGGGATTGTGTCTGCCGGGCTATTGCTGATGTTTACCAACCGTTAGTTGGGTCGCTTTCAGAAAATTTTTCCGATACGCCCTTATAATTCCTGAGCTCTTATAATTCCTGAAATTTTTATAATTCCTGACCAGGGATCTCTATCAGCATGGAACGTTCGCGCAGGAAGGGGTGGATTTTAACCGCATCGCGCAGCACTTTCTGGCCAATGCGAGCGCGGCCCTGCCCCATTAATATCCGTGCTTTGCCAGCAAGAGCGCCAAAATGTTTCGGCTCTAAGGCGATGGCCTTATCCGTATCTGCAAGGGATTTATCATATTCTTCGCGCAGAAAATAAACAAAGGCGCGCTGGTTCCAGACCTCGGCCCAGTCAGGGGCGTCTTTAGCAACCTGGTTGAGTATTTCGAGCGCGCCGGCATAATCATAGGTGCGGCGACGCTCCATGGCTTTGGCTAACCGGCTTGAGACATCTTCATTTGGGCCCTGCATCCAGAAACGCCAGATTTTTTCTTCTGCCGCTCGGGCTTCCCCTTCAGATTTGGCTGCCAGCAGATCAGAAAATAATAATTTGCGTTGCTCAGGGTCTTGATAATCAGCTGATTTAAGGGTTTTTTCTTCTTTTTTGATCAGCTGTAAGTTATTTGTATCAGCATTTGCTGGCGGCGAAAGCATGAGATGAGAGACGCTGAAAAAAAGGACCGTAAAAAAACTGAAGACCAGAGAGGATGGCAGGCGGAAAATCGTGGTCATGGTATAAGTCCCTAGTTTGTTTCTATCGTTTCTCACTATTTTGATGGTCTGGTGCGTTTGTTAGTATAGTCACGCTTATAATTTCTGAATTCTCCCCACATCATAACAAAACCCGTTTACCACTCAAGATATTGCTCATAAACTTGCTGTGATGAGGCTGTGAGCGATGTGAAGGTTCGGTTTCTGATGCTATACTTTCACTGAACTGAAGGATTTGTGAAGCATCTGAACTATATAAATTTGGGGCCTTGCACATGGCTGATATGCCCTATAGATTGCCGCAACACCTGAAGCTTATTGTTGAGAGAATTACTGACTATGAAAGATTTTGAGGGCAGCTCGAAAGAGCATTTACGAGCCATTATTGAACGTGTTGAGCGCTTAGAAGAAGAGAAAAAAGCCATTGCAGATGATATTCGCGAAGTGTTTGCCGAAGCGAAAACAATGGGGTTTGATGTGAAAGCCGTTCGTTCTATTGTTCGCATGAGAAAACAGGAACCGCATGTGAGAGAAGAAGAAGAGGCCGTGCTTTCAACTTATATGGCGGCGCTTGGCATGTTGCCGCAGGAAGACGAATAATGCGGAAGACATACAGTTAAGTGGCGGGCCCTTCAAAACAGTCACTGCAACAAATAGCCGGATTGGCGCCGCGTAAGATCGTGGTTGACTGGCTTTTTGAAGTTTTTCACCGACAAAAACCCCTTGATGAGTTGTTTAGCAACAGTGAGGCCAGCCCGCTCTGGCAGGAGCTATCAGCGCGTGACAGGGGGTTTGCCCGCTCGATTGTAATGACGGTGCTGCGGCATAAGGGTGAACTAGACTGGATTGTTGCGCAATTTCTAAAAAAGAAACCGCAGGCGAAATCCAGAGTTTATGAAATTCTGCTTAGTGGTGCGGCACAGCTGTTGTTTATGGATGTTGAGCCGCATGCGGCCATTGACATGAGTGTCCGGCTTGCCAAAACTTCTGACAAATCCCGCCATCTGGCAAAACTTGTGAATGCGATTTTGCGTCAGATCAGCCGCGAAGGGGCATCACGACTTCAAACCCAAAATGGCGATGAACTGAATGTGCCCGCATTTTGGCGCAAGCGGTGGCGCGGGCAATATGGTGAAGACTGTGCGGCGCGGATTTTAAAGGCGGTGCTGCAACCGGCGGCGCTTGATATCGCTGTGAAACAGGATGCTGCTGGATATGCTGAGAAACTTGACGGGGTTCAGTTGCCATTTGATATGGTGCGACGGGACCACCGCGGGCTGATCACGGAGCTTGAAGGTTTTGCAACCGGGGACTGGTGGGTACAGGATTTCGCTGCACATTTACCAACGCGTTTTTTCGGTGATGTCAAAGGATTGAGAGTTGCCGACCTTTGCGCGGCGCCCGGGGGGAAAACGGCTTCCCTTATTAATCAGGGTGCTGACGTGGTCGCGGTTGATATTGCCAAAAACCGTCTCAAGCGTAGTGAAGAAAATCTGGTGCGTTTGCAGATGACGGCAGAAATCAAAACGGTGGATGTTCTTGAGTTTGAACCTGAGCAGCCTTTTGATGCCGTTCTGCTTGATGCGCCTTGCTCTGCCACCGGTACGATCAGGCGGCATCCGGATATATTATATTTAAAAGATGAAAAGCAGATTTTTGAACTTGCCAGATTGCAACGCCAGATGCTGCAAAAATCGATTGAATTTATCAAACCTGGTGGCATCCTGATTTATTGCACCTGCTCGCTTGAAAAAGAAGAAGGCGAGTTGCAGGTTGAGCGTTTTTTAAATGAAAACCCGACCGTTAAGCGTTTTCCTATTCAGGCTGATGAGATTTTTGACCAGGCTGACTGGCTGACTGAACAAGGTGATTTAAGGCTTTTGCCGCATTTTACACCACCTTCTGTTGTGGAAAGTGATACCATTTCCGCTGGCATGGATGGGTTCTTTATCAGTAGATTGAGAGTTGGATGATGTTGCGCCCTAAAATCTACATGATATCATCCTAGTTGAAATTGAATTGTTGAGTATGAGCGCCCTTTTCGTATCTCTTCTGCGTAATGCAAGTGAGTATCACAGGGACGGGTTTCGTTTGTTGTAGCCGGGTAAATCAGTGCTTTCATGGGTAATATTTTTAACCAGACACCAGCTTCACTTTCTACCTTGTCGAAAGCCAAGCGCGACCTTGCACTTGGTTTAAAGCGTTCTCCTTTGTTTAGCTGGCGATATGGCAGCCATAATGTACAGCAGCTTATGCTGGTACCGCGTGATTTGCGCACGGCTGACCCAAGCCTTTCAATCGAACTTGATATGGGCCAGTTTGGACTTGCGGGTGCAACTGTATTTCTCAATGGCGGGTCGCCGTTTCAGGCAGAGCCGCCCAACACAGCATGGCTGAAAGAATTACACGGGTTTAGCTGGGTGCGGAATTTACGGGCGGCGCGAACTGACCGGGCGCAAGAGCAGGCGATGGAGCTGACCCGGGAATGGCTGACTGATTATAAAACCCAGAAAGGTATTGCCTGGGAGCCGGAAGTGGCGGCACGCAGGCTGATCAGCTGGTTGTCTCACTCGAATTTTCTGCTCTATGAAGCTGATGAAAAAGCCTATATCAACCTGATGGCGTCAATTGAGGAGCATATGCGTTTTCTCTCAATGACCGGGATGCATGCCGCCAAAGGTATGCCGCGTTTGCTTTCACTTATTTCTCTGATGTTTGCCGGGCTTTGTGTGAAAGAACAGGAGAAATTTGCTGAGCAGCACCTAAAACTGATGTGCAACGAACTGGACAATCAGATCTTGCCGGATGGGGGGCATATCTCACGGGATAATTCTGTGCTGGCGAGTATTCTACTTGATCTGCTGCCGTTAAAACAGTGCTTCGTCACCCGTAATATGACACCGCCCCAGCCTTTGCAGGATGCGATTAACCGGATGCTGCCGATGATCCATTACATGCGGCTGGGTGACGGGTTGATGAGCCGGTTTAATGGCGCGGGGACAACACTGCCTGATACATTAAGCACGGCGATGGCTTATGATGATGTATCGAACGCCCCCTTAAAAGAAGCGCCCTATTCGCGCTATTTCCGAATGCAGAAAGGCAATGTGGTGGTGCTAATGGATGGCGGGCCACCTGCGTCTCTTGAATTGTCGGCAAAAGCTCACGCGGGCTGTTTGTCTTTTGAACTTTCATCAGGCACCTGCCCGGTGATTGTGAATTGCGGTGCAGCGCCACCTGCATTTCAGACCATGTCAAGCAATGCACGGGCCACCGTTTCTCATTCAACGCTGACTGTCAACAATCGCTCTTCTGCTCAGTTTCATCATGATCATAAGGTTAAGAACAGCCATATTCCAAGCCTGTTGAGCGGGCCGCCAACTGTCAAAGCCTGGTATGAAAAGGAAGCCGAAAAAGTCAAAATTATTGGCTCACATGATGGCTATCTGGATAATTTTGGTCTGATACATCATCGGTTGCTTTCGCTTTCTAATGATGGCTATACATTTATTGGTGAGGACTGGATTGAGGCGCTTGGCGGGAGTAACCCGGAGCAGAAACTTGGCTGGCCTTATGCGGTTCATTTTCATATACACCCAGATGTGGAGACCACGCGCAGCAGTGATGGCAAATCAATTACGTTAAAATTACCCGATAGCCAGGAATGGAAGCTTTCAGCGCAAGGGGCGATTATCTCGCTTGAAGAAAGCATTTTTTACGCTGATTTTGCCGGGCCCTGTCAATCTGTTCAGGCGGTGCTGCGGGGCAATTGTGTTGGCAATACCAGCATTTCATGGATGCTGGCCAAAGTGGTGCAAAGCCACTCAGACAAACCGCCTAAAGTTCCTGAATGGATGGCTGAGAATGTTATTCCACTGGAAAAAGCCGCCGCGATTGCTGAAAAAGATGATGCGCCAGAAAAGAAAGAGAAAGAACCAGTTGAAGCTTCGGATGTGCCGCCACCGCCACCCGCGCGCAAAGTTGCTAAGGTCACTGAACTTGTTGAAGACATTGATGACGAAACAGGTGGGGGTGAGGATAAATCTGCAGGCGATGGACAGGCTGCACTTGATAAAGAAGATGTGCCGGCACTAGAAGCGCCACGATATGAGGACAGCAAGGCTGGTTCTGATAAGGATGGCACAGAAAAGAATGGCAATCGTGGCGATTTAAAAACTAAGCGGCCTGCTCGCAAAGATATTTTTGCCAAAGAAACAGACGAACGAAAAGATTTTAAAACGCCTGATGGCAAAGGCCCTCCTTCGCCGCCCCCGTCCCGAAAAACGCCTGCGCAAACTGACAAGAAACAGACTGATGCTGAGGATGAAGAAGGTAAAGATAATGACCGCTCAACTTCAGGTAAATCATCCTTAGAAAAACGTGCCACTCAGCCGCCTGCTTTACCTGCCAAAGGTGCACGTACAGCACGCACAGAGCCAGATTCTGAATTTTCTTCGGAAGCTGACATACCTTCCAGCAAGCCGAAATACCGTTCGCTTGAAGAGGCTTTATCGAGTGCGAAAGCGAAGGGTGGATATGATGATGATACACCGGCAGAGCAATCTGATAAGCCAGCCAAAAATGAAACGCCACCAATAGACGAACGCGCTGATGCTGTTCGGGCGAAGGCGGAGAAAATTCGCCAGCAGCACACTCGCTCAAAAAGTCAGAAACAAGGTTCACGAAAACCCGGGACTTCTGAAACAACTGATGAGAAGTCATTAGATACGAAGTCTTTAGATACCAAGACAGTGGATGTGAATACTTCTCAGAAAAGCCGTGGTGAAAAAGATAAACCCCGGAAAGGTCCATGGAGTAAACCTGGTGATGAGGAATAACGGGATGAACATCTGACTTTAATTCTGGTCTCTGAAGTTTGACAGACGGCAGTTTTGAGGATAGGCATTGGCCAAAGTTGAACAAAAGACGATATAGCTGTGCGATTTGTTCAATAAACTGAAGAAAATGCCAAATTTTTCTTTGAATTTATTCGCCATTTATTGAATAAACCCAGCAAGCTACTCAACTTACTGACCCTTATATTGCGATTGTCATTCCCTTTAGCTGACTTGAAAGGCTGTAATTTTCTATGAACCGTCCTATTGAACGCGCACTCATTTCTGTTTCTGATAAAGAAGGCATTGTTGAATTTGCCAAAGCTCTTTCTGACAAGGGCATTGAACTGATTTCAACCGGGGGAACATCTGCTCTTTTAAAAGATGCTGGTTTGCCGGTGAAAGATGTGAGTGACATCACTAATTTTCCGGAAATGATGGATGGACGGATTAAAACGCTGCACCCTTCCGTTCATGGTGGCTTGCTTGCGATGCGGGACAACCCGGCGCATAAAAAAGCACAAGATGAGCATGGCATTCAGAATATTGATCTGCTGGTTGTTAATCTTTATCCGTTTGAAGAAACGATTGCCAAGGGGGCAGACTTTGAAACGGCGATCGAAAATATTGACATTGGTGGCCCGGCGATGATCAGAGCGGCGGCGAAAAATCATGATGGGGTTACTGTTCTTGTTGACCGTGATGATTACCAGCCGCTACTTGACGAGCTTTCTAATAATGACGGAATGGTGAGCGCTTCTTTTCGCAAATTTGCGGCGCAAAAAGCCTATGCCCGCACAGCGAATTATGATGCGGCGATTTCAAACTGGTTTGCGGGTGCGCTTGAGATTGAAGCACCAAAATGGGTCAGCATTTCAGGTGAGTTGTCTCAAACAATGCGTTATGGTGAAAACCCGCACCAAAAGGCCGCTTTTTATACAACTGGTGACAAACGCCCGGGTGTTGCTACGGCTGAACAGGTGCAGGGCAAAGAGCTTAGCTATAACAACCTTAATGACACAGATGCAGCGATTGAACTTGTCGCTGAATTTGACCCGGCTATTTCGCCAGCGGTGGCGATTATCAAGCACGCCAACCCGTGCGGTGTTGCACTTGGAGAGAGCATTGAAGACGCTTATAAAAAAGCGCTTCGGTGTGACCCGGTTAGCGCGTTTGGCGGCATTGTTGCCCTGAACCAGCCCCTGACCGAAGACGCGGCCCAGCTCATCACTGAGACATTTACTGAAGTTGTGGTGGCACCCGATGCGACAGATGGCGCGAAGGCGGTGCTTTCTTCTAAAAAGAATGTACGTTTATTGCTCACCCACAGCTTGCCATCACCTGCAGCACCGGGACATATGGCGAAAATTCTTTCTGGCGGGTTTTTGTTGCAAGGGCGTGATAATGGGATTGTCGAACAGCTAGACCTGAAAGTTGTGACCGAGCGCCAGCCAAGTGAACAGGAAATGGCTGACCTTAAAATTGCATTTAAAATCTGCAAGCATGTGAAATCCAATGCAATTATTTATGTGAAGGACGGGGCGAGTGTGGGCATAGGTGCCGGGCAGATGAGCCGGGTTGACAGTTCACGCATTGCCGCATGGAAAGCGGACGAAGCGGCGAAAACTGCCGGATTGTCGCAATCTTTGGCGATTGGTAGTGTTGTGGCTTCTGACGCATTTTTCCCGTTTGCTGATGGGTTGCTCACCGCAGCTGAAGCTGGGGCGACGGCCATTATTCAACCGGGTGGTTCGATGCGGGATGATGAAGTGATTGAGGCGGCGAACAAGGCCGGGCTTGCCATGGTGATGACTGGCATGCGGCACTTCAGGCACTGATTTTTGAAGACCTTTGTTTCGCAAAACTTCGTTTTCTCAGCTCCATTAAATTGAAGCTTTGATGCCTTCTCTGTAGGTTGGATATTTTAGCTTCACGCCAAGCTCTTCTTTCATGCGCTTGTTTGAAACGCGTTTGTTGTCATTGTAAAAACTTTTGGCCATTGGTGAAAAGTCAGCGTCTTCAAATTCGATTAAGGGCGGGGTTTCAACGCCGATCAGTTCGGCTGCGTAAGCAAGGACATCCTGAGGCGGGGCGGGTTCATCATCCGCGATATTGTAAACCCGGCCCGGATTCGGGTTTTGGCACGAGGCTTCCAGAGCGGCCGCGATATCTTCCACATGAGCGCGGTTAAATACCTGACCTTCTTTATGTATGCGCCTTGCTGTGCCTGATTTTATTTTAGAGACCGGGCCGCGACCCTTGCCATAAATGCCCGGCAGGCGAAATATATGTACCGGGAGGGATCTGGTTTCATATAGCTCAAGCCACTGGTCTTCGGCTTTTTTTCGCCACGACGATCGCTCAGAGCCGGGGTTGGTTTCTGATGTTTCATCTACCCAGGCGCCATCATGATTGCCATAAACACCGACAGTTGAGAGATAACCAAGCCATCGCAGATTCTCATTTTCGACGAGGTCTTCTTTATGATGAGCGAGGATGCGGTCACCATTTTCATCGGGGCTGATTGAGATGAGAATGTTTTCAGCTTTCCTGAGTAATTCTTTTAATTCTGCCGCCGGTTCGTGGCCATTAAAGATAATGACTTCTTCAGCGCCTGCCTCAAGGATCTCAGATTTTTTTTCTTCTTCTCTGGTGGTGCCCCACATATGTTCTGCCGGGTAATTCCGCATCATTGTTTTGGCTGTGTATCCGGCACCTAGCAATAACAGATTGTTTTTCTTATTCATTTTCAACTCCATTTGCTGGTTGCGCCGGTGTATCGTGCCATTCTTTTATGATGGCGGGGTCTTGTTCGGTTTTCAAGTATTGAATTTTTTTTGCCTGATAAGTTTCCTTATTTGCAAGACGGCCAAAGGCCCATATTGCTGAGGCACGCACCATTGGCTCCGTTGCATTAAGGTGGGGTTCGACATTTTCCAATAGCTCAGCATCGTTAGAATTACCGGCTGCTATGAGGCAATTGCGCAGAAACCGGTTCAGGCCTGAGCGTTTAATCGGTGTGCCGGCAAATTTAGTCCTGAATGTGGTGTCGTTTAACTTCAGTAATTGTTTTAGCGCGGGCGTGTCAGTTTCTTCTCGTGCCAGAAATCTGGTCTCGTTCGCAGTTCTTGCAAATTTATTCCAGGGGCAAATGGCGAGGCAATCATCGCAGCCATAGATCCTGTTGCCAATTTTGGGTCTCAGCTCTTTTGGAATCGGGCCATTATGTTCGATTGTCAGGTAGCTGATACATCGTCTTGCATCAAGTTTATAGGGGGCCGGGAATGCGTTGGTTGGGCAGATTGTCAGACAGGCCTGGCAATTACCGCAATGGTCAATTTCAGCTGCATCCGGAACTAACGAGTGGGTTGTGAATATGGCACCAAGAAAGGTCCATGAGCCAAGGTCGCGGCTGACAAGATTGGTGTGTTTGCCCTGCCAGCCAATGCCCGCCAGCTGGGCGAGCGGTTTTTCCATCACCGGGGCGGTATCGACAAAGACTTTAACCTCGGCGCTTGTTTCAGCAACAAACCAGCGGGCCAGTGCTTTCAGTTTTTTTTTGACGATATCGTGATAATCCTTGCCGCCCGCATAGACGGAGATAACGCCTTTTGAGGTTTGCTCAAGTTTGGGGAGAGGGTTTTCTTCTGGCCCGTAATTCATGGCCAGCATGATGATGGATTGTGTTTCCGGCCAGAGATTTTGAGGTGTCAGGCGCCGTGTTTTTTTGGCCTCCATCCAGCCCATGTCGCCATGCCAGCCGGCTTCCAGAAAAGATGTGAAGGCCTGTTGATTGCGCAAGGGTAGTTCTTTCCCGGTGATGCCAACCAGGTCAAAGCCAAGTTCGATGGCTTTTAATTTTAACTCGGATTTCAGGGATGTATTGGTCATCTGGTGCGAGCGTTAATCCTGAGAAATGTCCTTTAATTGTTATTCAGCATTATAGCATGTTGTAGGGGGTGAGCCTGCAATTTAAAAATCAAGATTGGTATAGTGGGCGGGGGGAACGATGCCGGGGAAGCTGTCTTTTAATATGGGGCGGAAGCTTGGACGCGATTTAATTCGTGCGTACCAGTTTTTGACAAGTGGTGCCTTTTCCCAGGTGATGTCTCCTAAAAAATCAAGACATGAAAGATGAGCGGCTGCTGCCAGGTCTGCCATGCTCATATAGTCTCCGCCGATCCAGTAGCGTTCTTCAAGCAGGCGGCTGAGATAGGCCATGTGATTGTGCATGTTCGCCATGGCAGCGCGAATGGCCTCAGGGTTTGGCGGGTGACGGTGGACAAAAGGATTTTCAATACGTTCATAGGCCAGATATGACCAGACTTCGGCATGGAATTTCTGGTGGAACCAGTCTGACATGCGTCTGGTTTCGGCTTTGGCGAGAGGTTCTTCGGGGTATAGCTCGGGGACGACGTTGTCTGCTGCGAAAGGATTTGTTTCAAACAGATATTCGGTTATTGGTGTGATGCCGCATATGGCGGCATTGTCCAATAGTAAAACCGGTAAGTTGCCGCCCGGATTGACAGCCAGAAACGGGGCGCGCCATTCCCATGGCTTTTCTTCTGCCAGTGACGCATCTATGCCATACTCAGCCAATAACAATCTGGCTGTCCTAGAGAAGGGACAGATTGAAAAATGTATGAGTTGACCCATATAGTTTGCTCCTTAAGGTATCTGGCATCAGGACAAAATATAGATATTATCAAGACTTAACAAGCAGGGCTCGATTTTGTCACTTGGGAATCAAGGGATAGAGACAACAAATGTTGTTCGAAATCCGACCCTTTATGCTTTTTGGGGTTGATAATTAATGGCTTGCTTAACGCGTTCAGATGGAATACTCAAAATTCATGTCGAAAAACAGACATTATATATTTTTACCCGCCCTTTTTCAGGCTGTTATTCTGGCTCCTCTTCGGACTTTTAAGCAGGTTTTTTTTTGGGTAGCACGGCCTTTATAACGAAAAGTGTGAATGGAGTTTTTTATGCCAATTGAACAATTGCTGATTTTGTCGATCATTCAGGGTTTAACTGAGTTCTGGCCGGTCAGTTCTTCAGGGCACCTTAATCTGGTCCACTTGCTGACTAACTGGCAGGATCAGGGGCCGTTGATTGATGTGGCAGTGCATTTTGGCAGCCTGTTTGCCGTGCTTATCTATTTCTGGCGTGACATTGTGATGCTGCTGAAAGCTTCGGTTGATCTGTTATGTTTCAGGATGAACAGGGAAGTGAAGCTTCTGTTGTTTCTTGTGGTTGCGAGCATTCCGCTGATGATCATCGGGTTTATCATGCTGAAGTCCGGTGTTTACAAGCAATTGCGCACTCTTGAAGTGATTGCTTTTGCTAATATTATTTTTGCACTTGTACTTTGGTGGTGTGATGTGCACCCGCCGTTAAAGCGTAAACTTGAAGATGTGACCATCAAGGATGCTTTGTTTGTCGGTATGATGCAGGTGATTGCGCTCATTCCGGGGGCATCGCGTTCCGGTGTGACGATGTCTGCTGCGAGATATCTCGAATTTGAACGGGTTGAGGCGGCACGGTTTTCAATGCTGCTGGCGATCCCTTCTATCTTAGGGCTTGGGCTTGGAACGATTTATGAGCTTTATAAATCCGGTGATGCTTCCTTGCAGAGTGATGCGATTTTTGTTGGTGTGCTTTCTTTTCTTACCGCGCTGTTTTCAATCTGGTTCATGATGGCGTTGCTGCGGCGGATGACGATGCTGCCATTTGTGATTTATCGTCTGCTGCTTGGGGCCGTATTGCTTGGGTATATTTTTATAGCCTGAGCCAGCGTGGGATAATTGAAAATAAAAACCGCCCTTCGCTAATTCTGCAAAGGGCGGTTTTTATTTATAGCATAAAGTTACATTCAAGATGCTTCGGCTGGTTTAAACTTCAGGGCGATGCCATTGTTGCAATAGCGAAGGCCTGTTGGTTCGGGCCCATCTTTAAACACATGGCCCTGGTGACCGCCACAACGGGCACAGTGGTATTCCGTGCGCGGGTAGCCAACCCAGAAATCGGTTTTTGTGCCGATAGCATCTGGCAAATGGTCATAAAAACTTGGCCAGCCGGTGCCACTTTCAAATTTTGTTTTGGCATCAAACAGCGGCAAAGCGCAGCCGGCGCAATGATAAGTCCCATCGCGTTTTTCATTATTGAAAGGGCTTGAGCCGGGGCGTTCTGTGCCTTCTTTGCGCAGCACATAATATTGCTCAGTTGAAAGGAGCTTGCGCCATTCTGCATCTGTTTTGGTAATGGGGGTTATTTTTGTGTCTGCTTTAGCGTCATTTTCCATAAAACGAATGCCTCCCAATGCGGAGCCCATCAGGGTGGTTAAGCTTGCTGTTAAGAATAGCCTTCTTGATAGTCTCATAAGTTATTACCTTTAACGTCTTTAATCTCTTAGACGTAATATAGGCATGAAACTCATTATATGCATATCAGATGTTTTCACAAATCTGTGAGGGGGAGGTTATCGCAGATCTGAGAAATCTACGCTATTTCAACTGGTTGGCAACAATTCGAAGGCATTCATTAATGGCTAAATAATTTTATTTAGCGCATTTGCATCGCTTCGCTATGTTCTGATATGGAATAGCCGGCGCCTCTTACTGTGCGGATCGGGTCTTGTTCCTTGCCGCGATTAAGGGCTTTTCTAAGCCGGCCGATATGGACATCAACTGTGCGTTCATCAACATAGACATTCTGGCCCCAGACGCTATCGAGCAACTGGCTGCGGCTATAAACCCGGCCCGGGCTTTCCATCAGGAATTCCAGCAATCTGAACTCAGTTGGGCCAAGGCGCACATCTCTTGGGCCGCGGCGCACTTTATAGGCGCTTCTGTCCAGTTCAACATCACCAACCGTTAACACATCAGCGATGCTTTCAGGGTTGGCGCGGCGCAGAACCGCCTTTACTCTTGCTATCAGCTCGGGGACAGAAAATGGTTTGGTGACATAATCATCCGCGCCGGTACTCAAGCCTCTGATGCGATCAGTTTCTTCGCCGCGGGCTGTGAGCAGGATGATGGGGATGTTGCAGCTTTTGTTATTTGTTCTGACGCGGCGGCAAAGCTCAAGCCCTGAAACACCAGGCAACATCCAATCCATCAGGATAAGATTTGGCTGGCTTTCCAGAACGGCCAGTTCGACATCATCACCATGTGAAATGATGTCGACACTGAAACCTTCTGATTCAAGATTATACTGCAGGAGAAGGGCCAGCGGCTCTTCATCCTCTACCACTAAGATTTTGGCATTCATTTGTGGTTCCTGTTAGTTCTTTGCAACAGTTTAGCAGATTTATCCTTGTTTTGCTTTAATCCTGATCATCGTGATTAACCAGCATTTGTGATGTTTTGTCACCTTTCGGGCGCTCTTCCTGTATCGGATTGCCGAGCACCAGATAGTGAACATTTTCAGCTATGTTGGTTGTATGGTCACCGATGCGCTCAAGATTTTTGGCGCAAAATAACAAATGCGTGCAAAGACCGATATTGCGTGGATCTTCCATCATATAGGTGAGCAATTCACGGAACAGAGAGTTGTAAATTGCGTCAATCTCTTCATCGCCGCGCCATACAGCCAGGGCTTTGTTGGTGTTACGCTCGGCGTATGAATCCAGCACATCTTTCAGCTGACCAAGGGCAAGCTCCTGCATGCTTCTCATGCCGTGCATAAGCTGGGCGGGGTGGCGTTCTGAGTGGATGCTCAACACGCGTTTGGCCATGTTTTTACCAAGGTCACCGATGCGCTCAAGATCAGAAGTGATTTTGATGGCAACCATGATCTGGCGCAAATCTAATGCCATTGGCTGACGACGGGCTATCATGGCGATGGCCTGTTCTTCAATATCAAGTTCGAACTGGTCGATTTTATCATCATCTGAAATGACCTTTACGGCCAGTTCTGCATCTCTCTTGCTGAGGGCGTCAAATGCATCAGCGATGAGGTGTTCTGTCAGGCCACCCATCTGGGCGATTTTATTATCCAGGCTGGCCAGTTCATCTTCATAAGACGTTACAATATGCTCGGTGCTCATTCAATCTGTCCTAATCTTAGCCAAAGCGGCCGGTTATATAATCCTGAGTTTTTTCATCTTGTGGGTTGGTGAATATTTGAGTTGTTTCACCTTCCTCGATAATTTTTCCTAAGTGGAAAAACGCGGTGCGTTGAGAAACCCGCGCTGCCTGTTGCATTGAGTGTGTGACGATGACGATCGTGTAATTGGCACGAAGCTCGTCAATCAGTTCTTCAATGGTGGCGGTTGCGATCGGGTCAAGGGCCGAACAGGGTTCATCCATCAGGATGACATCGGGTTTGGTAGCAATTGCGCGGGCAATACAAAGCCTTTGTTGCTGACCACCTGAAAGGCCGGTGCCAGATTCTGCAACACGATCTTTAACTTCGTTCCAAAGACCAGCTTTCTGAAGGCTACTTTCAACCAGTTCATCCAGCTCAGTACGGTCAGCAGTTATACCGTGAATTCGAGGGCCATATGCGACGTTATCGTAAATACTTTTTGGGAAAGGGTTTGGTTTTTGAAAAACCATACCCACGCGGGCACGAAGTTCAACCACATCAAGGCTCGGATCGTAAATATCATCACCTTCAAGTGTAATCTCGCCTGTCACCCGGCAGATATCAATGACGTCGTTCATACGATTGAGACAGCGAAGAAAAGTCGACTTGCCGCAACCAGAAGGGCCGATCAGGGAGGTCACACTGTTTTCAAGGATGTCGAGGTTTACATCAAACAATGCCTGTTTTTCACCGTAGTAAACACAGACATCTTTGCCTGACATTTTAACAGTCTTTGCTGCTGTATTTGCAGCAGTTTTAGCCGTTTCTTCCTTTAATGCCATTGCTTTATCTTGCTCTACTTTATCTTTCACTGCTGACTGTACTTCCATTATATCACCTGGAAACCTTTCTTGAAAATCTGTTGTGAGACTTTCCCGCTATACTTTGTTTCTTCTACCATCTGCGCTCGAATTTCTTTCTGAGGAAAATTGCAATCGCATTCATAGCGACAAGGAACATCAGAAGAACTACAATGGCCGCGGCTGTTTTTTGCTGGAATAATTTCTCAGGGAAATCAGCCCACATATAAATCTGCACAGGTAAAACAGTTGCAGGATCAGTAAAGCCTTGCGCGAAACCTGTAGCGCCAGGAATGTCTACAATAAATGCAACCATGCCAATCATCAATAGCGGCGCGGTTTCACCCAGTGCCTGGGCCATGCCAATGATTGAACCTGTTAGAATTCCGGGCATTGCCAGAGGCAGATTATGATGAAACACGGCTTGCATATGAGATGCACCAATACCGAGCGCTGCTTCTTTGATTGAGGGGGGGACGGCTTTTAGGGCGGCGCGGCTAGCGATGATGATGGTTGGTAAGGTCATCAATGCCAGCACCATACCACCGACTAACGGGGCTGAGCGGGGCATACCGAAGATATTAAGGAACATGGCCAGACCCAGCAGACCAAACACAATGGATGGCACAGCAGCCAGGTTGTTGATGTTGACTTCAATTAAATCTGTAATTCTATTTTTTGGTGCAAACTCTTCAAGGTAAATGGCTGCTCCCACTCCTATTGGAAAAGATAGCGCCATTGTGATGAGCATTGTGTAGAAGGTACCAACTACGGCGCCCCAGATACCGGCAACCTCGGCCTCGCGGCTAGCGCCAGCTGTAAAGAACTGTGTGTTGAAATGATTTTTGACCAGGCCTTCGGCTTGTAGTTGATCAAGCCAGATAATTTCCTTATCTGAAATCTGACGCTCGCTTTCAGGAGGTGAGATTTTGGTAATCTCCCACTGGCCGTTTTGGCTATCCTGCTCTGAAGATAGCGGCAATATAGCTTCACCGATAATCTCTGTATTCGAGACCTGCTTCACTTTGACCTTACCGCCATTAATGGAGATAATGTAACTGGATATATCGCGATCAACTGCAAGTGAGTTCCCAGCTGTTGAAATCCGCGATTTGAGGTCAGCAGCTTTGTCGTTGTTCTGCCCTATAAGATTTTCAGCAGCAGCCTTGTCTTTCTCAATCTGATCAAGGCGTTTCTGCAATTCTGCTTTTTCGGTTTCACTTGCGGAAGTCAAACTTTGTTCGATTGCGGTTTTACGCTGCTGCAAACGAGTTAGAACACGATTTTGACCTGCAATGTTGCGCTCAATTTCTTTTAATTGAACTGTCAGGCCCTGCTTAACTTCGGTTAGCAATTTGCCGAAATCATTCGAAGTTGAAAGAATTTTTACTTCGCCTTCAGTTCCGACCGGGCTGGCGATGCCTGCTGTTTCAATCTTTGATTTATCTGAGACAGAACCTTTGAAATAAAGATCTGCATAATCTGAGAGCAGAACTTCACTTTGCAAGGGCTTGCCCACCAATTGGGGGTTCGCCATCACCTGTTCTTGAATGGTGAGGTTGGCGCTGGAGCTGATGATACCATAAAGCGCTTTTTTCTCACGGCGCGAGGTTACATTCGGGTATTTTTCCCGCAAGAAATCCTTGATGAGACCGCCATAATTAGCGCCGCTCACAGATGCAGCTGTCCGCTTGCCTTCAGGGTCAATTTCCTCAGCGTTAAGCGGGACCGTTACAGTCACAGAATGTTGACGAAGAACCGGTATGGCATCAACGATAATTGTTGCTAACAACACTGCCAAAAACAAGCCGGCAACCAACACAGCACCAAGGCCAATTAATCTGAAGCGTTTTTCTTTTGCATACCGTTTCTGCAAACGTTTTTTTGCTTGCTGGCTGGTATGGATTTTTGCTTTAGATGTTGGGTCGTTTTCTTCTAGAATATTTCTACTCATATTGCTCTCTATATTTTTGAACCACTCTTAGTGCGATCACATTGAGGGTTAGTGTTATGACGAAGAGCAGCAATCCCAAAGCAAAAGCTGCAAGAGTTTTGGCCGAGTCAAATTCCTGATCGCCCACCAGCAGTGTGACAATCTGAACTGTTACAGTCGTGACCGCTTCAAGCGGATTGATCGTTAAATTAGCGGCCAGACCGGCAGCCATAACAACGATCATTGTTTCGCCGATTGCGCGGCTGACTGCCAAAAGCATTGCAGAAACAATGCCTGGCAGAGCGGCTGGCAGAACAACTTGTCTGATTGTTTCAGATTTTGTTGCACCCAATCCGTATGATCCGTCGCGCATGGCTTGGGGGACTGAGTTGATCACATCATCCGAAAGCGATGAAACCAGCGGGATAATCATGATGCCCATGACGAGACCGGCAGCGAGAGCGCTTTCAGAAGAAACGCTTAAACCTATACTTTCGCCCCAGCCTCTAATGAGTGGTGCGACAGTAAGGGCGGCGAAAAAGCCGTATACCACGGTTGGGATACCTGCCAGAATTTCAAGAACTGGCTTGGCAATTGAGCGGAATTTAGGGCTTGCATAATCTGACAGATAAATGGCTGACATCAATCCGATTGGTCCTGCCACCAACATGGCAATAAAAGTAATCAGCATGGTGCCGGCAATCAGAGGGAGGGCAGCGAATGAACCTTCAGCACTAACCTGGCCTGGTCTGATTGAAGTTTGAGGGCTCCAATGCATGCCGAATAAAAATTCTGTAATCGGAACTTTTTGAAAAAAGCGGAGGCTTTCAAACACGAGAGAAAGGACAATGCCGATTGTGGTCAGAATGGCGATAATTGAACAGATGATAAGTAGAGTTTTGATGATAATCTCCACCCGATTTCGCGCCCTCAGGCGCGGGTTTACTGCCCTATATGCAAGAAAACCGAAGATCGCAGCAAAACCGATGGTACCGAACCAGCGGACATACTGTCCTACATTCATTAATGAGGTGAGATACTGACTGGCTTCAGTGATCATCTCTGAAGATTTTGAGGTGATATTTCCTGTAGTCAGTGCGAAAACATTATTGATAAAATTTGATTGCTGAAAATCTGTAAGTGATTGCAGATGGTTTTGATAGGTGGTTTCCACCATGCTCTGATAAACCATCGGCGCCACAATGCTAAATATCAGTAGAAAGACTGCGGCAGGCAAGAAAATGGAAAGGGCCACATAAGACGCATTATAAAAGGGAAGGGAATGAACTTCCCTGCCATGTTCTGCATAAAACCCTGAAGATTTTTTCAGTGCGAAATAATACGCCAAAGCTGAAAGAAGCAAAATTACTCCTAGTGGAGATATGATCAGGCCAAGGAGCCCTGAGAAAAAATCGGTTAGCAACTGCATAAGATAACCACCTACACCAAGATTGTTTTTTCAGCATATTAAGTTGCTGATTTTCATTAATTATCTGGCGAACTTAACGCCTTCACACTTTAGCAAATGTCTGATTTTTCTCAGGCATCAGATAAAGTGTGCGTGGCGACCCGCGGGCGGGCCGCCACACTGAACTCAATGTTTAATTACATTGTAAGTGGTGTTAGTGAAGATACGTCTTTTGCAAATTTAGCGCGATCAGCTTTTGGAAGCGGGATCAGGCCTTTGTCTACAAGATAGCCATCATCACCCCAGGTTTTGTCAGCTGTAAATTCAGCTGCATATTCTGCGATACCTGGAACTGTGCCGATGTGCTCTTTCTTGATGTAGAAGAACAATGAGCGAGACACGCCGTATTTTCCGCTGGCGATATTTTCAAATGTTGGGGTTGCACCATCAACAGTTGCGCCTTGAACTTTGTCAGCGTTTTGATCAAGGAATGAGAAACCAAAGATACCAACTGCATTTGCGTTAGCTTCAAGCTTCTGAATGATCAGGTTGTCATTTTCACCGGCTTCGATGAAGTGACCATCTTCACGCATTGAGTGAGCGATCTTTTTGAATACGCTCTTACCTTTAACTTCTTTACCGTCTTTCATGTAAAGAGCTTTATCAAGATTTTTTACAGAAGCTTTATACTCGTCTGAGCCAGCTTTTGCACCGCGAAGAGTTTTTAACCAACCGACTTTCTTAGCTCCACCTTCCATGGCAAGCTCAACGAAAGCGTCACGTGTGCCAGAGGTTGGGGGAGGGCCAAGAACTTCGATTTTTGTGTTTGGCAAAGACGCATCGATATCTGACCATTTTTTATATGGGTTTTCGATCAGCTTGCCTTCATTCTTTGGATCTGGAACATATTTAGCCAGAGCAAGGAAGACAGTCTTCTTTGTCAACGTCATTTTTGAAGTTTTCTTTGAATTCGCAAGAACGATGCCGTCAAAGCCGATTTTAACTTCAACTGGTGTCACACCGTTTTTAATGCAACCTTCAAATTCTTTTTTCTTAATACGGCGAGATGCATTTGTTACATCAGGATGGTCAACACCAACACCAGCACAGAAAAGCTTCATGCCGCCACCTGAGCCAGTTGATTCAACCACTGGAGTTTTAAAATTCGGGTTTTTACCGAATTGCTCGGCTACTGCAGTCGCAAATGGGAATACAGTAGAAGATCCGACGATGCGGATCTGATCACGCGCAACAGCTGCGCCTGAGAATAACGATACAGCCAAAACTGTAGTCGCTGTAAGTGTCATAACTTGTTTCACGGGGGAACTCCCTGATATTGATCTGATTCATTTTCTAGCGCTGGCCCGGCAACTGTGTTCGTTAACTAACCGAGTTCACGCCCCAAACCTATTGGCTATGGTTTGCTGTTTTATGACACTAGTGCTAACGTTTTATGACAGACTATCTTATTGTTTTTATTTAATTATTTATCCACAGTGGCTTGATTGTAAAATTAAACAGCGGTTAATTGGCCATGTTCACCTAGTGTTCTAGGCTTTGGGCAATAATACTGAAAATGTGGAGCCACTGCCGTGGTCTGAGGTGATTTTCAGCTCGCCCCTGTGGTGGGTGATGATATGTTTTACAATCGCTAATCCAAGACCGGTGCCGCCTTTTTCGCGGCTTTCTTCAACGTCGACACGGTAAAAGCGTTCTGTCAGGCGGGGTATGTGGTGGGCCTCTATGCCAAGGCCGTTATCTTTTATTTCAACACAGACTTTTTGCTGGCGGTTTTTGTCAAACTCAGCATTTTTAAAAGAGATGCGGACGTAACCATCTTCACGGCCATATTTTATCGCGTTGTGGACCAGGTTTTGAAACACCTGTGCCAACTCGTTTCTCTCTCCGTAGGCCACAAAGGGGTCTTCCGGCTGGATTAATTCGAGACGAATGTTCTGCTCTTTTGCCAGAGGGGAGAGGACATCTACTGTGCTGCGCAGCAATGAGACGAGGTCGATTTCATCATTGGGGATTTTATGAGCGTTCATTTCAACACGGCTTAACGACAGCAAATCATCAACCAGGCTTGTCATGCGTTTGCCTTGTGAGGCCATAATGGCCAGAAAACGATCTCTTGCGACTTCATCATTGCGGGCCGGGCCCTGGAGCGTTTCAATGAATCCCATGAGTGAGGCGATCGGTGTTCTTAACTCATGACTGGCATTGGCGATAAAATCTGCCCGCATGCGATTGAGGCGCTCCTGCTCTGTCAGGTCTCTGAAATGGGCGAGAATTGTCGGCCCTCTGTCTCCTGTTTCTTTTGGCAGCCATGCAAGGTTGACTGAAAATTGACGCTCTATCGGGGTTCGTTCTGTATGCTGGATGTATTTCTGTCCCTTTGTTTCGGCAACTGAATTGATGGCCTCAAGCAAATAAGGATTGCGGATAATGGCTGAGATATCCTGATCAAACTTATTTATGGAGAAGATGGATTGCGCCTGTTTGTTTGCATACAGCAATTTATTTTGTGGCCCGTTATTATGCGAGCCAAGGATAATGATCGGATCTGGAATCGATTCTATCAATTTGGCCCAGATTGCCATTTCTTCTCTGGTTTTTAGTTTTTTTCGGGTTTTTTTCTTGTTTCTTATGCTGCCTGTTGCCGGCTCTGTGGCTGTGTACCAGAAAAGAAAAATAGTAAAACAGACAAATGAGCCTGTGACCATCGACCAGGACCAGCCAGCATATTGCTTCAACAGACCAAAGATAATGGCGACTGCTGCTAATAGCATCCAGGTGAGAGGGGATCTGTTCAATAGATTTTGTATCAGTGTTCTCATTACCGTTGTGGTTTCAACATTACCGGTTGAGCCTGACTGGTTTTCAGCGCGGCTTTGAAGTGGCTTTTGATCGGTTGTTTTAAGCATAGGGGGGTTATCCCATCTTAACTTATAGCAAAGTTCAGATCGCCAGGTCAGCTCTATTCAAAGTGGCTTTGCCTGAAGTGTCAGTTACGCCCGCTGTTTACTGGCTTGCCTGAGCTTTGACAGCGCCCATCTGAAACTATTCTGTCTGGTGATATATATTGTAGTTGAACGCAACTTTATAGTCTGAAACTATTTCATTTATATGTTAACGGCGAGATCAAAATTGTGTTTTATCCGTGTTTTCGCGTGCGCTGTTCTGGCAACTGATAGTATGATGTTTTAACATAGTTAAATGTGTTAACCGGGGGATTGTTATGAGCGATAAAAAACGGCGCGACGCGATAAATAATTTTAATCTGGATGATCCTGTTCTTGACCCTCTGATAGATGAACATGCATTTACTAGTGGGGCTTACCCTTATGTCAAGAAAATGAAGCGGCGCAAATATGAGGCTGAGCTGTATCATCTACAGATAGAGCTTTTAAAGCTGCAGCGCTCGATTGCTGCCACCGGTGAGCGAATTGTCATAATTTTTGAAGGGCGGGATACGGCCGGAAAAGGCGGGACCATTCAGAGGTTTCAACAATATTTAAACCCGCGTCATGCGCATGTGATTGCGCTACCGAAACCAACCGAGGCTGAGCGGGGGCAATGGTATTTTCAGCGCTATATCAGCCATTTGCCAACTGCTGGTGATATTTCGATGTTTGATCGCTCTTGGTACAACCGGGCGGGAGTTGAGCCGGTTATGGGGTTTTGCACTGATGAGCAGCATGATCTTTTTTTAAAAGAGGTGCCGCATTTTGAAGAACGGCTGGTCAATGACGGGATTCATTTTTTCAAGATCTGGCTGACGATTGGCCAGGAGATGCAATTGCGCCGGTTATATAAAAGGCGTCATGACCCGTTAAAGCACTGGAAAATATCGCCGATTGACCTTGAAGCCGTTCACAAATGGGATGACTACACACGGGTGAAAGAGCAGATGTTTCAAGCAACTCATAGACCCGATACGCCGTGGAATGTGATCTTTTCTAATGACAAACGTCGTGCCAGGCTGAATGCCATCAAGCTGGTTTTAAGTCAGATGGATTATGAGGAAAAAGATCCTCAGATAGCTGAAGCGCCTGACCCGCTGATCGTCGGATCAGGCGATGATTTTTTCTATAATATTGAAAATTAAAAAGGGGCGGGCAGAATTAGATTGCCCACCCACCTTATCGTTTTTCTTCTGAAGATCATCGTCGATCAGGTAATCAGATCAGTTACAGACTTGATAGGTGCCTTCAACATATTGGCCAACTGAGCAGACAATGCCGCCCCAATGATAACCAATGCGGCCGCGGTATTTAATTTTAAACCATGGGCGATCCTGGAACATTTCGCCGGTTGGGCCAAGCAGGGTGATGCGCTCGCCTTCTCTTAATGATGCTTTTTTTCTGTAATGCTGTCCGGGCCCGGCGCGCACAATACCGCCCCATGATTTGGCAATTCTTGGATAGGTAATCGCCTGCTGGTGATGCTGTTGTTGTTGATTATTTGCGACCCGTCGGCAATGATCATCTGTTTGCCCTTGTGTGCCAACCAAAGCTGTATCGCCTTTGACATGCAAGACCCAGTTGCCATCAGTGTATCTTACGCCTGAACCAGAGCGGACATTTTCAAGCACGATTTTTGGTGAGCTGTCATGTGAGATAATGGCGATTGAGGTGGTGTTTGTATTGATAAATTCAACAATCAGCGGGATGCCTTCATTGCAGCTATATTCCACCCGGGTTGTATCCGCCGCCATTGCTGCGCTGTTCGTTAACAGTGAAATCGCAAACAGTGTGCTGAAAAATTTCAGGGAAAATGCCAACAGAGGCGTTAAAACCCATGCGGCGATGTTTTTAAAAATACGCCCTATTAGAAATTGAATTTGCATGGTTTTTCCTTCTCATTGAGGTTGGCTGGCAGCCTTTATTTTTGTGAATTTGCCGTTTTCATCACGATAAACAAGCTTATGGTTAATATACAGCGAGAAATCTCGATTTACATTAAATCTTTGTAAGGTATGCGACAAATGGTTCCATTTCGGTTTGTGGACCTATAAAGTGGTTGGAAAGTGGTCTTATTTTTAGTATAAATCTGTTGAATTCTATGGGTCCACGTTTTATGTCGTTATTTAGCGCTCATGTGCATACAGATTTCGTGCAGATTCCTGGGCTTTTGTCCGGCTATTTCTGGCATCACGACACTGAAAACCTGGCTCATAAGACCGAATTAAAAATTATTTGAAATTATAAAATCAAAGACCGGAACGTACCGGCTGATCAGTTTGCTGCACCGGATGGAAATTAACTTTCCGGCTATTTTAAGGGTTTAATCATCTCATGTATAAGGCTGCCGACAATGTGGCTTTGACGCTGGATACCAATGCAGGGCGCCCCTTGCAGGCGCAACTGTTTGAGCAGGTGCGGGCGATGATTATTGAAGGCAAACTAACTTCTGGTGCGGCCTTGCCTGCAACACGTGCTTTAAGCGAGCAACTTGGTGTTTCACGCAATACTGTTGTACTTGCTTATGACCGGTTACTTTCAGAAGGCTATATTGAGAGCAAGCGCTCGATTGGCACGTTTGTTAGTGACGCCATTCCATCAGGGGTTGATGCTGATAATGCAGAGCTGCCTCGCAATGACAACAAACAAATGATGGCAGAGATTGTCAGCCTGAAAACGCCTGAAGCTGATGTTCTTCCTGACGCTTGTTTGCCTTTCAGTTCTGATATCACAACTGAACAGAGCGCTTCCCATTCTGATGTTCGTGAAAACCATGCGCTAGATGCTGACATTGATTTCAGGCCTGATTTACCGGATGGTGGGGCTTTTCCGCTGCGCAGCTGGCGGCGTATTGTGAACCGGTTATTGTCACTGCCTGAAGCCATTTATGGTCCGGCTCCTGATTTGCAGGGCATGTTTGAGCTAAGGCGGTCAATTGCTGAATATCTTGGGCCGGCGCGCGGTATTCTGACAAATCCTGATGAGGTGATTATTGTCTCCAATGCGCAAGAGGGGCGGAGTTTGTTGTGCCAGTTGCTGCTGGCCCAAAAAGGAACCTCCGCACTGATGGAACTGCCCGGCCCGGCGGGGCTTCATGATTTATACAGCCATTATGACGCCGAGATATTTGAAATCGGTGTTGATGATGAGGGCATTCTAACCGAACAATTGCCGACCGATCGCCAAATTGGCGGCATGGCTTATGTGACGCCTTCACATCATTTCCCGCTTGGGGTTGGCATGTCGCTGGCCCGGCGGGTGCAGCTTCTGGAATGGGCTTTGAAAGCTCAGACAATTGTTATTGAAGATGAATCAACCAGTGAGTTTCGCTATGTTGGTTCGCCCCTGACGGCCCTAAAAGGGTTAGACACGCAGGGGAATGTGGTTTATCTCGGCAGTTTTGCGAAAACACTTGGTGTGCAAATCGGCTATCTGGTGGTGCCCCAGGGGTTGGTCAGGCCGCTTATGAAACTGAAAATCCTATCAAATTCAGGTGTTTCCTGGCTTGAGCAAGGGGCAATGGCTGAGTTTATGGATAATGGTGCTTATGAACGTCATTTGCGTAAACTGCGTAAAAAATGTATGGCAAAACGCGATCTGATTGTCTCTTTACTAAAAAAACATTTTGGCTCTATCGCACTTGATGGGCTTGATGGTGGCTTGCATCTTATCTGGCATCTGCCGCCAGAGTATGGCACGGCTAAATCGGTTGCCAAACACATGCGGGTAAAGCATAACATCGGGTTTTATACCACCTCGACGGGTGGGGCTTATTCTGGCCAGACTGACAAGCCATATGAACAGGCACTGATTTTGGGATATTCATCCCTGACGTTAGATGAAATTGAAGACGGCATAGAAAAACTGGCCGCTGAATTAAAGCAATTAACAGGAGCAAACGCATGAATGGAAGCCTTATAGAGATCGGGCTTGGCGCGACAAGCATAGCGCTTGTGCTTTCTGTTGCCGCCGTGGTGCTTTCGTTTCTTTCACTGCAGCGCGGTGCGCCGGCGTTTTTGCACTCAGCCCGCCATGCGATGATTTTAAATGCCCTTCTTATTACGCTTGGCTGTTTTACGATTGTCTGGTCTTTTGTGATTAAAGACTTTTCCGTTCTTTATGTGGCGCAGAATTCCAACAGCCAGTTGCCTTTGCTGTACCGGCTAACGGCATTGTGGGGCGCGCATGAAGGGTCATTGATGTTGTGGCTCTGGTTTCTGGCCAGTTTTACAGCGATTGCCGTTTTAGTGCACTGGAAGAGCCATCCGCTTTCCATGCCCTATGTGATCATGACGCTGGCTGGGCTGCAATTTGGTTTTCTTGTGTTTATTCTGTTTCTCTCTAACCCGTTTATTGAGGTGCATCCTGCGATGCCTGACGGGCGCGACCTTAACCCGTTGCTACAAGACCCGGGCCTCGCGTTTCACCCGCCGACGCTTTATATGGGCTATGTTGCGTTTTCAGTGCCGTTTGCGTTTGCCATTGCCGCGCTGGCGCGGGGGCAATCTGGCCGGGAATGGGTGGTGACTACAAGACGCTGGACATTGTTCGCATGGGTTGCCTTAACCAGCGGGATTTTGCTTGGCGGGTACTGGGCTTATTATGAGCTTGGCTGGGGTGGATACTGGGCGTGGGACCCGGTTGAAAACGCGTCGCTGATGCCATGGCTAACCGGTACCGCTTTTCTTCATTCGATTATGGCGCAAGATCAGCGCAACCTGTTTCAGACATGGAATGTGTTTTTGATCATCACGACCTTTGGTCTTTCCCTGCTTGGTACATTTCTTGTGCGCTCGGGTGTGCTGACCTCTGTTCATTCATTCGCCGCTGACCCGGGACGGGGTGCTTATATTCTCGGATTTTTGATCGTTGTTTCTGTTATCAGTTATGGTCTGCTGATCTGGCGGGGCAACCGGCTGGTTGGGCCGCACAAGGTTTCCAATCTTGTATCGCGTGAATCTGCACTTTTATATAATAACCTGATGTTTGTTGCGGCAGCTGTTATTGTGCTGACTGGCACGCTTTATCCTCTGGCAATTGAAATATTAACCGGTGAGCGAGTATCAGTTGCAGCTCCTTATTTTAATAAGGTGATGGCACCTTTGATGCTTGGCATTGTTTTGCTAATGGGGCTTGGGCCGCTTATTCCGTGGCGCAAATCTAATTTTGCGAAACTTCGCAAACAGTTTGCGCTGCCTGCCGGGCTGGCGGTTGCGATTGCCATTATTGCTTATTTCCTAGGGGCGACTGACATCATCGCGATGCTGGCAATAGGTTTAATTGGCTTTGTGTTTGCTGCGACGATGATGGATATCATTGCTGCCGTTAAGGCCAATATGCGGGTGACTGAGCGCAGTTGGAGCCGCAGCCTTTCTAGCCTAGCGATGAACAATCAGCGGCGTTATGGCGGGTTTATTGTGCATCTTGGTACGTTGGTGCTGATTATTGGTGTGGTTGGTTCTGCCTTTTTCAAAGAGGAGGCGACTGTGACACTTAAACCCGGTGACCAGGTCATCAGCGGGCCTTATGTTCTCACCTACAAAGCGATTACGCCGCAAAAGGGGCCGAATTATACTGAGCGGATGGCCTTTTTTGAGTGGAAAAAAGATGATGGGACAACCGGCACGCTCACCCCTTCAAAACGGCACTATCCTGTGACCAGTACTGTGACAACAGAAGCTTCCATTCTTTCGACGATGCTGGGTGATCTTTATGTGGTGCTTGGGAACGAACATGGCAAGGAAGAAGTGACCACAAGGGTGTTCTGGAATCCGCTTGTTAACTGGATCTGGATTGGCTGGCTGATTGTTTTACTCGGCGTGTTTTTTGCCATGACCAAAAAAGCGCCGAAGATTGTAACGCAACCAAAAGAGGCGCTGGCATAGATGGCTGAGCAGACACAAATAGTTATACGCTGGTGGCACTTTGCCCTGATTGGGGTGATGATCCTGATGTTTGTGATGTTTGCGGCTGGCCTTGGGCGGGATACCCGCTTTATTCCTTCGCCGTTAATTGGCAAGCCGGCCTATGATTTTAAACTGAAGCAATTGCGGGCGGATAAAGAAATCAGTCTGTCTGATTTTAAAGGCACGGCGGTTGTTTTAAATTTCTGGGCTTCGTGGTGTGTGGCCTGCCGTGATGAGCATCATGTGCTGCTGGAAAGCGCGAAAAAATATACTGGTAAGCCGGTTCAGTTCCTTGGTGTGAACAGCAAGGACACGAAAAAGGCGGCGATCGGTTTTATGGAGCAGCGCGGCTTTTTCCCCTACCCCTCTGTGGTTGATGGGCAGGGGCGGCTTGGTCTTGAATATGGTGTTTATGGTATGCCGGAGACATTCTTTATCAATGAAAAGGGAATTATTGTTGCCAAGCATATTGGTGCGTTAACTCCTGAAATTGTTGAAAAGAACATTGGCCTGACGGGCGCACTCGAACAAAGGGCTGTATCTATTTCTGATGATGCCTCTTCTAAGAAAGAGGTGCGCCAATGAGAGTGAGCATAAAAATCATAATCGCTGCTTTATTTGTGATGTCTGCCCCTATTGCCGGGCAGGCGCAAGATGCGAATCCAGCCAAAGCTGAGACTGCTGCACCCAAAGTGCAGGTTGAGAGCCGGCTTGAAAGACAAGTGCGGAATATTGCCAGCCTGCTTCGTTGCCCGGTTTGCCAGGGTGAAAGCGTTTATGACAGCCATGCGGATGTGGCGGTTGAAATGAAAACGCTGATTGCAGAAAAAATCACAGCCGGGGAAACGACCGAGCAGATTTTGACCTATTTCAAAGACAGGTATGGAAATTACATTTTAATGGAGCCACCGGCTGAGGGATTGCACTGGGTGATCTGGATTTTTCCCGGGTTTATGGCATTGCTTGGGGCTATGTTTCTGGTTCAGCACTTACGGTCCAGCGCCAAAGCTGAGCAACAACGTTTTGAGGAACAGGCAAAAAGTAAAGAGGCGCCGGGTGAAATTGAGGAACTCAGCCTATGAGTAGTTTAATTGGCATAATCGCGCTTGGGGCGTTGACGCTGTTTGTGATGCTTTTGCCGTTATGGCAGCGGCGTGCTGACCGCTCGCTTGGAACGGGGCTTGAGACCAATGATCTTTCCACTCAATGGGAAAATGAGAAAGACCGGCTTGTCAAAGAACAGCATGATCTGGACCTTGCCTTAGCTGAGGGGAAAATTTCTGAAGAAACGCATGCTGTTGAACGTGAGCAGGTAGTTTATGACGCCAAGCGGGCGCTTGAACGGTTGCGCTTTGCCCGCAGTGAAAGTGAAAAGCGGGCCTCTAAAGCGAAACATAAGCCAAAAGCCTACCCTTTATGGGGGATGGGGTTTGCCGCGTCGATTTTTGTTGCAACGATTGGTCTTGTGTTTCACCTCAACGGGCAGGACGTGCAACGACAACTGACACAGGCGGAAGCTCAAAAAGCACCAGGACAGCCGGACATTCAGAAAATGGTTGCTGCCTTAGAAGAGCGTGTTAAAGCAGGTGGCAGCAGTCTTAAAGAACAGTTGATGCTGGCGCGTTCGTTTCTGGTGCTTGGCAGGCGGGATGAATCGATCTCGCTTTATAAAGGCATCGCCAAGGCGAATAGTGACAATGTGCCAGCTCTTATGGCGCTTGGTGAAATTCACTTTAACTCCAAGACACCTGAAGAACAGTCGCAAGCGTTACAATATTTTGAAAAAGCTCTGGTTGTTGAACCTGATAAACCAGAAGCTCTTTGGTACAAATCTCTTGCCTTACTTCGAGAAAAGAAATTTGACCAATCCAGAACAGTTTTGGTGAAACTGAAAGAGATTGCCAAAGATAACCCAAAGGCGATGGAAGCGGTTACGCAATTGCTGACTGAACTGGATAAGAACCGGGCGAAGACCCAGAAAAACAATCCCTCTCAATAAAGGGCACTGCCGGTTTGAAAGCTGGTTACAAAATAAGGAAGTTATTATGTTTGAATATGACCAATGCCTTGAAGACCATATTAAGTCACTGCATGATGAGGGGCGTTATCGTGTCTTTCTTGACCTTGAACGTGTGGCTGGTCAGTTTCCAAAAGCTTACAATTTTGGCAGCTATACCAGTGTTGATGGCAAGTGCCCGCGCAATACGCTTGAGCCATTAAGCGACATCACCGTCTGGTGCAGCAATGATTATCTTGGCATGGGGCAAAACAAGGATGTGATTGAAGCGATGAAAGAAGCCATTGACCGGCTTGGGGCCGGCGCTGGTGGCACACGGAATATTTCCGGCAATCACCATCTTATCGTTTCGCTTGAGCGGGAACTGGCTGATCTGCATCAGAAGGAAGCGGGGCTGGTGTTTTCTTCCGGTTATGTTGCGAATGAATCGACCCTTAGTACGCTTTCAAAATTGCTGCCTTCTGTTGTGATGATTTCTGATGAGCTGAACCATGCGTCAATGATCCAGGGGATTTTGCATGGCAAGGCTGAAAAGAAAATATTCAGACATAATGATCTGGCGCATCTTGAAGAAATTCTGAAAAGCATTGACCCTTCGCGGCCAAAAATTCTGGCCTTTGAAAGTGTTTATTCCATGGATGGGGACATAAGCCCGATGGAAAAAATCCTTGACCTGGCAGACAAATATAACTGCTTTACTTTTCTTGATGAAGTACATGCGGTTGGCATGTACGGGCCGCATGGCGGCGGCATTGCTGAGCGTGAAGGACTGATGGATCGTATTGATATTATTCAGGGCACGCTTGCCAAGGCGTTTGGGGTCATTGGCGGTTATATTACAGGTAAAACTTCAACCATTGACGCCATCCGTTCTTATGCCAGTGGGTTTATTTTCACCACAACGCTGCCACCGGCTGTGGCCGCTGGTGCGCTGACCAGTGTGAGGCATCTGAAACAATCAAATAAAGAGCGTGACCTGCAGCAACAGAGAGCTGGTGAGTTAAAAGGATTACTAGCGCAGGCTGGCATTCCCTATATCCATTCTGAAACGCACATCGTGCCGGTTATGGTGGGTGATGCGGTGCTGTGTAAGGAAGTTTCTGACAGACTGCTTGGGCAATTTAACATGTATATTCAGCCAATTAATTTCCCGACTGTGCCGCGGGGCACGGAGCGGTTGCGCATCACGCCTGGGCCATTGCACACAAGTGAGATGCTTGCAGAACTGGTGAACTGCCTTTCTATCATCTGGGATGACATTAATTTACCGCGATCAGTAGCGGCATAGGAGCTTTTCATGACAGCCAGAAAAAAACGTATGGTGGTGATTGTCAGTGCTTTGGCGCTGCTTTCGGTTAGTGTTGGGCTTGTGGCTTTTGCTTTCAGGGATAATCTGGTGTTTTTCCTCACGCCGACAGATGTGATGGCGGGCAAAGCCAAGGGGGCTAACAAGCTTCGTATTGGCGGTATGGTTGAAAACGGGTCTCTCAAGCGGCTTGAAGATGGATTGACCGTTTCTTTCATGGTCACTGATTTCAGTCACTCAATACCTGTCACTTATACGGGCTTGTTGCCAAACCTTTTCAAGGAAGGGCAAGGAGTGATCGCAGAAGGCGCTTTCATTGGCGACGGAAAATTTCAAGCCAAGACCATTCTTGCAAAGCATGATGAAAAATATGTGCCGCGTGAATTGCAGGAAACCATGAAGAAAAAACCGAAATCTGAGGCTCAATCTTATTAGTTTTCATGCTTTACCCCCTATGATGAATTGACATAAATCGCTATATTTATAAAAACCGGTTTATTTTAAATTCAGACTTTTGGGAGCTTTATGCAGAGCAATTCCGCACAACCGAAAATTTCTGGCCAGAATTGTGAAAGCAAGGATGGTGACAATGTGTTGCATCCGACCTGTCTTGTTTGCGAGGTGAGAGCTTGTGGTCTTTGTTCTGAATTAAACAATGAGTCGCTCATTAAACTGCAAAAAATCACTCGCACACGTGAATATAAAGCTGGTGAACAGATTTTTTGTGATGAAGAGCCTTTGCAGAATTATGCCACCATTAAGAACGGTATTGTTAAGCTGACCAAGATTTTGCCGGATGGGCGCCAGCAAACCATCGGGCTTGGGTTTCCCCCTGATTTTATTGGCAGAGCTTTCAAAGACACCAATTCCTCATTTGCCATCGCGCTTACTGATGTGACCGTTTGCACCTTTCCCAAAGAGTTGTTTAACGGGTTTTTATCCAGCCTGCCGAAGCTTGAACACAAGTTGTTTGAGCTCACGCTAAATGAGCTTGATCAGGCAAGGGAATTGATGCTGATGCTCGGGCAGATGTCTGCGCTTGAAAAGGTGACAGGCTTATTGATTGGGTTTTCAAAACGACTGCATCATTCAAACCAGTTGCAGAATATTGAAAGCGATATAAACCGGTTTGAGCTGCAACTCTCAAGGGCTGAGATTTCTGATTTTCTTGGCCTGACGATTGAGACCGTTAGCCGGCAATTTTCGCTGCTTAAACAAAAGGGTCTGATTACGATTGAAAATCAGCGCCAGATTCATATTCTGGATCGCCCGGAGATGGAAGAGATTGCTGGTCATAGCCCGTTTTAGCAGGGCACTAATTGATCATTCTTAACTGATTGTTTCGATACATCGTGCCGTGCTGTTCAGCACTGGTATTCCCCTTACTTTAAATTTTTTATCATGCAATTGATATAGATCAATTCATAGCACCTCCCCCTCGCCTACTATTTCATTACGACCATTACTCACTCATTTGCGTGCTCCTCTTAACTTCCGGGTTTCTTTGAACTGCGGATTTAATCGAAGCTGCTTGCGGGTTTTGCTGTTGTTTTTTATTTGACCGAAATTGTTTGACCGAACTTATCGGAGGTATCAGATGGACCCTCTCAGCACTATGTTTGCTCTGGCTGCGAGTTTGTTTTCAGTTATTCTGGCTTTATATGCGTCTTCACAGGCTGAGGATTTTATCTTCGGCTTTCACATGCTTGTTTTTGCCGCTGCCGGTGGATTGTTAATTCTCTATCTGGCGCGGACGGTTTCTTTTCAGCAAATGACTGAAAAAGGTGAGGCGACATATTCTGACGGGATCATTCGTTATGGTGTGATCGCGACGCTGTTCTGGGGCATCGTCGGATTTCTGGTTGGGGTGTTGATTGCCAGCCAACTGGCTTTTCCTTCTCTGAACCTTGACCTTGAATGGACCAGCTTTGGCCGATTGCGGCCGCTGCATACATCTGCTGTGATATTTGCATTTGGCGGTAATGCGCTGATCGCCACCAGTTTTTATTGTGTGCAGCGTACATGCAGAACAAGGCTGGCGTTTGAGCCTCTTGCGTGGTTTGTGTTCTGGGGCTATCAGCTGTTTATTGTGCTGGCGGCAACGGGGTATGTGCTTGGTTCAACTCAGGCAAAAGAATATGCCGAGCCTGAATGGTATGTTGATATCTGGCTGACGATTGTCTGGGTTTCTTATTTGCTTGTGTTCTTCTTTACGCTTTTAAGACGCCGGGAACCGCATATTTATGTCGCGAACTGGTTTTATCTCGGGTTTATTGTCACGGTGGCCATGTTGCATGTGGTGAACGGTCTGGCGGTTCCGGTTTCTCCTTTCTCTTCTGTCAGCTATTCAGCTTTTTCAGGTGTGCAGAGCGCGCTTGTGCAGTGGTGGTATGGTCACAATGCGGTTGGCTTTTTTCTCACCGCCGGATTTTTGGGCATGATGTATTACTTTGTGCCCAAACAGGCCAACAGGCCGGTTTATTCCTACAGACTTTCCATCATCCATTTCTGGTCAGTTATTTTTCTATATATCTGGGCGGGGCCGCATCACCTGCATTATACAGCTCTGCCTGACTGGGCGCAGACTCTTGGCATGGTGTTTTCCATCATGTTGTGGATGCCGAGCTGGGGCGGGATGATCAATGGTCTGATGACGCTATCTGGTGCGTGGGACAAATTACGGACTGACCCTATTTTGCGGATGATGGTTGCGTCTATCGCTTTTTATGGCATGGCGACATTTGAAGGGCCTTTGATGTCTATTAAGTCTGTCAATGCGCTTAGCCATTATACTGACTGGACCATTGGTCATGTGCATTCTGGTGCGCTTGGTTGGAATGCACTGATCAGTTTCGGGGCGATTTACTACCTGGTGCCGAAGCTCTGGGGTCGGCGCGAGCTTTACAGCCTACAGCTTGTGAACTGGCATTTCTGGATCGCGATGATGGGCATTGTGATTTACGCCTCTTCTATGTGGGTCTCAGGAATCATGCAGGGGCTGATGTGGCGCGAATATAACGCTGACGGGTTTCTGGTTTATTCCTTTGCTGAAACGGTAATGCAGATGCATCCGTTCTATGTCCTCAGGGCGATTGGAGGTTTGTTGTTCCTGATTGGTGGATTGATCATGGTTTACAACATCT
The DNA here is from genome assembly GCA_021775425.1 of Hyphomicrobiales bacterium. Lineage (GTDB taxonomy): Bacteria > Pseudomonadota > Alphaproteobacteria > Rhizobiales > HXMU1428-3 > HXMU1428-3. The sequence continues at coordinate 39,077 of JAJFHX010000004.1, forward strand.
GGCGGACGATCCGCGGGGAAGTCAAAGTTGATCAGCCGATTTCTCAGGTCATTACGGTAGGGGCATAGGAGCATTAGACATGAACCATTCTATCATTGAAAAAAACGGAACCCTGCTACTTGTATTGAGCCTGATTGTGGTCTCTATCGGTGGGATTGTGGAAATTGCGCCAACGTTTTATCTCGAAAACACGATTGAGAAGGTGAAAGGCATGCGGCCATACTCACCACTCGAGCTGATGGGTGCGAATATTTATAAACGAGAGGGCTGCAACCTTTGCCATAGCCAGATGATCCGCCCGTTTCGGGATGAGGTAGAGCGCTATGGTCACTATTCGCTCGCGGCTGAAAGTATGTATGATCACCCGTTTGTCTGGGGTTCAAAAAGGACGGGGCCGGACCTTGCCCGTGTTGGCGGGCGTTATTCTGATGAATGGCACAGGGAACATCTGAAAGACCCACAAAGCGTTGTCCCCTCTTCTGTGATGCCTGGATATAAGCACCTGATGAGACCACTAAGTGTGCCGAATATTGCGTCGCATCTGAAGGCGAATGTGGTCGTCGGCGTGCCATATACTGATGAGCAGATTGAAAAAAGCGCTGAAGATCTTGTTGCGCAAGCGAACCCCGATGCTGATGGCGCTGAGGATGTTTTGGCACGATACCCGAAAGCACAGGTCAGGGACTTTGATGGTGATCCGAAAACGCTGACAGAGATGGACGCGCTCATCGCTTATTTGCAGATGCTTGGCACGCTGGTTGATTTTTCAACCTATGACGCCAAAGCCAATTTCAGATAGGAGGCAAGAGATGGAGCTTTATACCTATTTACGTCAAATGGCAGATAGCTGGGGCCTTTTATATATGATGCTGGTTTTTATAGGAGTGGTGATTTTTGCGTTTCGCCCCGGTTCTAAAGAATTTTATGAAACCCACGCCCGCATTCCCCTCGACGAGGAGTTAAAAGATCATGACAAATAGAAAAATAGATCAGGCCACAGGAACAGAGACGACCGGGCATGAGTGGGACGGTATCAGAGAGCTTGATACGCCGATGCCGCGCTGGTGGCTGATCTTGTTTTATATCACCATTATCTGGGCGATCGGATATATGATTTTTTATCCGGCTATTCCGCTGATCTCATCCAACACAAAAGGAACGCTTGGCTATTCTTCACGGGCTGAACTTGAGGATGCTCTCAAAAATGCACAATCAGCCAGGGCGCAGCAGATTGAAAACATCAGGACCAGCAGTTTAGCTGAAATAAAAGCTGACCAGAGCCTGCATGCCTTCGCGCTAGCGGGCGGCAAGGCAGCTTTTAAGGTGAATTGTGTGCAGTGCCATGGTTCTGGTGCGGAAGGTTCGAAAGGAAACCCCAATTTAAATGATGATGACTGGTTATGGGGTGGGAAATTAGAGGACATTCACCAGACCATAAAACATGGTGTTCGTTTTGAGCTTGATGATGACACGCGCAGTTCTGAGATGCCAGCCTTTGGGCGGGATGAAATGCTTACTCAGGCTGAGATTGAAGCTGTTGCAGATTATGTTTTATCCCTTGCAACCAAACCCGCAGATAAGATGGGTGTGCATGAGAACTCCGGGGAGGAGACGGCAGGTGGCACAGATAACGGCGCTCAGATTTTTGCCGATAATTGTGCTGCCTGTCACGGTACTGACGGGGGTGGGGATCGTTCTTTAGGGGCGCCGTCTCTTAATGACCATATCTGGCTTTATGGTGGTGATAAAAGGACCGTTATCGAGAGTATTTTTAATTCAAGGAAAGCTGTGATGCCTGCCTGGACTCACCGGCTCGACGAAGTAACCATCAAGCAACTTGCGCTTTACGTTCACTCTCTGGGCGGAGGTGAATAGGCTTTGGAAAAAAGGCAATGAACTTAAACTCAGATATAGAGCAATTTGATGTTCAGGCTGTCAATAACAAGACAAAGCTGTTTGAGGCCACTGGAAAAATTTACCCCAAACGGGTTGAGGGTAAATTTCGCCAGTTAAAATGGCTGATCATGTTTGTAACGCTCGGGATTTATTACATCACGCCATGGCTCAGGTGGGACAGGGGGGAGTTTGCCCCTGATCAGGCGGTTCTGGTCGATCTGGCTCACAGGCGGTTTTATTTCTTTTTTATCGAAATCTGGCCGCAGGAGTTTTTTTATGTTGCCGGATTGCTGATCATGGCAGGGCTGGGGTTGTTTCTTGTCACGTCTGTCTGGGGGCGGGCATGGTGTGGTTATGCCTGCCCGCAAACCGTTTGGGTTGATTTGTTTCTTGTTGTTGAAAGGGCGGTTGAGGGCGACCGCAATGCCCGCATCAAGCTTGATAAAGCGCCGCTTGATATTTCAAAATTTTTGAAAAAATCGATCAAACATCTGATCTGGTTGTTGATAGCTTTTTCAACCGGCGGGGCGTGGATATTTTATTTTGCTGACGCGCCAACTTTGCTAATTGATTTTTTCACGCTTCAGGCGTCTTCCATTGCTTATATGACGGTGTTGATTTTAACGGCGACAACTTACCTGCTTGGCGGGTTTATGCGTGAGCAGGTCTGCACGTATATGTGCCCCTGGCCAAGAATTCAGGCGGCGATGCTTGATGAAGACAGTCTTGTTGTGACCTATAATGATTATCGAGGCGAACCACGCGGCGGACATCAGAAAAAACTGGCAGATACCTCCTTGCCCGGGACCTTAGAGCTGGGAGATTGCATTGACTGCAATAAGTGTGTTGCTGTGTGCCCAATGGGCATTGATATTCGCGATGGACAGCAGATGGAGTGCATCACCTGCGCGCTTTGTATTGATGCCTGTGACAGTGTAATGGAGAAAACAGGCAAGCCAACCGGGCTGATTTCTTATGCAACACTTCGGGATTATGATCTGGCTGCAGCGGGGAAGGCCCCCCCTCGCTCAGTGCCGATCCTGTTGCGACCACGAACCATCATCTATTCTTTTATATGGTGCGCAATTGGTTTGCTGATGCTTTTTGTTCTGGCAAACAGAAGCCGGCTGGATGTGAATGTTTTGCATGACAGAAACCCGATTGCAGTGCGACTGGCTGATGGGTCTGTTCGAAACGGTTATACCGTTAAGATCTTAAATATGGTGCCCCAAAAACTTATGGCGCGCTTTTCAATCGAAGGCCTGCCGGGTGGGCAGATGCGGACAAACCAGCAAGATGGTCTCGTGACCGGCAATGGAGAAACCATGAGTTTTGAACTTGCCCCGGACCAGCTTAAAGTTTTGAAAGTTTTTGTGACCATGCCCGCAAACTCATTACCTAAACAAACACAAACCTTTCAATTTGTTGCCAAGATTCCTTCGCGCGGGGAACGGCGTGTGACTGAAACCAACTTTATAACGAGAAAGTAACAGGTGCTACATGGCGACCATGAAAACTGATCAACATAGTGAACACAACCACTTTCAATTCACCGGACGGCATATGGCGCTTGTGATGGTCAGTTTTTTTGCTGTGATCATTCTTGTGAATCTAACCATGGCATATCTTGCCAGTCAGAGCTGGTCAGGTCTCGTGGTGAAAAATGGCTATATCGCCAGCCAGAGATTTAACAGTGAGCAAAACCGGCAAGAAGGTTTACTGGCAAGCGGGTGGCATAGCACGCTTGACTACAAAGAAGGTGAGTTTTTGTTTCAGCTCAGCCGTGAGGGTCGTGAAGCTCGCTCCCGATCTGGCAAATTTGCTGAGGGGTGTGCTGTGAACGGGTTACTCAGCCGGCCTGTTCATGAACGAAGTGATGTTGCGCTAAAATTTGTTGCCAGTGGCCATGGCACATATTCTGCCGTGCATAATCTGACACCAGGGAACTGGGAGTTAAAACTGAAGGCCATTTGCCCGCAAATGGCTGATGAATTTATTCAGCATTTTCGTTTTGTAAAATCTGCGGCAATTTTGAAATAAGATGGAGACGCAGATGCTGAAGACAAATGCTGATCATTTACTTCTCGGCCCGGGTGACACCACGGATACCAGCTTAGATAAATCTCTAATTACAAAAGATGAATTTTCTGATCTCATCCACTATGACAATAACGGTGTGGCCAGCCTGGAATTTATTGTTGCCAATTTGAATTGCGCCGGTTGCATGACAAAGATTGAGCACCACTTTGGCAAGTTTGATGGTTTGCGTTCTGTCAGGGTTAATCTGAGTGAACGGCTTGTGCGTTTTGTATGGCCAGAAGATGCGGGAATTTCAGGGCGTGAGCTATTTGAGCAGCTCGAACAACTGGGCTTTCAGGCGCGGCCGGTGCTGGTGGGTGAAACGACTGAAGATGCCAGCATAACCGAGCTTCACTCTTTATTATGGGCTCTCGGTGTGGCTGGGTTTGCGGCGGCGAATGTGATGCTGCTTTCAGTTTCCGTTTGGTCCGGGGCGGAAGGCACAACAAGGGAATTATTCCACTGGCTTTCAGCGCTGATAGCACTACCCGCCATCGCCTTTGCCGGGCGGCCATTTTTCCGCTCTGCTATTCAGGCGCTAAAGGCTGGGCAGTTGAACATGGATGTGCCGATTTCACTTGCGGTGATTCTGGCCGCTGGGCTTAGCCTTTATGAAACCATTCAACTTGGCGAACATGCTTTTTTTGATGCGGCACTGACTTTGCTGTTCTTTCTGCTGATCGGCAGGACACTTGACCAGATGATGCGCAGGCGAGCTTTTGCCGGGGTGCGTTCTTTGCTGGCTTTTAAAACCGAGCAGGTGATGCTGATTGATGAACACAACAATAAGACACCTTTTCCATTAAAAGATGTGAAACCCGGGATGTCAGTTTTTATCCACCCCGGGGAAACCATCCCGGTCGATGGTACAATTTCAGATGGCTCAAGTGATGTGGACTGGTCGCTTTTAAATGGCGAATCTATTCCTCAGACAAAGTCTTCGGGTGATGAGGTTTTTTCCGGGTTGATTAATCTTACCGGGCCACTATCCATCCGTGTCACGGCGGTTGGTGAGCAGACTTTGCTTTCTGACATTATCCGGCTGATGGAAAGCGCCAATGAAAGAGCGCCGCGTTACCGCCAGCTTGCAGATCGTGCTGCCGCTTTATATGCGCCGCTGGTGCATCTGGCGGCTTTGCTCACATTTTTGGGATGGATGTTTGCCGGGGCAAATTTTGAAAGTGCGCTTTATATTGCGATTTCCGTTCTGATCATCACCTGCCCTTGTGCGCTTGGGCTGGCGGTTCCGGTTGTGCAGGTGGTTGCCAGTTCTGTTGCACACAGTATGGGCATATTAATGAAGGATGGACAGGCACTGGAAAAGCTCAGTGAGGTTGACACTGTCGTGTTTGATAAGACAGGTACTTTAACAACTGGCTCTCCTTTGCTGAAAGAACAGAAATATGACGCCCATTTTCTTTTGCCTGTTGCCGCAGCCCTTGCTGAAAATAGCCTGCATCCACTTTCAAAGGCGCTTTTCAAGTTTGCTAAGGAGGAGAACCAGTTGGCGTTACCGGCTGTTGCTGATGTAAAAGAATTCCCCGGTAGTGGATTAAGAGGAAAATGGGCAGGCTCTGAAGTTCGGCTCGGCTCTTTTGAATGGTGCGGCATTGAAAACCTACTGAAAAGAGAGCATAGCCAACAGACAGATGAGCTTGAGCTTTGGGTTTCTTATCAACCTGAGGGTGGCTCAATGGTTTGCGCCCAGTTTATCTTTGAAGATGCGATAAGACCGGGCGTTGAAACTCTTTTGCAGGAATTGCGCAAACAAAAGCTTTGCTTGTATTTGCTTTCTGGTGACAGAAGCACTCCTGTTATGAGGATATCTGACAAGCTTGGTATTGAAAATTATAGAGCTGAAATGAAGCCGGATCAGAAATGTCAGTTTATTGAGCGGTTAGAAGGAACTGGGCATAAAGTTCTGATGGTTGGGGATGGGATAAATGATGGCCCGAGCCTGAGTGCTGCTTATGTTTCGCTTTCGCTTTCATCAGCCAGTGATGTGGCGCAAGTGAGTGCAGACTTTGTCCTGATGCGGGAGAGCTTGCTGCCTTTAGCCAGACTTATAAAGCTAGCCAGAAGCGCAAGATTGCTGATATCTCAGAATTTTGGCATTGCGGTTGTTTATAACCTAATTGCCGTACCGGTCGCTGTGGCCGGGTTTGTAACGCCGATTGTCGCGGCCATTGCGATGTCACTTTCATCCATTCTGGTGACGCTGAACGCGCTTCGCTTACATCTGCTGAACCGGAACGACAAAATGAGATGAACCGATGAGCCATTTATTGTTTTTAATCCCTGTTGCGCTGTTGCTTGGTGGGCTTGGCCTGCTCGGGTTTCTCTGGGCATTGAAAAACAATCAGTTCGAAGACTTAGACGGGGCCGCAAACCGCATTCTTACCGACGACGAAGACCAGCCTTTATAAAGAGGTCAATAAATGGCTGGGTCAGTTTGCGCCGATGACCAGTTTTTCAGACTCAATGGCATGTTGCTGGCGTTTGCATTTTTCAAGGATTTCTTTCAACTGATCCTGTTCAAATGGTTTTGCAAGATGATCATCCATACCGGCTCTCAGGCATTGCTCTTTATCTTCAGCAAAGGCATTGGCTGTCAATGCTATGATCGGCAGGCAGGTTGATATAGAGCGGCTGTAACGCGCCAGATAGGAGCGTATTTTTTTGGTCGCTGTAAAGCCATCCATTTCCGGCATGTGAATATCCATCAGGATATAATCAAGTTTCTGGCCAAGCTTATTGAGATGTTTAACACGTTCATAAGCGGCTTCACCATTGGTAACATGATCGACCTTTGCGCCGAGTTTTTCCAGAATGGTGCGCGCCAGCAGGGCGTTAATCTCATTATCTTCAGCCAGCAGAATTGTTGGGGCTGTTTCATCAGAATATTCTTCATCGCCGTTACTTTGCGGCGCATCCGTTTGCTGCATATCTCTTGGAATGGTTGAGCTGTATTCTGTATTGATGCGGGCAAACAGAGAGATAGCCCTTACCGGACGAGTGAGGTAAGCGTCGACCCCATTTGCGTGAAGGCCTGGGAATTCACCTCGTTCTGAAGCTTCGATCAGAACGATTTTCCTTGGCAGCATCTTGCTATTATTTGCTTCAAGTTCAGTGCCCAGTTCTTTCATCAGTTTCTGTCCGCGGTTTTTGGCGGTGGCGGCATCCATAATCAGGACATCGTAGGGTTGTGCTGTTTTGCCGGCATGGGTCAGTTCTTTTAAAGCAGCCGCGCCATCCCGGTAATTACAGGTAATGCCAGAGGCGTTTAATGTGCGGGCAATTGTTCTCATTTCAAGCTCGATCGAGCCAACAATTAATACCCGGTGCGGCAGTTCCGGCAATTGATATGACTGATAGAGATGGCCGGTGTTTTTAGACCGATTTAGTTCGATTTCAACGATAAATTCGGCTCCTTCATCCTGCTCGGACCTGACTTCGATTGAGCCGTTCATTTTCTCGATGATTTTTTTGGTGATTGAAAGGCCAAGGCCTGTGCCGCCATAGCGGCGGGCATGTGAGCTGTCGCCTTGTTCAAATTCTGAAAAGATGGTTTTCTGGGCGGCTCTGGAAATTCCAACGCCAGTATCGCGGACTTTGATGCGAATTTTTTGTCTGCCTGCTGGTCTTGGTCTGGCAAAATATTCGGGCCCGTAATCTTTTTTCTCACTATCCAGAATATCTATCGTTACACCGCCACTGGCTGTGAATTTTATGGCATTGCCAATTAGATTGGTAAAAATCTGACGCAACCTGACTTCATCACCCTGCAGAGTTTGAGGCAGAGTTGGGTCAATGTACCAGCTGATTTGCAGGTTTTTGTCATGTGCACGAGGGGCAAGAAGTTCAATGACTGACTGGGCGATTTCTCTGATATCCAGCGACTGGTTTTCCAACTCTAGCTTGCCGGCTTCAATTTTTGAAAAATCAAGGATCTGGTCAATTAATGAAAGCAGGCTTTTGGTTGATGAATTTATTGCCCGGCAATAGGTTTTTTGTTCTGCGGTGATTTCCGTGTCCATCATCAGACCGGTCATGCCCAGAATGCCGTTCATCGGGGTTCTGATTTCATGGCTCATTGTGGCCAGGAACTGACCCTTGGCACGGCTTGCAGAAAGGGCCTGATCACGTGCTTTTTGCAATTCATCTTCAACCTGGCGCTGTTCTGTTACATCGCGGCCAATTGACTGAATTTCGATGATGTTCAGATCACGATCACGGATAGCAAATTCTTCCCATGTGAACCACCTGACACCAAGCGGTGTTGCGAGGCGCTGCGTGTAGCGGCGACGGCCCTGGCCCTGCTCAAATTCAAGAGGTGGGGTCTCATTTCCGTCTAGAATTTTTGGTTTAAACTCTGAACCGATTTCAGAACCAAGTGCGTTGCCGAACTGTTTGGTGAAGGCGCTGTTTTTATAAGTCAGCGCGCCGTTTTTATCTCTGCGGATGATGATATCGTTCTGACAATCAAGCAGGTCACGATAACGGGATTCGCTGTCTCTTAATTCCCATTGCACATCACTGAAATGTTCAACCTGCTGGTTTAGCTGCTCGACCAACTGGTTGTTTTCCAGATCTTTGTCTTCTCTTAAAATCAGCCGATAAAGGCTCCAGGCTGAAAGGCTGAGAACTGTGCCCGAAGCCAGCATGAGTGCGGCTGCTGTTAACTCTGGCGTTATAAAAAATAAAGAGATGGCGATGAACAGGGTGATGATGCTGGCAGCAAAGGTCAGGAACAGTGACGCGACCAGCCCCATGGCCAGCACCCTGGTCAGTTTGGCTGCACTTTGTTCTGATAAGCCGAGGCGTAACAGAGGAGAGATGTTTTTGCCTGCTATCAATCTTGAAAAATTAAATGGTTCAGCCATTTGACTGGCCCTGAATAAGTTTTCCCGCACCTCATGAATAAGTGAGGTATCACCTTTTTTGGTGTTTTCAGGCTGATCTGATTGTGCTGACTGAGATTGATTGTTTTGAATGGCCACTGTTCACTACTCGATACTATTGATTTTTGGACAGGTAAACTGAACCATAGTTAACCAGAGTAGTTTTGAGATTTAATTACTTTTATTGTATTTATTTTATATAGTTAGCATGTAATTTTTTAATTTATCAGTATAAGCCGCAATGAAACTTCCGGTTAACCATATAACGACTTAAAGTACTTGTTGAGAGCTTCTGTATGAGAGGGCTTCGGCGATGTGTGCATGAGAAACAGTTTCAGAAAATTCGAGGTCTGCCAGAGTGCGGGCCACTCTTAAAGCTTTGTGAAAGCCTCTTGCTGAGAGCCGCAATTTCGTGGCTGCTTTTTTCAGCAACTCTTTGCCGCTTTCATCTGGCGTGGTGATCTGCTCAAGCATTGGCACTGAGCATGTGGCGTTCAGCATAGTCGGGTCATCGCATAATTTTTTGAAACGGTTGCTTTGTATTTCCCTTGCTGACTGAACGCGTGCTCTTACTGTAGCGCTTGTTTCTGTCTGGGTTTCATCCAGCAGATCAAGGGCTGTCACTGCCGGAACCTCGATTTGCAGATCGATACGATCCAGCAGTGGCCCGGAAATTCGGGACTGGTAACGCTCCGCACAGTTTGCTCCTTTTGAGCAGGCGTAACCTGGCTCAAAAGCTTTGCCGCACCGGCACGGGTTCATGGCGGCAATAAGCTGAATTTTTGATGGATAAGTGATGCGATGGTTGGCCCTTGCAATCGCTGTTTCTCCTGTTTCAAGAGGTTGGCGCAAAGCGTCCAGCACCTGACCGGAAAATTCCGGCAGCTCATCCAGAAATAATACACCGTGATGCGCTAACGCAACTTCGCCGGGCCTTGGCTTTGAACCCCCGCCCACCAGCGCGGCCATGGTTGCTGAATGGTGAGGTGCGCGGAAGGGACGGCTCTGACTGAGCTTGCCGCCCATCAGTTCACCAGCAAGGCTCTGGATCATTGAAACTTCCAGCATTTCTTTGGAAGAGAGTTTTGGGAGGATGGTGGGCAGTCTTGAAGCCAGCATTGATTTGCCAGCGCCTGGTGGCCCGGCCATCAGCAGGTTATGGCCGCCGGCAGCGGCGATTTCAAGACTTCGTTTTGCTCCCTCCTGGCCTTTAATGTCGGCGATATCAGGTTGTCCTTCCTGAGATTGCTGGTGAATTTCTGGTTTTGGCCGGCTGAGTTGCTGGGTGCCTTTGAAATGGTTGACGAGGCTCAGCAGATGGGCGGGGGCGAGGATGTTCATATCTTCACTGGCCCAGGCGGCTTCTGGCCCGCAACTGGCCGGACAAATTATTCCAAGACCCTGCTGGTTGGCACCGATTGAGGCTGGTAACGCGCCAACAACGGGGCTTATGGTTGCGTCAAGTGCAAGCTCGCCAATTACCACAAAGCCGCTCAACATCTCTTTGGGGATGGCATCTGTTGCAGCCATCAGACCAAGGGCAATTGGCAAGTCATAATGGCTGCCGACTTTTGGCAGATCTGCCGGGGCGAGATTAACGGTGATGCGTTTTGGTGGCAGTCCGAGGCCCAGCGCGTTTAATGCGGCGCGGACTCTTTCGCGGCTTTCAGCAACAGCTTTGTCAGCCAGGCCGACAATGTTAAAGGCGGGCAGACCAGACGCGACCTGTACCTGTACATCGACAGGTTTCGCTTCTATTCCTATGAATGCTACCGTTTTGACCTCAGCATACATAGTTTGCCCCCCTCTTCCACTTTCTATGCGAGTGGTCTTGGCTATTCGAATGCTCTGGCTCCGCACTAACACAACGTTGTTTTATAGTTAGTGCCAGAACTAGTTTCCGGAGGGTAACAATAAAGCTCTGCTACAGCAAGAACAAAAAGTGAACTCTTGAACTGATTTGTTTGCTGATCAGTTCTCTCTTATCATTTCACTCAGCCATTATAACGGTAGTGACCGGTGATTTTGAAGCTGAACAGGTCATCATCCAGTTTTGGTCCAAGGCCGATGTTGTGAATGATCATCGGTGCACCGGAGGTGCCGACCTTATCTGAGACAATGGCGATATGATCGCGGGAGGAAATGGCTTTATCGAGATAGTAGGTGACGATATCACCGGGTTTATAGTCAGCGGGGTTATCGGTGACAGGTAATTTCCGGCCATAGCGCGTGAAGAATTTTTCCAGCACTTTGACACGGCGGTGAGCAATGTTTCTATCGCCGCCCATTTTCTGGTGAACATCTTTTTGCAAATCAATGCCAATGGCTCGATATGCTCGAATGATGACGTCCGTGCAAACGCCAAAATGGGCCGGGACATCGCCATTGGGGTATGGAATTTTGAAATATTGCGGGTTATAGATGACGAGGTTCTTGGTTCGCTCTAAGGCGGCGTCAGCGAGGCGCTGTTGCACGGTTTTTTTTGACTGGGATTGTGTTAGTGCCGCGCTGTCGCCAAAAAGGCGGCTCGGCTCTTGTTCTGACTTTTCTTTTTGCTGGGTCTCAGTTTCCTCTTTCTGGCTTTTCGTTTTTTCTTGAGCTTCAGTTGCAAAAGCGATGACCGTTAATGGAAAAATCACCAGGCTGACGAATAATGATAAAGTGGAAAAAATTTTCATGTTTAGACAGGCCTTCTGATTTGTCTTGAGACACAGCATGATGCCGCCAGATTGTGGCAGGCTTTCTAGCATTCAATTCTAATGATTAGGTGTGTTTTCAGGGCGAAATGTCAAGTCTGATCAGGTTATACTTGTTTTTCTTAATGGCTTAGTAGCCGATAGTACTGCAAACTACGCTACAGCTCAGGCTGACAAAACCTGATGCTGGTCGGTTTTGTTTTGATTATGAATCAGATGTTTTTCCAGTTCCTGAAACAGTTCTTCGCCGCGGAACGGTTTTGAGATATGGCCCTTCATACCGGCTTCGGCATATAGCTGGATCTGATCTTCCAGTACATTCGCGGTGAGTGCAAGGATGGGCGGCAAGGCTTTACCTTCTGAAAGTCTGATCAATTCTCTGGTTGCTGTGATGCCATCCATTTTTGGCATCATGATATCCATCAGGATAAGGTCGTAAGGTTTGGCTTCTTCACTCGGATCAGTCGGCTCGATTTGTTTTCCCATCAGCTCAAGTGCTTCTTCGCCATTGTTGGCGATATCAAAACTTAAACCAAATTTTTCAAGGTAGGTTTTGATCAGCATCTGATTAAGCTGGTTATCTTCAACAACCATGACATGGCCCTGAAGTGTTGTTTCCTGCTCTATCTTAGAGCTGGCATTGTTGGTCATTTCAGAGTGGTTTGTGGCTTTTTTCGCCCTGAAAGTGAACCAGAAACAGCTGCCAACATCACTGCGGCTGTTATATGCCATGGTCCCACCCATGCGCTCGGCCAGTTTTCGGGAAATGCAAAGGCCAAGACCACTGCCACCAAACTTAGTCTGAATGGAGTTGTTGGCCTGAGCAAAGGGGGTGAATATATTTTGCTGCTCGCTCTTGCTCATGCCGATGCCAGTATCCTGCATCTCAACGCGGATCAGATATTCATCAACCGCGTTTTCGATTTTAATGGCACTCAGTTTGAGGCTGATCCTGCCTTTTTCGGTAAATTTAAGAGCGTTGTTCGCAAGGTTGTTAATGATCTGAGACAACCTGCTCTGATCGCCGATGATGAATTCGGGGCACGACGTTTCTATTTCAAGGGTGAATGCCAATCCCTTTGCTTCTGCTCTTGGCTGAATAGAGGCGGTCGCGGTTTGCAGGAACTTTGCCAGTTCGATTTCGCCTTGCTCCAGTTTTACTTGACCTGATTCAAGACGAGCAAAATTGAGAATGTCATCCGTTAAGATTGCAAGGTTATTAGCGGCCAGTTGCAGGGTTTTGGCGTATTGCTGCTGGTTTTCATTCAGGCCGGTTAATTGCAACAGCTCAACCATGGACATGACGGCACCAATCGGCGTTCTGATTTCATGGCTGACTGTTGCCAATAGTTCTGAATTTGCCTGTTCGCGCTGTTTTAGCTCTGCGATCTGCTGATGTAATTCAGCATTCTCAGCTTCAAGCTTCTGAATTTCTGTCTCAGATGCAGTTTCAGTGGGGTTGGCACTGATGGGACTGCTGTCTTGCTCTGTCGTCATTTTACGCCTTTACGCTCAATAGAGGCAAACAAAGTCTGCCTGTATTGAAATTGAGACTAAGCAAAAGCAGTTAAATTCAGCTTTAATTTCGTGGTTTGCCAGTCGTAAAAGAGCCGTGAAAGCAATTTATGGTAAATAAGTGCTTAAGGCGCTCGCCCCTTTTTCAGCGGCGTTTCTGATTTCACTGGCGGTCAGGCCTTCTGCTCTTAGCTCAAAAAGGCTTTTATGGGCTTTGGATTTGGAAAGTTTACCTTCTCTGCTCATGACCAGGTCATGATGATGATAGGAAGGGACTAAGTAACCCAGATTAATCTGCAAGATGCGGTGCACATCTGTTGCTGCTTCAAGATCCACCCCGCGGCAAATATGGGTGATGCCTTCAAGATGATCATCTACGACAACCGAGAGATGGTAGCTGGTTGGCACATCTTTTCTGGCGATGATGACATCACCCCAGCGCGACGGGTTGAGCATTTCATGGTGCCTGGCTTGCTGCTGCTCGTTTCCATTGATTTCAAAAGTCTCACAGCGGAGGTCGCCGCCAGTCAGATGCTGTGCGCGAGATAGAGCTTTATCCATATGCAGGCGCAGGGAGTAAGGCTCGCCAGCCATTATTCTTTGCTTTGCAGCTTCATCAGGGAGGTGTTTGCAGAGCCCGGGGTAAAGCAAGGCCCCATCCGGGTCTCTCTTGATCTCAGCCGGGTTTTGAGCTGACCAGTATGATTTGATATCGCCCCGGCTGGCAAAACAGGGATATAACAAACCAAGTTCATTCAATTGATCAATCGCCGATTTATAATCTGCCATATGCTTTGATTGTTGGCGAACCGGTTCAGGCCAGGAAAGTCCCAGCCAGTGCAGGTCGCGGTAAATCGCGGCGATGTATTTTTGCTGCGAGCGGGCTTTGTCAATATCTTCAATGCGCAATCGGCAAACCCCGTTCAGGTTTTTTGCGGCTTGTTGGTTCAGTAATGCGGAATAGGCATGGCCCAGGTGCAACAGGCCATTTGGGCTGGGAGCAAAGCGAAAAGTCGGTGTTTTAGCTGTTGACACGGCTGTGTTGACCTTTATTGCTCTTGATGATACAAGCTTTTATGAGTTTTCGCCGCTCTTGCATTTTTATGCCGGGCGGCTTTGCTTTTAACGCGTATCACCTCTGCGCTATAGCTTCTTTTTGAGAGAAGCCTGTTAGATTGGGTAAATACAGCGGTATTTTCACTTAAAGATTGATATAACGAGGATTAGCCCTCATGGCCAATACTAAATCGGCTAAAAAAGCCATTCGTAAAATTGCTCGTAAGACAGCAGTTAATAAAAATCGCCGGAGCCGTATGCGCACTTATATTCGCCAGGTTGAAGAAGCTATCACAGCTGGTGACCAATCCGTTGCTCAACAAGCTCTTGTGGCTGCACAACCAGAAATTATGCGGAGTGCTCAAAAAGGCATTTTACATAAGAACAGTGCTTCACGGAAAATTTCCCGGCTCTCTGCACGGATCAAAGCCCTTAGCGCGTAAGCTAATCGAAGGGATTTGCGGTCATTGTGCTGAGTCACTGAACGTTGTTGCAAATTTGAAACACCCGGCCAAAGCCGGGTGTTTTTTTTTATGCCTCGGAACCAGCTAATTCACCCTTGAATCAATGTATTATAAGTTAAGTGTGGAGATTCCCTGTTTTTGCCCATTTAGGGCTTTTTGATGAGGCAAAATTTATTTTGTGTTTAATAAAAAACTCTGCTTGACAGATTCTCAAATTAACTCCGATCACAGAATGGTTAAAAAATTATTGAATCACAAGAAGTTGGTTCAATGGGCCAAAAAATGATGCTCGTAAAAGGTTAATTTTCTGCGCGCACTCAACCTCTCCAAAACGCCTTATCGGGTCGCTGGCGGTCTTGTCAGGGCAGAGGGGCGTGTGTATAGTTAATTTCATCCGAGGGGCAACTATCTTCTCACCGAAAGTATCAAACATATAATTCTAGTAAACATGCGTATTCATCATCCTTTGCACAGCAGAGGGGTGAAAGCGATGCAGTATTGTCGTTATGCAGATCTATCTGCTTAACATCTGTTTGCATTTCGAATACTTGAGTTATTTCTGTTGCTACTTTATTTGAACGTGCGATGGTCGATATTTTAGAGTATTTACTTAAGGAATACTCTGGCGGGCTGGTTGTTGTTTTGCATTTCTGGTTGTTGGGAATTGAAAAATGAAAAAGTTAATATTCTGGCATGAAACTGCATAGTTGTTAACTTTTACGGTTATTGAGTGTGGTGAATATTTTTGTTTCAGTGGCCATAATTTTTGGCAAATGAGACCATAAATATGACGATTATTGAGGGTAATTTATTAAGACTGATTCGTTTTGACAGCTAAAGACATGATCAAACACAAGCTTTGATCAGATTTGCTGACAGGTGTGAATTTGATGATCAAAATCTGATCTCTGGTCTACATTTTTGAAGGTTTTATGCCAGTTGACGAATTTATAAAAATGTTTGGGATTTTTAAGTGGTTTTGAATTGAGTTTACGGGTCTTTACGAGGTAACGGCTTTAAAAAAAGGATTGGCAGTCTTGAATAGCTTACCTTCCTTTTAAACTGAGGAACGTTTCTCATGTTTGTGACCGAATTCTTAGTGGCTTAGTTTTGTGAGTTGTACGACTTAAGCCTGAAATGACAGACGAGTTAACAAGAGGGAGGGAATTTTTAAACTTTTGGATCTTTTGAGGCAGCGTATGTTGCTTAACCAGGTTGAATTTTACAAACCGGTATTAATTTCACGCTTTTTCGTGAGTTAATTTTCATTTCGGGAGTTGGTTAAGCGCAATTGTCAAAGAGGCCCGGTGTGTTTTCACAGCGATGACAATGTAAATTTATATGTATTGAAAATGGAACTGATGTCTTAAATTTTAAAACCAGCTCTGATCAAATGCTAAAGCCTGATAGTTTCAGGTCATTCTGATCAAATCTGCTGGTATCATAATAGACGGTGTTTCTTTCAATATGGCTGTATCAAGAACTTGTTTTTTCATTTTGGTTATTTCAAAAGACCATTGGCATGGTTGGCTGGCATCTCCAGATAGTGAAAAAATAAACTGAATTTAACAGGATGAGGGGGCTTTCAGATTTTTTATTGATGGGTTTATTTTCAAAAGGATTAAAGCGTTGTGCTTTTAAAGCTTTTGGTTATTTGCTCTGAAAAATGAATTCTGTGAGTTGCTAATTCTGAGTTTTGAATTTTTGGTTTGCTGAAACGATTGAAAGATTTTGAGCTTTGGGGCTCATAAGATATGCACAATTCTGGTGAGGGTAACTGAGCTTCCTCGCTCTGTGCTATCCAGCCAATCTCTCAATTAATTCATTTAAAATAAAATAACAGCTAACCCGTTCAAAACTTCATTGATTTCAGTTCTGATACATCACCAGGATCATATTTATCAGCGTCTGAATTACAGGCGCTCATGTTCATCTCTCTGATTTCACATTGAGGTATCTTCTTACAAAATCTAGTTGCAGCTCTTTTTTATGCTGGATGACTGCTGTCTGTGTCTGATGTGTTGAGACCAGTTTTAGCAGGCGAAAGATTAAGTCCATTAGTTTTGTTTTTTAGCACCGAATTTTTGAATTCATTCGCTTCATGAGTTCTGTGTTTTTGCGTTTCGTAAATGTTGCGTTTTAGTGCATTTCGCGTTCCGTACATTTTGCGTTCCGTACATTTTGCGTTCCGTGCTGTGGCCTCACTTTAAAAAGTGATTGGACGGAATTGAGTGACAACGAGGGTAGGCCAATTCATTGACCAGATAAAAGTCAATCAATTGACCAAATAAAAATAGCCGGAATGGCTACAACAAATGGGGTATTTAATTTTGAATCAGGACAAAGGACAGGTATGGAGCCGGGTAGCTGCGCGTTTGCGCGCAGAACTTGGCGAAGAAGTGTTTATGAGCTGGTTTGGCAGAGTTGAATTCGAGAGCCTCGAGGGCGGGGTTCTGAAGCTTTCTGTGCCAACACGTTTTTTAAGAAAATGGCTCGTTTCACACTATTACGACCGTGTACACAACGCATCATCCGAAGAATTTAAAAAATCAGAAGACGTGGTTAGTTCTGTCGCGTTTAGCGTTCGTCAACCGATTGCAGTAAAAGACACCGGTGAAGTGGATGTGAGCACAAAGCCAATAGGGCCGAAAAAAGGCAATGTCGGTATCACCAATCAAAGCAGTGTATTTAATGACGGCAATCATGAAAACTACACTGAATATGAAGGGTTTCAGGGGTCTCCCCTTGATAAACGCTTTACATTTGAAGGGTTTGTGACAGGTGGATCTAACCGCCTGGCTTATGCGGCTGCAAAGCAGGTTGCTGAAAGCCTTGGTCAGAACTTGCGGTTTAATCCATTGTACATTCACTCTTCAGTCGGGCTTGGTAAAACCCACTTACTGCACGCCATTGCCTGGGATGTGACACGGCGCAATAGTGATGCAAGGGTGCTGTATCTTACGGCTGAGCGGTTCATGTACAGTTTTATTGATGCGTTAAAGACCAGAGACGCTATGGCGTTCAAAGACAAATTGCGCGGCATTGATATTCTGTTGATTGATGATATGGAGTTTTTGCAGGGCAGAGCCACTCAACAGGAATTCGGGCACACGCTCAACTCGCTAATTGATGGCAACAAACAGGTTATAGTTGCTTCAGACAGAGCACCAACACAGCTGGAAAGTCTTGACGCACGGATGCGCTCAAGGCTGGGTGGCGGCCTGGTGGTTGAAATTGAACCACTTGACTTTGATCTACGTTCGCAAGTGCTGCGGCATCGGATCAATGAAAAAATCGCCGAAGACCCGAAATTTGTTGTCCATGAAGAGGTGATTAACTTTCTGGCTGACAGGCTGACTGAAAGCGGACGGGAACTTGATGGGGCGGTGAACCGGATCTATGCAAACTCTCAGTTTACTTCTGAGCCGATTACCCTAACCGCAGTTGAACATATCATTCGTGACCTGATGTGCTCGAAAGAGCCGAGACGGATCAAGATTGATGATATTCTGCGGGTGATCTCGCGGCATTATGGCGTGAGCCGGGGTGATATACTATCTGAGCGCCGTAACCGGTCTATTGTTTTGCCGCGTCAGGTCGGGATGTACCTCGCCAAGCGGTTAACGGCCCGGTCACTGCCTGAAATCGGCAGGCGTTTTGGCGGGAGAGATCACACGACAGTGCTTCATGCCATTCGCAAGATTGAGAAAGAACTTTCTGGCAATCAGACTCTTCGAGAAGACCTTGGTGTGCTTGAAAGATTGCTGAAAGACTAGGTGTTACTCAGTTTCTCAACTGATGTTTTAAATTTAATCATCAAAGCCGGCCCATAAATTTCTGGGCCGGCTTTTGTTGTGTTTTCAGGGCTGTTTCCTAAATTCATCAAGGCTTTGTCAGTGTGACCTTGAGCCTGATTTTGACTTATAATCAGGCAATTTGCTCTGTTTACAGTTTATTTTCCCTGTCGAATTGGCGCTGTTATTAGAAACGTGTATATATTCTTGGCGGGTTTGAGAAAAACTGTTGCAAATTGACCTTTAAACAGGTTCAATTGCGGACCCAAAGCGGATCAACTGATCACTCCTGAAGTCTCAAGTCCTCTGGACGAAAATCCTGTGGACGAAAATCTTAAATAAATTAAGCGGAACAAACAGATGCAACTTGTCATTGAAAAAAGCGCTCTTCTTAAAGCTCTTAGCCATGTTACGTCCATTGTCGAGCGGCGAAATACCATTCCGATTTTATCAAATGTGCTGTTGGTTGCTTCTGGTGACCATCTTTGCCTGACTGCGACTGATCTTGAGCGTGAAGTGATTGAGAAGGTTCCTGCCAAAATTTCCAGCGAAGGTGGCACGACCGTTCAGGCGCATGTGCTACATGATATTGTGCGCAAATTGCCCGACGGCGCCGAAGTTGAGCTGACACGCGGCGACGATGACCGGGTGATGCTGACAGCGGGCAAAGGGCGTTATGATTTGCAAGCTCTGCCATCTGATGACTTTCCTGAGCTTAGCACCGATGATCTCAGTCATAAGTTCACCTTGAAGGCAACTGACCTCAAGCACTTAATTGAAAAAACCAAATTTGCTATTTCAACTGAAGAGACCCGTTATTACCTCAATGGTATTTATCTGCATGAGGCTGAGAATGACGGGACAGCAATGCTGCGTGCCGTTGCAACAGACGGACACAGGCTGGCGCAGGTTGAAGTGGAACTGCCATCTGGGGCAGCCGGCCTGCCGGGCGTGATTATCCCCCGCAAAACGGTTGGTGAAGTGCAGCGCATGGTTGCTGACGCTGAAGGTGATGTCACGGTTGAGATGTCAGACGCGAAAATCAGATTTTCCGTCGGTGATCTGGTGATGACATCTAAACTGATTGACGGCACTTTCCCGGATTATAACCGGGTGATTCCAACAGCCAATGACAAAGCGCTTTCCGTTTCACGGGAAGTTTTTGCCAAAGCAGTTGACCGGGTCTCGACCCTTTCTTCTGACCGGGGCCGGGCTGTTAAACTCAATCTGACGGATCAGCGGCTGGTGCTGACTGTTAACAACCCTGACAGTGGCAGTGCAACTGAAGAGATTACGGTTGAATATAATGATGAACCGCTTGAGATCGGCTTTAATGCCCGTTACCTGATGGACATTACCACTCAACTTGAAAGCGACACTGCAAACCTTCTACTGGCAGACCCAGGTTCTCCGACTATGGTCAGGGATGGCAGTGAAATGTCTGCTCTTTATGTGCTTATGCCGATGCGTGTTTAGTTTCGTTATGTGCTTTAACTGCGCGAGAGATGTAATGCTTCAAGGATCAACACCCCTTTATGGTGGGAGCAATTATTTTCATGGGTGAATTTACCTCACACCAGAACAGCATAACCACAGACTTTTCCGGGCAGCGGCATGACAGAAACTGGATTGAGCAAATCTCTCTGCATCAGTTTCGCAATTATAATTCTTTAAAAGTCGAATTGTCCCCTGCGCCGGTTGTGCTTGTCGGGGCGAATGGGGCGGGCAAAACCAATTTGCTGGAAGCGGTTTCACTTTTGAGCCCAGGGCAAGGATTACGCCGGGCACCAAGCAGCGAGCTGGCTCGTTTTCAACCCTCAATAACTGGCTCTTCCCCTCTAGCTCAACAAGACCGTGATGATAACAGCGGGCATCCTCTGGCGCGTGAATGGGCTGTTTCTGCGCTGGTACACGGGGCGATGGGGGAAGCACGTATCGGCACCGGCGTTTCGGGGCGTTCAGCTTCAGACGCAGCGCGGCGAAAAGTGCGCATTGACGGGGCGACGCTCAACTCAACCACACCGCTTGGCGAATCCATTCAGATTTTATGGCTAACGCCTTCAATGGACGGCTTGTTTACAGGTGCCGCTTCTGAGCGACGGCGCTTTCTTGACCGACTGATGCTGGTGTTTAACCCACTGACACGCAAACAATGGAACCAGTTTGAGCGAGCGATGCGGCAGCGTAACAAGCTCTTAGAAGGGCCTGATAATTCTGATTATCTGTTTGATGGGCTTGAAATGCAGATGGCCGAATATGGCGTTGCACTGGCAGCCAGCAGGCTTGAAGCCATTGAGCGATTGCGCGGTGTTATTCGTGACACCCGCTCAGACCTTAGTGCCTTTCCCTTTGCAACACTTGCGCTTGAGGGCACGCTTGAAACGGCCTTAGAGACAAAGGCGGCGATAGATGTTGAAGATGATTACCGACTGATGCTGCGCCAGAATCGCAGCCAGGACCGAGCCGCCAGACGCACGCTGATTGGCCCGCACAGGACTGACCTGCTGGTTGGTCACGGGCCAAAATCAATGCCGGCGCGGTTTTGTTCTACAGGCGAGCAAAAAGCCCTGCTAACCGGGCTTATTCTCGCCCATGCGCGGCTGGTTTTTGACAAGGCTGGTGGTTACGCTCCGCTGCTGTTACTCGATGAAATTGCAGCCCATTTTGACGAAAAAAGACGCCATGCTCTTTATGAAGAAATTCTCAAACTGAACTGTCAGGCATGGATGACCGGGACAGATGTTTCCAGCTTTGAATATTTTGGTAAAAATGCCCAGATTTTTACTGTTGATGGTGCTGAAATAGTCGCATAATTATTCCATCTATGCTAATGTATTTCCAATATAAATAGCGGGTTTGATGCGTGTTATCCCTTTGTTTGATTTGAACTTTTTTATGGCCGTGTTTTTGGTACTCATTTCGCACTCAGAGGGCCGGAAACTGCGGTTTTAAAAGTTTGGATCACTTCGGCACGAATTAACTCTATTTTGCACTTTTCGGTAAGGTATTTCGGTAAGCTAACCGGAACGCGCAGCACAGTTTACAGCCCTGACAGAATGAAATGCAGTCGCGCATTTTATGGCAGTGGCGCCAGAATTTAGAATTGAGGACGTTTATGAGTGATCAGCCTAAAGATGATCAACCAGAAGATTATGGTGCAGATTCGATCAAGGTTTTAAAAGGCCTTGACGCGGTGCGCAAACGGCCAGGGATGTATATCGGTGACACGGATGATGGATCTGGTTTGCATCACATGGTTTATGAGGTGGTTGACAATGCGATTGATGAAGCGCTGGCTGGTCACTGTGACACTGTCAATGTGGTTTTAAATGCGGATGGGTCCGTTACCGTGAATGATAATGGCCGCGGTATTCCGGTTGCCATTCATAGTGAAGAAGGTGTTTCGGCGGCTGAAGTGATTATGACCCAGTTGCATGCCGGCGGTAAGTTTGACCAAAACTCTTATAAAGTTTCTGGTGGTTTGCACGGCGTGGGCGTTTCAGTTGTGAATGCGCTTTCAACCATGCTGGAGCTGACGATCTGGCGGGATGATAAAGAACATCAAATGACATTTGAGCATGGTGTTGCGGTGAAACCGCTTGAAGTCACTGGTGAAGCCAAGGGGCGTTCTGGAACGCAGGTGCGCTTTCTGCCCAGCCCTGAGACATTCACGATGATTGAGTTTGATTACAAAACTCTTGAACATCGCTTGCGTGAACTTGCGTTTCTGAACTCTGGCGTGAAGATTGTTCTGACCGATAACCGGGGGGCCGATGCGGTTGTTCAGGAGCTCCTGTACACGGGCGGGCTTGAAGCTTTTGTACGTTATCTTGATGAAACAAAACACCCGTTGATTGACACTCCGATTACCGTTAAAGCTGAAAAAGATGACATCACCGTTGAAGTCGCGATGTGGTGGAATGACAGCTATCATGAAAAAGTTTTATGCTTTACCAATAACATTCCGCAGCGGGATGGCGGCACGCATCTGGCCGGATTTCGCGGCGCTTTAACCCGGGTGGTCAATGGCTATGCCAATTCATCCGGCATTGCCAAAAAAGAAAAAGTCAGCCTGACGGGTGACGATGCGCGCGAGGGGTTGACCTGCGTTCTTTCCGTTAAAGTGCCTGACCCTAAATTTTCATCACAGACCAAAGATAAGCTGGTTTCATCTGAAGTTCGGCCGGTTGTTGAAAGCTCACTTAACGAAGTGCTTGGCCAATGGTTTGAAGAGCACCCGACTGAGGCGAAAATTCTGATAAACAAAGTGGTTGAAGCCGCAGCAGCCAGAGAGGCTGCGAAAAAAGCTCGCGAACTCACGCGCCGTAAAGGCGCGCTTGATGTTGCCAGCCTGCCCGGCAAACTAGCCGATTGTCAGGAACGCGACCCGGCGAAATCTGAACTGTTCCTCGTGGAGGGTGATAGCGCGGGTGGTTCGGCCAAACAGGGCCGCAACAGAGAGAATCAGGCCATTCTGCCGCTTCGGGGTAAGATTCTTAATGTCGAGCGGGCCCGGTTTGACAAGATGCTTTCCAGTCAGGAAATCGGCACGCTGATTACAGCGCTTGGCACTGGTATTGGCCGGGACGATTTTAATATTGAAAAACTGCGGTATCACAAAATCATCATCATGACTGATGCGGATGTTGATGGCGCACATATTCGCACCCTGTTGCTGACTTTCTTTTACCGGCAAATGCCAGAGCTGATTGAAGGCGGTTATCTCTACATCGCCCAGCCTCCGCTTTATAAGGTGAAACGGGGTAATTCAGAACAATATCTGAAGGACCAGAGTGCATTTGAAGCTTATCTGATTGAATCCGGCCTTGATGAAGCGAGTCTTAAGCTCGCCAATGGTGAAGTCAGGGCTTCAGAAGATTTGCGCCAGGTGGTTTATGCCGCCCGTGATTTTGAGCAAACTTTAAAAGGTTTGCATAGCCGGTATACCCGTTCAGTGGTTGAGCAGGCGGCAATAGAAGGGGCGCTTGATCCTGCGCTTCTCAACACCCCGGAAAAGGCTGAGAAACTCACGCAAAAAATTGCTGAGCGGCTTAATGCCATCTCTGATGAAACCGAGAAAGGCTGGGAGGGGAAAGTTCGTGACGATAAAGGGCTTAGCTTTTCACGCCGTCTTCGCGGTGTGAAAGAAGTTCATGTGCTTGATGAAGCGCTGATTAACTCGGCCGATGCCAGAAAATTAAATGGCTATGCTGCGGGCCTTCATGAGGTTTATGACGGTATGGCGAAACTGGTTCGCCGCGAGGACAGCCAGGAGATTTCCGGGCCTGTTGCTTTATTGAATGCGGTTTATGAGATTGGCCGCAAGGGGCTGACCATGCAGCGTTATAAGGGCCTTGGCGAGATGAATGCGGACCAGCTTTGGGACACGACGCTTGACGCTTCCGTTCGGACCTTGTTGCAAGTGAAAATCGGTGAGCTGGATGAAGCGGATGACATCTTCTCTAAATTAATGGGTGATGTTGTGGAACCGCGGCGCGAGTTTATTCAGGACAATGCGCTGAGTGTTGATAACCTTGACGTTTAGCAGTTTTGAACCTGAATGAAACGAAACGCATTGGCTTCATTTCAGACGTTGTAAATCAGCACGACCAGCTCTAGTGGCCCGTGGGCGCCGAGGGTTAGTGTTTGTTCGATGTCTGCTGTTCTTGAAGGGCCGCTGATGAGGTTTAGTGACCGTTTAGGAAACAGCGGTTCATTGCTAACTCCTTGTTTTTCTACTGATATTTCCTCACCAAACTGATAGGCCTGTTCGTATGTCTGGTGAATGGTTTGAGCGTCCAGCAATGCGATGTGACAGGTCGGCAGATAATTTAACGGTGTCGGGTTTTCTGGTCCTGATGTGAAAAACAGAGTGCCTGTCTCAGCAGCCGCGGCAAAGGCATGGGTCATGGCGAGGTTGAGATCGCTGACTTTCTGGCCATTGTTACTTACCAGCTTCAGCTCAGGTGCCAGCTGCCAGTTTAGTGACTGAATAAACGGATTTTCACCAATCATAATTTCTGTGCCGTAATTTTTTGTGGCCAGAACCTCTGAAAGCTTTTGCGGAATTAGCTCTGCATTCGCGAGATCATAAAGTTCGGTGTTTTGCGCTTTTAAGAATTCTCTTAGCCTTTCAAGGCACGCGTCTTTATCAAGCACGTCTGGCTGGTAAGGACTGATCTCGCGCACAGTTTCTAGCTGCTCAACAGAAGCTGCCCGTTTTCCGGTCGGGTCCGCTTGGCTAACGGCTTTTGATAGATTTTTCATGAAACGGTTGCGGCGTTCTTCAGACTTTTGCTGCTGTGACAGGCTCATTGTTGTTGCTCATTTTTGTTTTTTGACATTTTTTCTCTCCATTCAGACTGGAAACTTCTGGTGGCTAATCTTGGGAGGGTTCTGTGTTTCAGCCAGGATTTTGCACCGGGTGCATATCGCATCAGTGCATTCTGCCTTCCGGCCCATGAGGCGATGGGAAGTGAAACCCTTAAAGCAAAGTTATATAATCTGGGTCGCTTGGCGAGACCTGCCCAGAGTTTCATGATGATGTTTGATACAGCCCCCTGATCATGTGCGCCGCGTTCGCGCCAATGGCGCATCATTTTGGTGAGTGGTATTTGCATGGGGCATACTTCATTGCAGCGCCCGCAAAAGCTTGAAGCAAAGGGCAGTTCTTTTGCGTGGGCACCGAAAAACTGGGGTGAAAGGACAGCCCCCATTGGCCCCGGATATACTGTGCCATAGGCATGGCCACCTAAATTCTGATAGACGGGGCAATGGTTCAGGCACGCGCCGCAACGAATGCAGCGTAGCATTTCCTTGAATTTTGAACCAAGCAGTTCCGTTCTTCCATTATCCAGTATCACAACGTGAAACTGCTCTGGCCCGTGATTATCGCCAGCTCGTTTCGGCCCGGTTGAAAAGGTTGTATATGTGGTGATGGGCTGTCCTGTCGCGGAACGGGCGAGCAAGCGCAACAAGACGGTGGTGTCTTCAAAATTCGGGACAAGTTTTTCAAGACTTGTTATGACAATATGGGTTTTGGGCAAATTCTGGCTGAGGTCACCATTGCCTTCATTGGTGACGATGATGCTGGTACCGGTTTCTGCGATCAGAAAATTTGCGCCGGTGATGCCAACATCCGCATTGAGGAATTTTTCACGCAAGATCTGTCTTGCTTCCCGAACAAAGTCTTCTGGTGTATCGAGATCGCGTTCTTTAGAGAGGTTGGTGTGTGCTTTATAAAAATCCTTGCGGATGTCTTCTCTTGTTAAGTGAACGGCGGGGGCGATGATGTGGCTTGGCATTTCGTTTCTTAACTGGATGAGATATTCGCCAAGGTCTGTTTCAACGGCCTCATAGCCTTCCCGCTCGAGAAAATGTGTGAGGTCAATTTCCTCGCCAACCATGGATTTACCCTTGGCGATCAGTTTTGCGTTGTTGGCTTTGCAGATCTCATCAATAATCTCAAGGGCATCATTTGGTTTTTCAGCAAAATGGACCTGACCGCCGGAAGCCTTGACGGCAGTTTCAAACTTTTCGAGATAATGATCCAGATTGGCAAGGGTGTGATTTTTGATTTCAACCGCGCGGTCTGATAATTGCTGGAAGTCAGGCAGGGCCGCTTTGGCGTTACTGCGTTTTGTAACAAATCCTGTTGGAATGACAGATAATGCCTGCTGCAGATTTTGATCCTCTAACGCATGATGAACGCGTTCTCTGAAGTCCTCAGATTCGTTTTTCATTTTTGCCTGTATTTGTTAAGTTATTATTTTAATGAAGCTATTTTTGTTGATTTTAAATTTAAACAGCAGAACGACTATGCTTGAATACAAAGTAATGGTTTTGGTATTTTCTGTTTTATCACGAAATTGTCTTTTGTTGTCAGGCTATATTATATGTTATTGAACCTTAGTTTCAAATAAAGGTTTCACTCTATGAAGCGTCTTCCTCCTTTTATACTTCTGGCTTTGATTGTTGCCATTTGTGGCACTCTTTTCTGGACTGCGCCGTATTTTTTAGAAAGGAGCGATCAAAACGTGCTTCGTGCCCCTGCCCAGCAAAGCCGGGCTGCGCCTGAAGCGGCGACGGGCTATCATAAACGTGAAGAAGTGGAAACCAGAAAATTTATGGTGGCTGCGGCAAATCCACTGGCAACAAAAGCCGGGGTTGAGATGATTAACCAGGGCGGCAATGCGATTGACGCCGCCATTGCCGTGCAAATGGTGTTAACGCTGGTTGAGCCGCAATCTTCCGGCATTGGTGGCGGTGCGTTTTTGTTGTTCTTTGATGCGAAAACACGGCAACTGAAAAATTATGACGGTCGAGAAGTTGCACCTTCCGCGGTGACAGAGCAGCATTTTTTACGCGATGATGGTTCAGCGCTCGGTTTTGGTGAAGCGGTGCGCTCTGGCCGGTCTATTGGAGTGCCAGGCGTTATCCGGATGATGTACATGGCACACAAAGCACATGGTAAGCTCCCATGGAAAACTTTATTTCAACCGGCGATAAAACTGGCTACAACTGGTTTTGCTGTTTCACCCCGCTTGCATAAAATGCTGAATGGTAAGGGGGCTGATTTTTTTAATTCTGAAGCCCGGCAGCTGTTTTTTGACAAGAACGAGCAGGCGCTGGCGGTGGGTAGCATTTTAAAGAACCCGGCACTTGCTGAAAGCCTGACGACAATTGCCGATAAAGGTGCTGATGGATTTTACCTCGGGGAACTGGCTGAAAAAATTGTTCTCGCTACGGCTAAAGCCCCCAAGACCCCCAGCCTGATGACGGGTGAAGATTTAATGGCTTATCAGGCAAGAGAGCGCCCTTCTCTGTGTGGTACTTATAAAACATACAAGATTTGCGGAATGGGGGCGCCCTCATCTGGTGGCACTACAGTTGCTATGATTTTGAAACTGATTGAGCCGCTTTCACTTGGGAAAAGTTTCAATGTTGATGCCATGCATCTGATTGCCGAGGCGGAAAAGCTCGCCTTTGCTGACCGCAACCGCTATATGGCTGACCCGGATTTTGTTCCGCAACCGCTTGGGTTTTTATCAGATGACTATCTGGCCCAGCGCCGGGAATTAATTGATACGGAAGCGGCGATAGAAAAGGCCAAAGCGGGTGATGTACCACTGGCAGAAAAAGCGCAATATGGAGAGGACGCTACTGTTGAACTCGGCGGCACATCACATGTTTCAATCATAGATAAAGACGGCAATGCTTTATCTATGACCAGTTCGATTGAAGGGGCTTTTGGGTCTGGTCAGATGGTGGGTGGGTTTCTGCTGAATAATCAACTGACTGATTTTTCTTTTAAAGCTAAGGATAAAAACGGCAAAGCTATTGCCAACAGGGTTGCGCCTTTTAAGCGGCCCCGGTCTTCTATGTCGCCGACAATTGTGTTTGATGAAAAGGGAGATGTTAAGATTGTTGTTGGATCACCTGGTGGATCTCGCATTATTCTGTTTGTTGTTAAAGCTCTTGTTGCTCATTTTAACTGGGGTCTTGGACCGCAAGACGCTGTATCACTGATTAATTTTGGCTCTCGCAATGGCCCCTTTGAGCTTGAAGATATGTCTGATGTGAGTGAAAAACCTGATGGTTATGATACATTTGCCTCTGAGCTAATCAGCACTGGTCATAAAGTGCGGCTTTCCCGGATGACATCTGGCACACAGATGATTGTGGTTGAGGAGGACACGTTAAGAGGCGGCGCTGACCCACGGCGCGAAGGGGCAGTGATGGGAGAATAAACAGCGAGTATTTTTTCAACCTGCAGATTAATTCAGAAAGTTTCCTGAAAATTTTTGGAACATAAACATGTGTTGAAGCGTTTGTTCTTATTGGACCTGTTTTGTGAGGAAATAAATCCGCTCTTCAGATACCTGTTATGCCTGTTGCACTTTCAAACAATCATACTGATTTTATCTATTATGGGGTGATATGAGTTTAGGAACGATCAATATTGTTGGTGCTGGCATTCTTGGCTTATGGCAGGCTTACACTTTATCAAAGGCGGGATTTTTTATCCGGCTGTTTGAGCGGAGTGATGAACCTTTTCAAACGGCTTCAAGCCGGCTGGCCGGGGCGATGCTGGCGCCTTATTGTGAATCAGAAGCCAGCCAGAAAGACTTTATTCCTTTTGCGGAGCGGTCAATGGTCCTTTGGCAGGATAGCCCGTTTGAAATTAGCCAGAATGGCACTCTGGTTGTTGCCCCGCAGCGCGACAAGGCTGAACTGACCGCCTTTGCCAAACGCACTATTTCACATCGTCTTATTCAATCAGATGAGATTGCTGAACTTGAACCCGACCTTAAAGGGCAATTTCAACAAGCGCTTTATTTTGAAGGAGAAGGCCACCTTGCCCCCCGGCCGTTGATGGCTAAAATGCTGGCTCAAATTCAAAAGGCAGGGGCTGAAATTCAATTTGGCTGGGATGCTGAACTGCCTGAAGCTGATGTGACGATTGACACCAGCGGCATGGCTGCTGCCAAGCGATTGCAAAAGTTACAGAGAAATTTAAGGCCCGTTCGGGGTGAGATGGCGGTTGTGCGGTTGGAAGAGGTTCAATTAAAACGCCCTGTTCGTATGCTTCACCCCCGCATGCCCTGCTATATTGTACCATGGCCTGATCATCATTATATGATAGGGGCAACGGTGATTGAATCTGATGATAGCGGGCCGGTTTCCGTCAGGGCCGGTCTGGAACTATTGGGCGCGGCTTATACAGTGCATCCGGCATTTGGAGAAGCCAAAATCATTGAACTCAATGCCGGGGTGCGGCCTTCGCTTAGTGACAATCTGCCGAAAGTGATTGTTGACGAGGGGACGATTTATGTAAACGGTGCCTTCCGGCACGGGTTTTTAATGGCGCCGCTTCTTGCGCAAATTGTTGCTGACTATGTTAAAGGCGGGCAGGAAATTGAGGACTATTTTCAATGAATGTGATTTTAAACGGCCAGAGTGAAACTATCAAAGCGCTGACCCTTTCTGAACTTTGTAAAACCTTTCAGGATGACCCGATGACGATCGCCACTGCAGTGAATGGGAACTTTGTCTCTGTGGGCGAGCGAGACGCCTTAAAATTAAAAGAAGGCGACCGGATTGAGATTCTCTCTCCGCGACAGGGTGGGTAATGGTAGCTGGTGGTTTAGCTTTCGAATTACGTAAGTTATCCTTGTTTCTCGCGAGCAAGACCGGCAAATTTTGAGACTGCCCGCCGTTGCGCCTTCATTCAACTGATTGTTTATTGAGTTATTCCGGAGTTGTGCTTGACAGACCCTCCTTAGAAAGCACACATATGAGGTGTCTTCTTATGCGCGGCTTAGGCTAGACAGACTAGTATGATTTCAAAGTTTTAAGTGACATTCATGACCATTGAAACACCAGACAAACAGCAGTCCTCCCGTTTTCAGCTTTATGATACGAACCTTCATTCACGGTTGATACTTGGTTCTGCGCTTTATCCATCTCCGGATAGTTTATCAGGTGCCGTGAAGGCATCGGGTGCTGAAATCGTGACGATTTCTCTGCGGCGGGAAACTGCTGGCAGAAGTGCTGCCAAAGATTTCTGGCAGCATATTCAAAAACTAGGTGTAAAATTATTACCAAACACGGCCGGGTGCAGAACGGCGAAAGAAGCGATCACCACCGCACAAATGGCGCGTGAATTATTTGGTACGAGCTGGGTCAAACTCGAGGTGATTGCCAATGATGATACCTTGCAGCCTGATCTGTTTGGTCTGGTTGAGGCGACGAAAGAACTTTCTGAGCAGGGATTTCAGGTTTTTCCCTACACTACAGAAGACCTTGGGGCAGCTGAAAAGTTACTGACCGCCGGGGCTGAGGTTTTAATGCCCTGGGGGGCACCGATTGGCACGGGCCGGGGGTTGATGAACCCATATGCGCTAAAGACCATGAGATCTTATTTTCCTGATACTGCGCTGATTGTCGATGCCGGGATCGGCGCGCCATCCCATGCAGCGCAGGCGATGGAAATGGGGTATGATGCGATATTGCTGAATACGGCTGTTGCCAAAGCGGGTGACCCAGTTGCGATGGCGCGGGCATTTAAGCTTGCTGTTGAAGCCGGGCATCTGGCATTTCAGGCTTTGATGATTGAAGAACGGGACATGGCGAGCCCATCTACACCTGTTGCTGGCACACCTTTTTTTGATTTGGAAAAACTCGATTGAAACCTTCATTTGAAACATTCTACCCGGTTTTGCCGGACCTTGACTGGATCGAAAAGCTGGCACCTTCTGGCATGAAAGTGGTGCAGCTGAGATTAAAGGACGCCGGGGTGGAAGAAATCGAGAGGCAGATTGCTGGCGCGCTTGAAGTTTGCCGGGCGCACCATATTCAGTTGATTGTGAATGATTACTGGGAGGCAGCCATTCGGCTTGGTGCGGATTATATCCATCTCGGTCAGGAAGATCTTGCTACCGCTGACATCGCCCGGATTAAGCAAAGCGGCATGAAACTTGGCATCAGCACCCATTCACTTGAAGAGCTGGAAATTGCCCTTGCTGCTGAGCCTGATTATGTGGCGCTTGGCCCGGTTTATGAAACCATTT
The DNA here is from genome assembly GCA_021775425.1 of Hyphomicrobiales bacterium. Taxonomy (GTDB): domain Bacteria; phylum Pseudomonadota; class Alphaproteobacteria; order Rhizobiales; family HXMU1428-3; genus HXMU1428-3. The sequence continues at coordinate 70,050 of JAJFHX010000004.1, forward strand.
TGAAAAAGATGAAATGGCAGCCGCAGGGGCTTGAAAAAGTAAGCCGCTGGCGGGTTGTTCTTGATAGCGACCCCAAAACGGCCCACTTGCCGCTGATTGCCATTGGCGGCATCACGCCTGAGCGGGCACCGGGCGTTCTTGCAGCCGGTGCTGACAGCACGGCTGTTGTCACTGACCTGATTATGGCAGATGATCCACTTGAGAGAGCCAGGCACTGGGTTCAGGTTTGTTCTGGCTGATTAGCTCAGACTGAATGGCTGAGACTGAATGGTTGAGAATGAAGGGTTGAGAATGGTTAACCCACTCAGGATTAATCATAGATTGGTCTTGCCTCTGTTCAGACACAGGTTTTGATATTACTATTCCGCTGGTTTTGATTGCAGGGAATGGTTTTACATGCCGTATAAGTTATTACTCAGTGAAGAAATATCACCGGCTATCAAACGGATTGCCATAGAACAGCTGACCAAAGCCCGCAAAGAATTAAGCGCGGCTGATAATATTCATGCCGGCGTTCATAAAACCCGAACCGCACTGAAACGGACACGCGCGCTGCTACGATTAGCACGCCCTGTTATTGGTGAAGAGATTTTTAAATCTGAAAACCGGACTTATCGCGACCTGGCGCGCTCGCTCGCGCGGCCACGGGATGCCGGAGCGATGCTGGAAACGATTGTTAAATTTGAGGCCCGAGAAGATTTGCAGCATTATGCTCCTCTCTTTTTGCAACTAAAATCCATGATCGAGCTGGAAAAAAACGAGATTGAGTCTGAGCTTGAAGTTGTCTCGCTTGCGGCATTGCTGGAAACACTTGATGGCTCCTTAAAAAAATGGCACTCGATGACTTTGGAGCCAGCCAGTTTTGAGCGATTGGCACATGGGTTTGGTCTGACCTATGAACGGGGCCGCAGAGACCTTGAAATTGCGCTTGGGCATTCTGATAGTTATTACCTGCATGAATGGCGCAAGACTGTGCAGCAAACGTGGCGCCATTTGCAAATCCTGACATTGATCTGGCCTGAAGATGTGATGCCACGCATCACGTTAGCGCGTGAGATTTCTAAGCTCCTTGGGGCAGAGCATGACATCACTGAACTTCTTAACTACATGAAACTACATAAAAAACATCTTTGTAAAAAAGCCAGACAGAGGCGGCAATATAAAAGCTTTCGCCAGACGGCAAAGGCCATACAGAGAGATTTGTGTCTGCATGCCATAGAGCGCGGGCGGCGGCTTTATGCCTTTGACTCGATTGCCATTTCTAAAGCGATGACGGTTTACTGGAAAAGTTCAAGAGCGATGCAGCCTATGCCGTCTATGGTGTTAGAAATTGCGCAGATCGGGGTGGAAAAAATCCCGGCATTGATGAAAATGCGGGGGCAAAGGGCACAGTCTGGAAAATCATCCCCGCCCCGTCGCAACAAAGACGATTTTGATCACACTCTTCCGGCTAAAACAGCGGCTTCTGATCATTGTGACGCGGTGCACAAAAAGAGCTCTAAAAAAGGTGACCAAAACAGAGATGAATTGCTGCGTTCACTTCGCTCGCTGAATGAAACCATGTTACCTTCTTCTCGCCAGCCTGACCGCCCTGATGACGACGAAAAATCATAAACCGGAAATTAACTGATATTGCCTTCAAAGGCCGGTTTCGGATTAAAAATTTGTAATATTGGCTATTTATAGTTGACCTGCCATTGTTTGGACATTCTGATAGGGAGAATGTTTATTGCTACCCAGGTCCCGTTCATGCACAGCAACTTTCTTTTTCGGACAAATTCTTGAGATAAGTCATTTGATGTGCAGATAAACTAAACGAGGTTTAATTCATGCGCTTCCCCGTTCAGACGATTTCATCATCCCTTCTTTTTTCTTTGGTGTTTTTTTTCCTCTTTTCACTTCAGGCCAGTTTGCCTTCAAGAGCTGTTGCTGAGAATACTGAGTTCCAACATCAGAATTCTATCTATGAAGCCAACCGATATAAACGGCAGGTGATTTTAAAACGTCAGGGGAAAGACCTAAAAATAGAACAATGGATCATGCAGGCGATTATGGATCTTGAAAAAAATCCTGAAGCCTCGCAGCGCCATTATGAAGCGGCATTGAAGATTGCCCCTGAGCGCCCTACCCTCTGGCTGGAACTGGCTAAGACCATTCAACGTGTTTCTCTTGAAAAGCCAAAGAATTTTAACCGCAGTTATCTTTACCGGCTGGGAACCGGGGCGAGCTACAACGCTTACAGATACGCCAAAGCGGATGATGATGAAGTGAAAGCCGATGCGCTTGCGGTTCTGGCGGGATTTTTAAAAGCGCGGTCATATTGGCGGCCAGCGTTGGACGCTTATAAAACCTCGCTTGAAATGGCACCGAATGAGGAAATTGCTGAAATCTATAAAGCTTTGCGGGCTGAAAAGGGATTTCGCATCACAAATTATAAAATGAATTCAGACCTGTTGAACCCGCGGCTGTGTGTTCAGTTTTCTGAAAATCTTTTTGCGCGCGGGACTGATTATTCAACCTTTATTAAGGTCAACAATGAAGACCCGGATGGGGTGAGGGTTGAGCGCCGTCAGATCTGTATTGATGGGTTTAAACATGGCGATACTTACAAGGTCACTTTGCGGCAGGGGTTGCCATCCATCGTCAATGAGCAATTGTTGAAATCGACTGATCTTGATATTTATGTTCGTGACAGGAGTTCTTCTGTCCGTTTTTCTTCAAAATCATTTGTGCTACCCAAATTTGGCCAGCGGGGCTTGCCGCTTGTCAGTGTGAATACCAAAGTTGCTTCCATGGCGCTCTACAGAGTGGGTGACCGGAACCTTGTTTCGGCTGTGATGGATGGGCAGTTTCAATCTGAGCTGAATTCTTATGAAACTGAAACGCTGAAAAATAAATTTGGTGCTGAAATCTGGCAGGGCAAGGTTGATATTGAAACCAAGCTCAATCAGGACATCACCACGGCTGTTCCGATTGAAAAGGCTGTTCCTGAAATGAAGCCGGGGCTTTATGTCATCAGAGCCTGGCCAGAAAACAGCAAATACGGATCTGACCGTGGTTCAACGCAATGGTTCATCGTTTCTGACATTGGCCTTTCAACCCTGAAAGCGCAAAACGGACTTTATGGATTTGTGCGCAGTATTACCAGCGCGAAGCCTTTGGCAGATGTGAACGTGCGGCTGATGGCGCATAATAATGAAGTGCTTGGCACCGTTAAAAGTGATGACAAGGGCATGGTGCATTTTGAAGGTGGGTTGCTGCGTGGTAAGGGCGGCAACCGGCCAGCTATTCTGGTGGCTGACAGCACTGAAGGTGACTATGGGTTTGTGGACCTGACCAAGGCCGCCTTTGACCTGACGGACAGAGGTGTTGCCGGGCGGGAAGCTCCATCACAGCTTGACGCGTTTTTGTTCGCTGAAAGAGGTGTTTACAGGCCTGGCGAAGAGGTGTTCCTGACAGCACTGCTGCGTGATAATCACGCCAAAGCGGTGGCAAATTTGCCATTAACGCTGGTGATCACACGGCCTGATGGCAAAGAACACCGCCGTGTGACATTACCTGATCAGGGTGCTGGTGGGCGAAGCTATAGTTTGCCGCTCATTCAATCTGCAATGACGGGCACGTGGCGCATTAAAGCTTTTGGCGACGTGAAGGCTGACCCGATTGGCTCGACTTCATTTCTGGTTGAAGATTATGTGCCTGAGCGGATGGAACTTAGCCTCAAGAAAGAAAGCGAAGTCTGGGCAACTGACAAAAATGCTGAGGTGAAAGTTTCAGGGCAGTATTTATATGGCGCACCGGCGGCCAAACACCAGTTAAAGGGTGATGTTACCATTTCGAAAACCACTGATCTTAAGGGTTTTGAAGGTTTTGAATTTGGTCTTTATGACGAAAAATTCCTTAATGTATTTAAGCCGCTGAATAATATTGGTCTTCTAAACGAAAAAGGTAAAACATCGCTTGATCTGGAACTGCCTGATTTTGACAGGCCTTCCAAGCCCATACAGGCGCGGATGAACATTCGCCTCTTAGAACCGGGCGGAAGACAAGTTGTCAGGGCGGTGACGTTTCCTGTTGCTAATGAAAAGCCGATGATTGGTATTAAGAAGCTCTTTAAACCGGCTGACCTTAAAGCCAATGGCCTGGCTGAGTTTGAAATTGTCCGGCTTGATAAAAAAGGTCGCCGTACTGCCGAAGACTTAAGCTGGGAACTGCTGGATGTGCAGAAAAGCTACCAGTGGTATAGTCAGAACGGCCGCTGGCGTTCTGAGCCGGTTGTTTACACCAACCGCGTGGCCAAGGGTGAGCTTACCACATCTGAAGATGGGTCCGTTCGTATTCAGGTGCCGGTTGAGCGCGGTAATTACCGGCTTGAGGTTGTTTCTCACACCTTTAACGAGCTGGCGGCAAGCAGCCGTTTTTCAGTTGACTGGTATGCAGCAAGAGATGCCGACACGCCAGATGTTCTTGAACTTGCTTCTGGTAAATCCGTTTACAGCACGGGTGAAACAGTCAAACTCAGCGTAAAACCGAGGGCGGCTGGCAAAACCCTGATTGCGATTATGAATGAAGATGTGCTTGATGTGCGCGAAATTGAAGTGGGCAATGAAGGGGCTGATGTTGAGTTTCAGGTTGATGAGAAGTGGGGTGTCGGGGCTTATGCCATTGCCATGCATTATCACACGCTTGATGAAGCCAACGCACAAATGCCGGGCCGCGCCATTGGTGTGAAATGGCTGAAGACAGATGAAACACCGCGCAAGCTTGAGCTGGCGCTTAAACTTCCTGAAGTTCAGAAAGCCAACCAGACACTGACCATTCCTGTTGCTCTGAAGGGCCTTGCTGTTGGTGAAAAAGCTTATGTCACCATTGCCGCTGTCGACGAAGGCATTTTAAGCCTGACTGATTATCAGACACCGAAACCGGGTGATTATTATTATGGTCAAAGACGGCTTTCGGGTGAGATCAGGGATATATATGGCCATCTAATCAATGGCATGAATGGTACGATCGGGCGCATTCGCTCTGGTGGTGATGCGGCTGGCCTTGCGCTGCAGGGTAAGCCGAACAGCATTAAACCGGTTGCGCTTTATTCAGGCATTGTTGAAGTGGATGAAAACGGGTTGGGCGAAATTAAGCTCGATGTGCCACAATTCAATGGCAAATTACGGGTGATGGGTTTTGCCTGGAGTGAAACCAAGCTTGGCCAGAGCGAGCAAAACCTGACAGTGCGCGACCCGATTGTGGTGCTTGCCAGTTCTCCGTTGTTTTTAACCAAGGGCGACAGTGCGAAGCTGTTTTTGTCGATTGATAATGTTGAAGCGGTTGAAGGTGATTATAAACTTCAAGTGACGGGCGGCGACAAGCTGGCCTTTGAAGAAAGTGAGATGGAAAAACCGCTCACGCTTGAAAAAGGCAGCCGGGTGAATGTTGCGCTTTCCATGAAAGCTTTAAAACTCGGCACTGCGCCAATTAAAATTAAACTCAGCAATGATGCCGGGTTTGAAATTGCGCAGGATCATGACCTGAACATCAACCCACCGCAACCCGATGCTTCTTGGCGTACGGTTAAGATGCTATCAGCAAATGGCGGTAAACTTTCACTTACCAGTGATATATTTGCGGATTTAATTCCTGAATCTGCTGTCGCTTCGCTGACGATTGGTAACAGAGCCGGGCTTGATGTGACGGGTATTTTTGAATCTCTCAAACGATACCCCTATGGCTGTGCTGAGCAGACAACCAGCCGGGCGATGCCACTGCTTTATGTGTCTCGTATTGCGCCGCTCTATGGTGAGAGCATTGCAAAAGACATTCCTGAACAAATTGAAAAAGCGGTGCAGCGGCTGGCTGCCCTGCAAAACAGCCAGGGTGGATTTGGGCTCTGGTCACCGCATAGTGCTGATATGTGGCTTACGGCTTATATTACTGACTTTTTAACCAGAGCACGTGAGCTTAAATACAGCGTGCCACCAGAAATGATCACCACCGCGCTCAGCCGTTTGAAAAACACTGTGAATTTTGCCAGTGATTTTTCAAAAGGCGGGGAAGACATTGCTTATGCGCTTTATGTCCTCGCCAGAAATGGTGAAGCAAATATTGGTGACCTCAGATATTATGCAGACACCAAGATCAGGAACTTTTCAACACCGCTGGCGCAATCACAGATCGCTTCCAGTCTTGCTATGTATGGTGATCAGGCTCGCTCTGAAGCCGCGTTTAAAGTCGCCTTTGCCAATCTGACACAGATGGAAGATGACCTTGGCACCAGCTATTACCGGCGTGATTATGGAACGGAGCTGCGTGACAGGGCGGCTATTCTCGCTTTAACAGCTGAGGCGAAATCAACCGCGCTTCCACAGGCTGAGCTGATTAAAGCCGTGTTGCAGGCAAGACAGAAGAAGACTTACACTTCAACTCAAGAAAATGCATGGATGCTTTTAGCAGCCAATGCTTTGGAAGAGAATGACCGCTCTATTCTGCTTGATATTAATGGTGAGGAAAAACAAGGTGAGCAGCGTTATAAGTTCACACCTGCTGACCTTGATAAAACGCCATTTCTTGCGACGAACCAAAGTGCTGAAGATGTGAGTGCCATTCTTACCATTCACGGGGCTTCTGAAAATGCCTTGCCTGCTCTTGCCAATGGCATTGATATCAAGCGCCAATTTTATGACCTTGAGGGCAAGGAAATTTCGCTGATTAAAGCGAAGCAAAACGACCGTGTTGTGGTTGTTCTTACCCTTAATGACGAAGACTATAAAGGCGGGCGGTTATTGGTGACTGACCATTTGCCAGCCGGATTTATGATCGAAAACCCGAAACTGGTTCAGGGCAGCTCGCTGAAAAACTTTAAGTGGCTGAAGACAAAATTCTACCCCACTCATCAGAGTTTTAAAGATGATAAGTTTGTGGCGGCGTTTAACCTTTCCAGCAAGCAAAGGAGCGGGCAAACGCGGATGATCCAGGTGGCTTATATTATGCGGGCTGCTTACATTGGCCAATACCTGCATCCGGCGGCCAATGTTGAGGATATGTACCGTCCGAACAGATTTGCCCGGACGGGTGCGCAAAACGTGATTATTGAGAAGCCTTGATTAGCGAAAGCCCTTTATGATGACTGGTGCCGCAGAAAAGTTACGCTCTATAATTCACCGGGTCGCTTCCCTTGTTATTAAAAAGGGGAAGGGCCCCGGTTTAAGTGCCGTAGTTTTTCCATTTTTCACCAGAGTATTTTCCCATATTTCAAACAGCATTGGTCATTTTCCGAAAAGCTATGTTGTTGGGTTTCTGGCACTGTTGAGTTTGCCTGCCGGATATTTTGGGTGGGGTTTGTTTCTAGTCAGCACCGGCTCTTTCTTCGGACCTGTTGATCTTTCAGCTTCTTTTCATAACTCGCAGATTGTGGTTGACCGTCAAGAGCGGTTATTGCGTGCCTTTACGACCAATGAAGGCCGCTGGCGTTTGCCTGTTGAACCTGAAGATGTGAGCCCGCATTATTATAAGCTGCTGCTCAACTTTGAAGATAAAGGCTTTTACCAGCATAAAGGCATTGAGCCACTTGCTTTATTGCGGGCCGCCATGCAGTGGGCTCAAAATGGCCGGATTATATCTGGCGGATCCACACTCACCATGCAGGTCGCAAGGCTTTTGGCCTCATTAAGAGACAATGAGAGCGAAGACGGCACGCTTAGGGACCATCATTTTCAACAGCGTTCCATTGCCACAAAACTCCTGCAGATGAAACTGGCTTTGCAACTTGAACATCAATTGAGCAAGCGTGAGATTTTAAAGCTCTATCTGCAACTTGCGCCTTTTGGCGGCAACCTTGAAGGTGTGCGGGCAGCTTCTCTGGCTTATTTTGGCAAAGAGCCGAAATCGCTTTCACTTGCTGAGGCGGCGACACTGGTTGCCATTCCGCAATCACCTGAAGTGAGGCGGCCTGACCGTTTTAGCAAACGGACTTTGTCAGCACGGAACAGGGTGTTAAAACGGGCCTTTGATAATGGGGTGATTGATAAAGGTGATTATCTTTATGCGCTACGGCAAAAAATGATTACCAAACGCCAGCGTTTCCCGATGATTGCGCCGCACCTTGCTGAACAGGTTGTGAAGCAAAAACCTGATGGCGCCATTCTCAAGACAACGATCAACCGGCCTTTACAGGAGAAGCTCGAGGTTCTGGCGAAGTCTCATTCATACAGGCTTGGTAAAGGTATTTCGGCTGCTATTCTTGTGATCAACCATAAAACGGGTGAAGTGCTGGCGCATGTGGGGGCTGCTGATTATCATGACCATGAGCGTTTTGGGCCAATTGATATGACGCATGGCATCCGTTCGCCGGGTTCAACTTTAAAACCCTTTATATATGGCATGGGGTTTGATGCCGGACTAGCGCACCCTGAAACGCTGATTGAAGATGCGCCTGTTCGTTATGGGCTTTATACGCCTGAAAATTTTGACGGTAAATTTCACGGCACAGTCACTATCCGTAAAGCGCTGCAAAAATCACTTAACATTCCAGCGGTTAAAATGCTGGCGTCTATAAAGCCATCTCGTTTTGCTGCCAGGTTCCGTTATGCGGGATTGCATAAATCAATGCCGAATAATCTGACTATTGCGCTTGGCGGGGTTGGTTTTAGTCTGTTTGATTTAAGCAAAGCCTATCTGCATATTGCAAACCCGGGGCAGGCGATTGAGGTGCATGAGCAGCCTCTGAAAAAGCTCGTTTCACAGCAGACAATCTTTCGCCACCGGCCATTGCTGAGCGAAAAGGCCGCTTTTTATGTGAGCCATATTTTGCGCGGTGCCGCACCGCCCAAAAATGCCAAGCCAGGTGAACTGGCTTATAAAACCGGGACGTCTTATGGATATAGAGATGGCTGGGCGATTGGTTTTGACGGGCAGCATCTGGTTGCTGTCTGGATTGGGCGACCTGATGGCGGGCCGACAACCAACCTCACCGGCATTGGTTCTGCCGGACCATTATTGTTTGATGCCTTTCAGCATATGGGGGAAAGGCGCGTTGCTTTTGCGCCGGGGCCAAAAGGTGTTTTGCGTGCCAGCGGTGATGATTTGCCACCGCCATTGAGATATTTTGACCGCAAGAAACGTTTGCTGGTCGCGAATACCGGCAGTGCAATTGCTGACAAAGTGCAAATCGCTTTTCCGCCGAAGGATGCTGAATTTCACATGCCGTCACAGCTTAAGGGCAAATACCAGATTGCGCTAAAGGCTGAAGGCGGGAAACTGCCTTTAACCTGGCTGGTTGATGGGAAGATGATAAAGTCAAAACCTTTTCTCAGGGAAAGCCTTTACAAGCCGGATGAAAAAGGTTTTGTCGAATTTTCTGTTATTGATGCGTTGGGAAAAACCGACCGGGTTCAGATCAGGGTTCGGTAAATTTATCCGGTTATCACGTGTTGTTGAGAATTCGTTATTGAAAATATGTTGAGTGGTTGCCTGCTGCATATTATTGATAAAGCTTATTTTTCTAAAGCCTTTAATCCATAGAGATTTCATGACCAAGCCGGACTATCTGTCTAATCACACTGCTGTTTATTTGTTCTGGTTTGTTGGTGCGCTGATTTGTTGCTGGGCTTTGGGGCTGAGTTTATTTTCGCACAGGTTTTCTTATGATTTTCTGGTCAGAGAGATGCCGGTCTTTTCTCTAGTCGGGTTATTGTTTGCTGGCGGGTTAATATTTGTCTTATTGTTTTTTGTTGTTCATCAGATTGAGAAGACCAGTACTGACGGCTATCCGTTATCTTCATTGCCCAAGCCCATTCAAATTCTTATTCACCCGCTTTTGTTGATATTTCTGATCGGCCTTCTGGCGCGTTTATTATTGTTGTTCAGTGAGCCGATGCTTGAAGATGATTATCAGCGCTATTTATGGGATGGTGGGGTGCTGGCACATGGAGAGAACCCTTATCGCCATAGCCCTCAAGATGTTCTTACCGGCCGGGCGGGTAGTGCTTTAGAGGAACTTGCACAAGAGGCGGCACCCATTCCTGAGCGAATTAATCATCAACATTTGCGTACCATTTACCCTATCGGTGCGGAGCTGATGTTTGGGCTTTCTCATGTTCTTGCGCCCTGGTCTTTAACCGGCTTGCGCCTGATGATGCTTGTTGCGGAAGTTGTTGGCTTTGGCCTTCTGGCACTATGCCTTTTGCAGCTTGGCCGCTCACCATTCTGGCTTTCGCTTTACTGGTGGAACCCGCTGGTGATTAAGGAGCTCATTAATTCGCTTCACATGGAAGCCTTGATGTTTCCATTTTTAGTGGGCGGCTTTTATCTGGCCCTTAAGGGGAGGCTCATTGCATCTGGTTTGCTGATTAGTCTGGCGGCGAGTTTTAAATTCTGGCCGGCATTGCTGTTGCCGCTGATCTGGCGGCACTTGTATGATCAGTGCTCGGATAAAAAAGGCCTGCTTAACCGGTCCGGGGTTGTGGTTGCATCCATTTTCCTTTCGCTGATCATTGGCGGGGCGATCATCTGGCCATATCTCGCGACAGGCCTTGATGAAAGTTCGGGGTTGCTGGCTTATGGGCTTAAATGGAAAACGAACTCAGCTTTTTTTCCGCAATTTGAACAATTCATTCATTCGTTGTTCTCATTTTTGCAAACGCTCACTTCCGGTACGCTGTTTTTAAATGGGAAAGAACCATTGATCGCACGGTTGATAATCGGGTTGGTTCTGATTGGCGTTGTTTTTCGATATGTGTGCATGCCTCAAACCGCTCCTTTGACGGAGCGGGGACAACAAGCAAAGATCTTGCAACAGATGTTCGTTGTGTCACTTGCGGTATTTCTTTTCAGCCCGGCACAATTCCCATGGTATTTTGTCTGGGTAGCGCCGTTTCTTGTGTTCTATCCTTTGTGGGGTCTGGTGGCACTTGTGCCGCTCATGTCGTTCTATTACGTAGGTTTTTATTTCCACGCGAATGATTTATACCAGAATTACGGATATCTGATTGCCTGGTTTATCTGGGTGCCGGTATGGTGTCTGTTCATTTTTGAATATTATACCAAGTGCCACGCTTCCTCTTTATTCCGCACTGATGTCGGTAAGGAAGCTAAGACTGTACATCAGTTCAAGGAGTGATGCCATTGGGCGAAACTAAAACAGAAGCGATGCCGAAAAAGATCTGTGTTGTCATTCCTGCGCTCAATGAGGAAAATGCAATCGGCGATGTGATTCAGGATCTTCCTGAAATTGTTGATCAGATTATTGTGGCGGATAATGGCTCTAAGGATGACACCGCACCGATTGCGCAAAGCCTTGGCGCTGATGTTGTTTATGAGCTTGAGCCGGGTTATGGGGCGGCGTGCCTTAAAGGGCTTAGTGCGGTGCGTGATGCTGATATCATCTGTTTTCTTGATGGTGATTATTCTGACTTTCCTGAAGATTTGCCAATGCTGGTTGATCCTATCATTGAAGGTAAAGCTGATTTTGTGCTGGGCTCTCGTAGTATGGGCCAGGTCGAAAAAGGGGCACTTACTTTGCAGCAGAGGCTTGGCAACTGGCTGGCCTGCTATCTGATGAAGAAAATATGGGGCACAAGCTATACGGACCTTGGGCCGTTTCGCGCGATTGACGCTGGTGTGCTTGAAAAGCTTGAAATGCAGGACCGTAATTTTGGCTGGACGATCGAGATGCAGATTAAGGCTCATTTACTGGGAGCGAGAACCATTGAAGTGCCGGTTCGATACAGGAAGCGGGTTGGTGTTTCTAAAATTTCCGGCACGATCAGTGGCACGGTGCGGGCGGGTTATAAAATCCTTGCGACAATTTATAAATACCGCAAACTTACGCGAGCTGGCTAATTGGGCTGGTAACTGCGGATGCTTTCATTATTGATCAACTGGCCCCATTTTTCATTATAGGGATGAACCAGTTTCGTCTCACCGTTCTGGTTCTGCATTTTCATGCCTTGATTGGCCCAGCCAAATATACCTTCTTCCAGATTGTAGACATTCCTGACCCCGGCTTTGATTAAATCCTCTTTTAAGGCACTGGCCATTGTGGATGAGCGCACACCAACGGAGCAGTAAAACACAACCGTTTTTCCCTCCAGTTGCCCTGCGTAGTTATTCATAAAACTGCTGCGCCAGCTATTTGGTGACAGACGCCTGGCACCACTGATGTGGCTGACAGTGAATTCGTCCTTTTCTCTTACATCAATCAACAATAACTGGTTCTTATCATTCGCGTTGAGCAAGTTCGCTAACGTTTGCCGATTGATGTGGTTCAGGTTTTTATGGTCTCTGATAATATCCTGATGCACAGAGTTTAGGGTGAATTCTGACGCATTCGAGGCACCACCTAAGAAAACACTAGCCAAGATGAAAGCGGTGGAAAAAGCAAAGACTAAAAATTTTAATCGCCTGAATTTAAACATGTGGTTTATCCAAAAATACAAACCCTTCAGTTGCCGGGTTTCTTGCCTGTGCTCTGATGACTTAAAGGATTATCACCAATATCCTTTACACACATATCAGGCAGACAATTCTGCGAAAGCCGCGGGATAGATAAGTTTTCCGGATTGAGGGATATCATCCGACCATTTGCAGCCCAGTAAGTATGGGCCTGAATAGGGACTTTTATATGAACTGGCCAGATCAGCAGAAAAACCAAAGCGGGCATAATATTCCTCTTCACCAAGGACGAATGCCAGGCATTCCTGTTCCTGCCGGATTTTATGATGGGCGTGGGCTATCAGTTTGCTGCCAATCCCTTTGCCCTGCCAGATGGTATCAACGATGATTGGGCCGAGAACAACTGCGTTTTCTATAAAGCTTTCGTCTTGTTCATCGACGATTTTAACACGCGAATAAAGAATGAATGCGTTGATTTCGCCATTTCTTTCAAGCACGTAACAGGCGGCAACGTCACCATCCTGTTTGATTTTTTTTAAAAAATGGGTTTCATCTTTGCGAAGCAATACGCGCTCACAAAGTGAATATAGCTGAGGCCAGTCTTCTTCTCTGACTTTTCTAAAACTGCCGATTTGGTCCATATATGCCCTGAACTCTTGACCTGAATTTTATCCCGCCTGCTAATCCAGCTGGACGATATTAAACTCTGCTTGCAACCCATTTAGAAAATCACTGGTTTTTACCGGTTTTTTTCCTTCTCTCTGCAATTCCAGCAACTCTAATGAATTTTTCTTACATTTAACATAAATCTTACTACCATCATTTTTAAATGTTGTGGATAGTTCGCTGGCAACTCTGGCGCGTAAAACTTTGATGCGTTCTTTTTTTCCCTTCTGATTGAGCATTTCAAACCAGGCACCGGGAAACGGGCTGAGACCTCGTATGTGATTATGTACGTCCTCAGCGTCTTTTTGCCATTCTATTTTTGATTCTGTTTTGGATATTTTTTCAGCGTAGGTCACACCTTCCTCCGGTTGCGGGGTTGGTGTGAGGGAGCCTCTTATTTTTGCGTCAAGACAGCGACCCAACAGATCTGCGCCTCTGATCATCATTTCATCATGCAAGTCTCCGGCGGTCATGTTTTCTGTAATGGGAATATGTTCACTTAACAGAATATCTCCCGTATCCAGGCCTTCATCCATTTGCATGATCATGACGCCGGTTTCCTGATCACCCGCCATGATGGCCCGCTGTATGGGTGCAGCTCCGCGCCATCTTGGCAGCAATGAGCCATGCACATTGAGGCACCCAAGGGGACAGGCTTGCAAGATCGCTTTTGGCAGGATGAGGCCATAGGCAACGACGATAGCGATATCGGCGTTCAGCTCTTTAAAGATGGCTTGCTGCTCTGTTTTTTTCAGGCTTTTGGGTGTGAATACTTTTAAGCCGGCGGTTTCGGCAAATTTATGGACCGGGGTTTTGTTGATCTTACCGCCGCGGCCGGCTTTTCGTGGTGGCTGGCAATATACACCAACAACTTCGTGTCCTTTGTTGAGAATTTCAGCCAGGGTGGGAATGGAAAATTCCGGTGTACCCATAAAGATGACACGCAGGGTCATGTTGTCACGTCTCCTCATTCCTAATATGGCCTTTAATACGGCCTAAAACTGGCGTGGTAGTGAAGTGCTTTCAGCCATTAAATTGAAACTGCTTTTTTGGCCTTGGCGAATTTTTTAATGACCCTGTCACGGCGCAATTTAGAAAGATAATCAATAAACAAAACTCCATTGAGATGGTCGATTTCATGCTGGACGACGGTACCGAGGAGCCCTTCGCAGTTTTTTTCCTGCGGGTTGCCGTCTTTATCCCGGTATGAAACAAGGACATTGGCCGGGCGTTCAACTTCAGCGAAGAATTCCGGGATGGATAGGCAGCCTTCTTCGTAAGTTGAGACTTCATCTGAGCTTTTTAGAATGACCGGGTTGATCATGATGATCGGGTCTGGTTCCTGCTCTTCTTCTTTGTTAGCGGCATCCATGACAATGAGGCGAATGGGAATGTTGATCTGGGGTGCCGCAAGGCCGATGCCTGGTGCGTCATACATTGTCTCCAGCATATCATCCATGAGCTTTTTCAGCTCTGGCGTGATTGTTTCAACAGGATCGCATTTGGTGCGCAGGACCGGATCGGGAATTTTGATAATTTCTTTTAAAGACATCGTTTCGTTCTGGACTTTCATTCTGTTCACTCGGCAGCAAATTCGGCCTCTACATCGTCTTTGCTCTGGCTGAGTTTGAACCCCTAGCATGATATATAATGTTTATTGTTTGAATAATCAAAATTAGCGATGGCCCGGTGCCGCATTTTATTCATCAATTCAGTTTCTGCCTCATACTATATTTCGAAGATTGTTCAAGCTTTAATGGGAGATATTCTCTCTTGTTAGCTGATTTTGCTTTAGAACTGAATTATAGGGCAGATTTCTGTGTCTTTAAAACACGGGTGGCGGGTAATTCTGACATTGTGTGCTTTATGCTGGCTTGAGCTTTATGAATGTTCGCTGCTATTGTGGGCTGCTTCCATATTTAAACTGAGTGATTGTAAGCATTAAAGGAATTGAGATATGAATTTTGCCCGCCATTGTTTTCCGCTTTTGTTACTGGTGCTTTATCTTGGCCTGATGGTGTGGCTGGGGATTGAGCCTTATGACCGGGCGACATGGTTTGCGGAGAATTTGCCAGTCTGGATTGTGGTTGGCGCGCTCGTCCTTACATATCGCTCATTTCAGTTTTCTAACCTTTCCTATTTTCTGATGTTTTTCTTTCTCTGTTATCACACGGTTGGCGGGCATTATAGTTTTTCGCGGGTGCCGTTTGATTTCTTTAATGATCTGATCGGTTCTGAGCGAAACAATTTTGACAGGGTCGGGCATTTTCTTGTTGGTGTGTTTGCCTACCCGGCGGCTGAGCTTTTTGTTCGCAAGGGCTGGTCAACAACGAAGTTTATAGCCGCACTTGTTGGGTTTCTGGCGGTGAGTACATGGGCCGGGCTTTATGAAGTGATTGAGATGATTTATGCGGTGAACTATGGCGGTGAACAGGCGGATGATTTTCTTGGTAGCCAGGGTGACATCTGGGACGCCCAAAAAGACATCGCTATGGACATGCTAGGCGGGCTTGTGTTTGCCGGGAAATATCTGATGGTCGGGACGGCTGAGAAAGATTGAGGAAGGGTGGCAGCTTTAGTAGCCTTTTTCCACTTTCAGGTGAGCTTCAATGATCTGACATCGTCATTCCAATGACTAATTTTGACTTGTTAATTTTTGTGAACCATTGCACTATTCAGGCACGTTTAAGTTGTGTGTGCGGGGAGTTTTTAGTGCGATGGAGTTTCTTGAAGCATTTGATTTGAACAATCTGAAGATTGTGTTTTCTTTAGCAGCGAGCATTTGCACCATTCTTGTTTTCGGGTTTGGTATTGGGCGGTGGTTCGGCAATAAGAGCGATAAGAAGCTGATTGAGACTTTACAGCAGGAAAAAGAAAAAGCCCTATCTGAAAACGCTCAACTTGAAAAAGATAAGGAAAAGCAATCAGAAGAGCTTACGGCGATTGGTAATATCTGGAGCAAGCCAACGCATCACGATATTAAAAAGCATTATGACGAGATCAAAAAAAGCAACCCGATAATAACCATAGCGAACTTTAAGGGCGGTGTTGGTAAAACCACTCTTGCTGTTAACCTGGCGGCTTATTTTGACAGCATTGGCAAGCGGGTTCTGCTGATTGATTTTGATTATCAGGGCACGCTAACTGACAGCATCCATAATTCTATGCAGGCCAGTGATCCATTTTTGTCAGCGAATGTTTTATTATCTGATGAATTATCAGCTGAAGATGCTTTGATCAGGTCAGAACCATTGCATGGTCTCTTTAAATCTTCCCGTTTATTTCCCGCCTTTTATGAATTGAATGATGCAGAGACCATCATGCTTCTCAAATGGTTCCGGGGTGATAAAAAAGAGATCAGGTATAATTTACATAAATATCTTTCATCAGAAGAATTTCAAAGTTCGTTTGATATTGCCATCGTCGACGCGCCGCCAAGGCCGGGCACCTCAGTGATGAATGCTTTGTGTGCCAGCACGCATTTATTAATCCCGACCATTCTGGATCACTTTTCAGTCGAAGCGACGATGAACACAGCGCATGTGTTTGGTGAGTTGAAAGAAGACCTGAACCCTAGGCTCAAATTATTAGGCATCGTCCCCTGTAAGGTGCCGACAAAAAAATATTCTGACTATGAAACAAGAGAACTGCAAAAGCTCAAACAATTCTGTGCCAGAGGCTGGCTTGGTGAAGATGTTATCAAACTGTTTGATAAAACGCCGATCTACAATCGAACGGATATCGCACGACATTCCGGTTTGAGCATTCCCTATCTTGTTCAATCAAACCATGATGTCAGAGACATTTTTAAAACGCTTGGTGACAATATTTTGCTTCGCTTGGAAAATAAGAACCTCAGTCACGCTGATAGTAATTTCCAATTGGCAGGAGAATAAGTCATGAAGGTTGGAAGTATTAAATCTGGTCTGGAGAAATTGTTACCGGTTCTGGAAGAATGGGAAGCGGGAAAAGCTGCCAAAGACTTTCATAAGCTTGTTGAATTGATGGACGGTTATGAAGACATGACCGTTGATGCTTTTTGCAAAAAAGCGCGAGAAGGGTTAGAGGGCAGGAAAACCGCAGCAAAGTCAGCCGTTAAGTCAACTTTACGGCAGGATGTGGTTGATCGTTATGTGGCGACGTTAAAGGACAAAATAAAAGACGAAGCTGCGTTTGATCAGGCACTTGATGAAGTGAATTCTGATAAACAAGTTCGCGTTGCTGAAATGAAAGCCATTGCGCAAGGGGTGATGGGCTTAACGCCGCTGAAGAAGAGCAAAAAAGCATTGATCGAAGAGATTAAAACCGACCGGGCGCAAAATATCAGAACGGAAAATAAATTTAAAATTCTCTCGAAATGGTAGAGCGCCTCTATATAGGCAAGCTTATGCTGCGGTCCTATTGCCAGTAGCCTCTGATTTTGCGCGTCCAATCATTAGAGCTTCGTGGCGGCGTTGAATTGCTGTAATAGCGTCTTTTTTGTTTTGGATTTCCCGAGCAGCCCTTTTTGAGAATTGCAAAGCAATTTTTTTAATTATTCCTACTGATAATTTTGGCTTCTTGGTTTCCATTTCCTTGAGGATTTCAGGAAAACGATTTTCATCACCGAGCGCATCTTCTAATTTAGACACATAGCTATATACCAGCTCTGCTTCGAGTTTTTCTTTTTCTTCTTTTGCATGTCTGGCTTGTTGTTTTTTCTGCTCAACTTGATCAATGAGTTCAATCACTGACCGAATAACTTCAGAAATAGCTTTTGAGGAATATGGTTTTAATGCGTCTCTAAATTTTTCAGTATCGCTGATAAGTGCTTTTGACTTTTGTACTTTAAGCAATGAAAGTAAATACGGCATCTGAGATATAATCACCCTTACCTCTGTGCCATGTACATTCGTATTTGGGGTGATTTTTGAAAAATTCTTTGCCAGCTGAGCCATTGTGGCGTCTGGCTGTTTTTCAAACAAAGGCATGGTTTCATGTAATGCTTTAGCGATATTCTCTGCTCCTGCATTTTCCAAGAATTCAGCAAGAGCTTTAATGAAATTACTAAATTCTTTTGCTTTCATTTTAATTGTCCTAAAAAAACTTAGCTAATTGAATAATATGACTTAGGTTAGCTATCCTAATTGAAGACCCATTCTACTTATTATTTTGCGACTTAAGTCTTCAAAAGCAGTATTAATATTGTTAGCGATATCACCATCGTCATCCCTAATAGGGTAAATGATTCCTTTACTGTACGCATTTGCGATTGCTGTGTATCTGGGGATAAATGCATCCTCTATCAACGAAGTTGCTCCACCTGCACCGCCAGCATCTCGACTCAAATTAAGCAGGTCTTTAAGTTCTTGCTTAATTGCTTCATAATTTTGTGTCTGCAGCAACATTGAACCTACTACACCAATGTGTTGAATATGGGGACAAATATTACTGTCTCTGAGATTCTCAATTTGATTCACAAAACTTGCAACAGCATTTGAAGATGCAGGATCAAGTATTGTAGGAATAAGCAAATGTGTACTTGCGCACAGAGCCTGCATAGCGGCTGTAGTGAGCCTTGGTGGGCAATCAATTATAATTAAACTGTATTTGTTCTGTACCAAAGGATCGTGGAGAATTTCAGCTAAGTTATATCTCAAATCTTTTTTACGATCTCCAAGTAACCATTCAATCATCAATCTGTTTTCAGCCTGAGCTAGCTCATAATAGGCTGGTATAATTTCTACAAGCTCACGTTCTTTGGCTGGAAAATGAAGATCTACCAAATGATGTGCCGTTAAATCACCACTGATTAACTTGGTCGCATGAGAAGAATGAAATTTTTTGGGGGGCCAGATACGTTTATTGGTTTTTGCCATGCCAGCTAACGTCCCCTGGAAATCCAGATCAATCAAAAGGACAGGTTTTTTATCAGCCTCATTATTCCCCTCGTTCAACAATTCAGAGAGGCAGGACGCTATATTTGCTGAAATAGTTGTTTTCCCGACCCCGCCTTTTAAATTGGCTACACTTAAAATTTTACTCCCGTTCATATTGGGTTGATAGTTGTTTAGATGATTAATAGGTTCGGCAACCCATATTCCATCACCTTCACTTAAAAGTCCGTTGTTATTTTTTCTCTCTATTTCTTTTGAAACTTTATCTATTCTCTTGAAATATTGTCTGATCCAGGAAATTAATTTCCAAATCTTAGTTCCTAAATAAACTGCTAAAGTAATCAAAATGGCAGTAATTGTACTTGCGACAATGTCCACACCGTGATGCTTTAATGTGCCGATAAATGGCAGATCTAAATTACTCAACCACTCAATCATAATCCCCTCCACGCATTACTATTGAGCGAATGATAAATATTATGGTTAATAAATCAATTATTTAGTGTAGTTAAAATATTCCTTACAAAGAATTTCTCGCCACCCTACCCTCTTTTTTACCCAGCTGCGCCTTTTCTTTGGGTGTCGTAGGCTTTGGCGAAGGTGATGAGGGCTTTGATGAGGTCTGGTTTGGTGGGGGATTTTTTATCAATCAGTTTGGCAAGCTTTAGCTGGAAGGCGCGGTCGATTTTTTTCAGGTTCGCTGCTGTCAATTTATTCAAGCGCACACGCATCAGATCTTCACCCAGATTGCGATAGAGCACCACGGGGTTGTAGGCTTTTGGGTCGAAACTGTCAGCTTGGCGGCCTGTTTTGGCTTTTGTGTTTTCCTTCGGACCGGTTGTTTTTGCTGGCTGGTTTTCTGGCTGTTTTTCTGGCTCGGTTGATTGAGGTTGCTCAATTTTGGCGATCAGATTTTCTGGAAAGGCGCTCAGCATATGTTTGGCAAAGGCCGGGTTGGTCTTTGCTTCCTCGACAATGGTCTGGAAAAACTTTTCCAGAATTTCATGGGCGGGGACTTCTTTCATATTACATCTCTGTTGATCGATATGCAGATCGTTCCATCACACTAGTCATCAAAATGAAATTGCTGCTCATAACTCATTTCTACCAAGGGGTCATCATACTCTTCAAAATGGTGAGACGCACTATCTGAATAGTCATTTTCCATAGTTTCTCCCTGCATCCAGCACAGGGTTGCCTCATGGAGATTTTCAATCAGCGCCCGGGCGGTGCCGAATTTCACCGAAGGGGTGACCGTTTCTTCGCTGAACTGGTTGGCGTTCACCAGAGCCTGTTTGGCCGGGATGCGGATGCCAAAAGCGCCGAACTCATCCTCAATTGCTGACATGACAAGCTCATTACTGCCGGCATTTGTCACTCTGTTGGCAAGTGGGCAAAGCTTTGCTTTGATGTCTCTTAAGGTGATGTTGCGCATCAGCGCGCGGATGTTATCTTCTGCGGTCGGGTCGGGTGTGTAGGGGATGACGGCATAGTCTGCCGCGCGGAGGCCGCCCCATGCGGCTGAAGAAAGGCCCGGCGGGCAATCCAGCAAAACAATGTCATATTTACCTTTGGCGGTGCGAATGATATTCGCGACTTTTTGCTCAATTTCGAAAAAGACATCCTCTAAAGTCGGCTTTGAATTGGACATCATATAAAGCATGCCGCGCTCGGTATCATCAAGATCAGAAGAGCTTGGGATAATGTCGATGTCTGGGGTTTCTGTGCCACGCATATAAACATCGCCTGCGCCTTCGATGATGAAATTGGAAATGTTGATGTTGTCATTATCACCAAAGGCATTGATGAACATATCAGCCGCGTGGCGACCTTTTTCTTTTGCGGCCAGCCAGCGAGCAGCGCCTAAAAAACAGAGCGAGGAACTGGCCTGTGCATCCAGATCAATCACCAGAACTTTTTTCTCACCATATAACGCAAAACCATAAGCCAGCATCATCGTGACCGTGGTTTTACCAACGCCGCCTTTGCGGTTTGAAACAGCTATGAATTTTGTCAAGATTTTCCCTATCGCGTTTTAATGCTCTATCCCGTTGTAATTGTTATTTTTTCTTTTTGGTTTTGATACGTCTTTTTGATTGGGTGGTATTATATAGATTTTTAAGCCATTTGCATGTCCTGATATATCAACCGGTCTATATCTGTGGATTGCTTTGAATTGCGGAGCTACATTTCTTTGCGGGATTTGATGGCTGCGGCAAGGGTACCTTCGTCAAGGTAATCCAGTTCACCACCAACCGGGACACCATGGGCAAGGCGGGAGATTTTCACATCTGTTTCTTCAAGCATATCGGTGATGTAATGGGCGGTAGACTGGCCTTCAACTGTCGCATTCAGCGCGATGAGGACTTCACTGACTTCCTCGCCCTTTGCCCGCTCAATAAGCGTGTTGATGTTCAGGTCATCCGGGCCGATGCCATCAAGAGGGGAGAGAGTGCCACCCAGCACGTGATACTGCCCTTTGATGACCTCTGCCCGTTCCAGCGCCCAGAGATCACCGACCGTTTCAACGAGGCAGATTAGGCTTTTGTCGCGTTTCTCATCGCGGCAAATCATACATGGGCTGAGGGTGTCTATATTCCCGCAATTGCCACATTCAACGATGATGTCTGCGGCAACTGACATGGCATTGGCCAGTGGTTTCATCAACTGGTCTTTCTTACGGATGAGATGCAGGGCAGCGCGCCGGGCCGAACGGGGGCCAAGGCCGGGTAACTTACTCAAGAGCTGAATAAGCTCAGCGATTTCTGGACCGGTGACGTTTCTTGACATTTATTCCGAATGCTCTGCTTGTGGCTTAGATTTCTGCTGGCAGTATTAACTGAGTCGGCTCAAGGAAAACAGACCTGGGGAAAACAGACCTGGGAACAATAGCCACAAGGTTAATACTCGGCTCAGGTTGCCGGAAGTGATCAGCTTCCTCAGAACAGTTTCATGCCAGGAGGAATTGGCAAATCGCCGGTAGCTTCTTTCATTTTTTCAGCAGAGAGTTGCTCGGCTTTGGTGCGGGCATCCTGATGGGCGGCGATGATCAGGTCTTCAAGCACATCAGCTTCTTCAGCTGTAAACAGGCTTGGGTCAATTGAAAGGCCTTTCATGTCACCTTTGCCATTCAATGTGACTTTGACCATGCCTGCGCCGCTGACGCCTTCAACTTCTGCGCTGGCTAGTTCTTCCTGCATTTCAGCCATTTTGGATTGCAGCTCTTTGGCTTTTTTCATGATGTCAAACATATTGGTTTTCTCCAGCTCTGGCTGGCTCCTTTTTAAAATAGATTTGCTATGACTTATCGTCATTCTCAGGTTTGATTGGCTTTATAGCCGTGATTTCAGCACCTGGAAACTGTTCAATTGCCCCTTTGATGGCCGGGTGGGCTTTTATCTGCTCGAGTTCTTTTTGTTCTTCGCGGCGGCGGCGGTCACCTATTGTTTCCTCGCCCCGTTGATGGGAAATGGCGACGATCCAGCGAGTGCCTGTCCAGCGGCCTAATTTGTTGGTCAGATCACCAGCGAGGCCATCATCGGCACCTTCCAGCAAATGAAGCTCAATGCTGCCGGGCGCAAAGCGAACCAGCTCGGCATATTCTTCAAGCTGGAGTTTCAGTTTTACGTCTCGTTGCTCACCAATCAGATCGAGTACATCCTCAAAACTGTTGAGGGTGGGCAGTGAATTCGTTTTTAATTCGGTTTCTGGAACGAGACTGACTTGTGGTTCGGTTTGCTGATCTGGCTGATGGTTGCCTCTGTTGTTCTGACCGTTGACGGTTCTGGCTGTTGCGCTGCCATGCTGGCTGCTATGCGCATCTGTATGGCTGGTTGGCTGGTTGTTGTCAGGTGTTTTTTTTTGATCTTGTGTTTCCGGGCGTTCACCTGCGGTTGCTTTTTGCAATGCGCTGATGACGTCAGCCGGGCTGGGAAGGTCCGTCATATAAAGCAGGCGCATGATGATCATTTCTGCCGCGGTGAGCTGATTGGGGGCTTTGCCAACTTCATCATAGCCTTTCAGAAGGGCTTGCCAACCGCGGTTGAGCACAGCCATTGAAAGAGCCTCTGACATTTCATTGACCTGTTCACGGGCCGCTTCGGGGAGGTCTTCATCATTATTCATCGTGCCACTTGCACCACCAAGCGCCTTGGTGCGGGTGATGAGGTGGGTGGCTTCAGCCAATTCACCGATGATCTGCTGTGGGTCGCCGCCATTTTTATAAAACTGCTGAAAAGCGGAGAGTGCTTCCGGCGCTTTGCCGGAAAGAATGAGGTGCAGAAGATTTAAAATTTCGGCCTGATCTGCGAGGCCGAGCATCTGGCGAATATTTTCCGCCGTGATGGCCGATTTTTCCGCGCGGGCAAATGCCTGATCAAGCAAGGAAAGCCCATCACGTACCGAACCTTCAGCGGCGCGGGCGATGAGGCTGATGGCATCATCCTCGATTTTGACTTTTTCTTTTTTGGCAATGCCCGCGAAATGTGTTTCGAGCGCGCGGATATCAATTCGGCGCAGATCAAAGCGCTGGCAACGCGAGAGAACCGTGACCGGCACTTTTCTGAGTTCCGTTGTGGCGAAGATGAATTTGACGTGAGCGGGGGGCTCTTCCAGAGTTTTCAGCAGACCGTTAAAGGCTGATTTTGAGAGCATGTGCACTTCGTCGATGATGTAAACTTTATATCTCGCGGAGACCGGCTTATAGCGGGCCGCTTCAATAATTTCGCGAATGTCATCAATGCCTGTATGGGAGGCGGCGTCCATTTCCATCACATCAACATGGGTACCAGCCATGATGGCGGCGCAGTGGCTGCCCTGCTGTTGCATATCAATGGTGGGGTTGTTTATCTCATCAGTTTCATAGTTCAGAGCTCTTGCTAAAATTCGGGCGGTGGTGGTTTTGCCGACACCGCGCACACCTGACAGCATGAAGCCCTGAGCAATCCGGTTGCTTTCAAAAGCATTGCGCAGGGTTTGCACCATTGGTTCCTGGCCGATGAGATCTTTAAAATCTGCCGGGCGGTATTTTCTGGCCAGTACCAGGTAGGCTTCTTTTGCTGCCGCTTTTTCTGCCACTTTTGCTTCCCTGTTTGCTTCCTGTAGTGATTTTTTTCGATAGGAAACGAGCTTTACTTTACGATTCTGATTTTATGGCATTTTACATGACAAAACACATTACATCACAAAACACATTTCTTCACAAAACACAGTCAAAAAATATAATTTGGCTTTATCACAGTGTTGTAAGCCATGAATTGACTATGGGGAAGTCAGCCGTGTTGATTTATTGAGGATAGTTTTTTGAACCTGTATCAATGAGGTTGCAATGCCATGTTCACTTAGGAATATTTTATACGTGTGAGTGTCTAAAGGCGTGAATGGCTAAAAGGAGGTTGGACGGCAACCCGATTCCAGTTCGTTAGGGCTGCTTCCTTCCGGACCTGACCCGGTTGGCGAAGGACTCGTCCACCGCCAACCTCCCGGCAGCAATTTTCCACAATTTATCACGAAATTGCAAGTTGTTTTCCTAACCCAAATGCGCCTTTTCTCAGATTGCGCGGTATTTATGCGCTTTGTACGTGCCAAGTATACGCACCGTTGAGGAGAAAAAGCTTAATTCTTCCAATGCCAACTGGACTGAACGCTCCGCCGGATGGCCTTCAATATCGGCGTAAAACATGGTTGCATTAAAAGATCCTTCCAGTTGATAACTTTCTAGCTTGGTCATATTGACGGAGTTGGTCGCGAAACCTCCCAGCGCTTTATAAAGAGCGGCTGGTACATTTCGCACACGAAAGATAAAAGAAGTCATCACCGGGCCATCCTCTGGCAAAGCGTCATTTGGCTCTTTTGAGAGGATGAGAAAGCGGGTTGTGTTGTGGTCCGCATCTTCAATATCACCCCTGATAATCTCTAAATCGTGGATTTGAGCGGCGAGATCAGAAGCTATAGCAGCTTGCGATTTATCGCCCGCTTCTTTGATAATGCGCGCTGAACCGGCTGTATCAGCTTCTATCACCGGCCTGAGGCCAAGTTCCCTGATAACATTGCGGCACTGGCCAAGAGCCATTGTGTGACTGTGAACCGTTTTTATATTCTCAATTTTGCTGCCCTTTATGACCAGCAACTGGTGGCGCACCCGCTCGAAATGCTCGCCAATGACATAGAGGCCAGATTCCGGCAACAAATGGTGGATATCAGCCACACGGCCGGCGACTGAATTTTCAATCGGGATCATCGCGAGATCGACACTGCCTTCTGAGACAGCAGCAAAGGCGCCTTCAAAAGTGGCGGAGGGGATGGCTTCCGCTTCCGGATAGGCATCGTTGCAGGCGAGGTGAGAATTTGCGCCCGGTTCACCCTGATATATAATTTTCAGTTTTTTCATTGTTGTCTCTTATTAGCACGTGTGTTTTTGCCCCAGAATTTGCCGGGCCTTTTCTAAATCTTCTTGTGTATCAACACCTAACGGGTGGGTCTCGACGATGGCGACATCTATACGCATGCCCGCTTCCAGTGCTCTTAACTGCTCAAGCTTCTCTCTTATTTCCAGTTTTGAGGGTGGAAGGCTGATAAATCGTTTCAGGCTCTGACGCTGAAATCCGTAAATACCGATATGATGATAAAGCGGGCCTTCACCATAGGGGGCCGTTGCCCTGGTGAAATAAAGTGCGCGCTGACGGTCTGCGCTCATTTTGGTGCCGACCATTTTGACTACATTCGGGTTCGTTTTTTCTGTTTCATCTATAATTTCTACGGCAAGGGTGGACATATCAACCTGCTCATCAGCCAGAAGGCTGGCGACATTTAGCACCAGATCAGGGTCCAATACTGGCAAATCTCCCTGGAGATTGATGATTTTCTTATACTTTTCTGCTTCATCAAATTTGTTGATGGCCTCGAATATCCGATCAGACCCGCTTGCATGGTCGGGGCTGGTCATAATGGCATGACCACCGTTATTCGTTATCACATCGGCGACGGCGTGATCATCTGTCGCAACCAGAACCGGGCCGCAATCAGCCTCCATAGCCCGTTTCCAGACGTGAATGATCATTGGTTCGCCGCAAATGTCTTTTAATGGCTTGCCCGGCAGTCTTGTTGCCTGCAAACGGGCTGGTATAACGATTAGATTTGTGGTATTGGCCGCACCCATAGTGGTGGAAACTCCAGATGATGTTTGTTTTGCCCTGTTTTTATCATTTTTTTCCGGATTTACCCGTTTTAGCGGATTTGACCAGTTGAAAGGTGAAACAGACAAGGCTAGTTTGCACAAATAGACACCTCTATCAATGACAAGATTTTAATACAGGACCTGTTTCAAAGGATACTGCTTCATGGATGCATTTGAATTAAATAAAATAATTGGCTGGGTTCTTGCCGCCGTACTCGTTGTGGTTGGTGGGCAGACGTTTATGGAGATTTACTCTTCAGGTCACGGAACCGGCCAGGAAGAAAAAACAGCCTATGCCATTGAAGTGGAAGAAAGCGCGGATAAAGCACCGGCTGAAAAAGTCGAGGAAAAACCGCTTGATATCAAACCACTTCTTGCAACTGCCAGCATTGAACTCGGTGAAAAAATCGGCAAAAAATGTAAAGCCTGTCACACGTTTGAACAAGGCGGCAAAGATAAAGTTGGCCCGGCGCTATATGATGTCGTCAACAGAGATTTAGCGGCCAGGGACGAATTTGCTTATTCTGACGCCATGAAAGCCAAAGGCGGCAAGTGGGATAATGAAGCGCTTGCGGCATTCTTAAAAGACCCGAAAGGTTATGTTTCAGGCACGAAAATGGCCTTTTCAGGCATTCGTAAGGATGATCAACTGGCCAGCCTTATTCTTTATCTGAGAAGCCTCAGCAATAATCCTGCGGCGTTGCCTTAAATTAAATCTCACGGGCTATGGTTGTGCAGAGCACAACCGCCCTCCGATGGGGTGCTCTCTCTCTTAATGCTCCTTCGGTTGCCCACTCTTTTAATGCTCCTTCGGTTGCCCACTAGCAACCGTCGCTGGGCGTTCCTTCGGTTGCCCGCTCTCTTAATGGCCCTTCGGTTGCCCACCAGCAACCGGGCCTGAAATCTTCGCTGATTTGTTGATTTGCTCTGTTGGAATTGTATGGTCGGTTCTGAGGGGTAGGCTGGCTCTATATTGGCAATTTTTTGCCTGATAATTTTTCAGATTACATAATTTTAACAAAAATCGTCTGATTAGCCGCAATTTGGGCAAGGTTTTTTGTTGTTCAGTTATAAGTATTTAATGCTTTGAGTTGAAAACAGAAGATTATGTTCGCTGACAGGCTGGCTTTGGGTGTGCCTGACAGCATTCCCGTTGCTTATACCGGCCACTCAGGATAGTCTTTCTTTAAAAATTTTGCTGCTGCTACTCTTAAAGAATAAATAAACACAGAAGGTGACAGTTTTGACCAGAATTCAGGCCCCGCAGAATTATTTTTCACATTCCTTCTCCCTATTTATAGCGCTTTTTAGTTTCCTCCTTTTTACCGGCCCCTTTGGCGCTGCTGCGCTGTTGGTTCAGGAGCAAGGTCAGCCGGAAGTGCAGGAGAAAACGGACCAGCCCGCTGAAGCTGAAAAGGCTGATAGCCAGCAACCGTCAGCTGTTCGCCATCAGGCGCTTTCACTGACAGAAAAACCGAAATATTCAGCGGATACCAAACATTTTGATTATGTAAACCCGAATGCGCCCAAAGGCGGCACGATGCGTTTGCCAAGCATTGGCACATTTGACAGCCTTAACCCTTTTTCTATCAAAGGCAGCCCGGCTGGCGGCGTGATGATGACGTATGACCAGTTGATGGTGAATTCCCTTGATGAAGGCTCGACCCAGTATTGTCATCTTTGTGAGTGGGTCAGTTACCCTGATGATTATTCTTCTGTGACCTTCAAACTGCGCGAGGGTCCGAAATTTCATGATGGTCAGGCTATCACTGTTGAAGATGTTATCTTCTCTATGACAGAGCTGAAAAAAGCCAACCCGCGCTATGCTCAGTATTATAAAAATGTGAGCCGTGCGGAAAAGACCGGCGAGCGGCAAGTTACCTTTTATTTTGATGTCACCGGAAACCGTGAACTGCCCTTTATTGTTGGTGAACTGACTATTTTGCCCAGGCATTACTGGACCGGCAAGGATGATGAAGGCGAGACCAGAGACCTTAGCAAAACCACGCTTGAGCCACCACTTGGCTCGGGGCCGTATAAGGTTGGTAAGTTTTCAGCGGGCCAGCGGCTCAGCCTTATCAGGGTGAAGGACTATTGGGGTGAAGATCTTTACACCCATGTCGGGACCAATAATTTTGATGAACTGAAATTTGAATATTTCAGGGACAGCTCCGTTTCGTTTGAAGCCTTTAAAGCGGATGCATTTGATTTTTATTATGAAAGTTCATCCATTAACTGGGCGCGCAATTATGACTTTAATGCGCTGAAAGCCGGCAAGGTGGTTCGGCGGGATGATTATGTCCTCAGAAATCCACACGGTATGCAGGGCTTTGTGTTCAACACACGGCGCAGCAAATTTTCTGACCGGCGCGTTCGTGCCGCGCTTTCAAAAGCTTTTAATTTTGAATGGGCCGCAAAAAACCTGTTCTACAATCAATATGAGCGGACAACCAGCTATTATGAAAACTCGAAACTGGCCAGCTCAGGCAAACCCAGCGCCGCTGAACTTGCTTTGCTTGAGCCATTAAAAGATGACATCCCCCCAGAAGCACTGACTGATGAATTTAAACCGTTTGTACATGAAGGTAATAAAGGCACGCGTAAACAATTGCGGGAGGCTTTAAAGCTGCTTGAAGACGCCGGGTGGACGGTTCGTTCTGAAACCCAGGAAGATAAAAACTGTGGCTTTTTCTGCAAGATGATGATCACCATAGGGCTGCAATCGCAAAAGCAAAGTCTGGTGCTGCGCAATGAAGCCGGTGAGCCGCTTGAAGTTGAATTTTTGATTGTTGCGCCTGCGTTCCAGCGGGTCATTCAGGGCTATGTGAAGAACCTTGAACAGCTTGGTGTTCGGGCCTCTATCCGGCTGGTAGATAGCCCGCAATATCAAAAGAGGTTAGAACTTTATGATTTTGATATGATCATCACCACATTTGGTCAATCTGAAAGCCCGGGCAATGAACAACGGTTTTTCTGGGGCTCTGAGGCTGCTGACAAGCCTGGCAACCGGAATTATGCCGGCATTAAAAATAAAGCCATTGATGCGCTGATTGACAAGATTATCTTTGCGAAAAACCGTGAAGAGCTAGTCACCGCGACCAAAGCACTTGATCGGGTTTTGCTATTTAGCCACTATGTGGTGCCAAACTGGCATGTTGCTTATGAACGGTTTGCCTATTGGGACCGCTTTGGGCAACCCGAGACCAAGCCGTCGCGCTCTATCGGTTATTTTCAAACCTGGTGGTGGGATGATAAGAAAGCCGCTGCTGTCGCGGCTGGTGGTACAGCCCCTGAAAAAACACCGGCCAAGGAATAATTAACAAATTCAACAAATGGCAAAGGGTAGTTTTCTGTGCGATTGAAAAAACTTAACGGGGCTCATAATTTAACATCTCAAAGCGGGAATGCACCCGGCGAAAATTGTAGAGCCGCCATTTACCTTCTTGACAATAGATTTATGTCCTCTTGGGTACTGGCGCTTTGCCTTGGTGTTTTTTTCCTGTTTTCTTCGTCTCTTCATGTAATGGCGGGGGAAAAGCGGCACGGTCTTTCTACCTTTGGTGCCCTTAAATATGGTTCTGATTTTAAGCATTTTGAATATGCCAACCCGGATGCACCAAAGGGAGGTAAACTCTCTCTCATCGGCACGGCTGCAAAAGTCACATTTGACAGTTTCAATATGTTTGTTCGCAAAGGTGATAGTGCGCAAGGTCTTGAATATTTATATGACAGCCTGATGGTGCGGGCGTTTGATGAACCCGATGCGGTCTATGGCCTGCTGGCGAAAACGGCAGAACTTCATGATGACAAAAAGGGTGTGACCTTTGTGCTTAGAGATGAGGCCCGGTTCGCTGATGGAAGCCGGGTGAAAGCCTCTGATGTTGTTTTCACGATCAACATTCTTAAAACTGAAGGACACCCGCGGTTTCGTGTTGCTTTAAGAGATGTTGAGCTTGTTGAAGCTATTGATGATTTAACAGTGCGGTTTCGTTTCAAAGGTGACCAGACCAGAGACTTGCCGCAGCGAGTGGCGGAACTGCCGATATTGCCTGAAGCCTTTTATAAAACCGTGCCGTTTGAAAAATCTGGTTTAGATCGCTCCTATGGTTCAGGCCCTTATAAAATCGGTGAATTTCAACAAGGGCGTTATGTGCGCTTTATGCGGCGGGATGATTACTGGGCAAAAGACCTGCCGGTGAATAAGGGCCGGTATAATTTTGATGAGCTGCGCTATGAATATTTCAAGGACCGGGGGGCTGAGTTTGAGGCCTTAAAGGCTGGTGTGTTTGACCTTCGTGAGGAGTTCACATCTAAGGACTGGGCCACAAAATATGATTTTGACGCCGTTCAAAAAGGCAAGGTGATTGTTGACACGATTGCCGATAACAACCCATCTGGCACGCAAGGATTTTTTATCAACACGCGTCGGGAAAAGTTTAAAGATGTGCGGGTGAGAGAAGCGATTGGTCTCGCCTTTGATTTTGAGTGGACCAATAAAAATCTTTTTTACAAACTCTATACTCGGACAGGCAGCTATTTTGAGAACTCACCTTTAAAAGCGACCGGCAAGCCTTCAGAGGCTGAGCTGAAATTGCTGTTGCCGTTTAAAGACAAATTACCGCCAGCCGTTTTCGAGCCTGTTGCGCTGCCGCCCAAAAGTGATGGCTCGGGCCAGGACAGACGAAATTTACGAAAGGCTTCAATGCTGCTCAAAGCTGCCGGGTGGGGCATGAAAAACGGTGTCCGCACCAATGCTGCTGGCGAGACTTTTCAGCTTGAGTTTCTGACCTTTAGCCCGAGTTTTTCACGCATTATATTGCCGATGGTGCGCAACCTTAAAACCATTGGCATTGATGCGACCCTGCGGAATGTGGACCCGGCACAATATCAGGAACGGTTAAAAGGGTTTGATTATGACCTCACCACATCAAGGTTCACCATGCGGTTAACACCTGGGGTGGAACTTCGAAACATGTTTGGCTCTGCTGCTGCTGATCAGCTTGCCAGTTATAATCTTTCTGGGATTAAAGACCCGGTTGTGGACCATCTGATAGACCAGATTGCAGCAGCTCAGAGCCGGGAGGAAATTGAAACTGCGGCGCGTGCGCTTGATCGGGTATTAATCGCTTCGTTTTACTGGGTGCCACACTGGTACAAGGCGAAACATAACATTGCTTACTGGGATAAATTTTCGAGGCCTTCTGTAAAACCTCTCTATCACCGGGGGATTATTGATCTCTGGTGGTATGACAATGATAAAGCGGCCAAATTTGTTAAGTGATTTACCTTTTTGTCATGTTCTCTTATGTTGGCATTTGCTAATGTCTGACGGGCTGTTGAATGGTATCCATGTTTGACATGTGACAATAAACTGATTGAGAATTAAAGGCTTAAAGGACAGGCCATAATTGACTGCATTTAAGATGAAAAGAATGACTACAGGGAGCAAACCAACTATATGACCGCCTATATAATCAGACGGCTTCTGCTCATATTTCCTACTCTTTTTGGTATTATGGCACTTACCTTCATCATCATTCAATTTGCGCCTGGTGGCCCTGTTGAGCAGGTGATTGCCCAGCTTTCTGGCACGGATGTGGATGCTTCAACCCGTGTGGGCGGTGGTTCGGGCGGGGATTTTGGCGGCGCGAACCCGGCGACACAGGCGGGTGATGCTTCACAGGTCAATTCAAAATACCGCGGTGCGCAGGGGCTGGATCCTGAATTTATCAAAGAGATTGAGAAGCAGTTTGGTTTTGATAAGCCGCCGCTTGAACGTTTCTGGCTGATGATATGGAATTATGCGCGGTTTGATTTTGGCAATAGTTATTTTCAGGACAAGGCGGTTGTAGACCTGATTATTGAAAAAATGCCGGTTTCGATTTCGCTTGGTCTCTGGATAACGCTGCTATCTTACGGCATTTCTATTCCGCTTGGCATTCGAAAAGCTGTCAGTGATGGTTCTCGGTTTGATTTATGGACCAGCGGGGTGATTGTTGTTGGTTATGCGATTCCGGGGTTCTTGCTGGCCGTATTGCTGATTGTGCTTTTTGCCAGTGATAATTTTCTCAATATATTCCCGCTTCGTGGGCTTTATTCTGAAAATTTTGACGAGTTAAGCTGGTATGAAAAAATCGGTGACTATTTCTGGCACCTGACACTGCCGTTAATCGCGATGTCTGTTTCAGCCTTTGCGACGACGACATTTCTGACCAAGAACTCGTTTCTTGATGAGATTAAAAAGCAATATGTAATGACGGCCCGGGCTAAGGGCCTTAGTGAGCGCAGTGTGCTTTATGGCCATGTGTTTCGCAATGCGATGCTGATTATTATTGCCGGTTTTCCGGCTGCGATCCTGACTGTTTTATTTACTGGTTCGATTTTGATCGAGACGATCTTCTCGCTCGATGGATTGGGGCAACTTTCATTCAGGGCGATTTTCCAGCGTGATTACCCGGTGATATTCGCTAACCTTTATATCTTCTCTCTGCTTGGTTTATTTGTGAACCTTATCTCTGACATTGTTTATTCTCTGGTGGATCCGAGAATCGACTTTGAAAGCCGGGAGGTTTAGATTTATGGATATCCGGCAGATATTATTGCGCATCTGGTCTTTTGTGGCGGCTCCGTTTAAGTGGCTATTTCGGATGGTCTTTTTCTGGACAAGGACTGACCTGACGCCCATTAACGCGCGCAGACTTCAGAACTTTAAAGCCAACAAGCGTGGTTTCTGGAGCCTGATCATATTCACGATCCTGTTTTTTCTCACATTGTTTTCTGAGTTTATCGCCAATGATAAGCCGCTCATTGTGCAATATAAAGGGGGGTACTATTTTCCTGTTGTGAAGTTTTATCCCGAAACTGCATTTGGCGGTGAATTTGAAACCGAGGCAATTTATCGCCGGCATGATGTGGCCTGCCTTATCAGGACGGGCGGCAATGAGGACTGTTATGACAAGCCTTCTCTTAAAGCGGCACCGGGTGTGGACGCCGGGTGGATGTTATGGCCGGTTATTCGCTATTCCTATTCAACGGTAAACGATTATATCCCGACAGCGGCTCCCTCCGCGCCGTGGTGGACATTTGAAAAGGAAAACCTTTGTAAGGTTTATGATGAAGGCGTGAACAGCCCGCACTGTACGCTTGGTAATTTTCACTGGCTTGGCACGGATGATAATGGGCGGGATGTATTGGCCCGGGTGTTTTATGGTTTCAGGATATCGGTACTGTTTGGCTTGATTCTGACGATTATTTCGTCAATCGTTGGTGTTTCAGCCGGCGCTGTTCAGGGGTATTTTGGTGGCTGGATTGACCTTATCTTTCAGAGGATTATTGAGCTTTGGTCGTCTATCCCGCAATTATTCGTATTGCTGATTGTCGCGGCGGCGCTGGTGCCTGGGTTCTGGACTTTGCTTGGTATTATGCTGATTTTCAGCTGGGTGGCTTTGGTCGGTGTGGTCAGGGCGGAATTTTTGCGGGCGAGGAATTTTGAATATGTCAAAGCGGCGCGCTCGCTTGGGCTCAGTAATTTCAAGATCATGTTCCGACATCTTTTGCCCAATGCAATGGTCGCGACCATTACGATGATGCCGTTTATTCTTTCCGGCGCTTTGACCACCCTCACCTCGCTGGATTTCCTCGGCCTTGGTTTGCCGCCGGGTGATCCGTCCCTTGGTGAGCTCCTCAAACAGGGGAAGGAAAACATTGAAGCGCCCTGGCTGACGATCACGGCATTTGTGGTCATCGCGCTGATGCTCAGCCTGTTAATTTTCATCGGGGAGGCTGTTCGTGATGCCTTTGACCCGCGCAAGACATTTAAGTGAGGCGGGAGATGAGTGATATGACAAATAATAATGAAACTCTGATTGAGGTCAAAAACCTTTCCGTCGCTTTTCAATCAGGCGATATGGTGCAAACTGTTGTGAAAGGCGTAGACTTTGACATTAAGCGCGGGGAAACCGTGGCGCTTGTTGGTGAAAGTGGCTCAGGCAAAACGGTATCAGCACTGTCCATCATACGGCTGCTTCCTGGATCTGCTTCGCACCCAACGGGAGAGATTATTTATAACGGCAAGGATATTCTTAAATTATCAGAAAATGAAATTCGGGGGCTGCGCGGTGATCAGATCTCAATTATTTTTCAGGAACCGATGACCTCACTGAACCCGCTGCACAGTATAGAAAAACAGGTCGGTGAAGTTCTGAAATTGCACCGCGGAATGGAAGGCCCGGCACTTCGGAAACGGGTACTTGAGCTTTTGGATAAAGTCGGCATTCCAAATGCTGAAAATCGGCTTAAGGCCTACCCACATGAGCTTTCCGGCGGGCAGCGGCAGCGGGTAATGATTGCCATGGCGCTTGCGTGTGAGCCTGACCTTTTAATTGCTGATGAGCCGACGACCGCGCTTGATGTGACCATTCAGGCGCAAATTCTGGAGCTGCTGCTTTCTCTTAAAGATGAGTTTGGCATGGCGTTGCTATTGATAACCCATGACCTTGGCATAGTGCGCAAAATGGCGGACAGGATTTCTGTTATGAACCAGGGGGAGATTGTTGAGCGGGGGGCTTGTGAAGATATATTCAACAATCCGCAACATGACTATACCAAACACCTTCTTTCCGCTGAACCTTCCGGCTTACCGCCAACCGAAGACCTTTCCGCCCCTGTTATTATGGAAACGAAAGACCTTAAAGTCTGGTTCCCGATTAAGGCCGGGGTGCTGCGCAAAACGATTGACCATGTGAAGGCCGTAAACGGGGTTTCGCTTATGGTGCGGGAGGGGCAGACGGTTGGCGTAGTTGGTGAAAGTGGCTCGGGTAAAACAACGCTGGGGCTGGCTTTGATGCGGCTGATTTCTTCTGATGGGCCGATTGTTTATCTTGGAAATCCAATTTCTGAAATGAATTTTAAAGAACTCAGACCCTTGCGACGTGATTTACAGATTGTGTTTCAGGATCCTTATGGATCGCTCAGCCCGAGGATGTCGATTGTTGAGATTATTGGTGAAGGGCTTGAAATTCAGAACCCTGAACTTTCAACCCTTGAGCGGCGAGCACGGGTTGCGACGGCGCTTGAGGAAGTCGGGCTTTCTACTGACATGCTTGACCGGTACCCGCATGAGTTTTCAGGCGGGCAACGCCAGCGGATTGCGATCGCCAGAGCGATGGTGCTGGAGCCGAAGTTTGTTATGCTGGATGAGCCGACAAGTGCGCTTGATATGTCCGTTCAGGCGCAGATTGTTGACTTGCTTCGTGAATTGCAAAAGAAACATAAGCTGGCGTTTTTGTTTATCAGCCACGACCTGAAGGTTGTCAGGGCACTTTCAAATCATGTATTGGTGATGAAGAACGGCAAGGTGGTTGAAGAGGGGTCTGGTCAGCAGATTTTTGAAGCGCCACAACATGACTATACCAAGGCTTTGCTTGCTTCTGCATTTGATGTTTCGGTTAAGCATCAGGAAAGTCTTGAGGGGTAATGGAATGAATGAAACCACTGATCAATATGACCTCACATCAGGAGCTGCGGATTTTCTCAATGAAGAAGAACCTTATCAGCTGTTTACGAACTGGCTAAGCGATGCGGAGCGGGCTGAACCGAATGACCCGAATGCGATGGCTCTTGCAACAGTGGATGAAAGCGGGTTGCCAAATGTGCGGATGGTTTTGCTCAAAGGGTTTGAAAAGGACAGTTTTGTTTTTTACACCAACCTTGAAAGCACTAAGGGCAATGAGATTAAATCTGCACCTAAAGCGGCACTTTGTTTTCACTGGAAGAGTTTGCGCCGGCAGATCAGGGTGCGGGGGATATTGAGCCCGGTTAGTGAACAAGAGGCTGATGAGTATTACCATTCACGGCCACGGGGAAGCCAGATCGGGGCCTGGGCTTCGAAACAATCCCGCCCGCTTGAAGGCCGTTTTGCGCTCGAAAAAGCGGTGGCGTCGATGACTTTGAAATATGGCGTGCTGGAAATTCCGCGCCCGGATTACTGGTCAGGTTTTAAGTTAAAACCGCTCGAGATAGAATTCTGGCATGACAGGCCATTTCGCCTACATGACAGATTGCAATTTAAACGCGCTTCTGTTGATGACCCGTTTGAGCGTTCTCAACTTTACCCATAATCATCTCCCTTTAAATCTTTTTTGATTTTTGCCGTAATTGGGTGATTTCCTTTCTTTTTTTCAGTGAGAATAAAAAGTTTTCCTCACCTGCGGAATTAGTTGTTAGCTCGCTGTTGAGCAATGACTGAGCGTTCGAATTTTGGGTAGGGCTTTTCAATTCTGGCTGGTATAAAGGCTATGTTTTTGGCTCTGGCATTTCTTTAGATAATATTTCGCTGGTGCAGGCATTGATCAGTTAAACGGTGAACTACAGGATTTCTAACCCGGCATGAATTACAGGCAATCGTTTCGAAAATCGCGTCTGGCTGAATGGGGCTTTAAACTCGCTGTTATCAGTGCGCATATCGTTGTGTTTACCGTGTTGCTGCATCGTTATGCATCGCAATCAACAGCGGTGTCACTCAATCTCCTGCAAATTGGGTTTGTGGGGGCGCTGGTGGCGTTTGTAGTCTCTATTGTCGCGGCGTTTCAGATATGGAATAAACTGCTTTCCGGGTTTGCCAAGTCAATTTTTGGGGCTGTGATTGCGTTGCTGGTTCTGGTCTGGCCGATAATGATGCTGCCGGTTTATTTCGCCACGCCTAAGATTTATGATGTTTCAACAGACATCAAAACACCGCCGGAATTTGATGAGCTGAAAAAATTCCGCGCCTTTGGCAGCAACCCGACGGATTTTCGATACAGAGTGCCGTTCGACCCGGATGTGAGGCCGCTTCGGATATTGGTGCCGGGGCAGGATGCGTTTGACTTTGTCAGGCAGCTTGTTATTAAGCGCAAATGGGAGCTGGTCGAAGCCAAACCACCTGGAGAAGATGGGAATGTTTCTTATATCGAAGCGGTTGATCGCTCGTTAATTCTGGCGATGGCTGATGACATCGTGATCCGCATTCGCTCAAAGGGGGCACAAAGCGTGCTCGATATTCGATCCGCTGCCAGATATGGCTCTTATGATCTGGGCCGCAATCAGGATCGTATCATTGAGTTTCTTGATGATTTTATCTCTCAGAGTGAAAAGGTGAGCCGGATTGCTGAGGGTGAGCCTTTGTTTCTTGACCCGCGCAACAGAAAGCGGATCAGGCGGGTGCCGAATAAACAACCCATTGAAGAACCGGCAGAACAGTAATGGCCTGATTTTGCAATCAGATCCATTTTGCCGACCTACTATCCTCAGCTTTTCACTATTTTAAATTTTGAATTGAGCGCTGGTTTTGTCTCTGTTTCAATCAGGCCCTGTTCGCATAAATGTTCAGCATGAGCGAGGATTGAGAGGGCTGCGGCGGGAAGCACTTCTGGCTTTACATTGGGGTACATCAGCGGCACGAGCTCTTCAATGGTTGAAAGGCCAGTTTTGATATGGTCGTGAATGGCAGTTTCGCGCCACTTACGGTGCATTAAAAATGCTTTGACCAACCGCTCTGGTGTGCGGGCCTGGCCGCCATGGCCGGGTAGAAATCTTTCATAATTTCCGCCCAGTAATTTTTTTAATGAACTGAGATAAGCGGCCATGTTGCCCTCAGGCGGGATGATGACGCTGGTGTTCCAGGCCATGACATGATCACCGCTAAACAGCAGTGGCTCAGTAAGATGCGCGAAGCAGAAATGATCTGGTGCATGGCCGGGGGTATGAATAGCGCGAAGTCCCCAGCTTTCTCCTTTGATTTCGTCACCGTCATGGAGGGTATGATCTGGTGCAAAAGAGGTATCGACAAAGCCTTCATCGGGCGGAGTTTCACTGAGGCGCCGCGCGCCGCGATTTTCTGTAATCGCCGCATGCGCATAAACCGGGGCCCCAGTTTTTTGCTTTAACTCATTGATTGCCCCCGAATGGTCTTTATGGGTGTGGGTAAGGAAGATGTGGGTAAGCTGCTCGCCTTTGATGGCAGATAAAATTGCTTCTACATGGGCGCTGTCATCAGGGCCCGGGTCAATCAGTGCGACGTTTCCTTTGCCCAGCAGATAGGTATTGGTGCCGTTATGGGTCATGGGCCCTGTATTGCCCGCAACGATCCGCCGCACACCCGGCCAGATTTCCCGCGCGATGCCATGGGTGAAGGTCATTTCCATATGAAACGGAATTTGCGGTTTCTGGATGGTCATGTGGGTTTTGTGTTTCCTTTGATCATTTAGCGGGCGCTCGACGGATAATTTAATCACGTTTGATGCTAAAGAGAGGCACCCGCAGTCTGAGATTTACTCACTTAGCGAATGCCTCTTATGTTTTTGTTATTGCTGTAATAATTCTGGCGAATTAGTTCGTCAGATCTTTGTTGCTCTCTTTGACCTTTTCAGCATCAAGGTAAACCTCTGAGCCGAGTTCTTTGAACTTTTCGCTCATTTCGGCCATGCCCTGATTTTTATCGTTTAGTTTGGCAGCATAGTCGCGCACATCCTGAGTGATTTTCATGGAGCAGAATTTTGGTCCGCACATGGAGCAGAAGTGAGCCACCTTATGCGCATCTTTTGGCAGGGTTTCATCGTGATAGCTGCGCGCGGTTTCAGGGTCGAGCGAGAGGTTGAACTGATCTTCCCATCTGAAATCGAACCTTGCACGTGACAAAGCATCATCCCTTATTTGCGCGGCCGGGTGACCTTTGGCCAGGTCAGAGGCATGAGCTGAGATTTTATAAGTGATCACGCCGACTTTCACGTCATCTCTGTTGGGGAGGCCGAGATGTTCTTTTGGTGTCACGTAGCAGAGCATGGACGTGCCGAACCAACCGATCATCGCGGCGCCAATGCCGGATGTGATGTGATCATAGCCCGGGGCGATGTCTGTTGTCAGTGGGCCCAATGTATAGAAGGGAGCTTCGCCGCATTCTTTCAACTGCTTATCGACATTGACTTTGATTTTTTGCATCGGCACATGGCCGGGGCCTTCAATCATCACCTGACAGCCCTTATCCCAGGCGATTTTTGTCAGTTCGCCCAGAGTTTCCAGCTCAGAAAACTGCGCTTTGTCGTTGGCGTCAGCAATAGAGCCAGGGCGCAGGCCATCGCCCAGTGAGAAGCTAACATCATATTTGCGCATCAGGTCGCAGATTTCATCAAAGCGTTCATAAAGGAAGCTTTCTTTGTGGCGGGCAAGGCACCATTTGGCCATGATGGAGCCACCACGAGAGACAATGCCGGTGACACGGTCTGCGGTTAAGTGGATGTATCCAAGGCGTACGCCGGCATGGATGGTGAAATAATCAACGCCCTGCTCGCATTGCTCGATAAGTGTGTCTTTGTAAACTTCCCAGTCGAGTTTGACAGGGTCGCCATTGACTTTTTCCAGCGCCTGATAGATCGGCACCGTGCCGATTGGCACGGGGGCATTGCGCAAGATCCATTCACGGGTGTTGTGAATGTTGCGACCGGTTGAAAGATCCATCACCGTGTCCGCACCCCAGCGGATAGCCCAGACCATTTTTTCAATTTCTTCTTCAATCGAGGAAGTCACCGCGCTGTTGCCAATGTTGGCGTTGATTTTGGTGAGGAAGTTGCGGCCAATGATCATTGGCTCCAACTCGGCATGATTAATGTTTGAAGGGATGATGGCGCGGCCACGGGCAATTTCACTGCGCACGAATTCGGCAGTGATATGCTCTGGCAGAGAGGCACCGAAACTTTCGCCTTCGTCTAATTTTTCTCTAGCATTTTCAAGGGCTTTTTCGCGACCAAGATTTTCCCTTGCGGCGACATAGATCATTTCTTTGGTGATGATGCCGGCTTTGGCAAATTCAAGTTGCGTGATTTTTTCACCGTCCAGCCCGTTAAATGGCTCATGCTTTACGGGGAACATGCGGGTCAGGTGCGCACCTTCAACATTGCCGTTATCTTCCGGTTTGATGTCGCGGCCTTTTGTCTGCTCTACGCCGCCGCGCTCTTTAATCCATTCTACCCTTGGGCGCGCCAGACCGCTTTCGACGTCTATTTTAACAGCCTCATCAGTATAGGGGCCGGATGGATCATAGACCCGCACATTGGGCTCGTCGGCTGTTTCAGACAGGACGATTTCTCTGACCGGGACTTTCAGTTCAGGATCTTCTTTCGGACTGACATAGATTTTTTTCGATGCCGGGAGGCTACCGGTTGTGACTTCTGGTCGCTGTAAATCATCGGATTGTATGTTCATTTTATTCCTGCTTTCAGTGGTATCAATTTGAATTTTTAGCTGTTCTATTTCTTTTATTTTCGTTTGTTGCTGCTGCGTTAAATGCTGACTGAAAACCCCTCCTTTAACAGCCAGAGGCTGGCGCATAAAACAACCAGCATGATCAGACTGTAGGTTTTCTGGAAATGGAGAATGCCGCGGTTCAGATTATAGGCAAGCTCGGGGATCATCAGGTGGATGACGCCCTTGATGAAAGAGGCCCAGCCAAAAATTGTGATGAGGGCGCGGTAGTCAAGTGCGATGACATTGTGAATTGTGATCAGAACCAGACCAATGATCAATGCCATCAGTGATGACAGATACAT
The DNA here is from genome assembly GCA_021775425.1 of Hyphomicrobiales bacterium. Lineage (GTDB taxonomy): Bacteria > Pseudomonadota > Alphaproteobacteria > Rhizobiales > HXMU1428-3 > HXMU1428-3. The sequence goes on from JAJFHX010000004.1 coordinate 110,729, forward strand.
CAGCCCTTCGCTGTCCATTAGTTCATGGAAAACATTGGTCAGGTTTTGCCTGTTGAGGAGGCTGCTCATGGCGAGGATGAGGCCATAAAGTCCGATGATTTTTGCAAGTGTTTGCGAAAGTTCAGCATCAGCCATTTCATCTCCTCTTCTTTAGCAGTCGCTTGTTATCCTGCTTTGGGCATTGGAGAAGAAGTTGAGAGAGGTTTGAATTAAACTGACCTGCCGTTTGGTTTCTTGTTGCTGATGGGCGAAATGTTCTATTTTAATGCCGCATTGCAAATGAATAACAAAGACTTAGCTCTCAAACTCCGTCCCTACGCCGGTATGAGCCGGATCAGGTTTAAAGGGTTAAGTCGAATGACTCTCTCAGCTCTTTGATATTCAGCAGCGTAATGATGTCGATTTATTGTATCGATTTATTGTTTTTATTATTTTTTTTCAGCACGTTTCGCCTGATTGGCGTGATCGGCTGTTGTTTTGCTGCGGGTTATTCAAAATTGAGCACCCCTCGGATTTGCTTACATTGGGCCTTTTCAGGGAGAATTTCAAGTCCAATCAGATTAATAAATTTAAAGCGGGGTATAAATATAACTTCACTGAAAATAATTTCAGTGCCGTGTCATTGCGTGTTTGGATGTTTCGAACCGATCAAGATATGTCGGGACAATGGCCATAACTGAGCGGGGTTTTTCTGTCGATAATGCTGCTAAAGTGCGGTGCTGCTCACTGGCTTCATCACTGACAATGTTCGGTTTCCTGAGCAATTTGATCTGGTCGCCGGTGATGGGTGGATTTGGCAGAAAGCAGGTGGCCAGCGCGATGATATTGGCAACCCATAAAGGCAGCGGTAATAATGCCGGATTAAGGCCAGTGATCTTTTTAATCTGCTGGTGAATGTCTCTCATTGTTAGAATTTCGGGGCCACCCAGTTCGTAGATGTTGCCCTGTTCGGCTTTGCCCTCAATGGCGGCTGCAACCGCTTTCACAACATCACCTACATATACCGGTTGAAACTGCGTCTTGCCGGCAAATAGCGGCACGACCGGTGCGATCGACATCAGTGAGGCGAAACGATTGAAGAATTCATCTTCCGGGCCAAAGACCACTGAAGGGCGAAGGATGATGGCGTTTGGCTCCATATTCAAAACGGCATCTTCGCCATGAGCTTTGGTGCGGGCATATCTTGATGAACTTTTTTCATCCGCACCCAGCGCAGACATCTGCACCAGTTGCTTAACGCCCTCTTCTCTCGCGGCGATGGCAATCATTCTGGCGCCCTGCACATGAATGGCATTGAAATTCTGCTGTCCAGATGAAATGAGCAGGCCGACCAGATTGACGACATAGTCAGCCCCTTTAACCGCATTTTCAATGGATTGTTCATCGCGAATGTTGGCTTTGACCAGCTCTATTTGACTGAGTCCGCCAAGTGGCTGGAGAAAGCCGGCGAGATGGGGATGGCGCACGGCAACGCGAATTTGGTAGCCTTCTCTGGCCAGATGGCCAACCAGATGCCGACCGATAAAACCAGAGCCACCAAATATTGTGACCAATCCCTTTTGTTTCATTATTATTGCTCCTCAGCGAATCTCTTTAAAATACTGCTTGTTCATCAAAATGTGAAGCATTTCCAATGGTTCATAAACCGGTTTATTGTTTTGGCACCGGGCTTGCCTTGCAAGGGAGAACGCGGTTATGTGATAGAACTGGTGATAGACTGTATGCCAGCTGACACAGGATAAGAGGACACGGGACCAGAGAATGACAATTACGCTTCATGATAATGATTTACCGGATGGCTTCACGATTGATGGTGCCGTTGCCATTGACAGTGAAACAATGGGGCTGAACCCGCTTCGGGACAGATTATGTGTGGTGCAGCTATCATCTGGTGATGGAACGGCTCATCTGGTCAAGTTTGATGGTAAGGATTATTCCGCACCAAACCTGAAAGCCCTGCTTGGGCGTCGGGACCTGGTTAAAATCTATCACTTTGCCCGCTTTGATCTGGCTGCGCTCTATCATTACCTTAACATCTGGGCTGCGCCGGTGTTTTGCACCAAGATCGCATCAAAACTGACCCGCACTTATACTGACCGGCACGGGCTGAAAGACCTGACGCGTGAAATGCTTGAAATTGACCTATCTAAACAACAGCAAAGTTCTGACTGGGGCGCAGAGACATTGACAGAGGCGCAAATGGCTTATGCTGCCTCTGATGTGCTGCATCTTCATCAATTGCGGGAAAAGCTGATTGACCGCCTGGAACGTGAAGGCCGGATGGAGATTGCCAATAAAGCGTTTGAATTTTTACCAACACGGGCTGAGCTTGACCTGATAGGATGGGAAGAGACTGATATTTTTGCGCACTCATGAGGGAGTATGTCTCTGATATGTTCAATTCGACTGAATTAGCGCATTAAAAAAGCCCCATTGTGATCATATTGTTTTGCAATTCATATTGGCTGGAAAAAGCCCACACGATAACTCAGAAATTTGATGAACGATTTTATATTCAGTGCATAACAGATTAACCCATCAAGTCAGATAATCTAATGGAAGTAACTTCAGCACAAAGCTACCCTGTTCCGGCGTTGACCGGGGCAGCGGCTAGGGCAAATGCCGAAATTTCTGAGCGGCGTCAGAAAGCTTTTAAACGGGCGCAACAGCATAGCCGCGTGGTATTTTTTCTTCGGCGGGTTTTTCCTGTCATGGCAATCTTGTGTGTCGGTGCTTATTTTGTCACGGGTGAATTTGCTGTCCAGTATGGGGATTTAAAAGCCAGTGTTAAGAAGGTTGAAATTACGAAAAACGAATTGAAAATGACGAACCCGCGGCTTGAAGGGCATGATGCTAAGGCAGGTTCCTATTTGGTAACGGCCGATACGGCGACACAAAAAGCCTCTTCGCCATATGTCATCAACCTCAAGGTGATCAACGGCAAACTCGATCATCCGCAAAATGGCGTTGTCAATCTGAAGGCCAATGACGGGGTGTTTGACACAAAAAAAGAAGAGCTTAGCCTTAAAGGTGATCTTGTGGTTACTGCTGAAAACGGAATGGTTGCGAGGCTGGAGCAAGCCTATATAATTTTTAAAAAGCAGGAAATCAGTTCTGACAAGCCTGTATTTGTAGAGATGAACTCAAGCACGATCAGAGCTGAAAGAATGCATATGAACGGGCTCACCAAAGAGCTGACCTTTACTGACCGGGTCCGGGTGAAACTGATTAAAACTCCTGATCAGCCTGTCGGGAAAAAAGCTGGTGATACGGATGCATCCACTGAAGCTTCAGGAGATGTGGTTAAGAGAAATTAGAGGTATCTCTTTTTGTAGGTACACTTTCGTTTTCGAGCTCGGGTTTGGTTCATAACGGAATTTTTATTAATTGCCGGTTGCGCTGTTTGCCGGAATGCTTTTACAAGTTGCTTTATGATCACTATCGAACCAAAAGAAGCTGCAAGGAAATATGGAATGACATCTGCATTAAGACCAACTCTGGAAAACCGTCTAAGCTTTGCTGCGCGTTTTTTTTCAGCTTTGCTGATAGCTGGTGTGCTGGTTGTTTCTTCTGGCAATTTGAAGACATTGAATGCGCAATCGCTTGCTGAAAAATTTGGCGGGTTTTCCACTGACTCGAACGAACCCATTGACATTGAGGCTGACCAGTTGAAGGTCAATGATGTGCGTAAAACCGCCATCTTTACCGGCAATGTCAAAGCGGCGCAGGGCAAGTTTGTGCTGCGTTCCAAATTTCTTGAAGTTTTTTATACCGGGAATGCTGCTGGCGGCGCAAAATCCGGCGCGAATGGAAAAGTCAAAAAACTGGCCGCCAGAGGTAAAGTGCTGATTACTACGGTTGATCAGCAATCGGCGACGAGTGAGTGGGCGGAATTTGATGTCCTGAAGCAGACAATTGTGCTTGGGGATGAGGTTGTTTTAACGCAGGGCGGCAACATCATCAAAGGCGGGCGGCTGATTATTGACTTGAAAACCAGACAAAGCCGTTTTGAAAATAAAACGAAGAAGAACAAGGGACGCATTCAGATGAAAGTTGATGTCAGCCCGAAAAAGCAAAAGAAGAATTAACTGTCAGGTCTTAACAAACCGGTCTTTACAGACAAGGTTGCGCACAAAGGCTACACAAAAAGGCTATATAAAAAGCTATATAAACTAAGGCAAGCGATGAGTTGTTAAGTGACTGAATTCTATTTCCCATTATGATCTGCTCTGCTAGATTTAAAAGAAATTATATTGTGAAGCCACATTTAATCAGCGCCCAAACCCTATGAAAGTAGTTTCTATCTGATGATAGGTATATTAAAATCGATCTGGCAAAAGCCCAAAGATGAGCAGATTGAGCCTGAGTTTGCGGTTCCGCGTGAACATTCTCCGCTAATCAACAGCGCCAAGGGGCGCAATGTACCGATACCGCATCCGTTTGAAGGGGGCGGTCAATTTGTGCCGCCGCCGCAGGGTGAATTCCAGCCTGATCAGCAACAAGGGCTGCACTTGGACCAGCACCTGGACCCCCACTTTCACCAACACCCGGGCGCTTTCGAAAGGCCCCACAATCAGTTGCCGCCAAGTTTTCATAATTCAGATGGATTCCAGACAGCGCAGGGCTTTCAACACACTGAATTTGCGGTGAATGAATTTAACCCGGCCAATCAGATGCAGATTGATGTGCGCCATGATGCCCCGCGCGAGGGGCAAATTCAGGCGCGGCATCTTCATGGTGACCTCAGCCAGGACCTGCCGCTGAATGACCCTAATCTGGCTGGTCGTTTGCCGCAAAACAGCATGTTGGGCGGTGCGCAGCTTGTCACCCCTCAAACCGGATGGCTGACAGCTGATAAAATCTGCAAAACCTATGGCAAACGGCAGGTTGTACGAGACGCCAGCCTTAAGGTGAGGCGGGGTGAATCTGTTGGTTTGCTTGGCCCGAATGGCGCGGGTAAGACCACCATTTTCTATATGATCACCGGCCTTGTTGGTGCGGATCAGGGCAACATTCATATTGATGGCTATGATGTCACCCGCCTGCCGATGTATCGGCGAGCAAGACTTGGGATTGGTTATCTGCCGCAGGAGGCTTCTATTTTCAGGGGGCTGACGGTTGAGCAGAACATTATGGCTGTGCTTGAGGTGACGCAAAAGAACCGGGACAAGCGGCATGAAAAACTTGAGAGCCTGTTGAATGAATTTAACATCACCCGGCTCAGAAAATCACCTTCGATTGCACTATCTGGTGGTGAGCGGCGGCGGTGTGAAATCGCCCGTGCATTGGCAAGTGATCCCTCTTATATTTTGCTGGATGAACCCTTTGCCGGGATTGACCCGATTGCCATTGGTGACATTCGAGACCTTGTGCGGCACCTCACCGACAGGGGGATTGGTGTGTTGATTACCGACCACAATGTCAGAGAAACGCTGGAGATGATTGACCGGGCTTATATTATCCATGATGGCAAAGTGCTCACAGAAGGCACTCCGACTGAGATTGTTTCGAATGATGATGTCCGCCGTGTCTATCTTGGTGATATGTTTGGATAATTCAGCACTCTGATAAAGACTGTTCCGGTCAATATTCGTTTATTTTCCTCTTTCTTCACATGGCGAGCTGCATATTATTTGTGCAGAAAAGCGTTTGCGTGTATCTTTGCTTCATACAACACTGTCACTGAATATAAGTAGATTGCATTTAATTAAATGTTTGTCTTTCTTGTTAAGGCTCGCTAAATTCAAATTTGGTATGAATATTGCTGGTAACAGTTAGTTGAGGTTTTTTCAAAGATGGCGCTGTCGCACCGACTAGAACTCAGACAATCTCAGTCCCTTGTGATGACACCTCAATTGCAGCAGGCAATCAAGCTGTTGCAACTCTCCAATATTGATCTAAATGAATTTGTAGAGGGGGAATTAGAGCGCAATCCCCTGCTTGAAGCGCGCGACCCAAATGCTGATGTGGTGCCACAGGCTAATTATGAGCCTGAACAGGTTTCTGAAAATCTGGAGCCGCAACGGCGCGACTCTTCAGATGACTGGCTATCAAAATCTTCTGACAAGACCAGCGAAGACCCGTCTGCCAATCTCGATATGCGGGCAGAGGATATGTATCCGGATTTAGCCGGATCTGATAAATCCAGCCTTGCTGATCAGGGCTGGAATTCCGTGAAACAGGGCAGTACTTCCAGCTCTGGCGGCTCATTTAACGGCAGTTCTTCTGACTATAACCTTGAAAGCTTTGTGCAGAGTGAAGTGACGCTGCATGGACATCTTGAAGAACAGCTTTCACTTAGCAAGCTCAACCCTGTGCAACGTCTTATTGCTTCTCACATGATTGATATGGTTGATGAGCTTGGTTACATGCGCGGCTCATTAGAAACCATTGCTATGCAGCTTGGGACTTCTATTGAAGCGATTGAAACGGTGCTGACAGAATTGCAGCGGTTTGAGCCCACTGGCATATTTGCCAGAGACCTGAGTGAGTGCCTCAGGCTGCAACTGATTGAACTCAACCGGTTTGACCCGGCGATGGAAGCACTGCTGGATAATATTCATTTGCTGGGGGCGCATAATTTTTCAGGGTTGAAGAAAGTCTGTCAGGTTGATGATGATGACCTCACAGATATGATTTCCGAAATTAAGATGCTGAACCCGAAACCCGGGCTTAAATTTGGCAGCGAATCCGTTCAGACAGTTGTGCCAGATGTTTTTGTCAGCCAGCGTAATGACGGCAGCTGGCATATTGAGCTGAATACGGAAACATTGCCTAAGGTGCTGGTTAATAAGAGCTATTACACAAGCGTGAGTGATAAAGCCAGGCATGGTAAGGATAAAGAATACATTCAGGATTGTTTGCAGACCGCGAACTGGCTAGTGAAAAGCCTTGATCAGCGGGCCCGCACAATTCTCAAAGTTTCACAAGAAATTGTACGCCAGCAGGATGCTTTTTTCAGCCACGGGGTTGAGCACCTGCGCCCCTTAAATTTGCGTGTGGTGGCTGACGCCATTGATATGCATGAATCAACCGTTAGCCGAGTGACCTCGAATAAATATATGGGTACTTCTCGGGGTGTGTTTGAATTGAAATATTTCTTCACCTCAGCGATTTCATCCTCAGATTCTGATGATATGGTTTCGTCTGAAGCAGTGCGGCATCATATTCGCCAACTGATTGAAGCAGAAACCGCTGATAATATTTTGTCTGATGACAAGCTTGTAGCCAGCCTTAAAGGCAAGGGCGTTGATATTGCGCGGCGAACGGTTGCGAAATACAGAGAAGCAATGGGTATTCCTTCTTCTGTGCAGCGGCGGCGGCAAAAGCGCATGGCACAGCACATGGCTGTATAAAGTTATATTTTGCAGAACTTAAGGCTCAAGCTGAACGGCTATGTGGAACTCAGAAATGAAGTACTACAGGTAAGAGAACCGGCCAGCAGAAGCCCGGCAAGGTTAATTGCTCACAATAAGTGCAAATCCAGCCTGCAGGTAATTGAAATTTAAGCAATAAATCAATTTTCAGCGGATCTACTTTGCTTGACGGCAGGCTTGAAAGTATGATTGCAAGCATTATTTTAGCTTTATGCTCTTTTTCAACAGGTTTTCAGGCTAAATTGAGTTCTTAATCGTAAATTGGTGCAAATTGTGCATAGTATCCACGGTAATTCTGCCCGATTTTGTGTTATAATGGGGATGGTGGATCCACTGAAAACGACACGATTAAAAGTTTGTTTTTTTCGCAAAGGATATGATTTCTGAAACATTTGTTTATTTCCAGATTTGAAATTCCCGGTTAAAATTTTAGTCGTATGATCCGTTTTTAACCCCACTGGATGCAATAAGAAGGGAAAACTATATGTCCGTACAAATAACTGGAAAAAACCTCGATATTGGCGATGCATTACGATTTTATATTGAAGATCGTATTGACCAGACATTAGATAAGTTTATAGGTAATGCCACCTCTGGTCATGTTCGTATTGAAAAAGACGGTAAGCAGTTTCGTACGGATTGTTCGTTGCATCTTGGATCAGGGCTTGATTTACAGGCTAAAGGTGAAAGTCATGATGTTTATGCCAGTGCTGATGCAGCGCTGGAGCGGCTGGAAAAACGGTTACGCCGTTATAAACGCCGCCTGAAAAACCACCACCAGAAGGTGAACACCGGGGCGATTTCGACTGTTACACCTGCACAGGATTATGTGATCCAGGCGCAGGAAGAGGAAGAAGAGCCGGAAGATGACACACCAATTATTATTGCAGAACAAGCGACTAACATAAATGAAATACCAGTTAGTGATGCTGTGATGCAGATGGACCTGGCGGAAAGTTCGGTTCTAGTTTTTCGAAATGCTAGCCACGGGCGGATCAATATTGTATACCGCCGGAACGATGGCAACATTGGATGGATTGACCCTTCTTAAATAGGGCAAATTTATACATTTAGAGTTTTGTTGACATAAAGTCGTCAATTAGCCGCTTTAAGAGTGGCGTGCTTGAAAAGATTTATTAGTTAACGCGTAGCTTTAGGAAGTTAAGCGGAAGGTATTGGAATGGATTTGGGTGATTTGTTGTCTGTTGAGGATGTGATCCCAACACTGAAGGCAAAAAGCAAGAAGCATGTGCTGCAGGAAATTGCGCATATTGCGGCTGGTAAAACCGGACTTGATGAAAGAGACATCTTTGATGTTCTCTTACAGCGTGAGCGGCTTGGCTCGACTGGCGTTGGCCACGGCGTTGCCATTCCACATGGCAGATTGCCCTCTGTTGACAAGATCGTCTGTATATTTGCGCGCCTTGACGAGCCGATTAATTTTGATGCGCTGGATGATGAGCCTGTGGATCTTGTTTTTCTGCTGCTTGCCCCGGAAACGGCAGGTGCTGACCATCTGAAAGCTCTGGCGCGGATTTCACGGTTGATCCGTGAATCACAGACGCTTGATAAGCTGCGTGGCTCCCGTGAGCAGTCAGCGCTTTATTCAGTGTTAACGGAAGCCTCCGCATCTCACGCTGCCTGATAAGCATCTCAAGTCAATCAGGCATTCGTTTATTTTAAAATTCAACTCATAAAAAAAGGCGCTGATTTCAGCGCCTTTTTGTTTTGATCAAATTCATATATTACTTTTTGAAGGGTAGTTCAACTGCCTACCATACATTCAGTTCTTGCCGTATTAATGTACTTTCTGAACGGTCAGTTTATTGCTTTCAGCAGCTTCCAGTGCTGAATACAGATCTTCAGCAAGCAAAACCGGGGTGCCATTTGCCGCATGTACCGCATAGAGCGTGGTCAGTTCTGGCAATTCTTCAATTTCAGGGAACAGCATGTGGGCTTCATTGGCGGTCACTTCATGGACATAGACCACATTCTGCATGCCAAGATCTGCAAAGTCTTCCTCTGTCATTGGCTCAACTGAACTTGCAAGGACTTCCGGGTTGTTTGTTTCTAACATGATGTAACCCTTTTCTGTTTACGGCTATGCGTTACTAAATTTTGCCCCATATAAGAGGCTTACATATTCTGGTTAAAGTTTCTGTTATTTTTTTATTATTGGTACGTTTTGGTGCCAATTTTTGTGTCACTGGTGGTTTTCTGCTTAATCTGAAGTTCAGATACTCATATTTAATCAGTGGCAATTTTTATTTCTCGGCGGCTGTTGTCTGGTGCAGGCTTGTGTAATTCGATAATCAATAATCCATCTTTTAAAATGGCTTTGGTGACGTCGATCGTATCAGCCAGAATGAATGTTCTTTGAAATTCTCTGGTGGCTATTCCTTTGTGCAGATAGTCTGACTGCTGGTTTTTTCCCTGCAAGTTATCTGCCATATCAGGTTCATTCTTATGACCTTTAACAATTAACTGGCGTCCTTCCTGTATCACTTCAAGCAATTCGGCACTTAGTCCTGCAACGGCAAGAGTGACCCGCAGTGTCTCTGCCCCTTCTTTTTGGTTCAGGTCTCTTTCAATATTGTAGGGTGGATAATTATTTCCCTGGATTTTGGCGACACTTTCCAGGGCTCGCTCAATTTCTTCAAAACCCAGCGCATGGGCACTATTTATCGGGAATAAGGCTGGCATGGGCTGGCGTATCTTTTCTGACTTGTTTGCGTTCTGTTTTAATTGAATAAATTCAATCTTTTATAAGTTATTATTCAAACTCCTTATCACATGCAAATTTGTCATTCATACGACCTTTCGACTGGTTCAAGATATGATGAACTGTTCTGCCTGTTCGTCTTAACTCTTCTGTTTATATGGCCTTTTTTGAAGTTAGTTCAAGGCTAGAAAGATAAAGTTTTAGATATATTGAAAACGGAACAGTAAGGAATAACTGTTAGATTATGGCTTCATTCAACATTATAAATATGGCGAAGAAAATGTCAGAAGACACTACAGAAGCAACAATTGAACATCGCAGAGCTCCGCGTAGCAGAACGTTGCAGGGAGCTAAAATCATTGTCGATAATACATCCATCTATGATTGTGTGATTAAATCACGCAGTGATACCGGATTTGGCCTGAAACTTGGCTCATCACTGGGCATTCCGGATGAATTTGTGTTGGTTGATGCCAAACAGGGTGAGAAGTATGATGTAAAAGTCGTTTGGCGGCGGCGGACCATGCTTGGTGTGCAAAAAAGACTTTCGGATGCGGCCTGAGTTATCTGATCATTCCTGATATGAAAACTATTTGCTCCTCATCTGCGCTATGGGTTCGTGACCCGGTCCTGCTTAATCGCGGCTGGCAGTCAGGAAATAATTCACTTCGCAATCAGAAGAAACACTCCAGCTGTCTTTAAAAGGATTGTAGACCAGTCCTCTGGTTTCTCTTACGGACAATCCTGTTTGACTGACCATTGCGGAGAGCTCTTCAGGCCGAACAAAGCGATTCCATTGATGGGTGCCTTTCGGGAGCCAGTTGAGGATATATTCCGCACCAACGATGGCAAGTGCGAAGGATTTCGTGGTGCGATTAATGGTGGAAAGAATGAGCAGACCGCCCGGGGCCACCAGTTTTGAAACCAGGCCAACGAAATCCGCCACTGAAGGCACATGCTCGACCACTTCCAGCACCAGCACAACATCGAAGGTTTCCTTTTTTTCGAGGATTTCTTCTGCCCGGCAGGCACGGTAATCAATACTGACATTTTGTGCGGCGGCATGATGGCGCGCGGCTTCAATATTGTTGATTGAAGGGTCAATCGCTGTGACTGTTGCCCCCTGATGGGCCAGTGGTTCAGCGACCAGGCCGCCGCCGCAACCGATATCAATCAGGCTAAGGCCTTTCAGAGCTTTATTGCTGGTGCTGTCTTTTCCAAAATGACGACAAATCTGATCCCGCAGATAAGAGAGGCGGGCCGGGCTGATTTTATGCAGCGGGCGAAATTTTCCTGAAGCATCCCACCATTCATCGGCGATGGCACCAAAACGTGCGATTTCTTCCGGATCAAGTGTTGATGATTTTTGATGGGTTTCTGGCTGCATTCAGGGATTAAGTTCTCAATTCGATGGTTTGTCAAGCATTAGGCGATTAAGCATAAAGTTTTGATGTTTTGCCCGCATCAGGTTGATCAGTTCCACTGTTACGAGTATGTATATGCTGTATTGAAGGGCGTGCCCTTCTTCCTTATTGAATATTGTTCTGGATGAACCTCAGTTTTCGTGACTTCAGACGCTTTTTTTGCCTTTTAAGCGTTTGCGGCCCTTTGTGAGGTATTGTCTGCTTTTTGATGTCTGGATTATCTAAATGGCACTTATAGTTATGAAATTCGGGGGCACCTCGGTTGCGGATATGGACAGGATCCGCAATGTGGCAGCCCATGTGAAGCGGGAAGTTACAGCCGGAAATAAAGTGGCTGTGGTTGTTTCTGCTATGGCAGGGCGCACCAATGAGCTGGTTGATTTTGTCAACGATGCCACTGACACGCCTGATCAGCGCGAGTATGATGCTGTGGTTTCATCTGGCGAGCAGGTGACATCAGGTTTGCTGGCCTTGTGCCTGCAAAACGAAGGTGTTGCTGCGCGCTCCTGGCAGGGATGGCAGATCCCGTTATTAACTGATGATGCACATGGTAAAGCGCGGATCAATGATATTAATGGAGACGAACTGCGCCAATCGATTGAAGCTGGTGTTGTTGCTGTGATTGCCGGATTTCAGGGCATATCTCCTCTGGGGCGCATCGCAACACTTGGGCGGGGTGGCTCAGACACCAGTGCCGTTGCCATTGCGGCGGCTCTTGACGCTGATCTTTGTGATATATACACGGATGTGGACGGGGTTTATACAACCGACCCGCGCATCGTCGCGAAAGCAAGGCGGCTGCAAAAAGTCTCTTATGAAGAAATGCTCGAGATGGCAAGCCTTGGGGCTAAGGTTTTGCAGACCCGTTCTGTTGAACTGGCGATGCTTAAAAATGTACGACTGGCGGTTCGCTCCAGTTTTGATGACCCGGTAACAACACCGGCTGTAAATATGGATGGTACAAGCACCATAGGGACGCTTGTTTGTAGTGAGGAAGAGATCGTGGAACAGCAAGTTGTAAGCGGCATAGCCTATGCCAAAGATGAAGCAAAAGTGACGTTGATCAGCATTGCCGATAAACCTGGCATCGCTGCTGCCGTTTTTGGCCCGCTGGCCGAAGCAAATATCAATGTGGATATGATTGTGCAGAATGTTTCTGCTGATGGTCTTACAACCGACATGACGTTTACTGTGCCTGAAGCTGACCTGCCAAGTGCCTTAGCGGTACTTGAGGGGCATAAGGATGTGCTGAATTACAAAGAGCTGCTTGGTGCCACCAATATTGTGAAAGTCTCGATTATTGGTGTTGGTATGCGCAGCCATGCCGGTGTCGCAGCTGAAATGTTTAAAGAGCTGGCGGCCAAGGGAATTAATATTCAGGCAATTACCACTTCAGAGATCAAAATCAGCATACTGATTGATGCGGCTTATCAGGAGCTTGCGGTCCGAACATTGCATAGTTTGTTTGGACTGGACCAGGAACCGGAATAATATCAATGATCCTGTTATTCAGCTGAAGACCGGCTGAAGCCGGATCAACCATTTGAGGCAATTGTGATGTCATCAACCAGTGCCGCACCACGCATTTTAATGCGTCGTTTGCGGGAAATTATGGCAAGACCTGGCGAGCCGCAAGCGCGGCTTGACGCCATCGTCACGCAAATTGCCCTGATTATGGTTGCTGAGGTGTGCTCACTTTATCTCAGGCGGCCTGATGGATCGCTTGAATTATTCGCCACTGAAGGGCTGAACAAAGAAGCCGTGCATAACACCCATCTGGCCAGAGGTGAAGGGCTGGTTGGACTGATTGCTGAGCGGGCTGAGCTGATTAACATTCATGAAGCGCAGGACCACCCTTCTTTCTCCTACAGGCCGGAAACCGGTGAAGAGGTTTATCACTCATTTCTTGGCATGCCGATTATGCGCGGTGGGCGCACGCTTGGGGTTATCACCGTGCAGAACCAGGCGCGAAAGGTTTATGCTGATGAAGAGATTGAAGCTTTAGAGACCACATCTATGCTGGTTGCCGAGCTGATTACATCCGGCGAACTCGATGACGGCGTTGCAGGCATGGCTGACCGGACGCAGAGCCGGCATTTTTCTGGCACGAATATCAGTAACGGAATTGCGCTTGGTCATGTTGTGCTCCATGAACCAAGAGTGATGATTTCTGAATTTTTATCTGATGACCCGGCAAATGAAAACGAGCGGCTTGATGCCGGCCTTGAAACATTGAGAACCTCAATTGACCAAATGCTTGCTAAAGCTGAACTGCAACGCGCAGGCGAGCACAAAGAGGTGCTTGAAGCCTACCGGTTATTTGCCCATGACCAGGGCTGGGTGAACCGGCTGAGGCAAGCGATTGCCTCAGGCCTTACAGCTGAGGCCGCAGTCGAGCGGGTGCAAAACGATATGCGGGCGCGGATGCTACCGAATAAGGACCGCTACTGGGCTGAGCGGATGAAGGACATCGAAGACCTCGGTAATCGTTTGTTGCGCATTCTGGTTGGCGGGGTGGAGACGGCGGCACTTTCCAGCCTGCCGGATGATACTATCCTGATTGCCAGGACCATGGGTGCAGCTGAATTGCTGGATTATGCGCCGGAAAAACTGCGCGGGCTGGTGCTTGAAGAATCTGGTGCGGCCAGCCATGTGGCGATTGTTGCAAGGGCGCTTGGTATTGCTGCGATTGGTGAAGTTGATAACCTTGTCAATCGGGCTGATACCGGTGATGACATTGTTGTTGACGCAACTGCCGGTGAAGTTTTCCTGCGGCCGACCAGTGATGTTATTGATGCTTATTCTGATAAGGTGCGGTTTCATGCGGCGAAACAAAAACAATATTTCAAGCTGCGCAACAAAGACGCTGTCAGCCTTGACGGTGAGCAGATTTCGTTAAAGATTAATGCCGGGTTGCTGGTTGATCTGCCGCACCTCGCGCAATCTGGCGCCGATGGTGTTGGACTTTACCGCACCGAATTGCAGTTTATGATTGCTGCTAAATTTCCACGAATGTCAGAGCAGAAAGAGATTTATCAGGCTGTGCTTGATGCGGCGGGGGATCTGCCGATTGTGTTTCGCACCCTTGATGTTGGCGGTGATAAAATCCTTCCTTATATGCGGATGTCAGGAGAGCAAAACCCGGCGCTTGGCTGGCGGGCTGTGCGCATGACCCTGGACAGGCCTGGTTTGTTCCGGACCCAGGTCAGGGCTTTGCTGCAAGCTTCAAAGGGGAAAACCTTATACCTGATGCTGCCGATGGTGACCCAGCTTTCAGAGCTGATTGAAGCCAGAAAACTCATCCGTCTTGAAGAAAACTTTCTTGCAAAACATGGGCATGAGGGGCCAAAACAGCTCAAAATCGGGATCATGATCGAAGTTCCGGCGATAATTTACCAATTAGATGAAATTTTGCCACTGGTCGATTTTGTGTCGATTGGCAGTAATGATCTGATGCAGTTTCTGTTTGCCGCTGACCGGACAAACACTAATGTGGCGGATCGATACGACTCGCTTCACCGCGTGTTTCTACAGGTTTTACAAAAGGTTATCACCAAAGCTGAAGCTCATAATGTGCCGGTTACACTTTGCGGAGAAATGGCAGGTAAGCCATTGGAATCTATGGCCTTATTAGGGCTTGGCCTGCGTTCAATCTCGATGTCTCCGGCTTCGATCGGGCCGGTTAAATCTATGATCCTCTCACTTGATGTTAAAAAACTCAGTGATTTTATGGTTGAGATTATGGCCACACATAGTGGTTCGCTGCGTGCGCCTCTGGCGGAATTTGCGCATGAGAATAATGTTGAAGTTGAGCCTTTCAAGCTAGATATTTGAGCTGCTTCAGCTTTTCAAAATTCAAAATTTCCTACAATTTCATTGCCAAACTAAAAACACTATTGGCTAATAATCTCTTTAAGTGTAAGTTAGTTATGGGGTATTGCTGGCATAGCGGTAGAATGTCAGCCTTAATGTATTGCGTATAGATCGGGTGAGTATCGTGTATCGTTCTAATCATTTGGGATCCCAAAATGCTGGGCAAGATTCTGCTGGTCTTGCTTCATCAGCACATCATTCAGACAATAATTTCACATTTACATCTGCTATGCAGGACAGGCTTTCAGGGCATAGTCTCATGGGGCATGGTACTGAATACGACCCGGTCAGGACTAATGATAATCCTGATCTGCATAATCCTGCCTATTCAGACTACCAAAATTCTAAGGCACGCTATGATGACAGGGGTGGCTTTGATACGAGCAGACATGAATCTGGCACATTCAATGCCCCACCTGAGTTACCATTAAAGCCGGCCAATTTATTGCCACCACAGCTTCCAGTTGTTCCGAGTGAACAACAGGATTTCAGTGACCGTCAGAATATTAACGAAACGCACGGAACTGATGCATTTGGACCTGACAGAGACAAAGGTGTTGATCAGCAAATCGGCGCCCTGTTTACGGCAATGGGCCGGGCCAGCAAAATGAGCAGACAGCAACTTGCCGCGCGACTGCAAACTTCCCCTGAACTTATTACTGCGCTAGAGACAGGCACTTTAGGTGAATTACCTGAGTGGGAAGATATTGCGCCAATTGTCGTGCGCTATGCTTCTATGATGAATATAGATGAGCGGCCTGTTCTGAGGCGTTTGCGCGAGCAACTTACCGAGCATTTCCTGACCGAAATGACCAGAGACAAATACACACATTCTCAATTTAACACGGCTGAATTTAACACAGCACCGGTTGCGCAGCTCACTGACCGCAGAGCTGGAGAGCGGCCTCGTGATCTTTCCGGAATGAACAACAGGATGGACCAGGCATCTCATAATTTTGCCGGGCATTCGCTTCAACAAAGGCTTGGCGCTGAAAGTTCCGCTCTTCCAAGCACCGACAGGTCATTAAAAGCACTGGCCGAGGGACAGATAAACAGCAGGCCAACTCAAATTACATCAAGCCCGCCTGTACCTTCCATTGAAGAGCGATTTTCATCTCTGGTATCGCAGATATCACATTCACAAAAATCAGCATTTTCTACGAATGAAAGTAGAGACAATGTGCAGAATGGGCAAATTGGACAGAACAGTCAATTACGGCGCGAAGACGCTCCAGCTGGAGCTTTCAGATCGCATAGCCGCAGCTTAGAGACTAGGTCTCATGGCTTTCAGCCGGGTGAAAATCAGAGCTTGCATCAAGTGAACCAGAGGCACGTTCAAGCCGGGATGGCTCAGGGACAGCATGTGCAGAGTTACGGGGAAAACACAGCTCATATGGCAGCCGGTGTGAGCCAGGATGCCAGCTATGGAGCAGTTGAAAACACGGGTAAAAAATCTAAAGGCAGGGGAAAGTCTATCATGTTAAGGGTTGTGGGAAATTTGGCGTTTGTGATTATTTTGCTGGTTGGTTTCATCAACTGGCAACCGAACAGGTTCTGGTCTGGCGTTGACCAGTTGCCAAAGCCGATTTCTGAATCAATCTACAGCCTGTTTGAATTTGTCATGCCTGACCCTCTGGCCTCTGTTTACCGGATGAACTGGGTGGTCGTTGATGACCCACGGATGCGTAAAGCTGATAAGCTGGCTGTTCCTTCAGTTAAGAAATTACCGGCGATTGATTTTTCCAAACTTGGCATTCTTCAGAAATAAACCTGCCCTTATAAGGTAAGGCGCATTTGTTCGAAGGGTTCTTCTGGCTTCAGAAAATAAGCGGCTCTGGCGTATTTAACCAGCTTAATTCCCGAATTTTTCAGCTTCACTTGTGTTTTCGTTTGAAATCATTATGTTCATGCTTGGTTTTGGCTGTCACATGGTTGAAATGTGCCGGTTAAAGCTCTAGGTGGTTATGCTCAGATCTTCTTTTACGGGTAAGTACCTCTCAATATACATTTCGCGAAAACAGGAGTGCGACCATGTCGGCTTTGCCGAAGGAAAAGCTTGAACAATTAATCGAGCGCTGGCAAGTGGTGCAAACAGAGCTATCCAGCGGACCGGCGCAGGATGTTTTTGTGGCCCTTTCTCGTGAGTTTGCAGAGCTGGACCCCATTGTCAGTGAGATCAAAGCTTATTTTGGCACATTGGAAGAAATCGACGGACTTGAAGAAATTCTTGCTGACGATGACAGCGATGACGAGATGAAAGCAATGGCAGGCGAAGAGCTTGAAGAGCTTCGCGCTAAGATTCCTTCTTTTGAGCAATCAATCCGTATTAAACTTTTGCCGAAAGACAAAGCTGATGAACGCAGTGCGATTTTAGAGGTTCGTGCCGGCACGGGCGGTGACGAAGCGGCGCTTTTTGCCGGTGATCTGTTTCGCATGTATCAACGTTATGCCGACCTTAAGGGCTGGAAAGTGGAAGTGATTTCAGCTAGTGAATCTGCCGTTGGCGGGTATAAAGAAATTATCGCCAGCCTTGCCGGAACGGGCGTGTTTTCGCGGCTAAAATATGAATCTGGCGGGCACCGGGTGCAGAGAGTGCCGGAGACTGAATCAGGCGGGCGCATTCATACATCAGCGGCGACCGTTGCTGTGTTGCCTGAAGCTGAAGAGGTTGACATTGAAATTGAAGAAAAAGATTTGCGTGTTGATGTATTCCGGGCCAGCGGACCTGGTGGGCAATCTGTTAACACGACAGACAGTGCTGTGCGCATCACCCATTTGCCGACCGGGCTGATCGTTATTCAACAGGACGAAAAATCACAACACAAGAACCGGGCCAAAGCCATGAAAGTGCTGCGCTCGCGGCTCTATGATGCTGAGAGACAGCGTCAGGAAGATGAGCGATCTGCTGAGCGGCGCGGGCAAATAGGTTCAGGCGATCGTTCGCAACGGATACGCACCTATAATTTCCCTCAAGGGCGGGTGACAGACCACCGCATCAACCTGACCCTGCACAAATTAGAGCAGACCCTCGCCGGTGAGGGGCTTGATGAAATTGTTGACGCGCTGATAACTGAATCGCAGGCAGAACAACTTGCCGCTATGGATAGCAGCGACGGTTAATCTTTTATCGGTTTTTCCAACCGGATTCATAAATTATCAGACACAGGAGTGGGGCTGATTATGTTTGTTTTTCCCCCTTCTATTCGCAAAATAAAAGCCGCTGCGGGGCTTATTGAACAAGCCCTGACCCAAGCCGGAATTGAAACCGCTGCACTTGATGCACGCCTGCTTATCGAACATGTCTGCCTGATTGATCATGCTGGCTTTATTGCCTCTGGTGATAAAGAACTAAGTGATGACCAGTTATCCAGCCTTGCGGCATTAGCCCGGCGACGGATGAACCGGGAGCCGGTTGCACGGATCATTGGCAAAGCTGAATTCTGGTCACTTGAATTTTCAATATCCGCTGAAACGCTTGACCCGCGCCCGGACACTGAAACGCTGGTTGAACTGGCGCTGGAAATGATCGGTACGAGGCGTAATGCACCGCTTCGTCTGCTGGACCTTGGAACAGGGAGCGGCTGTATTTTGCTGAGCCTTTTAACTGAATTGCCAAACGCTGTGGGTGTGGGTGTGGACCTGAGCCAGGCGGCGCTTGAGACGGCCCGGCAGAATGCGATGGCACTCGGCCTCGACCGACGGACACAGTTTCTTAAAAGTGACTGGTTTTCTTCACTAAACGGTCATTTTGATGTGATTGTCTCGAACCCACCATATATTCCACAGGCAGAAATTGACACGCTTGAGCCTGAGGTCGCTTTTTTTGAGCCGCGCGCTGCGCTGGATGGCGGGGTTGACGGGCTTGCCCCTTACCGGTTGATTTTTGATAAAGCAAGTTCTTATCTTGCCGCGAATGGGATGATTCTACTGGAGTTTGGACAAGGCCAAGAGACTGATATTATTGAAATAATTAACCGCTCTCCAATGAAGGAACAGAAGTGCAGTTTTCAGTTAAAGGCTGACTTGCAGGGGATAAACAGAGTGATTGGTATAGAGATTTAATGCTCGGCTACGCATAAATTTTAATCAATTCTGGATTTGATAAAAAAATGTACGTTTACGGCGTTTCGCTTAAAAATTGACTTGGCGTATAAGAATAAAAAGGCTATGGTGTCCGTGTTATTTGGCTGTTTGATTAAATTCCAGCCATGTTTCCAGACTAAGGTGGGGGCGCCTTAATATTCTCTTCTTTAAATTTCACTGTTTTAAGTGTTTGAATTGTTTAAAGAGAGTATTGGAAACATCTTAGCGCCGCATTTGTCTTGAAATCTTGAACTGTATTCTTGTATTTCGGTGGTTTTTAAATAAACCAGACGTAAAGAGTAAGAATAAACAGAACCAGTTATTGGATTGGCTGAAAAGAACAAAAGATAAGACGATGCTGTGCATGAACTGAATGACCGGACTCAGTTTTTAGTGATCGTGTTGTAAAATTGGGGATATTTTTACTACGATTAATCTGCTGCTTATGAAGGGATTATGCCCACTCGATTTTCAGGCTGTTTTCACAGCATTTGAGAAAATTAGGTTTTGGGCGTCAGCGCAGAAACTTAACTGTTAGGTTGTTGTAAAACAAAATAAATATGAATTGATACTTATTAATATAATAAGCATAATTTTCTGGCATGGATGTGTGAACATTGCTGAAAAGGTGTTGCTTTTCAATAATTAAGAGGCTTAGTCTTTATTGAAAAGATCTTCACCCGGTCACTTGCAGACCCTTTCTAAGATGCTCTCTTTGTCTCGCAACCACCTTTGAATATGAACTTAATTTCTCACCAATACTGCCGTAATTTTGCGGCACTGTGGTTTGATATTTTTCTTTAAACTTTGAACGCAATACTAATAAACCTGAATGGAAGCCGATGAGGCAAACGCAATCAAATCGACGTGGACGGGGACGTAGCCGGAAGGCGCAAAACCCACTAACTAAAAACTATGAGTCCAACGGGCCGGATGTGAAAATTCGTGGAACTGCGGCGCATATTTCTGAGAAATACACATCTCTTGCACGCGACGCGCTGACATCCAGTGACATTGTAAGATATGAAAACTATCTGCAGCATGCGGAACACTACAATCGTATCATCGCAGCCGCTCAGCAAAACAACCAGAACGCTGCTGAGAATAAAGACTCTCAGCAGGATGCTGATGATGCTGGGGGAGCTGAGCAACAGGCTCAGAATCAAGGCCAAGGTCAAAACCAGGGACAGTCTAATTCTAAACGGCAGGATGGCCGCAAGAATAACCGCCGTCGTCGGCCTGAACCCAGATCTGAAACCAAATCGCAGAACTCTGAAACTGACAAACATGCTAACGGCTCGAATGGGAGAGCTGTGGCTGAAAATGGTTCGGATGAAAAGGCTGAGAAAACCAGCGAGAGCGCTGGCAAAAAGTCTAAAGAAGAGATCCGGCAGGTTGGTGAGTTTGATGCCGTTTCACCTGAGGGCGCATCTGCCCATGCATCTCCTGAAGCTGATGATGCTGCAGCTTAAATCCGCTTCATCGTTTTAATTAAATACCCACTTAATATTAAAGCCCCGCCAAGCGTGAGTTTGGTTGCGGCTGATATTTGGGTTGTGCCTGATGTGCCAACTTCATTTGCCAATGCCAGCCCATCCCTGGCTGATTTTTTCCTGTTGATGGAAGATTGAGCTAGAGAATGCTGGCAGTGTCATTCACTTTGAGTGTGCCGCCTTTTTTGATCACCCCGTAAACCCCGAAATCTTCAGACTGAAAATGTTGCAACAGGGTCGCTGAGAGTGAGCGCCCTCTTTTCGCTGTTTTCAGATCAACATTGATGGCGGCACAACGGCTTGTCATCTCAACTATCTCTATTTCAACTTCGCCGATTTTCAGCATTTTGCCGACCCATTGTTTTTCTTGCCAGGGTTCCATCCCGTCTAGCCAGATATTGGCGCGAAAGCGCATTGGGTCTATTTTTTCGTTCATCAGATGCTCTAAGGCAGTGACTGATTGAAGGTTTATAATATGCACCATTGGTGCTGGACTATCTGCAAAATGGTGGTCGGGTGCGGATTGCAGCCTTGGCGGGCCTTTTAGTTCCTGATGCATGAAACCGGCGATAAACTGCTCTATCATATTGCGGCCAATGCTGTCTTTGAGGTTGCCTTTGGCGACCTGGCGGCCTTCTCTTAGAATTGTGAGCGTTTCCGTTTCTTCTTCAAATTCAATGTTTAACAGCGCGAGGCGCTCATGCCGCATTAAATTTAGAAAATTTATTTTTGGCAGATGTGTCGGGCTGGCCGGGTTAAACTGTGTCGGGCCATTTGCGATGGCGTAGGCTCTGTCATAGGGAAAGCACTGGTTTGGTTTTGTCTCGACGGTTTCGAGACTCTGGCCAGAGAAACTTTTCACCGGATATCTCAGAAGAGCTTTGACTTTTGTCTCTCCATTCGATTGGGCCGGGCTTGTCATGGTATAGTTCCTTTTTGGTATGCGGCTTAGATCTTTATTCAGGCTTTGCAGAGCTTTCAATTTTTGCATCATGCCTCTTTAATTCGGTATATGGCAACATATATAATCTTTTACTGTTTGTCGGTTGCCTTAAAGGGACCTATACAGAATTAAAATTGTTTTGACGCATTTTTCAGCCATAAATCAGGTGAACAGATGCGGGCTAAAGGGACAAGTTTTTATGAAGCAAGAAAGATATACGGACCGGGCGAAGACCATTGTTCAGGCAGCGCAACAGGAAGCGCTTGCGAATGACAACCAACAATTTACGCCGCTGCATTTGTTAAAAGCACTGATGGATGATCAGGATGGCTTAACCGCGAACCTCATTCAGAAAGCGGGTGGTGATGCCAGTTTAATCGCGGCTCAGGTGACGGCCAGCATTGATAAGCTGCCCAAAGTCAGCGGCTCTGGCGCTGGTCAGCTTTATATTACTCCTGAAATGGCGAAGCTTTTTAAAGCGGCTGAAGATATTGCTGAAAAGGCCGGTGACAAGTTTGTAACGACTGAGCGCCTGCTGCTTGCCGCGGCGCTTGAAGCTTCAAGTGAAGCGGGGCGGATACTAACGGCTGGCGGCGTCACTCCGCAGAAACTCAATGAAACCATTAATGAAATTCGCAAGGGCAGAACGGCAGATTCGCAAAATGCCGAGGAAGGTTTTGACGCGCTAAAACGTTACGCCCGTGACCTGACGGCAGAAGCGGCTGAAGGCAAGCTAGACCCTGTGATTGGCCGGGAAGAAGAAATTCGCCGCACCGTTCAGGTGCTTTCACGGCGGACAAAAAACAACCCGGTGCTGATTGGTGAGCCGGGGGTTGGTAAAACGGCCATTATTGAAGGACTTGCGCTTCGTATTATCAATGGCGATGTGCCTGAAAGTCTTAAAGGGCGGCAATTGCTGGCGCTTGATATGGGCGCGTTGATTGCTGGCGCTAAATATCGCGGTGAATTTGAAGAACGGCTGAAGGCGGTTCTTTCTGAAGTGCAGGCGGCTGAGGGTGGTATTGTCCTCTTTATTGACGAAATGCACACGCTGATTGGGGCTGGTAAATCTGACGGGGCGATGGATGCTTCGAACCTGCTAAAACCAGCTTTGGCGCGCGGTGAATTGCACTGTGTTGGCGCCACCACGCTTGACGAATACCGTAAGCATGTTGAAAAAGATGCCGCGCTGGCGCGCCGGTTTCAGCCTGTGTTCGTTTCTGAGCCAACAGTTGTTGATACAATCTCTATCCTGCGCGGTCTGAAAGAGAAGTATGAGCTGCATCATGGTGTCAGAATTTCTGACAATGCGCTTGTGGCATCGGCCACCCTTTCAAACCGCTATATCACTGATCGTTTTCTGCCGGACAAAGCCATTGACCTGATGGACGAAGCGGCCAGCCGGTTGCGCATGCAGGTGGAATCCAAACCTGAAGCGCTTGATGAACTTGATCGCAAAATCATTCAACTGAAAATTGAGCGTGAAGCTTTGTTGAAAGAAGATGATGTTGCATCTAAAGAGCGGCTCAAAAAACTAAGCGAGGAGCTTGCCAATTTTGAAGAGCAATCCCGTGCTTTAACCGAGCGGTGGGCCAGTGAAAAATCGAAACTATCTGAAACGAACAAACTGAAAGAACAGCTTGATCACGCGCGGATTGAACTGGAGCAGGCCCAGCGGGCTGGCGACCTTGCCAAAGCGGGTGAGCTTTCTTACGGCGTCATTCCTGAGCTTGAAAAGAAGCTGGTTGAAAATGCGGAAGCTGAAAATGCTGCCGGGCTGATGGTCAACGAAGTGGTGACCGAGCAGGACAGTGCCGGGGTTGTTTCCCGCTGGACCGGTGTGCCGGTTGAAAAAATGCTGGAAGGCGAACGTGACAAGCTTCTGAAAATGGAAGCGGCCATTGGCGCCCGGGTGATTGGCCAGGCTGAAGCGGTTAAATCCGTTTCAACGGCTGTGCGCCGGGCACGGGCCGGTTTGCAAGACCCGAACCGACCGATTGGCTCGTTCATGTTTCTTGGGCCAACGGGTGTTGGCAAGACCGAGCTGACCAAGGCGCTGGCTGAGTTTCTGTTTGATGATGACACGGCGCTTGTGCGCATTGATATGTCAGAATTTATGGAAAAACACTCTGTTGCGCGGTTGATCGGTGCACCTCCCGGATATGTTGGTTATGAAGAGGGTGGTGTTTTAACAGAAGCCGTTCGCCGGCGGCCTTACCAGGTGATCCTGTTTGACGAAATTGAAAAAGCGCATTCAGATGTGTTTAACGTTTTACTTCAGGTGCTGGATGATGGCCGGTTAACCGATGGACAGGGCCGAACTGTTGATTTTCGCAACACGCTTATCATCATGACGTCCAACCTTGGGGCGGAGCATCTGATTGCACAATCGGAAAGTGATGATGTTGAACTTGTTGAAGCGCAAGTGATGCAGGCTGTTCGCGCTCATTTCCGTCCGGAGTTTCTCAACCGGGTTGATGAAGTGATCTTGTTCCACCGGTTGAAACGCGAGCAGATGGCGGCGATTGTTGATATTCAGATCAGGCGGTTGCAAAAACTGCTTGATGAAAAACAACTGACCATCACACTCAGTGCCGAAGCGACTGAGTGGCTTGCCAATAAAGGCTATGACCCGGCTTATGGCGCGCGGCCTTTGAAACGCGTGATCCAGAAGGAAGTTCAGGACCCACTGGCTGAGCGAATTCTGGCTGGTGATATTAAGGATGGGCAGGCGATTACGGTTGATGTGATTGATGGTGAATTGACGTTTAGCTAAATGTTGGATTCAGATAAAAGTCCCTCGCTGCGCTCAGTGTACTTTTATCTGATTTCAATATCGGGTTTCACCAGCTTGGGGCGGCCCTGCGCTGGTGAAACTTTTTTTGTTTTTGTAAATAGATGCAGTGGTTGTCAACCATTTCCTAGCCATACTTTCATTAATGCGTAGATCGAAATACACATCAGTGGTTTTACTGTTTTTTTCATTCTCAAGATAATATTCGACATCTGGGAATGTCTTTATTTCTGAATTATCAATCTGATCAAGAAGGTGAATATTAATATTGTTATTGATCCAGAAATTAGAATTAATTTGCACATGACTTTCAATTTTGTTTGCTATTTCTGACAATCTACTCCTCCTTCCAGATAATTCTACCCAACCTTTCATGGCGGCCTCTCGAAGTATTTTTATGAAAATAGAAAGTTGATCTTCATTTACTTTTTTCTTGTTACCTAGCTCCCAATCTTGTTGCTCGGCGAGATTTATAAAATCTAATAAATCTATTTGCTTAGTTGCAGGTGTTAATAATTCTCTTATCGTTGGACATTTCCAGTTTCGCTCTCTCAAATAAATGAACAGATAGTAACCCACGACTAACTTTAGGATGAGGATTGCAATGGGGACTGGCTTTTCCAATATATGAATTATTAAGTTCAGCATTTTAAACTACTCCATAACCGATACAGAGGTGTAAATCATACCCTCCTGCAGTACAGTTTCCAGAGTATTCGCGCCGGTTAGGGTCAGGTGGTTATTGGGGCTAAGGGCTAGATTAGTGATGTAGGGCATTTTTGTTTTGATGGTTTTTTTGAGCTTGCCTTTTGTGTTGTAAACCAGAATTTGCCCGGCGCCGTAGTGGGCTATCATGATGGTTCCGTCCTTTGAGATTTCGATGCCATCGGGGCCGATTTGTTCGGGGAGCAGGCTTGTTTTCTGATTGTGGCTGCTCTTGCCTGCCGCTTTCACTTCGGGCAATTTCGTGAAAGTCACTTGTTTGCCAAGGGTGCCATTTTTATTGAGCTTGAATTTAATCACCCTGTTGGCGAGGTGCTCGCTGACATATAGCTCCCCCTTATAAATCGCGATGCCATTTGGATAGGTGAGACGATCTTTCAGCTTTTTTACACCGCCTTTGCTATCAAGATAAAACAGGCGGCCCATGGGTTGATAATCCGGGTGGAAGTGGCCTGGCGCTGAGATATAAACACCGCCCTGCTCGTCTCTGATGCAATCATTTGGGTGGAAAATGGCTGTGCCTTGTTTGCTATATTTCAGGCTTTTCAATGGCTTGCCTTGTTTGTTGAGGATGACAAGTTCGTCCGAGAGATGACAGAGGATGACGATTTTATCGTGGCCATATTCAGCCAGCGCTGTCGGGCCGCAGCCTCTTTGATAAAAAAACAGCCGGGGCTTTTTGTTTGCCCCGGCTGTTTCGACCTTCATCACTCTGTTGCGGGTCATCTCGGTGTAATATAGCAGCCCATTAATATAGACCGGGCCTTCGGGATAGCCGGCGTTTCTTTCAATGATGATTGCAGAAGTTTTTTTTTCAGCCGCGACTGCTTCGCTCTGATGCAGAAGAGATGTTGTGAAAAATGCGGGCGTGATCAGCAATGCCAGGAGGAGAGGGGCTGCTTTCTTGCTTCCTTTCTGACTTCCTTTCTGGCTGTGCCTTGCCAGAAGGAGGATGACCAGAGCAAAGGCAAGGAGAACTGAAAGTGACTGGGTTAAACTGCGGGTGCCAAAATTCGGGATGAGATAAAAGGATGTCACCAGCGTGCCGAATATATTGCCCGCGGTTGAGATGGCGAAAATGGTGCCTGAGATGCGGCCTGTGTGATCAAGATCATGAAGGGAGCGACGGATGGCCATGGGCGAGAAGGTTGAAAGACAGGCAACCGGCAGACCGGTGACAAATAACGAGCCAAGCAACGCCCCATATTTCACATCTTCGACAGAGCTCACGATGACTTCCAGCATCGGGTCGATGAAATAGGGAAGCGCGATAAAATACAAAGCTGCAAAGGCGATCATCCCTTCCAGTACCCAGCCGTTACTGTATTTATCTGCGCTGAAACCGCCGATGAAATAACCGGCCATCATGGCCAGCAGTACGACAGAAATCAACGCAGCCCAGGTGAAAATGGTACCGCCAAAATAGGGATTGAGATAGCGGCTTGCCAGCATTTCCAGAGACATAACCGCCGTGCCTACCATAAAGGCGGCGAGCAGGATTAAAATAAGGGCCTGGGTTTGTTTGGTTTTTGGGGCTGTCATCTACAACGCGTCTTTCTCGGTTTGGATGGAATTTTGTGCGGCTTTAACTTTGTGCTTCGACCTGTTTTTCACACTGATTTTTATTGTACGCTGCGGCGTTTTTCATTGTGGGTTCTGATTTGCTTGAGCACATTTACGGGAGCAAAATCATCAGTGAGTGGGGTCTGGGCGGTGTCATAATCAAGCAGCATGGCTCTGTTCTTAACCAGCCCTGGCAGGTCATAGCGGAAGTTATGTGTTTTTTGCAGTTGTTCGGCTCGCTTGATGATATCTTTTAATTGCTTTTCGGGCCCGTCATAAGCGATGGCGACGACGTTGCCGCCTGCCTTATAAACCTCAACATGATCAAACACTGAGGCGATGGTGGCGATGGCTTTATCATAGAGCATGGTGGTTGGCTCGATATTCTGCACCATGACGCCGCCTTCTGTGAGACGTTTTTTGGCGAGTTTGAAGAATTCTTTGGTCATCAGATGAAACGGCACAAACGGGCCTCTGTAAGCGTCAACCAGGATGATGTCATGTTTTTGCCTGTTGCGCAGAATGTGGACCCGGCCATCCAGCTCTGAAATGATGAAATTCTCGTTCGCTTTTAGCCCATAATATTTTTCTGCAAGGCGGATGATTTCCGGGTCCAGCTCAACGGCGGTGACTTTGGCATTCGGCAGGGATTTGTGGAGATACCAGCTTGTCGAGCCGCCACCCATGCCGATCATCAAAAAGGAGTTGAGGTTTTTAGGGTAAGCCAGGCCGATGGTGAAGCTTTTGGTATAGGCAACGGGAAGCTCTGTCAGGTCTTTCGGGTTGCGGCGGCTTTCGATATAGCGGCGGTTTTTATGGCCGAATGCCATGGTGATATAGGGTGGCTGCTTATAGATATAGATCGTGCTGTAGGGGGATTCGATGGTTTCCAGTAATTCTTCAGCGGCGAGGGGGGAGATTGACGCCATGAAAATGAATGTGATGGCGACAATGGCCGAGAAAAAATGCTGCATGTTGATGCCGTTTTTTTAAGCTGTTTGAACCTGTTATTTGTTATATGGAAATATCATTGGGCTGAATAGTGTTTTCTCGGTGACAGAATACGGCGCAATTTAACTTTCTTATCCTTGAAGCCTTTTGTCTGTTAGAAATGTCACTTATTGTTTTTGAGAAATATTGCAATAATTTAATATTTCACAATCTGGAAATTTGGTGCAAAATCTTTTATAATTGCGGCAATTGACCCGTTTTCACTTATTTGAGGGGGACTCTCATGCGATTTCTTTCTGCTTCTGCTTTAGCACTTACTCTGGTGTTAATTTCCTCTATTCCCTCTATGGCGGCGAAACGCATCGCGCTGGTGGTGGGTAATAATGCATATGCAAATGTGACACCGCTTGTTAAGGCGGAAAACGATGCCGTGAGTGTCTCTGAAAAATTAAGAGAAATCGGTTTTGAGGTGATTTTGCAAAAAAACCTTGACCGGCGCGGATTTAACCAGAATTTGCAGAACTTCCTTTCAAGGCTTGAAGCGGGTGATGAAGCCCTGTTCTTTTTCGCTGGACACGGCGTTGAAATTCGCGGGCAGAATTATCTGTTGCCGGTTGATATTCCAAATGCCGGGCCGGGGCAGGAATCTTTCGTAAAAAGTGAAGCGATTGGCGTGAGCTATGTGCTGAATGAAATCGGCCGGCGCAAGGTGCGGCTGACGCTGCTTATTCTTGATGCCTGCCGGAATAACCCGTTTCAAAAATCAGGCACACGCAGCTTGGGGCGCACTCGCGGTCTTGGCACGATGGAAGCCCCGCCTGAGGGAACATTCATTCTTTATTCTGCCGGCTTTGGTCAATCTGCGCTTGATCGTTTAAGTGATAGCGACCCGCACCCGAATTCAGTTTTCACACGCACACTGGTGCCGATGCTGGCGAAACCGGGCTTGAAACTATCTGACACTGCACGGCAGATACGCCGGCAGGTGATGAAGCTGGCTTCTACCGTGAGCCACAAACAGCGCCCGGCATATTATGATGAGGTGCTTGGTGATTTTTATTTCACACCGCCGCCAGCTGGTGCAACGAAAGTTGCCGCACCTCCGCAGGTTGTCGCGAAACCGCCGCTCTCACATGTGCAGACTGTCGGCACTTGTGGTGTCTGGCCGCAAATTGCAACAACGGCGACTTATGCGCAGGTAAAAGCTTTTCTTGCTGAATGTAAAACAGGTATTTATTCAACACTTGCGAAAGCGCGGCTTACTGAACTGAAAGGCAAAGAGCCAACGAAGCTTGCTTTGCTGCCGCCTGTGATCAAATCACCTGACAAAAAGGCCTCAGGTACAGCGCAGGAAATTTTCACCAGAGCGTGGAATATATTCAATGGCAAAAATGGTGAAACGAAAGACCAGTATAAAGCTGTTCGGCTTTATCGGCAGGCTGTTTCCATGGGCCATAAAAGTGCGATGGTGAACCTTGGATATGCCCATGAAAACGGTTATGGCGCTGAAAAAGATTACCGGAAAGCGTTTGATCTTTATAAACAAGCAGCTGAGCTTGGTGAAACTCAGGGCATGACCAACCTTGGTTATATGTATGAAACCGGCAAAGGAACCGGCACAAGCCTTGACGAGGCCGTGAAATGGTACCGCAAGGCTGCGCTTGCTGGCAGTTATAATGGCATGACGAACCTTGGTTATATGTATGAGACCGGACGCGGTGTCGGCAAAGATTTTAATGAAGCTTTCAAATGGTATAAAAAAGGTGCTGATGGCGGCGTTGCCAGAGCGAAAAACAACCTTGCTTATATGTACCTGAACGGGCGTGGCACCAAGAAAGATGAACGTAAAGCCTGGTCACTTTATCAGGCTTCATCTAACCTTGGTTTTGCCAATGCCCACTATATGCTTGGCTATATGCGCGTGCTTGGTAAAGGCGTGAGCAAAAATGACAAGGAAGCTGCGAAGTGGGTTTATAAAGCCCTGCAGGCCAGACATGATTTTGCGGTTCGTGAAATGACAACAAATTCAAATGGGTGGACACTTGCATTCCGCAAAGAGTTACAACGGCTAATGAGCAGAGATGGTCATTATACCGGAGCGATTGACGGTAACTTTGGCACAGGGACTTATAATGCTGTGCGCAGTGTTGCTGGCCGGTAAAGTCGTTTCATAAATCATTTCAGTTCAAATGAACCGGACCCGGGTGATTCATTTTCACCCGGGTCTTTTTTGTTTTCATTTTGGGTTTCTACCCCAAGCGGTTCATTCGCCTTAATTTATGCCAAATAACAGCTTAGACACTATTGGGCTGACAGATGTAAAATTCACTTCTATGGACTTGTATTCATAACATACATCCCGTGCAGGGTGACGCTGTAACTGCTGTATGCGGAAGGGTTTTATGGTCGGCTCTGAGGATATCTCTGTTGGTGAGATCTGGTGCGCCAGAGTTGGGTTCGAGCCCCTTTATCTTCTCCAATGATATAGCTCAATGGTAGAGCATCAGACTGATACTCTGACGGTTGAAGGTTCAACTCCTTCTATCACTGCGTTTAGGACGCAACAGCCTTTAAAGCTGTCTACTTCGAAACTGAAATACTGGTGTGAAGGCTGGCTTGTGGCTTTGTTTGGGTTGCCTTTTGAAGGGCTTGCTCTTTGATCGGTTGCTTTAGAGGCCACCATGGATGAACTGCCGCCCGCTTTTGATGGTGATGGCGAATGGTTGCCCTTTTGAGGGATACTTTTATGCTTGCATATCAGGTTCCTGATGAAGCGCTTTTGTTCCCCGATCACTCTCTCGATTGAGGGCCGCTTTGATTTCGTGCTGTCAGCCTTCATGCTTTAAAATGAACCATTTTCCATTTCTGATCGACCAAAGATTTGAAAGAATGCAACTTCGATCAAAAATGAAAAATTGTATATTGCTATATGGACGACTTCAGAGTTTGAGTGAGGGTTATGACATGATGAAACTTATCAACTGGTTTTTGGGTTTAAAAACCGTTCAGGTGCGGGAAAATGAACGTGTGATTGCGCTTTATAAAGGCAAGGTAACACGCATTCTGGCTCCGGGTGAGCATGTGCTTAGCAATACACAGAACCGACTTTTACTTGAAACCCATAACATTACTCATAATCCTTTTTTTGAATCCGGGTACTTAAATGCGGTGATGAACAAGCTGAAAAATGAGGTTGATTATCATTTAACAACCATAGACACCAGCCCGGAAAAAGTCGCCCTTATAGAGCGAGATGGAAAGCTCTATATGGCGATGGGACCTGATGAGAAACGCATTGTCTGGAATGATGCGGGGCCATGGTCTGTTTCAAAAATTGATATTGCCAAAGACATTTCTGTTAATCCTCAACTATTGAAACGTTCTGGTATTTCGCGGATTGTTTCACACTTTTATTGCAAGGAAGTGCTCTCTGGTCAGGTTGGCCTTGTTTATATTGACGGGGCATTTGACAGGAAAGTCGGCCCCGGTTTGCATGCTTTCTGGCGGGTAGGGCGCAATGTTGTTTTTAAAATTATCGACACAAGATTGCAGGCCATGGATGTGACGGGGCAAGAAGTTCTCACCAAAGACAGAGTGACGATCCGCATTAATATCGCGGCTGATTATCAGGTGACGGACCCTGTTAAGGCGGCGACCGAAGTAAAGGATTTTGAAGATGCTTTATACCGGGCTCTCCAATATGCTTTCAGGAAAACACTTGGTGCTTTAACGCTTGATCAAATCCTTGAAAAGAAGGTGACGATCGACAATGAGGCAGCTTCGAAAGTGCGTGATGAAATGGCGGTATTCGGCATTGATGTGAAAGACATTACGTTAAAGGATGTGATCCTGCCCGGTGAAATGCGTGAGATTTT
Source organism: Hyphomicrobiales bacterium (assembly GCA_021775425.1). Taxonomy (GTDB): domain Bacteria; phylum Pseudomonadota; class Alphaproteobacteria; order Rhizobiales; family HXMU1428-3; genus HXMU1428-3. Next base: position 142,549 of record JAJFHX010000004.1, read on the forward strand.
AAACCGGGTTGTTGCGGCTGAAAAAGAGGCTGAGGCCAACATCATCCGGCGGCGCGAAGAAACCAATGCAACGCGCTCGCTGCTAAATACAGCGAAAGTGATGGCGGATAACCCCGTAATGCTGCGGCTGAAAGAGCTTGAAGCTTTAACCGAAATTGCCGCCAAAGTCGACACGCTGACCGTTCATAACGGCACTGGCGGGCTGTTGAATGATCTGGTTTCGCTAAAAGATAAATAAGCGTTTCAGCTATATCACTTTTATGATCTGGTTTCTTTGTTTATCGGAACGGTGATGTCTTTGACATTATCACTGCGCGCAAAGACAACACCGATTGCTGTGGCGAGGACGCCAAACCAGGCGATCAGCTCTATGGTTTCTCCTAAAAACACCCATGCGATTATGACTGCGGCGGGAGGGATAAGAAAAAACAGGGCTGAAACTTTCGATGCCTCGCCGTAGCGGATCATCCCCAGCAATAGTGTGACGGCGATGATGGAATTGCAGATGACCAGATAAAACAGAGACATATAGAGATCTCTTGTGGCTTCAAACTGATAATTTTCTATCAGTACAGCCAGAAGAAATGTGATTAGAAACCCAACTGCGTTCTGAATCAGGTTCACTGTGATGGGATGTTGGTTGGTGCTAGTTCGCTTTTCATATAAAGTGTGCGTCGCCATTGTCAGCAATGCGCCAACAGCAAGGAAAATTCCAAGGCCTGACTGGAAATTGATTTCAGCTTGTGTGCCAACCACCAGCATTGAGCCAGCAAGCCCCAGCATAAAGCCAAACCACTGGCGCGGTTTAATTGTTTCGCCCGTGATTTTCGGTGATAGGATGGCGATCAGAATTGGCTGCAGGCAGGCTATAACGGCAACGGCACCCGCCGTCAGGCCATATGCCATAGCCATATAGACACAGCTGAAATAAACAACCTGAAGAATAAGCCCTGAAATTAAGATTTGCTGCCAGTCTGATTTTGCCTTTGGCAAGGCTGGGCGGAGCCAAAGAAACATAACAACAAATGCAAGGCCGGTTAGAAAATACCGCATTGAAAGCAAAGTGAAGGGCCCGGCGCTTGATAACCCCATTTTGCCAAATGTGAACCCACCGGCCCAGAATATGATGAAGGTCAACGGGGCGATTTTTAACCAGAGTGGCATGGACTCATGGTTGGTGTTTGTCTGGCCAGACATCCGGGACGACATGGCGGGGATCCTTATTCGATTTTGAAGAATGGATACGTTAAGGGGTGGGGATTTTGCGATACAGGTAACTTGTTAATTAACAGGTTATTTTCCTAAGCGTCCATAATTATCTTCAAGACGCTCGATATCATCTTCGCCGAGATAGACACCTGACTGAACTTCGATAATTTCTAGAACTGACTGTTGCTGATTTTCAAGACGATGGAGTTCGCCGATGGGGATGTAGGTGGATTGATTTTCATGCAGCGTAAAATTTTCGGAACCACGTTGAACAGTCGCTGTGCCCTTAACTACGACCCAATGCTCCGCGCGTTTATGGTGTTTTTGTAAACTTAATGAGGCACCCGGGTTCACCAGCAAACGCTTGACCTGATAGTGCTGCCCTTCACCGATGATTTCTGAAGCCCCCCAGGGACGAAAAACTCGTTTGTGTTCATGCAGGACACTGCGGCCCTGTTTTTCAAACGCCGTCAGAATTTGCTTTAAATCATCAATGCTGTCTTTTGCTGCCACCAGAACCGCATCGCTGGTTGCAACGGCGATCACATTGCTGAGGCCAATCAGTGAAAGGCTGTTGCCATCAGTTGCATGGGCGAGACTGTTTTTCGTCTTGCTGATCGTCACATCCCCTTTGATGACATTGCCAAGCTGGTCCTTTTCTCCTGCTTGCCATAGTGATGTCCATTTACCAAGGTCGCTCCACGCCGTTTCAAGTGGCGTGCAGGTGATGTTTTTTGCTTTTTCAAGAATGGCATAGTCAAATGAGATGTCAGGGCAGGCACTGAATGCGCTTTCTCCAAGACGCAAAAAATCAAGATCTTTTTCAGCCGCGTTTATTGCCGCTTCACAGCATTGCCAGATTTCAGGCGCGTGTTCGTTAAAGGCTTTTTTGATTGTGCTGAAGGTGAACAGAAAAATGCCCGCGTTCCAATAGTAATTATTCTGACTTATGAAATCTTCTGCTGTGTTTGTGTCTGGTTTTTCGACAAATCTTTTCACCTTTAATGAGGTGGCATTATCTGGTTCTGCTCTGGTCTCAATATAACCATAGCCGGGCTCTGGCGTTGCTGGTTTGACACCAAAGGTCACGATGCTCCCTGCCATGGCTGCGTCCACACCGTTCACTATAGCCTCTAATAATTTATCGCTCTTTTCTATGTAATGATCTGCCGGAAGCAGGAGGATGAGCTTTTCCTGATGTGGCTGATCGTTCGTAGAGCTGGCAGTATGGAGTGCGGCAATGGCGGCAGCGGCGGCGGTGTTCCTGCCGACAGGTTCGAGGATGACCTGATAATCTGTCAACCCGGTTTGCTGCATCTGTTCAGCTGCTAAAAAGCGGTGTTGTTGATTACAAATAATTTTCGGTGAATGAAAGTCTGCGTTTTCGAGGCGCATTGCGGTTTGCTGCAGCAGGCTTAATTCATCATTCAGGCTATGAAACTGCTTTGGGAAAGAATGGCGTGACAATGGCCAGAGCCGCGTGCCTGCCCCACCAGAAAGAATGAAAGGATCGATCTTTAAACTCATTTCCGGTGGCACCATGAATGATCGCTGATTTATTTTAAGCCAATAACTTGTTTGATAGTCATAACTTAAAAATCACCGATGGGCCAGCTTCGGTTAATTTCTCGAGCCTTTATCAGATTGGATTTTACTATAAGGAAAATATAGATGGCATATGATAAGAGAAAGGGATGGTACCACCTCCCCGAATCGAACGGGGGACCTCTTGATCCACAATCAAGCGCTCTAACCAACTGAGCTAAGGCGGCATATTTTCGCTGTGCTGCTTTGTGCAATATATCAAAACAGAAACACAGTTCAAACCAATTCTGGCGGCTTTCGTCAAGCTATTTTTGAGTTTATTTTCACTCTCCATGGCCTCAATAGGCCATTTGCGCAACAGGCGACGCAGAACTCACCTTGCTGGCCGTTATTTTGCTTGCTGCAAATCAAAAATTAACCATATGATCCGGGATTATATTTTTTAGGAGATGGTGTTATGAAATTGAATCAATTCGCTACTTTCGTTGTTGCTGCCGGCTTGCTGGCTCCTTTCAGTGTGTCTGCCAGTGCCAAGCACAATTGCAAAAAAGTCAGTGCTGAAGGCTGGGGTTTGACCAAACAATTGGCAAAATCACAGGCTCACACTCTGCTACTTGCATCTACAGGGAATATTCTCACGCAAACTGATAAATTTTCCAAACCAAAGAACAGCTGTAGCTTCAGCATTCTTGGGTGGACATGCAAAACTACAGCTAAAGTCTGTAAACATTAATTCGAACATCTCCCCCTTGCATGGCTTTTAATCTAGCCATGCATGGGGGGTTTTATTGTGAGAGTTTGTTGTTTCACATCACCAAACCGGTATTTGAGCTGCTGGATTGTATGGGCCTGTAGCTCTGAGGGTGGCTGGCGTTTCTGCCCGTGGTGAGACCGGCCCCTTGCAGCACTTTCAACCAGATCAATAATATCAGCCCGCTGTTCACCGTTACATGTGAGGCTCAACATTTTTCCGACCCGCAATAATACGGCGCCTGATTCAACAGAGTCTTTCACCAGCCAGCGAGCCAGGCTGACCATTTCTTTGGGGTTGGTGTAGTTCAACCGGGTTGCCGCCCAATATTCAAGATCTTCAATTTGTTCTGTTGTCAAATTGCCCTTGTCTTTCATGACTGCAACCATCAGCGCGAGGGTTGCTTCTCTTGGGTCTACGATTAGAGTTAAGGGATGGGCGGTGGCTTTTTTGCGAAACAGATAACGCCTGACCGCTCCTCTAACTCCGGTTGCTTCATCGCTCAAATGTCTTACTGCATCCATAGCCTGGCTGATCCTGATGATCAAAAAGGCGATGATGCCCAGAGCTGAGAGTATGGATATTAAAATGTGCATGACGAGCTCCTTTACTGCAATGTTTCCTATTGCATCTGTCGCCTTTCACGCCCATATGGTTCATCATTTTTGAGTTTTGTTGTTGATTGCTTTTCTCATAATTAGCTTATAAGCTCGCTGACAATTGAAATTATTGGCCAAAATTGTTTTCTATGTCAGAAGTAAACGACCCATTGCTGCCACTACTGCTTGAGACTGCATCTGGGGATAAGGATGCGTTTCGCTTATTGTATGATGCCAGCTCAGCGAAACTTTTTGGTGTATTACTCCGTATCTTAAAAAGGCAAGACCTTGCTGAAGATGTTTTGCAGGAAGTCTATCTGACGATCTGGCACAAGGCTGAGCTTTATAACCCGACCATGGGGCGGCCAATCAGCTGGATGGTGGCGATTGCGCGCAATAAAGCAATTGATTTGCTGCGGCAGGCTGAAGAAAAGACAGTTCAGCTTAGCCTTAGTGATCAGGATGGTGATGATTTAAGCCGGATGCTGGTAGAGCAAAGCACTCTTGCGCTTGACCTGCCTGGGCGAATGACACTTGTTCATTGTCTGGAAGAAGTTGAACCTAAAAGCCGTGAATGTGTTTTGCTGGCCTATCAGTATGGATTATCACGAGACGAACTTTCCGAGCGGTTTAATGTTCCCTCAGGGACCATAAAGACCTGGCTGCGGCGGGCTTTAATTGGTTTGAAACAGTGTTTAGAGCGATAAGATGAATGATCAGGAATTAGAAGAAATCGCTGCTGAATTTGCCTTGGGCACTCTTTCATTAGAGGAGTGGCAAGAGGCAAAGCACCGCCTTGAAACTGACCCTCACTTTGCCCGTCTTGTTTCCTACTGGGATTATCGACTTGCGCCACTGGATGTAAAAGACGGGGATGTGGTGCCCCCATTTGGCATCTGGCACAGAGTTTCAAACCGGCTTGATGAACTTGCCGGAACAACTGAAACGAGGGTAGAATTTCACCAGGATAGAAACACACCAGATGAACATGCTGGCCAGTCTGAAAGCGATGATCAGGCAGCTACGCAGAATAATACGGTGTTTGCCGCCCTTAAGCGCAGCCGTAATCGCTGGCGCAGTGCTTTTGCCGCTGCGGTGGCGCTTGCTGCCGGGTTTATCGGCCTGCAAATGGCTGGTGTTCACATTCCTTTTCTGCCACAAGCTCAGGTGGAGGATAAATTTGTTGCCGTGCTCAACCCTTCCGGTGCGTCCCCCGGTTTTTTAATCAGGGTTGATGTTGGTGCAAAACAACTCATCATTGAGCGAATGGTTGGTCAGGCGCCTGCTGGCAAAGATTATGAACTCTGGCTCATCGAACCTGAGCAGGCACCAAAGCCTATCAAAGTGGTTGGCCGCGAAAAGGTCCAGCAGGTTGATTTTTCTCAGCTTCAAGCTAATCAAGATTCTGCCAAACAGCTGACCTTTGCTATTTCTCTTGAACCTGAAGGTGGCTCACCCACTGGCAAGGTAACGGGCGAAGTTTTGTTTACCGGGGCACTCTTTTGACGGCCCTTCAGTTGCCCACTAGCAACCGGTGCTGGTACGACGGTGAGAGTAGTGCTCTCTTTTGATGGGCTTCAGTTGCCCGCTTGGCATCCGCCCCTGGTATGATGGTGGGGATGGAGTTGCGCCAGTGAAGCTCCATTTTTATTTTATTTGTTTTCAATTGCTTATTAAAAAATAATTCATTTCATGAATTATTTTGAAACTTTTTCGTCTGTCTCTACGTATCTGTTTCAGGTGCGTTTTGAGGAAGGTTTTACTCGTTAAAGTATGGCAATTTGTCTAATACAACTCTCTCTCAACTCATACTAACCTGATGCCAGACCGGAGTTTGTTGAATTCCACTCAAATTTGTATTTTGCGATTGTGCTGATTTGAGCGGATGTTTGAGACCAGGCCCTCCCTCTAGGGTCTGGTTTCTTTTTTGACGGGGCTCCAGATGCCCACATGACATCCGAACTTCTTTGACGGGGCTTCAGATGCCCACATGGCATCCGCCCCTGGTACGACGGTGGGGGGTTATGGGTACTTCTTAGTTTTTCTTCAGACGTGCAGTGTTTAGGACCGGAATGGCTGTGAGTTATGCTCTGACAAATCTAGTATTTGCGCTCGACCATTTTCTTTTTCAACTCAGCAATTGCTTTTGCGGGAGACAGGCCTTTCGGGCAGGCTTTGGCGCAGTTCATGATCGTGTGGCAGCGATAAAGCCGGAAAGGGTCTTCCAGATCATCCAGGCGTTCGCCCGTGGCTTCGTCTCGGCTGTCTGCGACCCAGCGATAGGCTTGCAACAGGGCTGCCGGGCCTAAATACCTGTCTGAATTCCACCAGTAAGACGGGCAGGAGGTTGAACAGCAGGCACAGAGAATGCACTCATAGAGACCATCCAGTTCCGCTCTGTCTTTAACTGATTGCTTCCACTCTTTTTGCGGCTTTGGCGTGGTGGTTTTGAGCCAGGGTTCAATGGAGCGGTGCTGGGCATAAAAATGGCTAAGATCCGGCACCAGATCTTTGACCACGGCCATATGCGGCAAGGGGTAGATCTTTACCGGGCCTTTAATTTCATCCAGCCCTTTGGTACAGGCCAGTGTATTTGTGCCATCAATGTTCATCGAACAAGAGCCGCAGATGCCCTCCCGGCATGAACGGCGGAAGGTCAGGGTCGGGTCAATATTGTTTTTAATCCAGATGATGCCATCCAGTACCATCGGCCCGCAATCATCCATATCCACATGATAGGTGTCTATATGCGGGTTTTCCTGATCATCCGGTGACCAGCGATAAATATGAAACTCGCGCCAGTTGCCACCTTTGGTTGGCGTATTCCAGGTTTTGCCTTGTTTGGGCTTTGAATTGTTAGGCAATGTTAGCTGGACCATTTGTCCCTACCTTCATATTTGTTCTGTCACTTCAATTCAGTTCTATAAACTAAACCAGGTTTGTTGATGACTGGTTGAATTCTCTCTTATTAATCGTCAATTTTTAAAAAACTCTGGTTTTAATAAACTCTGGCTTTTGGTTTGATGTAGTCTATCTCATCAGTTAACGTGTAGTTATGAACCGGGCGATAATCGATGGTGACTTTTCCGGCTTCATCCATCCATGCCAGTGTGTGCTTCATCCAGTTTTCATCATCACGTTCAGTAAAGTCTTCTCTTGCGTGTGCGCCGCGGCTTTCCTTGCGGTTAACCGCTGAATAGGCCGTTGTCAGCGCAGAAGCCATCAGGTTATCAAGCTCAAGAGTTTCCATCAGGTCTGAATTCCAGATGAGCGATCTGTCCTTTACAGAAACGTCTCCCATGCCATCCCAGATTTCAGAAACCCGCTTGCAGCCTTCGGCCATGGTTTCTTCAGTTCTGAACACGGCGACATCTTCCTGCATGGCGACCTGCATTTTGAGGCGCATTTCTGCTGTAGATGTGCTGCCTTTGGCGTGGCGGGTTTTATCAAAATGGCCCAGAATACTGTCTATTTGTTCTTTGCTGGCTTTTGGTGCCGCTGTGTCTTTATCAACAATCTGGCCAGCGCGAATGCCTGCGGCTCTGCCGAATACCACCAGATCAATCAATGAGTTAGAGCCAAGCCGGTTAGCACCGTGAACCGAAACGCAGGCCGCTTCACCTACCGCCATCAGGCCAGGTACGACCGTGTCAGGGTCATCGCCTTTTTTGGTCAGCACTTCGCCCCAATAATTGCAGGGGATACCGCCCATATTATAATGAACCGTTGGCAGAACCGGAATTGGTTCCTTGGTCAGATCAACGCCAGCGAAAATTTTGGCGCTTTCTGAAATGCCGGGCAGACGCTCTGCGAGTACTGCCGGGTCTAAATGGTCAAGATGAAGATAGATGTGGTCGTTGTTTTTGCCAACGCCGCGACCTTCTCTGATTTCCATGGTCATTGAACGGGAGACAACATCGCGGCTGGCGAGATCTTTGGCGGTTGGGGCATAACGCTCCATAAAACGTTCGCCTTCTGAATTAACGAGATAGCCACCCTCACCTCTTGCGCCTTCCGTAATCAGGCAACCGGCGCCGTAAATCCCTGTCGGGTGGAACTGGACAAATTCCATATCCTGCAGCGGAAGCCCGGCTCTTGCGACCATGCCATTGCCATCACCCGTGCAGGTGTGGGCAGAGGTGCAGGAGAAATAAGAACGGCCATAGCCGCCTGTTGCCAGAATCACCAGCTTGGCGTTGAAAATATGCATTTCACCGCTATCAAGATCCCAGGCCACGAGGCCCTGACACTGGCCATCATCACTCATGATCAGATCAAGTGCGAAATATTCGATGAAAAACTCAGCGTTATTTTTCAGCGACTGGCCATATAGCGTGTGCAAAATAGCGTGGCCGGTTCTGTCTGCTGCGGCGCAGGTGCGCTGCACGGGCGGGCCTTCGCCGAAATTCTGCATATGGCCGCCAAACGGGCGCTGATAAATGGTGCCTTCTTCTGTTCTTGAAAATGGCACGCCGAAATGATCCAGCTCATAAACCGCTTCGGGTGCTTCACGGCAGAGATATTCAATTGCATCCTGATCACCAAGCCAGTCAGAGCCTTTGACCGTATCAAACATATGCCACTGCCAGCTATCCGGCCCCATATTGCTTAACGATGCGGCGATACCGCCCTGGGCTGCAACGGTGTGCGAGCGGGTTGGGAAAACTTTGGTGACGCAGGCAGTTTTCAGCCCGGCCTGTGCTGCGCCTAACGTCGCGCGCAGACCTGAGCCACCGGCGCCGACCACCACAACATCATAGGCATGTTCGACAGTTTTATAGCCCAGACCATTTGTTTGTTTTTGTTCGGTCATATTTTTTTAAGCTCCGAAGCTGAGTTTTAACAGGGAGACAACACCGGCCAGCGCAACAAAGGCCGTGAAAAATGTGTTGAGAATCAGCAGCAGGATTTTACTGCCTTCATTATGAACATAATCTTCGATCACCACCTGCATCCCTAAACGCATGTGGTAAGTTGTTGAAAGGACAAAGGCAATTGCCAGTGAGACGTATAATGGATTTGCAAAGAACTGTTTGACAGTGCTGTGACTTTCACCAGCAAGTTGAAAGGCGGCAAAGACCACAAATACTGACAATATAAGATTGGCCACACCCGTAATTCGTTGACGCCAGAAATGCTCTGAGCCTTCATTGGCTGTGCCGAGCCCTTTCACGTTTGAAAGCGGTGTCCTGTATGACATTGTCTCTATCTCCGGCTTATTAGTGCAGATGAATTGAAATGTTTTGATTGAAACTTTTTGGTTAAATCTGTGCCTGAATAATCTGATCGTTTGGTTTAATTTTTACCCTGCCTGACAGATAAAAAACCAGACCAGTGCTGTTAGAATGATGGGTGTAACTACGCCGATTTTAGCCATCAGCTCTACCGTATCGAGGCCAAAGCCTTTGCCAAAATCCCAGATAAAGTGACGAATGCCCCCGCACATATGATGGAAAAATGCCCATGTGCAAAGCACCAGAACAATCAGCCCCAGTGTGCTGCCCAATAAATCATTGACGAAATTAAAATATTCCGGCCCGCTGGCCGCTGCCATCAGCCACCAGGCAAATATCAGAATGCCGAAATATAAGCCAACGCCGGTGAGGCGGTGAACAATCGACATCATCATGGTGAGCATTGGAGAATAGATTTGTAGATGCGGTGATAGTGGCCGCGCAGCTCTGAGCTTGTTTTCGCCCATTTGTTCCCCCACTATTGAAACCTATTCGGCGTGAAACCTGTTGAACAAGCTAAATTGACCATATGAAACATGCCATTTACTGAAAAGTTGAAATGGTTTTGTTCATATGAAACACATTTGTCCTGAGCTTTGGTCATAAGATCTGAGCGCAAATGTCGCTTTGTTCGTGGCCGTATCTTCGCCGATGGTTGAGCAGCAATTCATTTTTAGAATTGGTTGGTTTGTTTCTTGTATCATAAGGTGTAACAAAGTCTATCACTTCTGGTCAACATTAAACTAAAGTTTTGCTGATCAACTTCTGTATTTCTAGAGGAAGCTTTTTATGTACCTGTTTTCGCGGTTTTTTTTCTTGTCTTTACTGGGTGTTTTCTGTTTTTCCGGTTCGCTCGGCGCCACCACTTCATTATCAGCCGCAGAGCTTGAACCACCCAAGGCCTGGGCTGTGTTTCAGGAACCTGACTATGGCACTACGTTATATTACCCCTCAAACTGGTTTGAACCTGCGGGGATGAAAGATGAAAGTTTCATCTTTACCTCTAAAAATGATGACGCAGTGTTGGCATTGAAAGTCATTTTTGATGACCAGCGCACAGGCGCGGCGGCCACTGTGTCTCAACTAAAAACCGGCACTGGTGCGCATCGCATCACTGACATTCAATCCGGTGAGATGTGGTATGAGCTAAAAATGGTGCCGACACCTGAAACTCAGATTTTTTCACGCACGCTCTATAGCTGCAAGGAGCGGGTGGTCAGCCAGGTCAGCCTGACATACCCGAAGGCATCGGCTTCGAGCTATGAAAAAATGCTGAAAAAAATGAAGCGGCGCTTTTCGCAAGGTGTTGGCGTGAAGACGCCGATTAGGGAGTGTAGTTAAAGCATTTTTGCCTAGAAGTCCTTCGCTAGATTCTTTGACGGGGCTTCAGTTGCCCACCTGCAACCGCCCCTGGTACGACGGTGAGAATCGCGTTTCAGTTGCCCACCTGCAATCGCGCTTCCTTATTTGCGCTTCAGTTGCCCACCTGCAACCGCGCTATATCTCCACTTGTCGCTCTCCTTCAAATATGGCATGTTCTCGTTGTTGGTTCTGTCGTCTTGTTTAGGCGATGGTTAGAGGGAACACGGTGCGGGCTTTTTTTAGTTTTATTCCGTGGCTGCCCACGCAACTGTAAGCGGCAATCGAGACCTTTTATGCCACTGGCCATTCATTCTTGGCTGGGAAGGTGGGTTGAGGACAAACCGCGAGCCAGGAGACCTGCCAGCGCTCACCGGTGTGTTTTACCACGCCTTATATCAACTCTCCCGCACGATGGGTGCGGAAAGGAGACTTTATTATGCATATTGAACCTGGCGTCGTTGATGGCGCAAAGCTTGCCGTTAGCTATGTAACTGCCGCTGCCGCTTTCGGCATTTCCGGCAAAATGATTTATGACACCATTCGTAATGATGGCGGCTTGCCAGCCATTGTATTGCGCAGCCTTATTACAACAGCGCTTGTATTCAGCTTTTTTGAAGTTTTGCCGCACTATCCTGTCGGGGTTTCGGAAGTTCACTTTATTCTCGGCTCAACATTATATCTCATCTTCGGGGCCGGGCCTGCGGCGATTGGCTTAGCGGCCGGGTTATTGCTTCAAGGTCTGCTGTTTGCACCGTTTGATCTGCCGCAATATGGTATGAACATTACCACTTTGCTGGTGCCGCTTTGGGCTATGAGCCATCTGGCCAAAAATATCATCAAGCCAAATACCGCTTATGTGGACATCAAATATTCACAAGCCCTACTGCTTTCAACTGCTTATCAGGGTGGTGTTGTTGCGTGGGTAGCTTTCTGGGCGTTCTACGGGCAGGGTTTCGGCGCTGCCAATGTTGCCGCCGTTTCATCTTTCGGGCTGGCTTACATGGCCGTGATCATTATTGAGCCTCTGGCTGATCTGGCTGTGCTTGCTGGCGCAAAAGCGCTTTCAGCTCATAGTAAGACAACGCCTTTGCTTTATAACCGGCTGCATAACAGAGCTGCTTAAAGCTTTTCACTTAAGCATTTACAAATTCAAAACCGGGGCCTGGAAACAAGCTCCGGTTTTTCTTTTTTGATGCGCCTTCAGTTGCCCACTAGCAACCGGCGCTGGTACGTCGGAGGGAATGGGGATGGGTTGATTTTTTATTTTCCCATTGTCAGGAAGTTGTCTCGGTGTCTTAGGGTAAACAGCAATAACAATCCGGCGAGGACCGGGATTGCAGCCCAGAACAGGATGTTGGGTCTGGCCAGTGGGGTCATGTAGAGCTGATAGCTTGCGACTGTTGAGACGGCGTGCATCAGGAAAACGGCCCCGTAGCTTATTGTTTTGAAAAGCCCGGTGGCAAATGCCAGCACGACGATGAGTTGCACCACGCCAAGGGCGAGGATGATGCTTGTGCTATCTACCGAGACATAGAATTTAGAGACCGTTTTGATCGCGTGCTGGTTATTGAGGATTTTATCAAAAGCCCAGACAGCTAAAAACAATGCCGAACTTAACCGCAGAATGGCGAGCGGAATTTCCAGCTCTCTATCTCTTTGATATGGTGATGGATTGGTCATTTCGGGCTCCTTTGGGGATTTATTTTTGCCTTCGCAAACGCGCTCTATTGCTGGCAACCCTGCCTGAAAACATGCCTTTTATCAATGCTGCAAATCATATTTCAGGCAAGCCTTCTCATCACTTTTTGGGGAGATTGATGTGATGAGTATCGCGAGCTTTTTTTAGTTTCATTGAACTTAAGCCCCGCCTTTTGCGACGAACTATATGCAGGCGCTTAGTTGTCATTTTACTTTGTTGCCATTTTAAAAAATTAGTTCAGCTCATTTCGCATGGAGGTCAATATGTTTCATCACAAACGTTCAAAATCAGCTTTTAACCTGACTGCCATTGTTCTCACTGGTGGTATTGTTTTTGCCGCCATTTCCGGCATTGCTCCCGGTTTTCAGGTGATTGAGGCAAAAGCGGCTTATTGTAAAAATCTCAAGGGTGTTGGCTCGCACCGCTCTCGTGTCGGGGCGGTTGGTCTGGCGCAGCTCATTGTCAACCGTCACCTCGCGCGCCAGGGCAAGGGCGGTAGCGTCAGCCGGCGGGTGAATTGTGTACGCGGCCATGTTCGCAATATTCCGATTTATTCCTGCGTCATCACGGTGCGGTTCTGCTCATTGCAAGGAGCGAAGGTGAGAAAGCAATTTCCGCGCATACTCAGGCGTTAATCAGCGGAGCTGTAGTGCTGATCAACTGGTCTGGCGGGAGAGAAAATCGTTTAAAATCTCAGCCGTCTCATCAGGGAAGACATCCACAAAGAAATGCCCGCCGGGGAGAGACGCCGTTTCAATCGTTTCGCAGCGTTTGCGCCAACAGGCGGGGAGGTCAAAACACTCTGCCATCGTGCCATTTGCGCCATAAAACACCAATGTCGGGCAGGTGACTTTTTTCTCGATATCTTCTTCATCAAGCGACAGATCAATGGTTGCGGCGGCGCGGTAATCCGAACAGGAGCCGTGGATCATTTCTTTGGTGCGCCAGCAGCGTCTGTAATCTTCCAGTTGTTGCTGGTTGAAATCTTCAACGGTTGTTGCGCCCCAGCCAAGCAGGCAGGTTTCATAGAAAAAATCAGGATCAAGGGCGATCATATGCTCGGGGAATGGTTCAGCTTGTGATAGAAAATACCAGTGCCAATAGGCGCCCGCGACCTTGTTAGTGGTCTCTTTAAACATGGCATGGGTCGGGACGATATCAAGCACCGAGAGGGATTTGACAACATCCGGGTGATCTAACGCCATGCGGTGGCCAGTGCGGCCGCCCCTGTCGTGACCTATCATGTGAAAGCTTTCAAAGCCTTCTTCTTTCATCAGGGCGACATTGTCTTTGGCCATCTGACGGAAGGAATAATTGGCGTTATCTGGGGTGCATTTTGGTTTGCTGCTATCGCCATAGCCGCGCAAATCGGCGCAGATAACACGGTAGTTTCTGGCGAGCTCAGGCGCGATGGCGGCCCACATGGCCAGATTTTGCGGGAAGCCATGCAACATCAGAACGGGTGGGCCATCACCGCCCACCACATAGTTGATGGTTATTTCCTCATTGGTGGATTCATCTTTCAGTTGGGATTTTTTTCTCTCAAACCCTTCAAACATACTGGCTCCTTTTCAATAAACTTAACTGTTCAGAGCTGTTTTACCTTGGCATGACGAGCCAATAGTCAATGTCGAGCATGACGCTTTCGTGGTAGCCCTCTTCGGTTTTGCCGGGGAAGTCTGCGCAATTGTGATTTTTGGCGGCGATGGTTCTGACTCTTAATGCACCGACATCCTCACGGCCTGGAATGGCTGAGGTTTCAAGAATTTCTGACCAGGCATAGATTGTATCACCCGCGAAACAGGGGCTGACATGGCGGCCACCATTAATGGCCGCGATATGAAAGCCGTTAGCCAGCCCATTGAAAGACAGCGCCCGCGCCATGGAAATGACATGGCCGCCATACATCAGCCGCTTACCGAACCGGCCCTGACTTTCTGTATGATTGTTAAAATGTACTTTGGCTGTATTCTGATAAAGCCTTGTTGCGATCTGATGTTCGGCTTCTTCAATTGTCATGCCGTCAACATGGTCGATTTTTTCTCCAACCTGATAATCATCAAAACGGTAAGGGCTGCCAGCGAGGTCGTTATTATAATCATCCAGATTTATGGCCGGGGTTGATTCAACAAAATGGGACGGGTCAACTCTTTTTGGCAGCTCTGGCACGTCTTCTGTCGGCGCGGGGGAATTTTCATCCTTTTTGCGCACCATGACCCAGCGCACATAATCCAGCACAATTTCACCCAGTTGATTGCGCCCGGTTGAGCGGACATAAACAACACCGGTTTTGCCGTTTGAATTTTCTTTGACGCCAATCACTTTGGAGGTGGTTGAGACGGTATCCCCCGGGTAAACGGGCTGGGTGAATTTACAATCCGCATAACCTAGATTGGCGATGGCATTCAGGGATATATCCGGCACTGTTTTGCCAAACACCATGTGGAACACCAGAAAATCATCAACCGGAGCGGCTTCATAGCCGATATCCATTGCGAAACTATCTGCTGACTGGACCGCGAAGCGCATGCCATAAAGACTGGTGTAGAGGGCGATGTCCCCTTCTGTGATGGTTCTTGGGGTGGCGTGATGCAAAACCTGACCAACTGAGAAATCTTCAAAATAATTACCTGGATTGGTTTTACTCATGATCATCTACCTTCTCTTTCGCTGATATATAGCCCCAACTCATAGAGAATTCGCTGAAATTGACAAGCCCTAAATTCGCATAATATACCAATGTGAAATCGCATGGCTTTTCACTCTAAAAAGCTCACTAAAACTTCGCCATTTCGGTGGGTTATCTAACTAATTGTGCGGGTAGGAAAGGAAGGGATATGATGTTTAATCTCGATTTTATCAGGATCAACAACATGATGGCCATGAACGAGAACGAGATGGAAGTAGCAATCGCCGCGCCCTTGATGCCATAAAGCGGGATTAACATATAGTTCAGGCCAAGATCGAGGAATACTGTGCCGACATAAATTATAGCGCAGATATGTTGCTGGCCTGTCATCATCAGAATGCGCTCACCCGGGCCAACGAGTGCGCGTAACATCAGGCCGATGGCGAGCGGGAAAATCACGATTGCTGCAGACGTGAAGCCGTCGCCAAATAGTGAAAGCAGTGGTTTGTTCAGCACCAGAATGACAATCAGCATGATGAGGGAGGGGTAGAAGGTCAGGCTGGCGGAACGTCGAATGATTTTTGTTTGCGCGTTATGATCATTGGCTGCGTGAAATTCTGCGTAGTGGCGGGTAAAGGCTGAGCCGATCGCGAAATTGAGAAAACTGACCAACGCCATGATTTTTGTGGCTGCAAAATAAATCCCGGTCTGGTCAGGCTCCAGAAACAGGCTGATCATCAGCACATCAAGATTGAACAACAGAATTTCCAGTGAAGAAACCATCATCATCGGCAGGGCGGCAAGGATCCAGGGGCGGAGATTATACTGGCGGGGGCCACTATATTCCGCTTCCGGTATTTTTTTGCCAATAACGAAGTAGGAAAGCAGCAATGTTGTCCATACAGCGATTGTCGCGGCAAGGGTGGCGGTGATGGCCGTTGCGTTAAAACCAAATGCGACCAGACCGGCGACAAGCCCGATAATTGCCAGGGGACGAAACAGGGAAGATGGTGAAAAGGCGCGGATCATCCAGCCATAGCTGCGGCCAACACCAGAGAAATAGTCAGACAGGGCAAAGGCTGGCAAGGCGGTGATGCCGATCAGCAGCGGGTAGAGATAGAGTTGATCAAGATGGCCGCTTGCGTTGAGGCCGTATAACAGCAGCGCTATGAAGAGAGATGAGGCGATGGAGGTCAGAATGATGGTGCCGGCTGCGCCAAAAAGCGCGCCGCGGAGCAACGACATTTGATTTTTTATGCGATATTCCGGCAAGAGCCGCTGAATTAAATTATAAAAGCCGAAACTCAGTAATTCGCCGCCGATGATGATACATGACCAGACAAGTGCAAACAGGCCATATTCATATTTGCCCATCCAGCGGGCGAGAAAAATCTGTAAAATGAAAGTGAGCAGCGCACCCGCAATACGCAAGCCATAGACGATGATGGCGTTAAACTCAGTCTGGAACTTAGCTGTTATTTTGCTGTGAAAATCTGATTTCATTAGTTAATTTCTGTCCAGACACGAGGTGGGTTCAGCAATTTGCTATAGTATTCAGATAAATTATTACATTTTCAAGTCTAGTATTTCGTAAACAAATCTATTCAATCACTTGAATTTGTTTGTTTTTTAGGCATACCTCGCAACAAATGTCCCCTGCCACATGTTTCAGGAGAAAATCACTGCTCACTTAGCTTCATTTCCGGATTATAGCTTAAATTCTCTACCGATTTGATAACGGCCTGGCCGCAACGCATGGTTTTTGTTGTTTCGTCATAACTATATTGCGGGGAACCGTGCAGCGCCCAGCCCTTATTTAAGGCTTCAGTTACCTTATGACAAAAACTTGCGTCATCAGGACCTGTTAAGAATCTGTATAGTTGCATTGGTGATTTGCTCCCCAAATATGGCTGCTGAGGCATACGTAAAAGGCATGCTCAATCAGGCCCGGTATTTCAGACTAATCAATAAAACCGGCATTCTTTTGCATGGTGCGAATTAAGTTGCTGATTTCAGTCGCTCAATTGCTTCAGAGATTGCGACTGTTCGTTTTGCCATTTCAGCGTGTAAAAGCTCTACCATTTTTCCCTCAACGGTGATGGCGCCTTTGCCCTGATTTTCAGGTTGTTCAAATGCTTCTATGATGGTTTTTGCCCATTCTATTGCTTCGTTTGAAGGTGAAAACACTTCATTACAAGGGGCGATCTGACCGGGGTGAATGAGGGTTTTTCCGTCCATGCCGAGGTTACTGCCCTGCTCGCATTCAGTTTTAAAGCCAGCTTCATTTTTAAAGTCATTATAGACGCCGTCGATTATATCAATGCCAAAGGCGCGGCCAGCCGCGACGCATGTTGAAAGCCAGGACAGCATGGCTTCCCGTCCGGGTTTGATGGCTGCACCGGTTTCTTTGGCCAGATCATTGGTGCCCATAATAAAAACTGTGAGCGGATGGCTTTCATCTGCTGCGCTTTCAGCGATTTCCAGCGCTTTCAGCATGGCCAGCGGTGTTTCCATCATGGCCCAGAGTTCAATTGATTTATCAGCGTTTAAGTTTTTAAGCTGATTGCGTACATTCTGAACGTCCTGACCGCTTGAGACTTTCGGAATGAGAATGGCATTTGGTTTTGCTTTGGCAGCGGCGGCGAGATCATCCTTGAACCAGGGTGTGTCTATGCCGTTTGATCTAATGACCAGTTCGCGGTTGCCGTAGCCACCGGCGCTGACGGCATCCAGCACCTGATCACGGGCGATTTCTTTCATATCCGGGGCGACGGCATCTTCAAGATCGAAAATGATTGCGTCTGTTGCTAGTTCTTTGCCTTTTTCAAGGGCGCGCTGTTTTGAGCCCGGCATATACAATACGGAACGACGCGGTCGGATGGTAGCCATGATATTCTCCATTTTTAGGTTTGGGGCGCAATCTAGCCAGTTATGACAAAAAACGAAAGCCCCCTAAAATATTAATTCTTATCAAAGATAATTTGTTTATGGCTGGCTTTTTGGCTGAGCCTCTGGTTCAGTTAAGTTTAGGTATTGTTTAGAGAAAAGTTCCGTTCAGGGTTGATACCATGGCAGAGATGACGCAAAAAAATGTGCTTGCTCTTAGTTCTGAGGTGGGTGTTGGTGATGTTGGTTTGTCCATTGCGCGCTTTGTATTTGCCGGGCAACAGATCAACGCGATCTCACTGCCAACAGTATTGCTGGCATCGCGCCCTGACCTTGGCACGATGAGCCGGTTTGATGTGCCTGATGATGTATTGGCAGATCAACTAAGTGCTTTGGAGGCTGATGGATGGTTTGAGCGTCTGGATGGGGTGATGACCGGATATTTTGCAACTGGTGCACAGATCGACGTTGTCGCTAATACGCTTTCCCGGATACGAAAACAAAATGCCGGTGCTGTTATCATGGTTGATCCGGTACTTGGGGATGTTGATACGGGGCTTTATGTTGGCAAGGAAGTTGCCGTTGCACAAAAGGACTGTTTAATTTCGCAGGCTGATATCATCACGCCGAATCTGTTTGAATTATCATTTCTGCTTGATCAAGCTGATATTAAAATGAGTGATCTTGTACCGCTTTGCCAGACACTTGATGTGCCCAATATTGTGGTGACTTCCGCTGCTATTGATCAGACGGCAAATGATACTGGCGGCGCCGAAATTTGCACGGCTCTGTTTCAGCAGGATTTAACCGAGCTGTTTCACAGCCCCTATATCGAAGAGATGCCGAAAGGAACTGGCGATGTTTTTGCGTCTTATCTGTTGAGTTCGCTGGTTAATGACAGCGTAAACCTGACTGAGAGCGATACTGAAAAAGCTGTCGGAAGGCATGTCGCGGCCAGTGTGCGTTTTATGGAACAGGTCGCAGACAGGGTGCATGGATCGAGGACTATAGCACCCTATCTGCTTTTTTAATCTGAACAAGATTATGCTTTGTAAGCTAATTATTTTTTGTGACGAATTTACAAAGATTTCTCCTGTTTCTCATTTTTAAAAATTAACTTTCATGATTTTGGGAAGGCTTTGCGGATGAGATAATCCAGCGAAAGCGGGCCAGCTCCTTTTGCAATGATGACAAGTAGCGCGACCGCCCAGAGGCTATGTACGATATATGAGCCGGGGAAGACAAAAATCTGAATAACCGCCGTCATGATCAACAGGCCGAGTGCGGCAAAGCGGGCGCCAAAACCGATGAATAAAAGAAGTGGTAAAGTCAGTTCTGCATAGGTTGCAAGAACAGCCAATATGTTGACCACACTTTCTGGCAGGCCCAGAGATGGAAAATATTCATCATTAAAAAGGGAGTAGGTTTTGCTGAGGATGGCATATTTTTCATCAACCTTTGTGAGGCCTGATTTGAAGAATGTCATACCAATGGCAAAGCGAGCGAGCGTGGTGTAAATCCAACCGGGAATGCAATTGAAGACGCAAAGAAACTTTTCTATGAGTGCGATCATGGGCTTAGCCTTTTTTCTTTTGGTGTTTATTTATATTTATCTAAGTTCTGTATGGTTTTCAGGCAGATGGGTCACTATCACGATGCCGTTGGAAAACAGGCCTGACAGATTTGCCGGGATATCAAATGCCGGGTCAATATTGAGAGCTTTTTCAACCGCTTCGCCAAAAGTCTTCACATCTTTCAGAGCAGAAAGAAATTCATAAGTCGATGGGCTGAGACTATGTATCAGCACATCGAGATGCGGGCGAATGACCAGTGCTGTTTCGCTTTTGGCACCAGTTTCTTTGTTCATTAAGTTACGGATGCTTTCATCTATCTCTTCCCGTTGGTGGGCTTGCCAGATGGAGACCACAGGCCAGTCTGACTGAATGAGTGACACGGAGGGGTGGATGATGAAGCAAATGTTTGGGATATCCGCTTCGTTAAAACCTGCCAGAGCTTCTATTGACTGAGGAGTGTGGTCAGCAGCGTTATAGGCAATAGTGCGGGCCCATTCGAGCCGGGCGACATCACTCAGATATGGCAGCGAATAAGCTGGCGCGAAGTTTTTTATAAAGGCGGGGAATTCAGCGCCGTATTCAATCATCACCGGGGATTGGGGCAGATTATCCCGGCTGAAATCCCGTGCCATGGTTTTAAAGAAATCTTCACCGACTATTTTTTCGGTAACGGGGAAGGTGTCTTTCAGTACATTGATGAGGCTAAGGGCGACATTGTTTCGATAGACGTTGAAGCGTTTTAAGGGACGTTTGTTATCCTCAAGAGAGCGGACAGAATCTGGCAGTTTAGCGTCGCTGTTTTGCAGCGCACGTGAAACTTCTGATTGTATATCAGGCCACTCTATCATGTGCCTGCCTCATGGTTTGTACGGCGCTGGCTTTCAGCAATTGTTCGGCACGCATCGCTTCTGCGTAGAGGACATCCCAGCTTGGCACATCATTATCCCATTCGATCAATGTGGGGATAGGGCCGCATTTACTGATGGTGCGCTCATATAAAGTCCAGACGTCTTCAATGACTTCTCTGTCATGAGCGTCAATCAGCAGCGGGTTGCCAAGGTCATCTTCATCAGGCGCATGGCCGCCAAGATGGATTTCACCAACGGCTTCAATAGGGAACTTGTCTATGTAGCTTTCCGGGTTTCTTTGGTGGTTGGTGCATGAGACATAAACATTGTTTACGTCAAGCAGCAGGCCGCAGCCGGTGCGTTTGACAATTTCTTTTAAAAATTCAATTTCTTCATAATCACTCTCAGTAAATTCAACATAGGTTGAGGGATTTTCCAGAAGGAGTGTGCGGCCGAGATATGTTTGAATCTGATCAATGTGCTCAGATACGGTCTGGCAGGTTTGTTCCGTTAAGGGGAGTGGCAACAGATCATTGAAATAGCCGGCCTCATGTGATGACCACGCGAGATGCTCTGAAAAGCTGGCTGGCTGGTAGCGATCAACTAAAATTTTTATTCTGGCCATATGGTCTTTTGAAGGTGGGGTGGAGCCACCGATTGACAAACCAACGCCATGCAGGCTGATTGGGTAATCTTCTCTTATTCTGGTGAGATAATGGTGCGGTGGGCCGCCAGCGCCCATGTAATTTTCAGGATGCACTTCAAACCAGCCAATGTCAGGCTTTGATGAACAGATATCTTCATAATGCTGGCCTTTCAGGCCAACACCGGCCCTTTTGGGCAAGTGGCATTTGACCCGTTCAACTTTATGGTCTGATAAGGGTTTATTCATGTTGCATCCTCACCCTTCATCTGAAGTCTTTAACCTGATGGTTTTATCAGATGATTTTTATTCTTATTTTCATTGTTACCCCCTTCAAGCCTAACGGCCTGAAGGGAGAAATTGTGACCCTTTGAATTGCAGGGTCAGAGTGGCATTGTTGGTGCTGATAACTTAAGCGTTATCACGATCAAGCGGGGTGAGGCTGCCTTTGCGGTCGCCTGGCAGTTCCATTTTTTCGCAAGTGCCTTTTGGTACATAAGTCCAGGCGTTGCCCTGATAATCAATGGTTGAGGTGCCCGCGCAGCTGGTGCCTTCACCGGCGGCACAGTCATTTTTGCCTTTCAGAGAAATGCCATAGCATTTTTCATTGTCGGCTGCGCCGGCTGGTTTGATGTCTGCTGCGCCTGTAAGAGCTGTTGCGACGGCGCCAGCCAGAATGGCTGCTGAGATTGCTGATTTGGACATTTTCGTCTCCTTAAAGAATAAACACTGTTGTTTAATGTTGATTATTAGTTCTGGTACCATTGCATTTTTTAAAATTTTAATATGTCAAAAATAGTGTAGTTTGATTGATTTTGCACTGCACAAAATATAACAAGACTGTGAGAGTTCGTGTAGTTAACGGCTTTGTGGCGTTAATCTGCGACTTTCGTTGAAAATTTATAGTGCTGACTGCAAAGAATGGCAGACACAGATGACAGAGGGGAAAAATGACAGATTTTCCAAAGTTTTTAACTGATGGTTATAAACGTTTTAAAACAGAGACATATGAGCAAAACAAAGATGTTTATCAACGCCTCGCCGTTTATGGCCAGACGCCACGCGTTTTGGTGGTTGGTTGCTCTGACTCGCGTGTTGACCCCAAAATTATCTTTGGTGCTGAATCGGGTGAGCTGTTCACAGTTCGAAACGTTGCCAATCTTGTGCCGCCTTATGAAACTGACGGGGCTTACCATGGTGTTTCTGCTGCTCTTGAATATGGCATTATGCATCTGGAGATCCAGCATGTGGTGGTGCTTGGTCATGTGGGATGCGGCGGCATTAAAGCGATGATGGACCCAAAGACTGAGCTTCGAGAAGATATGACTTTTATCTCTAACTGGGTGATGATGATGTCTGAGCAGCGTGATCAGGTTCTGGCTGACATGCCTGACGCCACGCCGCAAGAGCATGTTGCCGAACTTGAGCATCGGTCAATTGAAGCTTCTCTTGGGAACCTTCGTACATTTCCTTTTGTGCAGAAAAAGATGGAAGATGGTCTGTTATATCTGCATGGTGCTTACTATAACCTGCATTCAGGATCTTTGTTTGTGCTTAATCAGGAAACGAAAAAATTTGAACAATTATAATTTCTAAGGTGTCTCCTGGTGCCTTAGCACTGCGCTGATCTATCCAGTTTTATTTGAAAAAACCGATGTTTTCACTATTGCCCGGTTTGGTCTTGCTGACATCTTTCAGCAGGGCGACCAGGCGGTCAACATCATCAAGCACGCCCAGAACTTCAGCCTGTTTGCGTACCTGTGCAAAATCACCGGGTGTCAGATTTTCAAATTTAAGGCCGGCATCCGGGACTTTTTCGGCATTGAAAAACAGCTGGTAGGCTTCTTTTAAAGCTTCTCTATCCATAAAGCTGAAACGAACGTGGAATGTGAAGCGCCGCAAGGACGCGGCGTCAAGACGGTCCATTAAATTGGTGGTGAAACAGACGGGAAGGTTATGTTCTTCCATCCAGGTCAGCATCTCGTTAACTTGCGTGACTTCCCATGACCTTGAAGCTTCTTCTCTACTATATAAAAAGCTGTCGGCTTCATCGAAAATGAGGAAGGCTTTGGCTTCTCTCGCTTCAAGAAAGGCGTCTGCGATGCGTTTTTCAGTTTCGCCAACAAAGGCTGAGAAAATATCTGAAGCCCGTTTCTGAATGACTTCCAAGCCAAGTTGTTTGGCCAGATAACGCGCATAGGCGGATTTGCCTGTGCCGGGGGGACCGGAAAGACAGAGCGAGAAATTAAGCTTGCCGGATGATTTTAACTGGCCGGAAAGATCATCTATATCGCGGCTGGCCTTGGAGAGTTTCGGGTCATAATCATAAATATCTTCACCGCGCCGTGCCTGAAGGCCGGAGACGGCACGAGTGATGCCCTGGGCTGCACGCTCAACAGCGTCTGCGCCACCTTTGGTGTATTTGGCAACCCTTAAGGCATTTTCCATGATCGCAGGGGTGGCATCCAGCTTCTGGGCCAGGTTATTGACTTCGGCTTTGGTCAAATTCACGCCCATGCGTTTGGCCATGCGGCCTATGATGCGGCGACGCTGAGATGTTGGCGGTGATTTCAATTCAAAGGCGAGTATCATGCGCCTTAATATGGCGCTGTCGATGTCGCTGATGTTGTTCGATGTCCAGAGGATGGGGACCGGGTTTGTCTCCAGCAAACGGTTGAGATAAACCTTTGAGCCACCACGGCGGATGAGCTGAAGGGCGATATCCTCCATTTCATCAAACAGGATGGCTGTGTTTTTCGCGCCTTTTAACAGGCTGATGGCAAAGACCAGGTCAGCCAGACGGCCTTTGCGGTCAATTTCGCCTTCTGCGCCGACATCTTCGCCAGCAGCATAAATTGACAGGCCTGCTTTTTTGGCTGCGACTTTTGTCAGCTCCGTTTTACCGGATCCGGGCGGGCCATAAAGCAGGACATTGACACCTTCTGCCCGCTCAGCGACGGCCCCTTTTAAGACATCGCAAATCAGATCACGATCGTTTTTGATGTGATCATAATCGCTCATCTCGATATTTGCCGTGAGGGGCTGGCCCAGAAGGGCGCTGCGCATTTCATTAAAGTTTTTAAAACTCTGATCGAGGCAATTATCAAGACGATTGGTGATGGAGAAAGTGCCGCCGGGGCCGGAAATCTCACCGCCTTCATTTTTGATCTGTAGCAATCCGGCTGCGACCATATCACCGGCGGAGCTTGTGTATCTTTCAATCTCTGCCACGCTGAGGCCGGTTAACAGGGCCAGAGAGCGGCTTAATGGGCCGATCGATTCAGTCACGGAATTACACAAATACTGGACCTGATCATAGCGGTGGAAACAGGCAATTAGCGCGACGATCTCCCGGCTCTCAGGATCAAGCTCGAGAGCGTTGGTGAGATTTTTAATATTGGTCCACATGGGTTCGGGCCAGTCGGAATTGTTGCTGGCCTCTTCCAGCATCTTTAAAATTTCAGGGCGGTTATCCTGAAAAGCTTTGTTGAAATCAGCCTGGCTGAAACTTGAGGAATAGATATTGCCGATGGCACCGCTTAATTTTTTTGGCAGTGGCAGTGACAACATCTCAGTGCGGTCGTTCAGCCAATAGAGAATGTATCTGGCGGCTCTGGTTGGAATATGATCAGCCACAAGCACGCGCCGCAAATATTTGGCGACCAGGCCTCTTTCAATATCCTCAGATGACATGTCTTTAACTCCGCAGGCAGACTGCTTGCTGCTTTTGTGATTTGAACTATGGTGTTTATTTTTTGAGCGCTTCAACTATACATATCTCAATTGGGGTAAACTGACACTTCGATTTCGTCTTTAATGTTAAAAATGCCGAGTTTCAGGTTCGTTGAGAACTTTAAGGCATGTGTTACAGGCCTGAAAACCGCAGAGACCAGAAATTTTTGTTATTTAACCGGACTGTGTGCTGAATTTTTGCCAGGATTTGCTTAATTTATGCTCAATCCGGCCAAGAATAATTGTAGGTATCATAGCCTGATGATGGGCAGGCTGTCACACATTAAATATGAACTATTTTAGGCTGGACGGGACGTATGAAAAACGTGGAAAACCAGCCGATTATTCCGCTTTCAGTACTTTTCTGATTTGTTTCTTTGTTGAATTTGTCACACTGCAAGCCATATCCGGTTTGCGTTTTTGTTGTCTATAATTTGATGCCAGAGGTTTGTTTTATGAAATATTGGTTGTTTAAATCTGAGCCCAATACATGGTCGTGGGAAGACCAGAAGGCAAAGGGCAAAAAGGGTGAAGAATGGGATGGTGTCAGGAATTATCAGGCCCGTAATTTTATGAGAGAGATGAAAAAGGGCGACCTTGGCTTTTTTTACCACTCTATCAATGAAAAGCGGATTGTTGGCATTGTTGAAGTTTTAAAAGAAGCTCACCCTGATTCAACGACAGATGATGACCGCTGGGAATGTGTTGATATTAAAGCCGTGATGGATGTGCCCGAAGCCGTTACCTTAGAGCAAATCAAGGCTGAGCCAAAACTCGAGAAGATGGTGCTGGTGAATAATTCAAGGCTTTCTGTGCAGCCGGTTTTAAAGTCTGAGTGGAAGCTGGTTTGCAAAATGGGTGGGCTGAAGTCTCCACCGCTATAAAGCTTTGATCACTGTTTTCCCAGTCTTATCAATAGGGTGGTGCTTATAGCGCTTCGTGTTTTTGTTGGCAGGTCTTTAAAAAGGGCGTATTTATCATATATTCTTTTAACAGCTCTGGGAGATTGTTGTGATGGCTTTTGCAGGGATCAATTATTTTGCTGTTTTGCTGGCTGGTGTTGCCGGATTTATTTTCGGCTCACTCTGGTATGGCCTGCTTTCTAAGCCCTGGATGAAGGCTGCATCAATCAGCGAAGCTGATATGATAGGGCCTGATGGAAAACGAAAAATGCCGCTGGTGCCGATGCTTTTTGGCTTTTTTGCTAATCTGATGATGGCATTTACCATGGCAGGAATTCTTGGCCATATGGTTGTGGATGTGAAACATGGCCTTATTCTTGCTGGCTTTATTGTTGCCGGGTTTATTTTCCCGGCACTGTTGGTGAACTACGCTTTCCAGGGGCGTCCTTTTCATCTCACGCTGATTGATACGGGCCATTGGGCCGGTGTTCTTGTAATTGCAGGGGTGATCATTGGCTTTCTTGGTGTGTAAACCAATTTTTCGAAGATTTTGCACATTGTAATCTAGTCTATGTAATCTAGTCTTTTTAGGAAATTTTTTAATGGCCGAAGTGACCATATATACAGGTTTTGCTTGTGGGTTTTGTGCCCGGGCGAAACAATTGTTAAAACTCAAAGGTGCTGAATTTAAAGAGATTAGCGTTTCGCTGGATGCTAAGGTCCGGGCGGAAATGACAGCGCGCGCAAGTGGAGCACGATCTGTGCCGCAGATTTTTATTGATGAGCTGCATGTTGGTGGCTGTGATGAGCTTTATGATCTTGAACGGGCTGGTAAGCTTGATCAGTTGCTTGGGCTTGAAACTTCTGAAGATGTCTGAAACGATCCTTACTGGGACAAACCTCACTGGAAAATCCAGCCAATAAAGCTTTCCCCGCATGCAACAGGAAAAAGACCGTTTAAATGACTGAAACAGAAAACAAGAGTGAGACCGGGCAGGGCCATACTGCACCAAAAATTGCCGCTCCTCGTAAAATTGCCGTTATTCAGATGACATCAAGCCGGCATTTTGAGAAAAACCTGGAATTTTTGAAAGAGAACATCACCAAAGCTGCCGAAGCCGGGGCGGTTTATGTTCAAACCCCTGAAAACAGCCTGATTATGGATTTTGATGGCGCGCGCATAGCGAAGGTGGTCGCGAGTTCAGCATATAAAGTGGGTTTGGCTGAACTGATTGAGCTGGCAGATAAGCTGAATATGATTGTTCATCTTGGTTCTGTTGCGACTGAGCTTGAAGGGGCTGTCAATGAGAGTAATGGACGGTCGAAGCTGGCGAACCGGTCTTATCTGATGCGGCCTGATGTTTCGGACGCTGGTGATATGACTGCGCCTGACGTTAAAATTTATGATAAAATTCATATGTTTGATGTGACTTTGCCAAACGGTGATGTCTATCTTGAGTCCAAAAATTATCAGGCTGGCGATAAATCTGTTCTGGTTGATTGTGGTTTTGCCAAACTTGGTATGACGATTTGTTATGACCTTCGATTTCCGGCGCTTTATCGAAAGCTTGCGCAAGCCGGGGCAGAGATGATCAGCGTTCCGGCTGCTTTTACGAAAATTACCGGGCGGGCACACTGGCATACTTTACTCAAAGCCAGAGCGATAGAGACGGGCAGCTTCATTATTGCCAGTGCCCAGACTGGGGAACACGACAGCGGTAGTTCAGCTTCTGGTAGTGGTGGGCGCGAAACTTTTGGTCATAGCCTTGTTGTTGCGCCATGGGGTGAAGTGATTTTGGATGCCGGTGTTGAGCCGGGATGTTATTTTGCTGAGCTTGATTTTGATCAGTGCCGTCTGGCGAGAGAGACAGTACCTTCACTGACGCATGACAGAGCTTTTACTTAAGTGTACTTCATTCATAAGTGGCTGTTTTCTTTTAAGTTGTTTACGTAATTCAATCATAAATATGGTATAATTCTGCTTGAAATATTTGATTGCAGAAAAGTTATTTGAGCTGGAATAAGTTGGAGATGATCCGATATCAATTAAAATGTCATTGTAAAAATGAATTTGAATCCTGGTTTCGTTCAAGTGCTGATTTTGATCAGCAGCTTGAGGAGAAACTGCTTTCATGCCCGCTATGTGGGTCTTCTGAAATTTCCAAGGCTTTGATGGCACCTAATGTTTCAACTTCCAGATTGAAAAAGCAGACAAGTGAAAACCAGTCCCGTGACCGGGCACTTGAAGAGTTGCGCGTGGCGGCTCGTAAAATTCGGGAGCATGTGGTTGAAAACTCTGAATATGTCGGCGATAAGTTTGCGAATGAAGCCCGCAAAATTCACTACGGTGATGTGCCACAACGTGGAATATACGGTGAAGCTGATAGTGATGACCTCAGGGAACTAAGTGAAGAAGGGGTGGAGGTTATGCCGCTGCCTTCACTTCCTGAGGACAAAAATTAATCGGCTGGGACTAAAAACCGATTGATTTCTGGCTTAAAAGACCTGTTTCGCCTTAGCTCAAAGCAGGGCTTCACAGTGCAGAATCATGGATTTTGATCAGCACCAGCTTCGTATGATTTCTCCCCCTCATTTCTATCCTTTCAAGCAAGGTCAGAATTTAGCCGGAATCGGGCGATTTTTGCTGGAATGGCATTCTGTTTCTAAGTAAATAGAGATGAAAATATATTCTTTCTGATCCTTATTTGAGGAATATTAATCCTTTTCACTCGCTAACTATTGCATTTTGGTAGAATTTTCACCTAATAACATGTGAAAATAGCCCAAACATAGGGTGTTATTAAAAGACTGTTTCACTGCTGGAAGATTTATGACGATATCTGCTGCTAATACACCTGGTTCTGCGGGCGTCCGTTTGGGCGACGGTGCGCTTTTGGCTGATGACATAGCCGCATTGAACGAAGCACACAAAGCCGCCCGTGCAGAAGATATTATTAAGGTGGCTGTTCAGTCGCTTTTTAACGGGCGGATTGCTCTGGTCTCTTCGTTTGGAGCAGAAGCTGCGGTTTTGCTGCATATGACAGCGCAGATTGAGGCGAATATTCCGGTTATTTTTGTTGATACCGGCAAACTTTTTGCTGAAACGCTTATTTACCGGGGTGAGCTGATTGAACGTTTTGGCTTAACAAACGTTCTGACTGTGCAACCGGATGAAGAACTGCTGGAAGCAGAAGACCCGCATGGTGACTTGTGGCAAAGAGATGT
This sequence comes from Hyphomicrobiales bacterium, assembly GCA_021775425.1. Lineage (GTDB taxonomy): Bacteria > Pseudomonadota > Alphaproteobacteria > Rhizobiales > HXMU1428-3 > HXMU1428-3. Next base: position 171,387 of record JAJFHX010000004.1, read on the forward strand.
CGATGCCTGCTGTCATATTCGAAAAGTGCTGCCGTTTGATAAGATCATTCAGAACTATGACGCGCAGATTTCCGGGCGCAAACGGTTTCAGAACGAAGTCAGGGCTGACCTTAATTTTTTTGAACTGGCCGGAGCCCAGGTGAAGGTGAACCCGCTGATTAACTGGACACCTGATGAACTGAAAACTTATGTCAGTGCGCATGACATACCGCCTCATCCGCTGGTTGCGAAAGGTTTTGCTTCCATTGGCTGTGAGCCTTGTACTTCACCAGTGAAAGAAGGTGAAGACCCAAGAGCCGGGCGCTGGCGAAATGAAGATAAAACCGAATGCGGTATTCATTTTGTTGATGGCAAGCCGGTTCGGAATGGCGCTTGAAGTAGCGTTTAAAACTGAACCAGCACTGCTAAATATGACTGAATAGAGAAACGACAAAAGAGTAAAACAGGCGATTTTAAAATGGGTATTATCAAAGTACAGGACCAGCAAGGTAAATTCCATGAGCTTGAGGCTGTTGAAGGCTGGCGGGTGATGGAGATTATTCGTGAGCATGGCTTGCCGATCAAGGCTGAATGTGGTGGCTCCTGTGCCTGTGCGACCTGTCAGGTTGAGGTTGCGCCGCAATGGGCGCAAAAGCTGCACGAGATCAGAGATGATGAAGAGGACATGCTCGACAGCCTTCCTGTTGTGACAGATTATTCGCGCCTTTCCTGCCAGATTATATATCAGGAAGAACTTGACGGATTGGAGTTACGCCTTACAGATGCATCCTTACCGGATGGCATTAAAACAGAGGTGGCGGCATAAGCTGATGAAATATTTTCCGATTTATCTTGATACAGGCGATTTACGCATACTCGTTGTGGGTGGCGGGGAAACTGCTTTGCAAAAGCTGCGCCTGCTCTCTAAAACTGAAGCAACGATTGTTGTGGTTGCTGAAAGTTTTGACGAAGAGATTCAAAAACTTGCTCAGCCGAGTGGCAATGGAAACAGTCTTGCTGCAATAGAACTAATTACACGGCCATTTGATGCAAGTGATGTGATTGGCAAGGGGCTTGTTTATGCAGCAAGTGACAATGAGGGGCTTGACCTCAGGGTTGTTAAAGCTGCGAAAGCAGCCGGGGTTCTGGTTAATTATGTTGATACACCTGAACATTGCGATTTTATCACGCCGTCACTGGTGGAACGCGATCCGATTACCGTTGCGATTGGCACTGAAGGGACTGCCCCTCTGCTTGCTCGTGAGATCAAAGCTTTGCTGGACCGACAATTGCCTGCCAATTTTGGTGAGCTTGGCAAACAGGCCAAACGGATCAGAAATTTAGTTAAGTCCCGCATCACATCTGGCAAGGGGCGGCTTCGTGTTTGGGAGCGGTTAATGCAGGGTGCGTTTCGGCGTGCCGTTTTAGCTGGTGACAGCTCTGGCGCTGACCTGGCGCTTGAAGCTGAAATCATGGCTGAGCTTGAAGGCAAAGAGACTGAAAAAGGCTCTGTTGCGTTAATTGGCGCCGGGCCGGGTAACCCTGAATTACTGACACTGAAAGCGCACCAGAAACTACAGGAAGCTGATGTGCTGGTTATTGACAGACTGGTAAACCCACAAGTACTTGATTATGCCCGGCGGGATGCGAAGCGGATTTATGTTGGCAAGCAGGCCGGTAAACCTTCAACTTCACAAGAAGAGATTAACCAGACGATTGTTCGGGAAGCCCTTGGCGGGGCCCGCGTTGTCAGGGTGAAGGGTGGTGACCCGAACATTTTTGGCCGCATTCAGGAAGAGCTATCAGCCTGTCAGTTGTTTGGCATTGAAGTTGAGGTGGTGCCAGGCATCAGTGCAGCGCAAGCGGCAAGTGCTTCGATTAAACTGCCTTTGACAGCAAGGGGCGAACATCGCTCTATCACGCTGCTGACAGCGGCGACCAGAGACAAGGTTATTCCTTCTGATGTGGCGGATTTTCTTAAATCCGGACGGCCATTTGCAATCTATATGGGTGTGAAACTGGCTGCTGATATTTCTGAAACACTGGAAAAATCCGGCGCTGATATGAGCACAGAAGTGATCATCGTTGAAAATGCCAGCCAGAAAGAAGAGCGGATTATCTCAACCAATTTAAGAGATCTGCCGCTTTCAGTGAAATCTATGAAAATCAACGGGCCGGCGATTATGTTTGTCGGGCTTTCCTATGAAGAGATGGGATTAACCGCTGACCCACGCATTGAAACAATGGAACTTAATAATGTTATCTCGCTAACAAGGCGGGCAATTTAAATTTTCTGGTGCCGCTATTGCGATACGGCACTTGGCTACAACAAAGTATTGAGACACGATTATGGCTAAAAAAATCAAAGGTGATCAGATATTTACGGGGCAATTGCTGCGTGAGGGGCTGGTGGTTTATTTCACAGCAGATGAGAACTGGTCAACTGACCTGCAACAGGCCGTTGTTGCGACCAGTGACGATGAGTTGACCGAGCTTGAGATGAAAATTGAGAGCATCTCGCATAAGAATGATGTCATTGATGTTTATCCGTTTGTGGTGGTTCGTGATGAAAAGGGAAAGCTTGTGCCGCAGCACATCCGCGAGCGGATCAGAACGGAAGGCCCTTCAATAGACTATATTAATCAGCCGTTTAAACAAAATATGAATGCCGCTTAAAACGAGTTGGACACCCGGCCAGGATGAATTGCCGTTTTATTTTTAACTGGATTTGACCTTAATAGGAATTGACGCATGTATGTTTATGATGATTTTGACGAAAAATTTGTGCGCGAAAGAGCTGCGCAATTTCGTGATCAAGTCGAGCGCCGGCTTTCAGGCCAGCTTGAAGAGGCTCAGTTCAGGCCGCTACGGCTGATGAATGGCGTTTACCTTCAATTGCATGCTTATATGCTGAGAGTGGCTGTGCCTTATGGCACGCTTTCTTCACGCCAATTGCGCCAGCTAAGCATGATCGCCAGTAAATATGATAAAGGCTACGGGCATTTTACGACCCGCCAGAACATTCAATTTAACTGGCCGCAGTTGAAAGATATCCCTGATATTCTTGATGACCTGGCGGATGTTGGCATGCATGCCATTCAGACCAGCGGCAATTGTATTCGTAACGTGACATCTGATCAATGGTCTGGTGTGGCGGCTGATGAAGTTGCTGACCCGCGCCCTTATGCTGAACTAATGCGGCAATGGTCGAGCCTTCATCCTGAATTTTCTTATCTGCCACGGAAATTTAAAATTGCCATTACCGGCGCGGTGAGTGACAGGGCGGCGATTGCGTTTCATGATATTGGTTTACAGCTTTTGAAAAACAGTGACGGCGAAATCGGTTTTCGGGTGCTGGTGGGTGGTGGCCTTGGCAGAACGCCGATGGTTGCCAAGCAAATTCGTGACTTTATCAGTTTTGATGATCTGCTGCCTTATCTGGTGGCGATTTTGCGTGCCTATAACATTGAAGGGCGGCGCGATAATAAATATAAAGCGCGGATCAAAATTCTGGTGCATGAAAAAGGCATTGATGACTTCAGAGCCAGAGTGGATGATATTTTTGAAGGGCTTGATAAAGAAAAACTGCGCGCACCAAAAGGTGAGATTGAGCGGATTTCAAAGTTTTTTGAATTGCCTGCTTACGAAACTCTTGAAGAAAACTCACCCGAACTGGCTGAGGCCAGAGCTGCGAATGCAAGCTTTAATGCCTTTGTTAACCGGAATGTCGCGACCCATAAAAAACCCGGATATAGCATTGTGAACATCTCGCTGAAACCAATTGGCGGCATACCTGGTGATGCAACCTCTTCACAAATGGATGTGGTTGCTGATCTGGCTGACCAATATTCCTTTGGTGAAATCAGAGTTAGCCATGAGCAGAATCTGGTGCTTGCACATGTGAAACAATCGGACCTTTTCACGCTTTGGCAACGGTTGCGTGAGGCTGAACTTGAGACAGCCAATATCGGAGCTATCACGGATATGATCACTTGCCCGGGGCTGGATTATTGTACACTGGCGACGGCTCGTTCCATTCCGATCGCGCAGAAGATTTCTGAAAAATTTGCTGACCAGTCACGGCAGGATCTGATCGGTGATCTGAAGATTAAAATTTCCGGATGTATCAATGCGTGTGGTCACCACCATGCGGGACATATTGGCATTCTCGGCCTTGATAAGAAGGGCGAGGAATATTATCAGATCACGCTTGGTGGTTCTGGTGATGAAAACGCGGCTGTTGGTGACATTCTCGGCCCAGGTTTTTCGGCAGATGAAGTGGCTGGCGCCGTTGATGTGCTGGTTGACCGTTATATCGAGCTTCGGGAAAGTAAGAGTGAAAGCTTTCTTGATGTGGTGAAACGTGTGGGGCTTGAGCCTTTTAAGGAGGCTTTGTATGCCGATCATTAAAAATGGACAATTTGTCGAAGATGGCTGGGTGACACTTGAAGAAGGTGCTGCCGTTCCGGTTGAGGGTGATGTGATCATCCCGCTTGAAGTGGCTTTGGCTGATGTTACCGCGCTTGATGGGCGGACAGGTAAAACCGCCTTGCTGATCAGTAATGATGTTGATGTAGAAGACCACGCCGAGCTGATCGCAAAGGCTGATATGGTGGTTTTAATGTTACCAGCCTTTACTGACGGACGCGCTTATTCGCAGGCAATGGTGCTGATTGAAGAACTTGACTATAAGAATGAACTGCGGATTAAGGGCGATGTGCTCGTGGACCAGGCTTTGCATATGGTTCGGTGTGGGTTTGACAGTTTTGACAGTAACCATGAGATTGATCTTGAGGTCTGGAACAAGGCACTCCATAAAATGAGCACCACATATCAACGCACTTATGAGGGTGACCTACAGGTAAGATCTTAAGATATTTCAGGTCGAAACGCTTTCTTAGTGCCTCTTTTTTAATCTCCATATACCTTATGGCAATTAAGCAATTCATACGGTGGGTTTTGACCCGCCGTTTTTTTGCGCCTAGTATTATGGTGTTAGCAGACAAAGGTTTTGCATGAAGCTTTGATTGTCTGTATCTATTGGATTGAAATGATTTGATTGTGGAGACTGTTTTTACAACTTATTTTAACAAAAGAAGGAGGGGATTTGCTATGAAATTTGATAAAGTAACCGGTTTACTGGTTGGTTGTGGCTTTTTGGGAGGGGTGCTGCTAAGTGCGCCATTTGCTCATGTCGCACACGCGCAAGCTGGTGCTGGAGATAAACCAATTTATGTCATTCCCGACGCAAATTCCCCTGACTATCCGGGCATGAATGATGAAATGCCTGATGGGGAATCTGACCCAGACCCCGAAACAACATCTGATGAGAACAAAACTCCTGTGTTTGTAATCCCTGATGCGAATGATCCGCAATATCCTGAAATGAAGGATGAAATGCCTGATGGAGAGTCTGACCCTGATCCGGATAGCGCAACAGAAAAACCCATGGAAATGAAGAAAGAAGCCATGGATGTTACCAGCACCAAAGGTTGCCAGGCTGCTATCAACAAGAAGTTGAAAGAACAGCCAATTCAGTTTTTACCGGGCCGCTACACTCTGAGTGCTGATAGCGCGCGTGAAGTTAAAGAGGTCGCTGAGATTTTTAACAATTGTAAAGACGCGAAAATGGTTGTTGAAGGACATACGGATTCTAGTGGTAACCCGGCTGCCAACCAAAGGCTGAGCGGACGGCGTGCTAATTCTGTTCTTAATCTGTTTGTGAAATATGGTGTTAAGAAAAGCCGTATGCGGGCTGTTGGTTATGGTGCAGACCAGCCTCTGTTCCCAAATGACAGTGAAGAGAACAAAGCTCTGAACAGACGGATTGAATTAGAGCTTTATTAATTGACCTAATTGTTACTTGATTGTTTTTTCGCCTGTTTTGTAAAATGATCAGTAATGCAGAAATTGAACCCCTGGGGATATTGAGCAAAGACTTAATGCCCCGGGGGTTAATTTTTCTAAAGTCTGATCTACTGAGGAAGATATGAGCGCTGGCGATAACAACCAAATTATTAAAATCATGAGTGCAACGCGGGCTGAATTTTTGCGTAGCCTCGCGCATTTTGCCCCTGAACAACAATATACTGATGATCGTTCATCATACAGCTTCCCCCTCACAAAGGGTCAAGTCATGGTCGAGACCAGAGTGCTGCCGAACCGGGCTGTGACCGGGTTGCTTGGGCTGCCACAACTTGAAGTGACGCTGACTTTTAAAGATGCGCTGGCAGGTGAAGAAGAAGAATTTATGCGTCGGTTTGATCTCGCTTTCCGGCGCGGTGGGGGCTAATGCTTTTAAATACAGTGATTTGCATTTTAACGGTGTTTGGTCCGGTATAAAAATTGGTCAGTTTATGACCCGGGTTTGAGATGGCGGGCGTGGTTCTCATCATATAGCGCGCTTTCGCGCACAAGTTGTTGATTTAATGATCTGCCAACAAAAATCATTGCCGTTCGCTCTATACCCTCATTACTCATGGTTTCTGATAAGCCCTCAAGTGTTGTTTCTATCAGCTTTTCTGTTGGCCAGCTGACATCTGCCGCGATGATGACGGGGCAGTCTTTGCCGTAATGAGGGAGAAGATCATTCGTGATCTGGCCTGTGTTTTTAGCGGAAAGATGAATGACCAGCATCGCTTTTGACTGACCGAGGATCGAGAGACTTTCACTATCCGGCATGGCTGAGGCCCGTTTTGAAGTTCGTGTGAGGATGACTGTCTGGCAGATTTCCGGCAGGGTTAACTCAAGACCTAGGGCAGCACTGGCGGCAGCAAAGGCCGGTACACCGGGGATGACCTCAAATTCCATGCGCTGTTGTTTTAAGTAACTGATCTGTTCTGCAATGGCACTATAAAGCGAGGGGTCACCGGAATGTATGCGGGCAATATTCTGGTTCTTGTTTTCAGCCTTTTCAAATTCAGCTTTAATCTCTTTTAAAGAGAGCGGTGCCGTGTTTATTTTTATCGCTGTGTCAGATGCAAACCCAAGTACTTCTTCTGGAACAAGCGAGCCTGCATAGAGGATGACCGGACATTTTTCTATCACCGCTTTGGCGCGAAGGGTTAGAAGGTCTGCCGCGCCGGGGCCTGCGCCGATGAAATAGACTGTCATGGGATTACCTCGTTTTTTATGCTTTCAAACCGCTTCAAGTCTTCTCGCAAATACGGCTCCTCTATGATAGAGGAGCCGTATTTTATTTTGTAATTTTATTTTATGCCGTTTTCAGGCAAATAAATTTCAGTGAGCCATCAGGCAACCAGATCTTCCAATTCATTCAGGATGGCAGTGCCCATATCACTGGTTGTGACCTGTTGCTTGCCAGTTTGCATGATGTCGCCAGTTCTCAGTCCCTGATCAAGTACATTGGCGATGGCTTTTTCAACCATGTCTGCTTCAGCAGTTAAATCACAGGTATAACGTAGCGCCATGGCAAAGCTTGCGATCATGGCGATTGGATTTGCCAGACCTTTGCCGGCGATATCCGGCGCTGAACCATGCACGGGCTCATACATTGCTTTGGCCTTGCCGCTTTCATCTTTCGCACCAAGAGAAGCTGATGGCAGCATGCCTAATGAGCCTGTCAGCATTGCGGCGACATCTGAGAGAACATCACCAAATAAATTATCCGTGACGATGACATCAAACTGTTTCGGGTTGCGCACCAGTTGCATAGCGCAATTGTCTGCCAGAATATGTTCAAGCTTAATGTTCGGATAGCTTTCTTTATGAATGTTGGTGACAACTTCATTCCACAACACGCCGCTTTTCATGACGTTCCGCTTTTCAGCGGAATGGACAAGACTGCCGCGCTTGCCAGCAAGATCGAAGGCGACGCGGGCGATGCGGTCAATTTCATAAGTTTCATAAAGCTGTGTATCAACAGCGCGCTTCTGGCCGTTGCCAAGATCGGTGATTTCTTTTGGTTCACCAAAATAGACGCCGCCGGTTAATTCACGCACGATCAGCATATCCAGTCCTTCGACAAGCTCACGCTTGAGGCTGGAGCTATCCGCCAATGCAGGGTAGCAAATGGCCGGGCGAAGGTTGGCAAATAAACCCAGATCTTTCCTCAGGCGCAGCAAGCCAGCTTCAGGGCGGGCTTCATAGGAGACATCATCCCATTTGGGGCCGCCTACGGCACCAAAAATGACAGCGTCAGCTTTTAAGGCTTTTTCCATCGCGGCATCTGTTATGGCCACGCCATGCGCATCGTATGCGCTGCCACCAACCAGGTCCTGCTCGCAATTAAATGTGAGGGAATTGTCTTGCTTGTTAAACCACTCAATGATGCGGTTCACTTCAACCATTATTTCAGTTCCAATGCCATCACCTGGCAGGATCAACAAATCAAATGTGCTCATCTAAATCTCTTAAACTTTATGGTTTCTTATCTGATCTGTTTGCTTAACGCTGATGAGCTGCTTTTTCAAGGATTATGACATTAATATTACTTTTCTTTTCCATTACCTTTTCTTGAGGTAATGGAAAAGAAATAGAAAATTCGGAGTACTGGTTGAATAAAACAGCCGCTAGAAAAGAGGTTGTTTGTCGGCCTGGTCTGCGTCCGGTGTGACGACATCGGTGTCATAATCGAAGCGTTTTAGCTCTTTTGCGTGCGTGTCGCCTTGCTCGGCGGCTTTATTAATCATCATCTTGCCGGCTTTTGGGTCTCGTTTGACGCCATAGCCATTTATCAGTGCGAGACCATAATTAAACTGGCCAACAGAATAACCGTTTTCCGCGGCGTCTTTTACCCATTCGGTTGAAAGCTCAGCGTCTTTTTTTACACCAAAACCGTTCTGATGCATGTAGGACATCCAGACTTTTGAGCCATCATTGCCATGTTCGGCACATTTTCTGAAAATTTTCACGGCATCTTCGTGGTTGCCGGATTTGGTTGCCAAATAGCCAAGCGAGCAGACAAAATCATGGCCGCGTTTTAAATTGCGGTTCATGTTCTTTATGTAGGATTTCATTGAGAGTTCTTCGGGGTTGGTCTCACCATATTGATCTTCAATGGTTTCGACCTCTGCCGCGAAGAGACCAACTGGCGAAAAGCCAAGCATGATTACACTCATAGTGAGGGCGGAAAATAATTGCGAAGTCCGAAATCTTTTTAACACGGGTTTGCTCTCCTCAATGATGATGCCTAATTGAGAAGAGTGTGCCTGAAAGCTCTTATGATTTCCAGCCTCTGAAAGGGGATGTATTGTCAGAAGTTTGTCATTTCAGACAGGGAAGAGCCTGGCCGAAAATTTTTTGACCGATATCCTGCACTAAAGTGCAGTGCCCTCTATTTTCCGGCCACTATGCTCTGGCCTCTATGCTCCGAGCTGAGCTTATGACCATCCGTGCCGTTCAAAACAAATGCGATAGCAAAAGTTATCCGATTAAACCCAGGGTCTTGATGCGCTCATTTGCTGCTCAAAACTATTGATGTTGTCCTGTTTTTGAAGCGTGAGGCCGATGTCATCAAGCCCTTCCAGAAGGCAATGCTTGCGGAAGGGGTCTACATCAAATTTGATGGTGCCGCCATCAGGGCCCGTGATTTCCTGTTGGACGAGATCAACTGTCAGGGTAGCGTTTGAGCCACGGCTTGCGTCATCCATCAGCATGTCGACCTGTTCCTGTGGCAGGATGATGGGCAGGATGCCGTTTTTAAAACAGTTGTTATAAAAAATATCAGCGAAGCTTGGCGCAATGACGCAGCTGATGCCAAAGTCTTTAATGGCCCAGGGGGCATGTTCACGGCTTGAACCACAGCCAAAATTTTCACCTGCGACCAGAATTTTTGCTCCGCGATATTGTGGTTTGTTCAGGACAAAATCCGCGATTTCATCACCATTATCGTCATAACGCATTTCATCGAACAAATTTACACCGAGCCCGGTTCTCTTGATGGTTTTCAGGAATTGTTTCGGGATGATCATGTCCGTGTCGACATTGATCATTGGAAGAGGGGCTGCAACACCTTGGATGGTGGTGAACTTGTCCATTTAAAGGTCTCCGTATCTGGATGTATTTATTCAGACCATATCTGCAAATCGCTTAGAGATTTGCCATGCGTATGGGTTCAGAAAGCTGTTTTTCCACTTGTTGGCGGCGCTGTCAAGTTTCTGGGCACTTTACCGAGTTAGTGATCCGGATTTAAATGCTGGCTATTTTTTCTTTTGAACTTCTTTGAAGCAGCGTTTCATCATTTCGCAGCGCTCTGGCCCGGGTGGGTGCATATTTGATGCTGGCGCTGACCAGATAAATTTACAGATCTGCTTCATGCCGCTTGCTTTCAGCCAGCCGCGCCTTACGCCGCGTTTGATGGCAAAACAGTCTGCCATGGCTTCATCTGGCCCTCTGAACTGATGAGCGCATTCATGAGAATAAATCCAGATTTTAACCTGACGTGGCAAACGCTTTAATAATCTTGGGTTCAGGATGATAAACCCGTTATAAGCGCCGCCAAAATCGGCCAGGGTGGGGTCAAACACGGTGGGTCGTTTGCCGCATATAAGACGGGTGCCGTCTATTTTCAGCTTGCCGGCTGGAACAATGCGGGCGTTTTTAATGCCACGGTCTTTGATGTATTTTTGAGGCGTGTAGTCATCTATAGCGAAAGCCACTGCCATCATCGGGAACAAAAGTACAGCCGCCAGAGCGCCTTTGAAAAGTTGTTTACCTACGGAATTCACTTGCACGCCCTTTGTTTGAATTTATAGCATAGTTTGATTTTAGATCAATTTACCGGTTTTTTGACAGGTTAAGGAAATGGTTTAAAAATGCAATGATTTTCAGAACAGCAGCCTGCTTATTGTTTGCGCTCTATTGCTTATTTCTCACGCTTTACTGAGCAATTGATCTAAATCTCAGAGCCATCATCTGGCGGCGGCTAACTGTTTTAAATCACCCAGATAATGGACAAACTCTTTTAAAGCGCATTCTTCAATAACAGTTCGGTAGCGTTTATTATCTTCGCTATCCACATAGGCAAGAATCTGTAAAGCCGGTGCCCGTAGCTGTTCTATGGTTTCAGCTGAATAAGAACAATAAAGCGTGTTTTCAGAATTGTTGAATGCATCAAATATTTCATCCAGATCATATGGGCGGAACATATCAAACCAGTGGCCATTTAGCCTCGCCAGTTCTTCCTGATTGAACACCAGACTGATATGACCAGCGGGCTGGCCGTTTTCATAATATTCCAGCCGGAAGCGGTCGCTATGGGCTGCAACCCAGCGCGCATAATCATTAATGCGGGTATATAGATTGCTGTCCTGATCGAGATTTAACGGGGCTGGTATGCTTTCGCCGCGCCGTTTAACGGGGGGTGCGGGTTTTGCTGGTGGTTTTGTTTTCCCCTCTTGCGGCGAAACTGCTGCTGGTGAAGCATCCAGCGGTACAAATGAGGTTTTGGCTGCTTCCGGTTCTGGCTGCACTATTTTTGGTAATGGTTGTTGTGTTAGTGGGTCTTGTCTTTTTTGTTCTTGGGGCTGTTTTTCGGGCTGTTGATTTTTCGGTGTTGACGCCAGTGATTTAAACGGATTGAAGGACTGCTTTTTCACAGCCTTATCCAGTCTTTCTGTTAAAGGGGGAGAGCTTGACTGCAACCGCTCAAGCAGGCCTTTATTTTCTCTTGGTGCCGTATCTATAGCGGTCAGATTTTCTGATTTGTGATTTGTTTGTTTAGTTTCAGAGTCTTGGACTTCTTCAGTTGGGTTCTTTTCTTTCTGGATGATAGGCTGGCCGGATGTATTGATGATTGGCTGGATGACTGGTCTGCCTTCAGATTTTTCATTTTGTGAGCGTGCCGTTTGATCAATTTTTTCAGCACCAGGCGGGAGATCAGGAATGGTGCTTTCACTTGTGACCGCCGTTGTTGTTGTGATAACGACAGGTGGTGGCTGGCTCCCGGTTGCCAAGCCGGCCGTGCGCCTGATCGGATTGGAAATCGCCATCTTCTCCTGTGGGATCTGATGCAAGTGGGTCTGATGAACCGGCGGGATATTTTGAGAGTTCTGCCGTTCTATTTCTGTAGACTCCGTTTTGGAAAACGCATGGCCGTTTCGGTGATTTTCTCCGTTTGCATATCCTTCCGGATGGAGAGGGGGGCCAGTTTCTCTCTCTCTGTTCTGATGATTGAGCTTTGATAGAATTTCTTCAATGATGATCAGTTGTTTGTTTTGAAATTTCTGACGTTTTAATTCTTCTGATTTTTCAGCAAGTTCCTTCGCCTGACGACGATATAACAGCCAACCGCCCGCCAGCAGCCCCAGCGCTATGCAAATAACGATCTGTAATGTCAGATTCATTTCCAACATATTCTAATTTTGAAAACCTGTTTTACTGCTGTTGACGGGAAATATCCGGTGTTAATTGCTTCCTGGCTGATCATAAGGTTAATTTTTGGCTCCTTCAAGCTATCCGCAAAGGCTATGCCCTGATGAGTTGTGTGATTTATCAGGTGATTGTTGTTTGCGCTGCTGTTCAAATTGGTTTTTAACCGCTAAAACTGAGTTTTAGCCTCATTAATGCAGTTAGCTCGTGCCGCGCCGGGCATTTTTGCGAGGATAAGTCATTTTGCGAGGATAAGTCAGTGATACCGGGATATTCTGTCATGAATCAGTCGTAATTTACCATCTTTTATAGGTATTTGTTTGTTTCTAGACTCAAGCATTTTGGTGCTTTACTGTCAGCTCTACCTTATAGAAATTTTTGTTATCCTTGTGATTTCTAACGATATTTGGATGTGAACTTTCATGAGAGCCGTTATTCAATCAGCCTATTGGCTGCTGATCATTTTGAGTTGCGCGGGGCTTTCTCACCTGCGTCAGCCAATAACGGATATGTTGTCTAATTTCTATCTTCATTTTGCGGTAGCGGGCGCTGTTCTGTTTATTGTCGGCCTGCACTGGCGATTGCCACGGACCGCGATTGTTTCTGTTGCCATTTCAATCATCTGTTTTGCGCTTAGTTTCAGTTATGACAAAATTCCTGCCATTCAGAGTGAGCGGGACGACGCGAGCAGTAAAACATACCGCCTGATGACATTTAATGCGTGGGAGCGGGCCAAGACCATGTCCCGGCTGAAAACCTTTCTCAGGAAGGAAAAGCCGGATTTTGTCATGTTGCAGGAAATCACCGTGAAAGACTGGCGCTCGTTAAAATCACTCAGCGATCTTTATCCTTATATGTCTTATTGTGATGACTGGCTTTGCGGGGTTGCCCTGCTGTCGCGTCATAAGTGGCAATCTGTTAAGGCGGAGAATTTTGGCCCTCATCAGCTGCCGCTGATCGTGGCTTCATTTAATGATAAATTTAACGGGCTCAGGCTTTATGCGACGCACACCGCCAGACCCCACTGGAAATACTCAACCCAGCGAGAGCAGCTTGAATATCTGGCCGGTTTTCTTTCCACCAACAGCAAGCGGCCCACTTTACTCGGCGGGGATATGAACGCGACGGTTTATTCCTCATTGCTGCGTGATTTTACCTCAAGTTCCAGTTTGAAACCGGCGGGGCCAATTGTTCCGACCTGGCCACAAAGATTGCGCCAGACAGGGTTTATTAAATTGCCGCTCTTGCAACTCGATATTGATCATATTTTTGTTAAGCCCGGCATGAAGATACTTCGGAAGTGGCGCGGACCCGACCTTGGCTCTGACCACAGGCCGCTTCTGGTTGATTTTAAACTCTAATCCTTTGCTTTTTTAGCTAAGGCTTTGGTTTTAAGCTGTTGCACGGGTTTGGCCTCTCGGATATGTTCATGCTCGGATATGGTCAGTTCTGCCTTCTGGCGGACCAGTTAACAGCTTTCAGAACCGGAGTTTTCCTTGCAGACAGTCATTTGTATTAAGTGGGGCACGCGATATGGTGCGGACTATGTAAACCGCCTTTATTCTATGGTGAAGCGCAACACACAGAATGAAACCCGCTTTGTCTGCTTTACTGATGACAGAACCGGTGTTGTTGACGGTGTTGAGATTAAACCGCTGCCAGAGATAAATATTCCTGAAAGTGTTGCATGGACACCGTGGCGCAAACTGTGCCTTTGGCAGGTGCCGCTTGAGGACCTTACCGGTGACCTTCTGTTTCTTGACCTCGACCTGGTTGTAACTGGAAATCTGGATGATTTTTTCACCTATGAGCCGGGGCGATATGCGGTTATTCATAACTGGACGCAGCCTAAATTACAGATCGGCAACACCTCCTGTTTTCGGTTTACGGTTGAAAAATACAGGCACATTTTTGACCAGTTCAATGACAACCCTGAAGCGATACTTAACCGGTACCGGATTGAGCAACAATATATTTCAGACCAGATTCCAGATCAGGTTTTCTGGCCGAAAGAATGGTGCCTCAGCTTTAAACATAACCTGATGCCGCGCTGGCCGATCAATTTTTTTCAGGCGCCTGAATTGCCTGATGATGCGCGGATAGTCGCCTTTACCGGCAAGCCTGACCCGGAAGATGCTGTGATCGGCAAATGGCCGGAGAAAAATTTCATCAAGAAGAGCTACAAGCATGTGCGCCCGACAAAATGGATTGGGGAGCACTGGCGTTAAAATGCTTTTTTGGTGCGAAGAAGTATCTGTTTTCTCTCACGGCTATTTCAAACGCTGAAGCGTTTGAGCCTACGAGGTGCGCCGCAACGCGGCGGGCGGCCCTGCCGCCATGCGCGTCCCACCCTTTATCAAGGGTGGGACTTAATTCTTCGGTTCGCTTTGGACTAAGGCTGAGTTCTGCATTCTCTCACGGCTATTTCAAACGCTGAAGCGTTTGAGCCTACGAGGTGCGCCGCAACGCGGCGGGCGGCATTCTTGTGGCTCCTTCAGTTGCCCACTACGCAACCGGAGCGAAATTCTTGTAGCTCCTTCGGTTGCCCACTACGCAACCGGAGCGAGGTTCTTGTGACTCTTTCAGTTACCTAATTTGCAACCGGCGTGTTATTTGACCAGATTTGCTTTTATGAGCCCGCGGACTGAATTGCCGACGTAGATTTCATCGGCGCTTTCGAGATCGTGCCTGTAAAGCACAGCTTCTGTTACCTCACCACTTTCAATCAGGCTTTGGCGCAATGTGCCACACAATAAGCCAGAAGTGATCGGCGGGGTGATTAATTTTCCATTCTTTTTGATGAATAAATTTGTGATGCTGCCTTCGGTCAGCTCGCCGCGCTCGTTTTGAAAAATCACTTCGTCCAGCGATGGTGATTTATCATCAGCCTGCATTTTTGCTTTGAATTGCTTTTGAGCTTCAACCCTTGCTTCATCATAAAAACTGCGATTGGTTGTTTTATGATAGAGAAATACATTCTCTGAATGCAGCGGGTCATTGACCAGCTTTATCTGCCACGTGAGTGATGTTTCTGGCGGTGTTATGACTGTTGGAGTTAATGACACGCTGCCATTTTTTTGCAGCAATAATCTTATTCTCAGATGATCGGGATTGTCTTTCACCAGATTGAAGAGCAGTTGTTTTATTTGATCTATATCAGATATATAAGCGAAATATTCTGCTGAATTCTGTAGCCTTGATAAATGTTCTTCCAGGTATAAAAGCCCTTTTTGCGGGGAATAGCCGATGGTTTCAATGAGGCTGAATTCAGGCGTTTCTGATTTCAGAAACTTCATTTTCAAGAGGCATTCTTCATATTCAGATTTTGCATCTGAATCAAACACAAGCCCGCTACCGATGCCTATTTCACCTGTTCCCTTATCATCAAGACGAACCGTTCTGATGGCGACATTAAAAATGTAATCTTTGTTTGGTGAAAAATAACCGATAGCACCTGTGTAAATTGAGCGGGGACTTTGCTCAAGATCATCTATGAGTTCCATAGCCCGGATTTTAGGAGCACCGGTAATTGAGCCCGGTGGAAACAGTGCCTGCATTTGCTCAAAGAGTGAGATGTCCTTTTTTTGGCGGGCGCGCACGATCGAGATCATCTGATGCAGGGAGGGAAATGTCTCGACCTTGAATAATTCATCAACTGAGACCGTACCCATTTCAGCGATGCGGCCAAAATCATTGCGCATCAAATCTACGATCATCAGATTTTCGGCTTTTGATTTCTGATCTTCTCTTAACGACTGACTTAAATGCTGATCCTGACTTGTTGTCGGGCCACGCTTTAAGGTGCCTTTCATGGGGCGGGTTTCAATCCAGCACTCTGTTTTTTCAATAAACAATTCCGGAGAGGCGGAGAGGATTATTTCTTCTCCTGTATTTATAAAACTTGCAAATTCAACCGGTTGGGCGCGGCGCATTTTGCTATAAAGGGCAATAGGATTGGCGTTTTTGATCGCGGCTTTAAAGGTGAGGTTTAACTGATAGATATCACCTGCGGTGATGGCCTGTTTCACTTTTCCAAATTTTGCCTGGTAGTCCTTAAAGGTCACTTCTGGTTGAATGGTCAGAGGCGGTATTTCGCTGATATGTTCCTGCCTTTGCCTCGCCTCAAGCCAGCGTTCAATTTCCTCAGTTGTTACTGATAATTTTTCTTTAAAAACACCAAACCACAGCAATGGCGTTGCGCTTTTTAAGCGGTGCTGAAGTTTTGGCTCCAGCGCGAGACCAAGTTCATAATTCATATAGCCCGCAACATAGTCGCCGGCGTTCAATGCGTTTGTGATGTCATCGAATGCGGTTTTGACTTCATCGGTTTCATTGGCAACAATAATGGCGTGTGGGTCCTCGAACAACAGGCCACCATGTTGCGGTTTCAGGCTGTTCTCGAGCAGGACATATGGTGGCTGCAGGTGTATGAGTTTTTCAGGTGCCATAATATTTTGGGGATGCGAAGTTTCTAATTGACCTTCATACGGCTTTCCTTAATGGGCATCAAGACTTATTCAGTTATCAACTATTCATCAAAGGCTGGCTTAATCGCAGTTCTAACGAATTTTACGCTCAATCGGCTCAGCATACTGTTTTGCCAGGGCTACTTACCAACACTGGAAAAATTTGTTTTTTAGCTTTCTTTTTCTGGCTGAGCTGTTATAAAGCTTTTTCTTACCTTTGGTTTAAGGGCACAGCACCCTTGAAAACCACTTTTTATGCACCATGTGTATAAGGCTTATATCGTTTTATCGGGCAGCCCCCTTTAGAGCGATTTTTAAGCATTTCAATTTTGTCGCGGGGTGGAGCAGCCCGGTAGCTCGTCAGGCTCATAACCTGAAGGTCGTAGGTTCAAATCCTACCCCCGCAACCAATTTTTCCTTATAAAACCATGCCTTATCAGATGCAGTGTTTGTCTGTGCTTTGTTCAGTCAATTCACCACGGACAAGACGCCCTGGTTTGCGAAGGGAAACAGTGCCATATTGGTGAGTAGTGCCAGGATGACCAAGGGGTAATATGGTCGTATCAGTGGCCATTTTCTTGAGGCGATGACGATGATCAGGCTCAAAATTAAACCTGCAACAATTCCTGTAAGAATGCCGTAAGGCACGCCTAAACCTGTGCCTAGACCGGGGTTTAGCCGATTGAGGGTCACTGCAATCATCGGTGGGGCCCATATAGCTGAGACTAATAATAAAGTTACGATGAATTTAAACATTTGTCGCCTGCCATGTTGCTGAATGTTCATTTGATTATTCATATGTCGTTGATGAATTATATCAGGTTCAATGATTGCAAAAATGTTTTAAATTCTTCAACATAGTTCTGATAACCTCATTTGTTCTGCTTCGCTGGTCTTTTCATTTTCGTTAAACCTCCTTCCTTCCCAGAGCTGATAGATAACCGGGATGATGATGAGTGTGAGAATGGTGGTTGTGACCATGCCGCCGACCATGGGCAGGGCTATGCGGCGCATGACATCTGCGCCAATTCCATCGGTGAAAAAGATGGGTAGGAGGCCGGCTATAATGACGGTGACTGTCATCAGTTTCGGGCGCACCCGCAATAAGGCACCATTAATGATCGCCTGATATAGCTCGGCTTTGTTCTTTGGCGGGTGAGACCGGATTTGCGCGTCGATATAAAGCAGCATAACAACAGCCGTTTCGACAGCTATGCCGCCGAGGGCGATGAAACCAACGGCGACGGCGACTGAGAAATTATACCCCGCGAGATATACGGCCCAGATTCCCCCTATCAAGCCAAATGGCAGAGACATCATGATAATGAGGGTGCGATCCAGTTTGTTAAAATGCAGCATTAAGAGGACGAAAATGATCAGGATCACTGACGGGATGGCGATGGTCAGTTTCTCTCTTGCTTCTATCAATTGTTCGAATTGACCTGACCAAGTGATTGAGTAGCCCGGCGGTAATTGTACTTGTTGTTCAATTACAGTTCTTGCCTCTTCGACATAGGAGCCGATATCGCGGTCTGAAATATCAACAAAGACCCAGCCTGTCAGCCTTGCATTTTCTGAACGCAGCATTGGCGGGCCATCGACAACTTTTAAAGTTGCCAGTTCACTTAACGGAATGTGCTGGCCTTGCGGGGTGGGGACTAAAATTTCTGACAGTTGCTCTGGTCTTTCGCGAAAGGCGCGTTCATAGCGCAGCATGATGTTAAAACGCTTGCGCCCCTCTACGCTTTCAGAGAGTTTCATGCCGCCAAGAGCTGTCTGGATCACGGACTGAAAAACAGACAAGTCTATATTCTGTCGGGCAAGTTCTCGTCGGTTTGGCTGGATTTCAAGATATTTACCGCCGACGACACGATCAGCAAAAGCTGTTCTTGTGCCCCTCACATCTTTCACAGCCGCTTCAACTTCAAGGGCTATACGCTCAATTTTCTTTAGATCATCACCAGATATTTTTATTCCGACCGGGGTGCGTATGCCGGTTGAGATCATATCCATGCGGATTTTAATGGGATAGCCCCAGGAATTAACAAGGCCGGGGATTTTTGTGCGCTGGTCCAGCTCACTGATCAAGGACTTTACGTTTACACCTTCGCGCCATTCATTTTTGTCTTTTAATTTTACCCAGGTTTCTATCATGGTGATTGGAGCCGGGTCAGTTGCGGTATCAGCGCGGCCAACCTTGCCGAAGACGCGTTCAACTTCTGGTACTGTTTTCAGAAGGCGATTGGTCTGGGAGAGAATTTCCTTTGCTTTGGTGATCGAAACACCTGGTAAAGTGGTTGGCATATATAGCAACTCACCTTCATAAAGGGCTGGCATGAATTCAGTGCCGATATTTTTGATCGGATAGATAACAGACAATAACAATAGAGATAACAGGCCGAGTGTCAGCCATCTGGCCTTCAAAGCCAGGGCCAGGACGGGTTGGTAGAGCCAGACGAAAAAGCGATTTATCGGGTTTTTCATTTCAGGCAGTATGCGCCCTTTTATCAGCCACATCATCAGCACCGGCACGAGGGTAACTGATAAGAGTGAGGCGATGGCCATTGCATAAGTCTTAGTAAAAGCCAGAGGGGCGAACAAACGGTAACTCTGCCCAGTTAGCGCAAAGACTGGAATGAAAGAAACTGTGATAATCAACAGTGAGAAAAACAGCCCTGGTCCGACTTCTTTTGCCGCCATTAATATGGCTTGCTGCTTTTCGGCGGCAGAGGCACCACCTTTTAATTCGGAGAGTTTTCTGTGGGCATTTTCCACCATCACGATTGACGCATCCACCATTGCGCCAATGGCGATGGCAATGCCACCAAGGGACATGATGTTTGCAGTTAAGCCTTGCCACGACATGATGATAAACGCACCGAAGACACCAAGTGGCAGTGTGATGATCGCAACGAATGCTGAGCGCGCGTGAAGCAGGAAGATGAAACATACGAGTGCTACGACAAGGCCTTCTTCAAGCAGTTTTATTGAGAGATATTCAACGGCTTTTTCAATCAGCGGTGCGCGGTCATAAACGGTGATGATTTCAACGCCTTCAGGCAGGCCTGATTGTAGCTCGCTGATTTTTTTCTTCACGGCTTTAATAACTGTCAGAGCATTTTCACCTGACCTCATCACGACGATACCACTAACAACTTCACCAGCGCCGTTGAGCTCGACAACACCGCGCCGCAATTCCGGGCCTTCGACAATGCGCGTGACATCCTTTAGCAATACGGGGGTGCCGGATGACGAATAAACAACCACATTTTTAAGTTGCTCAATATTTTCGATATAGCCGGTTGAGCGGATGATCAACTCGGTTTCTGATTGCTCCAGAACCCGGCCGCCAACTTCCTGGCTGGAGGCTTTGACGGCTTCAGATATTCTTGAAATCGGCACATTATAAGCGCGGAGCCGGTTTGGATCGATAAGGACCTGATATTCTTTGACAAAGCCACCAACGGAAGCGACTTCAGAAACGCCATCAACGGTTGCCAATTCGAATTTCAGGAACCAATCCTGCAACGAGCGCAATTCTGAAAGATCCAGTTTTCCGGATTTATCAACGAGGCTGTACTGATAGACCCAGCCAACACCTGTGGCATCAGGCCCGATTTGCGGCGATACATTTTCTGGCAACTCAGTGCTGATTTTTGAAAGGGCTTCGACCACGCGGGAGCGGGCCCAATACTGATCAACATCATCTTCAAAAATCACATAAACAAAGCTGCTGCCAAACATTGAAAAGCCGCGCACAGCCTTGGTTTTGGGCAACCCCAGCAGAGTTGTTGACAAAGGATATGTCACCAGGTCTTCGATAATCTGGGGGGACTGGCCCTGAAATTCAGTGCGGATGATAACTTGTGTGTCAGTTAAATCAGGGATGGCATCAAGGGCCGTGTTTTTAACGGAGACCCAGCCTGCGACAGCAAGGGCGATGGTGCCTATGAGGACCAGAAGCTGGTTTTTCACTGACCAGCCGATGAGTTTTGCGACCGCTGATTTTGAAGGGTCATGCAATTCAATGTTCATTTTTTCGTTCTCATTTGAGGATTGATTAGTGGGCATGACCGCTCCCCCGCATTGTGTCTGTGCCACGCGTTTCTTTCATGTCGTCTTTAGTGACTTTTTGGCTGGTTTTATCCATGTCGGACATGACTACATCAGGCCAGGGTATGAGTTCGGCCTGCTTCTTGTTATATGGGTTTAAAGGAGTGGCGCTGAGTTGCACCCACTTCTGACCAGCTTTATCGGTTTGATAGAGTTTTAGTTTTTTTGACTTGTAGTGTGCTGGCACGCCATTGATGAGCCAGGGTTCTAGCGCTGTTACGATGTTATTTAGTGCGATTTTCCGCTCTGAGTTTGTTTTGGCACTCTGAGCCTGTTTAATTGCCGCTTCTGTTTCTGTGAGAACATTGGCCAATCTGGTGTTTTTATATTCTGACCACAGCACTTTCTTTATTGCTAACGCTGGTGCGAGCTGGGATTCTTCAATGTCAGTGCCTTTCATCAAGGCTTCATGAATGTAAAGAGCGGCGTCGACCATATGATCAAAAGAGGCAAGTTCATTTTTGCTCAGTTTTAACTGATTTAGCGGCTTTTGCAGACGTTCGATTTTACGGAAAGATTCTCTTAAGGCACTTTCAGAATCAATCAGAAACTGGGCGGAGACGACGATATCTTCACCTGACTTTATGCCTGATTTTATTTCGGAGCGACCGCCTGTGACCAGGCCAAGCTCTACATTTCTTGAACGAAAACGGCCTTCTCCTAATGCTACGACAAGATAATCACCGCTCTCATCTTTTAATATAGCTTCAGAGGGGACGCTGAGACGTTCTGAGATTTGTGTTTCAAAAACAACGTCCGCATAAGTCCCGGGGCGAAGGGCGCCGTCTTTATTGTCAATAATCAGACGCACGCGGCCCGTGCGGGTTTTTTCATCCATATCCGGATAGATATAGTCAACTTCGGTGTTCAGAGTTTTTCCCGGAATGTTGGGGAAATAAATATTGGCCTTTGTTCCGTTGGAGATAAAGCTCATATCTTTTTCAGATACATTTACAATCACCCAGACTTCAGAATAATCCTGAATTTTGGCAATGGTCATGCCGCGCTTCACGTAGGAACCGGGGGTGACATTCAGTGTGGCAACGGTTCCGTCCTGTACTGCAAAGAAGGGTATGTTTTGTTGCACGTCTTTCTTTTCAGTGATCAGATCGAGGGCCTGTTGTTGCACTCCAAAGCTTAGCAAGCGTCTTTTTATACTGGATTGCGCGTTTTTTGATTGAGAAAGCGCGGCCAGAAAATCTCTTTGAGAAACGATGAGTTCAGGGCTGAATAGCTCAAATAATACATCCCCTTTTTCGACCTTGTCACCAACAGCGGTGATGTTCAGTTTTTCGACCCAGCCTTCAACCCGGGCGGAAAGCTCCGTTTGCAGGCGTTCGTTTTCTTTGACTATGCCATAACTTCGTATCCGTTTGCCAAAGGCCGCGCGCTCAGCCTTTGCGAGGCGCACGCCCATTGTCTGTATCATTTCAGGCGAAATGGATATGATCGGTTTTGATAATGGATCTTTGTTTTGATCATCAGCAGATGATTGGATTTTGACCAGATCCATTCCGCAGATGGGGCATGTTCCAAATTCATCCGCGATATAATGGGGATGCATGGGACAGGTCCATTTTTGTGAAGTTTTATCCGTTTCAGCGGCAAGGGAAGTTTTTATGATCGGGCCAAAGGGAGAGAATTGTGACGGGTTAAACTGGCCATGAAACAACATCAGACCAACTGCAAGCAGCAGAACCTGACATGATTGTTTTATTAATACTCGAGCAGGTGTCATCAGATAACGCCTTTCATAAATCGTTTTTTGAGGGAGCTTTATTTGCGTCAGGGGAAAATATTTTAAGAGTCCAGACGCGATCAGACACTCAATGGAATACGGAAATTCCAAAGTTTGTCAGCGCAACGATTTAGAAGCGTAAACGAGACGATGTGAGGATAAGGGTTGAGATGCCATTTCGTGGTGGCAAAGTAGAAATGATATAAGGAGGGTCTGTCCCGGCCATCATTTCATGTTGAGATGGTAATAGATTCAGCAGCCGGGCGATTGTTAACTTGTATTCTTTCTGATTATCCCGGACTTCGATAAATTCCGAGTCTGGCGTTGTCGGGCAAGGCTCATTCAAAGATTGCAGACAATGATCTAAGCATAATAACTGCTTTTCTGAGGTCTTGTTGATTTGCTCTTTGGTCTGCTGGTTTTGAGACATCTTGTGGCAGGGTAAATGAGCTTTGTGCGATGATGATCGTTTTGAAGCATTTGCACCATCATGGGTCTTTATGCCTGTGGTATTCGTCATCTCAGAATGCTTCATAGCAGAGGGAATAAGACCTATCGCGCAGGCGGGGGCTATGGTCGAGAAAAGGACCATGAGTGCAATAACAGCTCTGCAATATGTCTGACGAAATGGATGCATGTTCTCAAACTTTTCAACTGGCAGCTTCATGACTGCCAATAAGCTCATAATATACCAATTTTATTTATTTTGCTATAAAATTTAATGTGATTGCTGCGTGATTGCTTGATTTCCACTTTTGCCAGTTGTTCCACAGGCGTCACGGAACTGTCATATAACCATTCAAGAACTGTCATAAATAAAAAATAGTCTCTAGCCACCGAATTCGATTATCAAAAAGGTGGATGAGATGAGCGCAGCTGTTTCTGTCAAACAATTGTCAAAGACATTTGGCGGTAATCATAAAGCCTTAAAAGATGTCTCAATTGAGGTGAAGCCGGGTGAAATGGTGGCGCTGATTGGTGCCTCCGGTTCTGGCAAATCTACTTTGCTGCGCCATATTGCCGGCCTGGTTGAATCTGACCGACAAGCGCAAACCGAGATATCCATTTTTTCTCAAACCATGCAATCGGGCGGGCGCATATCTCCGCAGGCACGCCAGATACGCTCGCTTATCGGCGTTGTTTTTCAGCAATTTAATCTGGTCAGCCGTCTTAAGGTTCTGACCAATGTTCTGATGGGCAATCTTGGCACCATGCCGCACTGGAAGGGATGCCTTGGTTTATTCAGCGATGAACAGAAACAAGTTGCGATGCAGGCCTTAAGCCGAGTTGGTATCGACAAGCAAGCGCTGCAACGTGGCTCGACACTTTCTGGCGGGCAGCAACAACGCGCTGCCATCGCCCGCACACTTGTTCAGGGCGCTAAAGTTCTGATAGCGGATGAACCCATTGCATCGCTTGACCCTTCTTCAGCCCGCAAAGTGATGGACATACTTAAAGAGTTAAACAAAGAAGATAAAATCACCGTGATGGTTTCGCTGCATCAGGTTGAGTATGCCCTTTCCTATTGCCCCAGAACAATTGCCCTGCGCCAGGGGGAAGTTGTTTATGATGGCCCGTCGCATGCTCTGACACCGGAATTCCTTGGTGAACTTTATGGAGCAGAGAGTGAAGAGCTGTTTCTTCCTTCGCTTTATGAAACTGCGCAGAAAGAAACCACAGTTCAAAATATTTCCCGAGATTACAAGCCTACACCTGCCGCCGCCCTTCAAGAGGCGATGGCTTAATATTATCGACGAATTAGCATATATCAGGAGATTTAAGATGCTGAAAAAAATACTTGTTACTGCTGCGCTTGTGGCTGGCATGATGGCACCACAAAGTGCGATTGCTGCTGACCAGACAGAGATTAATTTTGGTATTATTTCAACTGAGAGTTCTAGCAACCTTAAAACATCGTGGCAGCCATTTCTTGATGCCATGGAAGATCAGACAGGTATTAAAGTTAAAGCTTTTTTTGCGCCTGATTATGCCGGTGTGATTGAAGGAATGCGGTTTAATAAGGTACATGTTGCCTGGTTTGGTAATAAATCAGCGATGGAAGCTGTTGACCGCTCGAAGGGTGAAGTGTTTGCCCAAACAGTTGATGGTGATGGCAACCCTGGCTACTGGTCATTGCTTGTGACACATAAAGACAGCCCGCTCAATTCAGTCAAAGACGTGCTGAAGTGTGACAAAACGCTGAACTTTGGCATTGGTGACCCGAACTCAACATCTGGCTTCCTTGTACCAACCACCTATATTTTTGCAAAAAACAATGTGTTACCAGGTGATTGCTTTAAAACGGTTCGCAATGCCAACCACCAGGCGAATGCAATGTCTGCTGCCAACAAACTTGTTGATGTGGCCGCGAACAATACTGAAAATATGCGCCGCTTAGAAATTACGAACCCAGAAGCATTTAAAAACCTGAAAGTGATCTGGAAATCACCGCTAATTCCTTCTGACCCGATTGTATGGCGCAAAGACCTAGATGAAACTGTGAAAGCAAAACTTTACAAGTTTTTCATGAGCTATGGCCGCAATGGCACACCTGAAGAAGTGACGACTGCACGCAAAGTTCTTGCTGAATTACAGTGGGCACCTTTTAAACCTTCATCTGATGCTCAACTTTATCCGATCCGGATTCTTGCCTTTAACAAGCAGATTCTGAAAATCAAAAATGATGACAAAATGACTGAAGCAGAAAAGAAAACCAAAATTGCTGAACTGCAGACGAAGTCTGATGAAATCAGCAAGCTGGCTGAAAAAATCCCAAGCTTCTAAAAGGGCTTTTCTCTTGCTTTGAGACCAATAACCAACCCGCCTTCCGACCGTCATAAATGGCTGTCGAAGGCGGGTTTTTTTAAAGATTGCGCCGCTCATGACTGTTGTCACCACACAAAAAACCATGCCGATTGAAATCCCTACTGAGGGCTTTTTTGCCAGTTCTTTTAAATGGATCACGATGGGCATTCTCGCCCTGTTGCTGGCGTGGAGCTGGAACCCGGTTGAAATGTATCGCTGGATTTCGCTTTATACAGACGCGAATAATATGGCTCAGTTTGCCAGTGGTTTTATGGACCCGAATTTCAGGCAATGGGAAAGTTACCTCGCGGATATGGTGCTGACAATTCAGATAGCAATATGGGGAACGTTTCTTGCCGTATTACTTGGTATTCCGTTTGCCATTCTTTCATCATCAAATATCTGCCCATTCTGGATTGTGCAACCAGTTCGGCGGCTGATGGATGCCTGCAGGGCGATTAATGAAATTGTGTTTGCGCTGCTTTTTGTTGTGGCTGTGGGGCTTGGCCCCTTTGCAGGTGTCATGGCGCTGTTTGTGCATAACCTTGGCGTGATCGCTAAGTTGTTTTCTGAAGCTGTTGAAGCGATTGACCCGCGCCCTGTTGAAGGCATACGCGCAACTGGTGCAAGCAAACTGCAGGAGATCATCTATGGTGTTGTGCCGCAGGTCACTCCGCTCTGGATTTCATTTGCGCTTTACCGGTTTGAAACCAATGTCAGATCGGCGGCGGTGCTTGGTATTGTTGGGGCAGGTGGGATAGGCCAGCCTTTGTTTGAAAATATTCGCAGTTTTGCTTACGCTGAAACGGCTGCCATCATGATCATTATCGTGGTTTCAATCACGTTGATAGACATTCTCTCGCAACAATTACGCAAAAGGGCGATTTGATCTGACAAAAGAATTTAAGCGATATGCAATTTATTTTTCACCCCGGCCAGAAACCAGACTAGCCGAGTTTGGCCGTCAGTGGCTGGGCATTGATGCTGAGCGGGGCATTTTATCTCCGCCCCGTTTTTCATTTACAGAACCTCCCCGGCATTATGGATTTCACGCGACGCTTAAAGCCCCGATGCGGCTGGATGCAGAATTTTCTGAGGCGGACCTGTTATATATCACGTCTTCTCTGGCTGGGCGTTTAAAACCTGTTGCACTTGGCAGACTGAAAGTTGGGCGGCTCGGTAATTTTCTGGCGCTGGTGATCAATCATGAATTTAGCAGCGCTGCGATCAATGATGTTGCTGAGCTTTCCGGTTTATGTGTTTCTGAAGTTGATTTTTTGCGAGCGCCACTTTCCTTCGAAGAGCGAAAACGGCGCACGGGTCTTTCTCCTCGCGAGGGAGAACTATTTGAGCAATGGGGTTACCCTTATGTATTTGATTGTTTTCATTTTCATATGACACTGACTGCTGCCCTCAAGGGGGAAGAGCTTGAAATTGCGCTGCGTGAAATCAACCACTGTGTTAGCGAGGCTGTTGAGGAGGTGCAGTTCATAGACAGCATTTGTGTGTTTGGCGAACCTAGCACAAACAATCAGGAAAAGCTGCCTTTTGAGCTCATTGCCCGATATGACCTTGGTGGCTGATGAGTTTTTCTACAAATGCAGCTGCGGCCGCATCAATTGTTGTATCATTATGAACGATGCTGTGGGAGACATTTTCCGACCAGTCAGTCTCTATATTCCGTGTTGCTCTTTTTTCAATTTCAACTTCCGTTTCGCGGCCTCTTTGGTTTAACCTCTGGCGGATCGTTGCTGGGCTGGCGGTGATCTCTATCACCTCAAAATGAGGGAATTTTAATTTTGCCTGCGGGACAGCGCGGCGCGATATGTTGACGATGATGCTCTGACCGCTCTGAAGCCGTGTTTCTATTTCAACCGGGATGCCATAATAGAGTCCATGAGCTTGCCACGAGAGACTGTAAGCCCCTTGTTCTGATTCCTGCTTAAAGTCTGCTTCTGATATCTCGATGTGGTCTTCACCGCCGGCGTCGCTTTTGCGGGTGATTATTCTTTTTGGAAAGTGAAACTTTTTGTCATTTGCAAGCCGTTGACGGGCTGCTTCGATGATTGTGTCTTTGCCGACACCACTTTTTCCGACCACAGCAAATAATACGCCCGGTTGGCTGCTCTCGTTACTTTTATTATTATCTAGCGTTTTCAAATTGAGTTCCTGTCAGAAATCTCATTGTTTTCAATCAGGCTTTGATGAACATATTGCATGAAGTGGGTAACGGGTGGTGTTTTAAACTGAGGATCTTTGGCAAGATCATCCCACACTCGCAGCCGAAGCGCCTGTTTGTAGAATTTAAACTGCTCAAAGCCGGCGATTTCCTCATCTGACATTGGCCCACCCTGTAATTTAAGAGAGAGGACAGAGGCTGGTGACAATTTTTCAAAATAATTTTCATTTGTCGCGCACAAATACCGTTTTGCAGCGACGTGGAGTTTGACCGGCTCGGTGACCTCCTCTTCAAACCATTTCTCTAAGAACTTTTCACCAAGCTGTTCATGCTGCATGTCCTGACCTTTTTCAAGGCTTAACTCGAATTCCGGTTCAAGGAAGTGGCCGATGTCATGCAAGAGGCTGGCTGTGATGAGGGCTGCGTTTGCATTGGTCTGTTCTGCCAGAAACGCACATTGAAGCGCGTGTTCCGTTTGGGTGACAGCTTCACCACCATAAAGGTCCTGGCCATTTTCAACCAGCATCTGCTCAATCTGATCGAGGATTTCAGTCATCTGCTTTATCCCTCATTCCTGCTTAGTCTTTGCTCTATGATGGCCGTATTACACCACTCAGGCAACGCGTTTTCCTTCGCGCCAGACTTCTATGATTTTTGGTACATCTTCCTGATTTCGGTATCGTACAAGATCTGCGAGTTTACCTGAACTGATGTCGCCGCGGTCGTTTAATCCGACCTGGCTTGCCGGATTTCGGCTGATGGTTGCGATGGCATCTGGCAGGGTAACGCCTTCGCAGTGCTGCTCCAGTAAAATGGCGCCATAAAGCAAAGCAAAGGGGACATAGTCACTTGAGAGTATATCAAGCATGTTTTGCGAAGCCAGTTCTCTAGCTGAAATATTACCGGAATGGGATTTGCCGCGAACAACATTCGGCGCGCCCATCAGAACAGATAAGCCATTGCTATGACTGGCCTTTGCGGCTTCTATTGTGGTTGGAAATTCGGCAACGACAATGCCGTCTTCTATGGCTTCTTCAACATGCTCTATGGTTGCGTCATCATGGCTTGCAAGGGGGACATTCATTTCATGGGCCAGTTCTACGACCCCGCGCCGGTTGGGGGCGGAGTATTTTTGTTGAGCCTCAATTCGTTCAGCCATATATTTTTTCATCTCTTCATTGCTGAAGCCATATTTACCCTGATAGTAGGTATAGTAACTCTCCAATGAGACAAACTGGCGCTGGCCTGGTGTGTGATCCATAACCGAGAACAGTCCGGTCAGATTATTTTCCACGAGGCCTTCCAGTTTCTGCATAAGGTTTTCTCCGGCGATTTCACAGCGCCAGTGGATATGATGATCTGCACTTAATTTGCTTTGCTGGCTTGAGCTTTCTATGGTTGAGGCCATCAGTTGCAGATAGGTTTCTTTTCTTGGTCCACTATCCATATGACCAACGCAGATTGCGTCAAAAACGGTTGTGATACCGGCCGCTGTAATTTCCCTGTCATGATTTTGTATGGCCTGCTTTATCGGCCAGTCTGAATTTGGTCTTGGCATCATATGACGTTCGAGATTATCAGTATGCAATTCAACAAGACCGGGGATCAGCACATCACCTTCAAAATCAATCGCAGAGGAGAGGCTGGATGGTGTGGTGCTGACATCTTTGATTGTCGAGCCGACGATTTTTATCGAGCCTCGCACCACTTCTTCAGCCAACACGATTTCTGCGTTGGTTATGATTTGCTCTGGCAGGTTATGCTTAAGCATTTTCCGGTTCCTTATATTTTTCCATTTCAACTTCTCTGGCATTGAGAAATTCGCGGTCATTCCTGTCATGAAAAATACCAAGAATGGCAGTGCCGCTTTTTTTCAACCCGGCGATCATGGTTAGAACTGTTGTTTTATTTTCGGGGTCGAGAGATGCGGTTGGTTCGTCAAACAGCATGATTGGCCTTGGTGCTGACATGGCGCGGGCGATGTTGACGCGTTGTTGCTCACCCCCAGAAAATGTAAGTGGTGAAAGGGTATGCAGTTTTTTCGGAATGCGCAGCTGCTCAAGCAAAGCAACGGCTTTTTCTGTTGCCTGCTGACTTGAGGCGCCAGCTTCGATTGCTGCGTTTGCAACAATTTCAATTGTCGGGACACGCGGAATGACACGCAGGAACTGAGACACATAACCGATGGTGTGTTTGCGAAGTTCGATGATTTCAGCCGGTGAGGCTTTAGCCAGATGAATTTCTTTCGCGCCGCAGTTAATTACCAGATCACCCTGACTGATGCGATAGGTGCCAAATACCGCCTTTAACAATGAACTTTTACCGACACCAGATGGACCGCATAGCGCGACTATTTCGCCGTCTCGAACTTCAAGACTGACATTGTTTAAAATATTGAGGATCGCACCGTTCTGGGTGTGTAGAACGAAGTTTTTGCTTAGGTTTTTAATTTTTAATCTTTCCTGCATGGCAGACCCTTCACACTTGTAATACGGATGAGACCAGCAACTGGCTATAAGCTGCCTGGGGGTCTTCCAGCACCTGATCTGTCAGGCCATGCTCGATGATTTCACCCTGTTTCATGACGATGAGCCTTGTTGAAAGCAGCCTTGCTACGGCGAGGTCATGTGTGACCATGATGGCTGAAAGGCCAAGATTGCTTACAAGCCCTCGCAACAGATCCAGAAGTTTTGCCTGAACTGAGACATCTAGACCGCCTGTTGGTTCATCAAGAAAAACCAGATTTGGATTGGTGACCAGGTTTCTGGCTATTTGCAACCTTTGCTGCATGCCGCCCGAAAATGTACGTGGCAGATCATCAATTCGGGCCGGATCTATTTCAACGGCTTTTAACCAGTGCTGAGCTTTTTCCCGGATGTTGCCATAGTGACGCCAGTTATTGGCCATTAACCGCTCACCAATGTTTGCGCCGGCTGAAACATTCATTCGCAGCCCATCAGAAGGGTGTTGGTGAACAAAGCCCCATTCCGTGCGCTGCAAATGGCGCAGGGCCGGTTCATCTAAATCAGTGAGGGTGATTAGTTTACTATTTTGCTGATAAGAGATGGTGCCTTTATCAGGTTCCAGCAAGCCGGCTATTAATCGTAGCAGGGTGGATTTTCCTGATCCACTTTCACCAACAATGCCGAGCACTTCGCCCGGCCATAATTCGAAAGAGATATCGTGGCAGGCTTTTGTTTTGCCGAAAGCCTTGTGCAGGTTTTCAACCTTTAGCAGCGGGATGCCCGGGTTCATTTTCATCCTGCCTCCTCGAATTTTTCTGATTGCTGCTTGCGGCAGAAATCCGTGTCAGAGCAAACGAAGATGCGGCCCCCTTTGTCATCAGTAATCACTTCATCGAGAAAGGTGCCGCTGGTGCCGCACAATTCACAACTGGCCTGCCATTTTTGCACCTCAAACGGGTGATCTTCAAAATCGAGACTGGTCACTTTTGTATACGGCGGGAGGGCGTAGATGCGTTTTTCACGGCCCGCACCAAACAATTGAAGGGCCGGACAATTGTTGATTTTGGGATTGTCAAATTTTGGTGTGGGTGAAGGGTC
Organism: Hyphomicrobiales bacterium; assembly: GCA_021775425.1. Taxonomy (GTDB): domain Bacteria; phylum Pseudomonadota; class Alphaproteobacteria; order Rhizobiales; family HXMU1428-3; genus HXMU1428-3. The sequence goes on from JAJFHX010000004.1 coordinate 202,560, forward strand.
CATGACGTATCGCCCTTCAACCATAACCGGGTAGGCATAGGTGGTTGAAATGTGACCATGCTGAGAGATGTCTTCGTAAAGCTTTACATGCATGAGGCCATAGTCTTCATATGCGTGCATTTTTCTTGTTTCTGTTTCTCTTGGTTCAAGGAAACGCAGAGGCTCTGGAATTGGTACCTGATAAACCAGAATCTGATCTTCACGCAGCGGTGTTTCGGGAACACGGTGGCGGGTCTGGATGATGGTGGCCTGTTCGGATAGTTCCGTGGTTTCTATGGCGGCCGTTTTTTTAAAAAACTTTCTTATTGATACGGCGTTAGTTGTGTCATCAGCGCCCTGATCTATGACTTTTAAAATATCATCAGGTGTGAGGATTGAAGCTGTGACCTGAACTCCACCGGTGCCCCAGCCATATGGCATTGGCATTTCTCGGCTGGCAAAGGGGACCTGATATCCGGGGATGGCAACCGCTTTTAACAAAGCACGGCGGATCATTTTTTTTGTCTGCTCATTCAGATAGGCAAAATTATATTCACTCATTCTGCCGCCTCATGAGTTGTCATGTCTTTGGCTTGCTGATCACTTTCAGGGGAGGCAGCATCATGCTCCTGATGCATGCGGCGGATCAGTTCCAGCTCTGACTGAAAATCGACGTAATGGGGTAGTTTTAAATGTTCGACAAAGCCCGTGGCCTGCACGTTATCTGAATGAGAGAGGACAAATTCTCCATCCTGAGACGGGGCTGTTTTTTGTTCGCCGAGTTCTTCGGCGCGCAGGGACCTGTCTATCTGGGCCATTGACATGGCTTTTCTTTCACAATGGCCAAAAGTGAGGCCATAACCGCGTGTGAATTGAGGGGGTGCTTTTTCTGAGCCTTTAAACTGATTGACCATTTCACATTCGGTCAGTTCAATTTCACCTATTTCGATTGCAAAGCCTAGTTCTTCAGGTTCGAATTCTATCGCAACTGTGCCGACCCTTATTTCGCCGGCGAAGGGGTGGTTGCGGGCATAACCGCGCTGCGTTGAATATCCCAGCGCCAGCAGAAAACCTTCATCACCCCTAGCCAGATTTTGCAGCCTTAAATCACGGCTGGCGGGAAAGGAAAGCGGCTGGCGGGTCAGGTCTTCAGGTTCATGATCTTTGGGCTCATTTGAAGGAGGTTCCATCAGGCCTTCTTCACCCAGCAGATCTAGCACATGGGGAATAATGGGAGCAGCGATTGTTTGTTCTTCATTCGCGATTTCAGACTTTACATCTGTGCTATCAATCGAATTTTGATCACTCAGAATGCCGCGATGTTGCTGACTGGCGGGCTGATCCGTTTCCAGCTCACTTTCAAGCAGACGGTGGGTGTAATCAAATGTCGGGCCTAGCAACTGTCCGCCGGGTAAATCCTTATAGGTTGCTGAGATACGGCGGGAGAGTTCCATTTTATCGGTCTCTACCGGTTTTGAGTAACCGAAGCGCGGCAATGTGGTTCTGCTGGCTCGAATAAGAAAAATGGCCTCAATCAGATCACCTCTTGCCTGTTTGATGGCTAGAGCCGCCAGTGAGCGGTCATAAAGGGAGCCTTCTGTCATGACCCTGTCTACAGCGAGGGTCAGTTGTTCTGAAATCTGGCCAGTTGTTATTTCAGCGATTTGGGTGTCACCACGGCGCTTTTCTTTCAGTAGTTTGTGGGCGTTATCAATGGCTTTTTCACCACCCTTTACAGCGACATACATCAGTAAGCCTCCAATATTTTAACTGAACGGGGCAGGGCTGCAATTTCTTTGTCTGTTGTCAGGATGACGTCCATACCGAGGGGGAAGCGGGCATTGTTCTGCTGCATCCAGCTCCAGAAATCAGGCCCGAGACCGACGGCGTCAAAATTTTCTGTGGTTTTAACACCTGGCCCGCTTAGTGTGACGCCTTCGCTCTTTTTGAAACTTTCCACTTCGATGATCAGGGTTGTGGAGCGATCGGGAAATGTGGGTGTGCCTAAGGGAAATGGTGGCAGGGATGCGGCGTCATGCCATTTACTAAGAAAAGCGAACTGAATGCCGGACAGGTCACTGCTGACCGGTGCTGAGCAATGGAAACGTAGAAATTCAATAACGGATTGCTTTGACAGATTCTCATCCAGCCATACCGGGCTTTCATGATCAGTCAATGTGAGGGCAGCTAATTGTGTTCCCTTATTGATGCCTTCAACCGGAGCAAGATCAACGAGGATCGGTTGTACAGTGCCGGGCTTCGACATGGCATTGAGAATTGCGCGAAAGGCAATGGATGACTCAACTGGCGGGTTATGAAATCCATGTATGGGTGTTTCCAAGGTGCTAGTCCTCCCCGCGGACCATGGTGAAAAAGTCAACTTTGGTGGTGGCTACTTTTTCCCGGTGGTGCTGTTTTTTGCTGGCTGCCATTCTGGCTAATGGCTCAATTATTTCTTCTAACAGTGATCCGTTTCTGGTTTCGTCCTGCAAGGCGGCATCAAGTTCAGCCGCTACCAGAGCATGGGTGTGATTGCGGCCAAGGACATATGCGTTGCCCTTATTGCCAGCGCTCGACTGAACAGTGCAACGGGTGACTGTGGCTTCACCTAAATTGAAAGGTGCACCCGAGCCGCCAGCGCGACCACGAACCATAACCAGCCCGGTTTCGGGCTTGCGTATGGTCTGAAATTGGTAGTTGTTTCTTTGGTCTTTCCAGAGTTTTTCTAATGTCGGCCAGTCGGCTTTGGCGAGAACTGCCATCCATTTTTGCTGGGCTGTTTTATCAACACTGTTTTCGGGCATGATTGAAACTCCTGCTGACTTTTTGCCGGAGTTTGATGACACTTATGCGACAATTCTCTCAAATTAAAATTGTTGGGTGTGAATATTTGTGAACTCAAACTAACTAAGAGGGATCATCATGAGAAAGCTACTTTTCTGATTTCAGAGTGAGCGGTGGCAGGTGAGGCTTTCATGTCCTTGCAATGAATATGTAGATATTGACACCAATCATTATATCTACTATTCAAGATATATTGAATTTAATGCCTTTCATTCTGTTCCTGTTAAAATTAGCCTTTAGAGAGACGTCTGATGACCAATTCTGTTTATAATGTTCTGTTTTTATGTACTGGAAATTCCGCCCGCTCCATTCTTGCTGAGGCAATTATGAACCGAGTTGGTGCTGGAAAATTTAAAGCTTATTCGGCTGGCTCAATGCCAAAAGGTGAGGTACACCCGCAATCAATCGCCTTGTTACAGCGGACGAATTATGACACAAGCTTTGCGCGTTCTAAGAACTGGGAAGAATTTGCAACGGATGATGCGCCTAAGCTCGATTTTGTGTTTACGGTTTGTGATAATGCGGCGGGTGAGGCCTGCCCAGTCTGGCCGGGGCAACCTATGTCAGCTCACTGGGGGGTGCCTGACCCGGCAGCTGTTGAAGGTACTGAACCAGAAATTGCACTTGCATTTTCAGATACTTACCGAATGTTGAACAATCGCATTTCGATCTTCTGTTCTTTGCCGCTTGAAAGCATTGATAAGCTCTCACTTCAGGAAAAACTCGATGAAATCGGCAAAAGCAGAGAAGACGCTTAAACTGGCTCTGGTCATTGACCGTTGGTTATTTGCTGCCTGAAAATGGTGAGTGTTATCATTTTGCCTTTCGATACATTGAAGCCGCTGATCTGATCTTCGACCAGCAGGTTCAGACCCAGATCAGTTGCTGCGGATAAGAATTTTTTACGTTCTTTTTCCTCAATCACGATGAGCGGGCAAACTTCACCTCTGGCTAACAAAGCCGCTGCGGTTTCTGGTGCTGTCAACCGGGTGTTGGTGCCTAGGTAGTAAACATTGCTTGGTTCCGGATAGCCAGAGATGGCAACGGGTTTGTTTTGGCAGAGCTTTTCAGTATTCATTTTTTGTGCGAGCTGGCTTGATGGCCAGAGGGATTTTATATCCGGCAACATATAATTGAATGTCGCACAATAAAATATTGCCGTCGTGACAATTAAGGGCGTGATTAATCGCAAAGCCGTTTGCTGCTTTCCATTGCCTTTAGCCAACATCTGGTAAGCTACAAAAATCGAGGCTAGAATTACCAGCACTCCGGAGATCAGGCTGAACCATTCATAGAGACCGAGTGCATCGAAATCATTCAACGGTGGTGCGGTGAAATATATTGAAAGCCCTGCAGGAACCGAGATCAGCAATATTGTGAACACCACAAAAATAAGGACATTAGCGAACTGCAGGCGGTAAGTGAATTTATCTTCCAGCAGATGTTTTGCGTTAGTGAGGGCCAGACTGGTCAGAATGGCGATGGCCGGGTAGAGCGGCAGTGTGTAATGGGGCAGTTTGGTGACGACAAGTTCAAATATGATCCAGGAAGGCCAGATCCAGCACAGCAGAAATTTTATGCTTTCTTCGTGGCGATTTTTGAAGGCATAGACATTTTGGAGGGCTGTAAAAATACTGGCGGGCCAGAAGCAGGCGAAATACACAATCAGATGATAGCCGGGTGGCATGCCATGAGAGTCATCTGATTTCGTTACCTTGCCAAGCAGCGCATGGCCAAGGCTGTCTGACAAGAACTGGCCGTTGGTTTTAATCGTGATCATGATTAACCAGGGGGCGACAATGAGGGCGAGCAGACACAGCCCTTTAATGGGGTGGAGTCTTCCGAGCCAGGTCCATGATTTTTCAACCACTGATAAGGCCAGCATCGTTGTCACCGAGACGAGCAATATCAGGGGTCCTTTAATCATCAGGCCGAGACCCGTTGCCAACCAGAACAACAAGGGAGCTGCGAAAAAATTATCGCGAGGTGAATTTCTTTCCTGCCAGACGCAATATAGAGCGGCCATTGAGATGGTGGTTGCGGCCAGAAGCAGCGCATCTGTTTTTGCAGTTCTTGCTTCGATGGCGATGATCATGCTGGCAGCCAGCATCAGACCGGCCAGCAGGCCGATATTTGCGCCGCCAATGCGAGCCCCAAGCCAGGCTACGGCCATAATGGCGGCCAATGCTCCCAATAAAGATGGCAGGCGATACGCTGTGATACTGGCTCGCTCTGCGCCAAAGACGGTCGCAGAAGCTGATTGCAGCCAATATGTCAGAACAGGTTTGACATATCTGGTCTGTTCCTGAAAGCGGATGTCGATATAATCACCTGTTTCCAGCATCTGCTTTGAAGCTTGTGCGTATCTAGCTTCATCTCTGTCCATCACCGGTAGTGATATTTGCCCGGGGATAAGTAACAGCAAGCTGGTCAGCAGCAATATCAGCCATTGTTTTAGAGAAAGGTACTGTTTTGGAGTAAGACACTGGTTTGGAGAGAGGCTCTCAGATCCTAGAGCGTTCATGAGGAGTAAGACTCTGTCGAAGGTACTGGTTTGGGTTTGGATATTATGTGGTTTTCATTGTTTGCGACTACGGTTGTTGTTCCCTCAATGTTACGTAGCAACAGGGCGGGTGCCGGCACATGTGTGCGGCGCATCAACCAGATAACACCCATGAGATCGAACAGACCTGCAATCGCGCGGCCGATATTGCTGTATTTAGACTGGCCGGATTGCCTTGGCCGGTTTGTTACAGGAACATTGATGGTTTCAAAGCCGAGATGAGAGGTGAAAGCCGGAAGATAACGGTGGAGGGCATCAAAGAACGGCATGGCCAGAAACAAATCTCTTGATACCAGTTTGAGACCGCAGGCGGTATCCGGGCAATTGTCATTCAGGAGTGATTTTCTTAAGCCATTGGCTAATCCTGATGCCCATTTTCTGTTGTTGCCATCAGTGCGGCTGGTTCTGTTGCCAGCAACGAGGGCGGTTTTTTCTATCTTTGTCAGATCAACTTTTTTTGCCATGTTCAGCAAGTTGACAGGGTCATCCTGACCATCACCATCCATGGTGCCGACCCAGAGATTTTTTGCCATCAACATGCCTGTTCTTAATGCGGCGCTTTTGCCGGAACGATTGGGATGCTTTTGCCAGCGCAGCTCTTTGTACCTTGTTGATTTTTCAGCCAGCAGTGGGGCAACCTGATCATCACTGCCATCGTCAATAATTATCAGATCAAGGGAGTGATGAGGGGTGACTTTTTCTATCACTTCATCAATGACGGCACCGATGTTTTCCCGCTCATTATAGATGGGGATGATGATTGTTAGCGGGGGTTTGATATTACCTGATACACTCATATTACGCCCCGTTACAATCTGAAATTTCGGCTTAGATTTTTTACCGGACTGATATCAGGTAACAGGTAGATGCGTTTTAGAGCAGACCTGAATAAACGACTGATCAACGGCAGTAAGTATTGACGGAAATACCATGGCATGAGGTAACGGCCCTGGATGCGTGAAGCGATGCCATTTTTGTAACCGGCTGACACTTCTTGCTGACCGCGAAATAAGATGCCTTTGATAACAAAATGGCGTTTGACATATATCGCAATGCAACTACCGAGAATGGCACCGATGACAATATCCGTCATATAGTGAGCGCCAATCAGATATCTGGAAAGTGCGATCCAGAAGGCAATGGAAATGAGTGTGAAGCGCAGCTTTGGAAAGATCAGGCTGATGGCAATGGCAAAGGCAAAAGATGTTGTTGCATGGCCGGAGGGAAAGCTTGCGTGTGCCGGATCAAATACCAGCGGGTCAAACGAGAAGGTTCCGAAGTTTTCATAAAACTTTGGCCGGGCGCGACCAAGCAGGTTCTTGAAAAAAAGGGCAATGAGACCGGCGCTTGCAACGGCGACAAAAATAAACGCCGCAAAATTTTTCATATGCAGGTAAGCGGCACGCAACCTGAATGTGGTGACGTTGCGGGCAAAACAAAATGCCATAATGAACAACAGACCGGCTGGGATAAGAACAACGCCGCCTCTTCCTAAATGACTGATCTGGCGTGAAAATTCTTTTATATCAGGATTGGCATGAGTGCTTAGATTATAAAAAACCGGGTCGATAATCGTAAAGCCAAGGGCAAGGCAGCTAAAGGCCAGAAACAGACGATCCAGCGTAGATGTTTTGAGGTAGAACTGCTCAATTTTCTGAAACTGTGACATACGCCTGGTTACCCTCTTTTCGTCACTCATCTATTTTCGTTATACTTAGGTTCTATCTTTAAGCAAAATCGTTCTGCTAAATTCTGCGTTACTCCGCAGGCTTTTGGTGTGACAGGCAGGCGAGTTTGTTCTTTCACCAGAGACTGGTCACTCACCAGCGAGTAAGGCCTCTTGCTTGAATTTATTTTTGTTTTTCCAGATCAGATAAATATTGCGCGAATAGATAAACAGGCCTGTGCCCTGGCCTATGATGAAAACCGGGTCCATTCGATGGAGGGCATAGATGAACAGCATGAAACCGCCGGCGAAACTGAAATACCAGAATGTTTCAGGGACGATGCTTCTTTGGGCTCTCTCGCTTGCAATCCACTGGATGATAAAACGCATTGAGAACATGGCCTGAGCAGAAAAACCCAGAACCAGCCAGAGCAGTTCAACATTCGAAATTGACGCCCACCAGATTATTAGTTTTGAAAATTCCACCCGATAAATCCATATCCAAAATTCTTAACCGATCAGATCAGGTTACAAAGTCTCTGTGAAAGTTAGGTGACGTTTTAAAATTTTATCCGGTCTTAAAATTCAACAAGATTAGCAATTCACAATTTAAATTTATGCATTGTCATAAGCCCGTTATGGAGCGTTCCTAGGGTGAGGCTCAGCATGAAAAAATATGTTGATCTGTCAGCAAAAATTTTGGGGGAAGTTTTATGCAGGATGACAAATTTGCAGGTGGCGCACAGCTCCTGCATGATCGGGATTATGTCGAGAGCACAGGTTATATCAGGGAAAATCTACAGATCGGGTTTCTGGTGTTTTTTCTTGCGACAGTGAGCTTTTCTATTTTTTCTCAAACAGATGTTTCTGTCAGTCATTTGTTTTTTGACGAGGCTGCCGGCTTCATTTTTCATGATAGCGGCTTTGCCAGTTTCCTGCGTAATGTTTTCAGGGCTATTTTTGTTCTCACCTTTTTGTTTACCTGCCTTGGCATGGGGTTTTTGCTCATGGTGCTTGGCAAAAATGGCGCGAAATATGCCCCCAAATGGGTGTTTGTGTTTTTGTGTCTGACGATCGGCCCGGGGCTGGTTGCCAATGTTATCATCAAAGGCAACTGGGGCAGAGCACGCCCCGTGCAGATTGAGGAATTTAATGGCAATAAGAAATTTACTCCGCCGCTGTTCCGCGCTAACCAATGTGAAGGTATGAATTGTTCTTTCGTCAGCGGGGAAGCCTCAAGCATATTTGCTATCTTTTTTACACTCGCCATGATTACTTCAGGTTTACTGCGTGAAAGATTATTTCAGCTTGGTCTGGTGGCCGGGTTTTCTGCAGGGATGGTCAGGGTTGCACAAGGGAAACATTTTCTCTCTGATATTATTTTTGCCGGTATTTTTATGTGGCTCACGGTGCTGTTGGTCTGGTGGATGACTTTTATTGTCTGGCCGAAGAGACACTCAATTCTTGAAACAGCCAGAGCTATGAGTTTGTCCTATTATGGCTATATTTCTCAGCTGGCTGTCCAATTGCGCAGTTGAAGCAACAATTCCACCACGGCACCCATTTTTATCGTCTTTGTTGCAGCCTGAGGTTCGTTTCGAATTTCCTACTGTTTGATCTATACCGCAGTACTGTTTCCTAATAGTATCTGGTCTAATAGTATCTGGCCTTATACAATCAGGTTAACTATAATTTTAACGATGTTCAATTTACCGGGTATATGGGTGGTCATTCGATGTTGCTTTCTTTCCCCTTCAACACTGTTCTCAAATTATCAGCGCCAAAGTGGCGCTGGTGTTATGCTTTTAGCTTCGTCTCACTCATTTTAACCGGCACTCAGCCGTTATTGGCCAAAGATGAAGTCACCCCGCCAAAGCCAGTGGTCACGGTTACCAAATCTGTCATCGCTGAGGTTGTGAGCCGGGTGCCTGTCTCCGGCACGCTAGTGCCGCGCGATGAAGTGCTGGTGAACCCGCAGGTCACTGGCCATGAGATCAATGACATCAAGGTTGATATTGGTGACAGTGTTAGAGAAGGGGATGTGCTGCTTGTTCTTAATGACAAAACCCTCAAGGCACAACTTGCGCAGGCTGAGGCGGCTGTCAGTCAGGCGAAGGCTTCTGTCAGCCAGGCGGAAAGCCAGATAGATTCTGCCAGTGCAAATGCCATACAGGCGAAAGCTGCCCTGGAGCGGGCGAAGAAACTGCGTGAAAATGGCAACCTGGCCCAATCCACACTAGATCAAAACATTGCAACGGAGGCCTCAGCAAGTGCGACGCTGGCCTCGGCTGAAGATGGGCTTGCACTTGCCAAAGCACAGCTTGCTTCTGCCATTTCACAACGTGACCTTGCGGCGCTAAATCTGGAACGGACCAAGATCAAAGCACCTGTAAGCGGTGTAATCTCTGCCAAGATGGCAAAAATCGGCGCGATTGCCAGCTCTGCCGGGGAGCCGATGTTTCGGATTATCAAGGATGGTGTTATTGAGATGGAAGCAGAAGTGATTGAAAGCTCGCTTGGTAAAATCAGCCCACAGAATAAAGCTGAATTGAAAATTGCCGGAATCGGGGCGATTGAAGGCAGTGTACGGCTGATTGCGCCAACTGTTGATGCGGTGACAAGGCTTGGCATTGTCAAAGTTGAGGTGAATAAACATGCCTTGCTGCGCAGTGGCTTATATGCTGGCGGATGGATTATTACTGACCGGCATGAGGCAACGACAGTGCCTTCTTCGGCAGTATTGTCAGACGCTGACGGCAGCTATGTATTGACTGTGGTTGATAACAAAATCGCACGAAAAAAGGTTGTTGCCGGTTTAATCTGGCAGGACAAGCGAGAGATTATCGAGGGCCTTAAACCGGATGAAACTGTTGTTGCTAAAGCTGGTGCTTTTTTTGCTGATGGGGATATTATTTCACCAATGATGAAAAAGGTTAGTGCCAAATGAATATGTCGACCTGGGCTATCCGTCATCCTGTGCCATCGCTGGCGTTATTTATGGTTCTCTGCATTGTTGGTGTGGTGAGTTTTGTGCGTTTGCCGGTGACGCAATTTCCGAACATTGATCTGCCGATTATTACCGTGACGATCACACAATCAGGCGCGGCGCCTTCTGAGGTGGCCAGCCAGATTATCAAGCCGGTTGAATCTTCCGTTTCTGATGTCACGGGGGTGAAACATGTGACATCAACGGCCACCGAAGGCGTGGCCAGCATCACCATTGAATTTGAACTTGAAACGGATAGTGACAGGGCTCTCAATGATGTGAAGGATGCTGTTGCTTCGGCGCGAGATGAACTGCCTGAGAGCATTACCGAGCCGCTGATCAAGCGGGTGGATGTGACCGGGCTGCCTATTTTAACCTATGCGGTTTCTGACCCGACACGAACCATTGAAGAGCTTTCCTATTTCATTGATGATGTGGTGGCGCGTGATATTCAAAGTGTTAAAGGGGTTGGTAAAGTCACCCGGATTGGCGGCGCTGACCGGGCTATTCAAGTGGAGCTGAAACCTGATCGATTGCTGGCACTTGGCATCACGGCTTCAGATGTGAATGACCAATTGAGACAAATTAACATTGACCTTGGTGGTGGTAGCGGAGACCTGGCCGGGCAGGAATACAGCATCAGAGTACTTGGCAGCGCGAAAACAATTGAGAAACTTGCGGCAACGCCGCTAACTATGAAAAGCGGTAAAACGGTTCGGCTTGATCAAATCGGTGTTGTTTCTGACGGGTCTTCAGAAGCGACGACATTTGCACTTTATAACGGGCAGCCGGTTGTTGCTTTTGGTGTGTTTCGCTCGACCGGGGCGAGTGATCTGGTTGCGGCTGAAAATGCACGCGAGAAGCTGACTAAATTCAAAGATGAATACCCCAATGTCCGCTTTTCGCTGATTGATAACGCGACCGTTTATACCGAAGGCAATTTTGAGAGCGCGATGGAGACGCTTTATGAAGGGGCGGCGCTGGCGATTATTGTTGTGTTTATTTTTCTTCGCAACTGGCGGGCAACCATTATCACTTCGATTGCATTGCCGCTTTCGATTATTCCGACCTTTTTTGTGATGGATATGCTTGGGTTTTCGCTTAACACGGTTAGTCTGCTTGGCATTACGCTGGTGACGGGCATTCTGGTTGATGATGCGATTGTGGAGATTGAGAATATTGTCCGGCATATTCATATGGGTAAGCCGGCTTATGAAGCCTCTGAAGAAGCGGCGAACGAAATTGGCCTGACTGTGATTGCGATCAGCTTTACGATTGTTGCGGTGTTTGCGCCAGTGAGCTTTATGAGCGGGATTGCCGGTCAGTATTTTAAACAATTTGGCTTAACGGTTGCCGTTGCTGTTCTGTTTTCTCTACTGGTTGCGCGTTTGATTACGCCGATGATGGCGGCTTATTTCCTTAAGGATATGCCTGATCATGTGGCGGAGGAAGACGGCCTCATGATGCGTTACTACATGCGCATTTTAAAATGGACGCTCAAACACAGGGGTGTCACCTTATTACTCGGATTGTTTATTTTTGCGTTTTCGATTTTTTCAGCAACATTGCTGCCAACGGAATTTGTGCCGGCGTCTGACAAGGGGCGGACATCCGTTTCAATTGAATTACCGCCGGGATCGAAACTGGCTGAAACACGCGAAGTGGCGCGCAACATCACCGAGATTGTCAGCCAGATTCCTGAAGTGCAAAATGTGTTTGTTGATGGCTCATCCGGCAGTGATGTGAAGGCAACGATTAACATTAATTTTGGCCAAAAAAATACCCGTGACCGGTCTTCATTTGAAATTCAACGGGAGGTCAAGCGGTTACTGGCTGGTATTCCTGATGTGAAGCTGAATGTGCTGAATGAAAACGGCACCAGAGATTTGTCTATCAGTGTGCTTGGCGACACAGAAGAAAGTGCCGCTCGTGCGGCAACTGAACTGGCCAAGCAAATGAACGGCATTAAAGACCTGCAACATGCTTCAACCAAGGCTTCACTGGCGCGGCCAGAAATTCAGATTACGCCCAAGCCGGAACTTGCAGCTGAACTTGGCATTACCGCTGTTACTTTATCAAACACCATTCGCATTGCGACTATTGGTGACAGTGTGACGAAAGTTGCCAAGTTCAATACGGGTGAGCGGCAAATTCCGATTATTGTGAAAATTGAAGAAGAGGCGCGCAATGATCTCTTTAAAATGGCGGGTTTGCGGATCCCCAGCACAACTGGCAAATCTGTTCCTTTAAGTGTTGTGGCGGATGTTGCACTTTCAACCGGGCCAAGTTCGATTGAGCGTTATGACCGGCAATACCGGACAACAGTTGAGGCTGACCTGACGCCAAATGGCCTGCTTGGCCCGGCGACAGAGGCTGTTAGTAAATTACCGATTGCTAAAAACATGCCTGATGGCACGTCCATCCAAAGTGCGGGTGACGCTGAAGTTATGGGAGAGGTGTTCACCAGTTTCGGGCTTGCTATGGGGGCGGGGGTGATGCTTGTTTATGTGGTGCTGGTTCTGTTATTTTCGAGCTTTATCACGCCTGTGACCATTCTTCTTTCTTTACCTCTGGCGATTGGCGGGGCGATTTTTGCGCTATATCTCAATGGCTCGGCGATTGGGCTTTCTGTTGTCATCGGTTTTTTGATGCTGATGGGGATTGTGACAAAAAATGCGATCATGCTGGTTGAATTTGCGCTTGAAGCCATGAAAGATGGCACCCATAAACATGAAGCTATGCTGGATGCTGGCCACAAACGGGCGCGGCCAATTATTATGACGACCATTGCGATGACGGCCGGCATGGTGCCGAGTGCGCTTGCATTTGGAACCGGGGGTGAATTTCGCGCGCCGATGGCAATTGCTGTGATTGGCGGATTGTTATTATCAACGATGCTTTCGCTGTTGTTTGTGCCTTCTTTGTTTAGCGTGATGAACGGCTTTAAAGACCGTATGCGGCGCAGTCTTGTGACGGTGTTTGGGGCGAACCAGCCAAAAGTGAAGGCAGAATGAGAGGTATTCGCACCATTTTCATGTATCTAACTTTCATGCAGGAGACATTAAATGTCACAATCAGATGAGTGCCATACAGGTGGATGTTTGTGCGGTGCGGTGCGGTTTCAGGCTCAAGGAGAGCCGGTTAACATTCGGGCCTGTCATTGCCGTTTATGCCAGTTGACAATGGGCGCACCTTTTTTTGCACGTGCCCTTTTCAGTCAGGCTGATGTTGAGGTGAGCGGCCCAATAAGTGAACACAATTCTTCGGATGCACTTTCGCGGGTGTTTTGCAGCAAATGCGGTTCAACACTGTTTGCCAAACGAGCCAATGGCACATTTATGGGAATTGCCCTCACAGCATTTGACGAACGAAATCTTTTTGAGCCAACTGAGCATATCTGGATTACGGAAAAGGTAAATTGGCTGAAACTGGATGATGGATTACCGCAATACCCTGAAAAAGCGCCGGAGTGAGGCAGCCTCAAACCGGCGGGCTGATCAATAACCTTTCGTGCGATCCACCACCGGCGGGAGGGTGCCTGTCTTTAGATAGGTTCTGACATTGTTGACGGCGACTTTTGAGGCGGTTGTTTTATTCGTTGGAGCTGAGATGTGTGGCAGGATCGTGATTGACGGATGCGACCAGAGCGGGCTTTCAACTGGCAAAGGTTCAACCTCAAACACATCCAGCACTGCATGTTTCAGATGCCCGCACTCCAGCGCTTCACTCAAGGCGGTATCGTCAACAATTGGCCCTCTTGCAAAATTGATGAGCGAGGCCCCTTTGGGCATAAGCTGGAGCCTTTCCTCGTTGATAAGACCCGCCGTTTCATCTGTTAGTGGCAGCAGGATGATTAGGATGTTTGAGCGTTTTAGTATTTCCTGCAACCCGTCGTCGCCGTAGAGACAGTTAAATTCCGGGAGTTTTTTTTTGCTGCGGCTCCATCCCAGAACATTAAACTGGTTTTGTTTTAGTTTGAGGGCGGCTTTCTCGCCCAACAATCCTAGCCCGAGGATGCCGATTGTCTGCTGCTCGGGCAAGGGTGCGTCATAGCCCTGCCAGTGTCGTTCTGTTTGTTGTTTTCTGTAAAGTGGCATGTCCCGGTGGAGATAGAGTGTCCATGCAAGGGCGGCTTCTGCCATGGTGGCGGCGAGTTGCGGATCTGTCATGCGGGCGATGCTAACAGACTGATCGAGATTTTTCACCATATGCTCAACACCAGCCCAGAGGCTTTGCACCCATTTTAAGTTGGGCAATTGCCTGAGAGCTTCCGGATTTGGATTCGCGACAATGGCGACTTCTGTTTCGCTCACTTGTGCCTCGTTCAATTCGGTGAAAGGCACGATTTTGATGATTTGCTCATGTTGCGCCTCATCAATGTTTTTAGCGGCCTCATTTAAGGCTGAGAGCCAGGCGCTCTGCTCGGTAATTGATGTGGAGGTGATGAGCGGTATAAACTGGCTCATGAAGCATAAACACTGTCAAAGTCTTTAAATCCTTTGACTTCAATCGGATTGCCAGACGGGTCATTAAAGAACATGGTACTTTGCTCGCCCGGTTCTCCTGCAAAGCGGGTTGTTGGTGCAATGATAAATTCAAGGTCGCTGTTCGTCAGCCTTTCAGCGAGTTCATCCCAGCTTTGTTTGGGAAGGATCACCCCGAGGTGAGGCATCGGCACCATATGCTCTCCGACATGGCCGGTTTTGGCTGTTGCAAATGGTTCCCCCAAATGCAGTGAAATCTGGTGGCCGAAAAAGCTGAAATCAACCCAGGTCTCCGTGCTTCTGCCCTCAGTACAGCCGAGCAAATCGCCATAAAATGCGCGGGCCTCATCCAGGTCTTTAACATGATAGGCAAGGTGAAACAGGGATTGCATGGTTTTCTCCGTATTTTAATCTGACTGTTATTCAATGGATTATAAATTTCATTTTTGCGTTGGGCAAATTCTGATTGTGACTGTCTAATAGAGGCTCTTTTATTGAACCATACCGGCTGTTGTGTCTCTTAAATGAGGTCAGTTGACTTTAAACCAGGTGCTCATGCCGGCGGCGGCGTGTTCAAGCATATGACAATGAAGCAGCCATTTGCCCGGGTTGTCTGCCACAAAGGCGATTTTGACCGTCTCATTGCGTTTGATCAGAAAGGTATCGCGCCAGGGATTTTCGCCCTCTAATTTTTTAGCGCTGTGTTCAATGATCTGAAAGTGATGACCATGCATATGAATGGCGTGTGAAAAGGCGGTGTTGTTTTTCACATTTATGGTGATGGTTTCATTGCGATCAGCTTGAAAATAAGGGTCTTTGGCCAGATTGGCGACGCCGTTGAAAGCCCAGACCTGTTTCGTTTTGCGGATATCTTCGCGGCTGAGTTTTTTACCTTTATGGACCATTTCCAGCATTTTGCCATCCTTGCCCATCATGCCCATGGCGCCGCCTGTCATATCAAGGGTAAGATTTTTGGCTGATGTTAAATCCGGAGTGGGCAGAGAGTTCTCTGTTAATACTGGCAGGCTGGCGGGTTTTTGCTCATTGCCCGAAACGGTGAATTGCGCAAATGATAGTGGTTCCTCGGATGAAATTTCTTCAAGATTAATTGTGCCTTGCTCCGTTGGCGTTATGGCCAGATCTACCCTTTGGGCCGGGGCAATTTCAAGGGGAGAAAGTAATTCAGTTTGTGGTTGCTTTAGAGACTGGCCATCATAAGCGATGATTTTAGCGCCGGGTAAATTCGGGTTGAGGCGAAGAATACGGGCGTTCGACGCGTTTATCAGACGAAGCCTGTATGCCTCGCCGGTTTTCAAAGTAAAATCTGGTCGGCTTTGCCCGTTAATGGTGAGCCAGTTGCCAAGGCGGCCAGCATGGCTCCAGTCGCGAAGAGCGCCCAGACTATTCAGATCAAGCTTGCCCTCTTTATCAAGGCGCCAGTCATCCATCATCAAGGTGATGTCGTGATCCTTATCAAACAAAGGTGTATCTTCATCAATGATGAGCGGGCCATAGAGCCCCCTTGCGACCTGTTTCCAGCTTTGAAAATGGGCATGATACCAGTAGGTGCCCGCGTCTGGTGCTATGAAATCATATTCAAAGGTTTCGCCCTCATTGACGCGGCGTTGGGTCAGGTCTGGCACGCCATCCATTTTGTTATCAATTCGAATGCCATGCCAGTGGATGGTTGTTGGCTCTTTCAATTGATTGATGAGCCTGACTTTCACTCGCTCACCGCGCTTTATGCGAATTTCGGGGCCAGGTGTATTGCCGTTATATGTCCAGAGTTCTGAACTGGCTGGCGTTTCGGGGTCAAATTCTTTTTTTGCTGGTCTGGTGATGATTTCAAGGAAACCGTCACTTGCTTTGGCGAACGAGATGTGAGGAAAAGCCAACATGGTTGCTGATGCACTGAAGACTTTAAGAGCCTCTCTTCTGTTGAGACCTTTTGCCATTTCTTTTTCCTTACCCATCTGTTGTGTCTTCTCCCTTATTTAAAAACGCTTTCCCTCTATTATAGCCTTTTCAGTGATGATGACATCTAACTTTATATCATGGGGTTCTGGGTGGATCGTTGAAAGTTCAGCGGCTGAGTGAGCAATGCCTATGACGTGTGGTTTTTGACCTTCTGGCCGTTGTTTGAAGGTTGCGAGGGTCCTGTCAAAATAACCGCCGCCATAGCCAAGTCTGTATAACTGGCGGTCAAAACCAATGGCAGGGGCCAGAATCACATCTGGTATAACGGGGGTTTCTTTTTCGGGGATGGGAATATTCAGCACGCCTTTTTTCAATGGATCTCCCGGTTGCCATGCCATGAAGCGGAGGGGGGTATTTTTTTCTGCGACGACTGGCAAGGCCATCCTTGTTCCTTCTGAGGCTATGTTTTTCATCAATGGCCTCAGGTCGGGCTCTCCTTTAAAGGGCCAGTAAAAACTAATGATATCAATATTTTCCAGATGAGACAGATGGTTAAGAAGATTTTTTTGAATGGCGGTTGAGAGTTGCTGACAATCTTCCTGAGCAAGAGATTGTCTTTTCTCGAGGTTTTGTTGCCTATGTAGCTTTTTCCATTGTTTTGGGCTGAACTCTGCCGGGTTTTGTTTCAAACTGGTTTCCCATTTATTTTATATGGTTGCTTTAATATGGTTCTTAAATGCATATTAAAACATGAGGGAATTCATTGAAACAATAATTCTCAATCATTCAGGAAAATGGCGTGAGGTGCGGCGCAGATATTTTGAGTGTGATGATTAAACTCTGTACGCCTGATTAGCCAATGGCCAATCTTGGTTGCATGGATGGGATTTCGTTCTGCATATATTTCAGCGCGTCTGCTTCATTCAGAGGCTGGCTGAAATAATAACCCTGGATGATGTTCAGGCCCATTTCTGTTAACAGATCGATCTGTTCTTTAGTTTCAACACCTTCAACAACACATTCCAGATTAAGGTTGCGGCACAGGTCGGCGATGGTGCGAACAATGTCTCTTGTGGCCTTGCTGGTTTCAATATCAAGGATGAAGCTTCGGTCAATTTTTAATTTGTCAATCGGCATCCGCTGAATGTAACTCAGGCTGGAATAACCGGTGCCGAAATCATCGAGTGCTATTTTGCAGCCCAGCTGACGGAAGAGGTTCAGACCTTCAAGGGCGCGGTTATAATCCTGCATCACTGCCGTTTCAGTGATTTCAAGTGTGATGCGCTTTGGTGAAACACCTGATTTTTTGATGATAGTCAGCAGTTTCAAAGTTGATTCATGGGAACACAGATCAAAAGTTGATAGGTTGAATGACACTCTCATATAATCAGGCCATTTGCTGACTGTTTCCAGAGTTTTCTTTAACAGAATGGCAGTTAACTGGCTGATCATGCCGGATTGTTCAGCTGAGCGGATGAAAACGTTAGGCGGGATGTTTCCTAAGATCGGGCTTTCCCATCTGGCGAGAGCTTCAAAGCTCACGGTTTGTAATTCTGCTGAATTCACAACAGGCTGGTAGACAATGTTCAGCTCATTTGTAAGGTCTGCTTCTCTTAACCGGTGAGCAATTGTGCTGACTTCCCGGATGATCGTTTCATGCTCTTCTGAAAACATGACAACTGTGCCTTTGCAGTTTTGCTTTGAATAGCAAAGGGCATAATCAGCTCTTTCAAATAATGTGGTTGCTGTTTCACCAGCGGTTGGAAATGTTGCAAACCCGACAGTTCCTGCAACTTTGGCTGTTCCTTCCTGCATTTCAAATGGAATGCGAAGAATGTTGCAGATCTGATTGCCGATTTCCATCAGTTCCTGCTCAGTGCCGGGATTATTAAAGATGATACCAAATTCATCACCACCAAGTCTGGCGAGAAATGCATCTTTGTTCAGTGCCTTTTTCAGACGGTCACTGACATCAATAAGTAGCTGGTCACCTACCGGGTGGCCATATAGATCATTGACCTGTTTAAAGCCGTCAAGATCGAGCATGCCAACAACAAATGGGTCTTTTGAAACTGTACGCATCTGAATTATTTTATTGAGCTGCGCGAAGAAACTACGACGGTTTGGCAGCATTGTCAGGCTATCAAGATTGGCGAGGCGAACATTTTCGGTGTTCAAAATCTTCATGATTTTGCTTTGTTGTTCGAGCTTCTGCTGGTTCTCAATCAGGTTTGTAAAATCAAGAGAATAGCGAAACATTACAAACAGCATCGCGCCAACTACCAGAAGAATGTTGACGGAAATGGCATTGAAGACCTGCTGGTCGCTTAATGCAAAATAAAAGGCGCCGGGAACCACGACGACGGCTGAGATGATGATCGCAGACTGATACAGATGCATAAGGCATGTGATGACGCCAATTGATGTCAGGCAGATGAAAAAGGCCGCATGACTGTTGGTATAAGCATCGCCGTAATTCATTAGATTTATGGCCCAGCTTATGCAAATCACGCCAATGATGACTGCAAGATAATTGATTGTCTGCAATCGAGATTTGATCTCTCTGTCGGTCAGCGTGTCAATGTCGGTTTTTAAAATCATGACAGAACGGTATATTGTCAGCGGCAATAATAACGCTGGTATCAACAAGGAGAGAAAAATAGGGGTGTGACTGAAATGAGTGTAAGACAGGGCCAGCATATCAACCATGACTATGCCATACATGATAGGAATTTGCTTTGATAGAGCTTTGTATCTTGCTCTGTTCAGCTCCGGTTTGTCATTTTTTACTTCAAATAACAAATTGAAATATTTTTTTATAGACATAATACGCACTCACCCAATACTTGGTAAATGAATAGCAAAAAACACCTAAAGTTTAGTTAAGTGATTGATCTGATCGTATAATTGCTGAGTTCGTTAAACTTGCCTTTCATTATTCTTGAAACGAGACAAAGTTAATGCTGGAAAGCTGGATTCCGATAACAATTGCTGCCGCTTTTTTACAGAATTTGCGGTCAGTCTTACAAAAATCACTTAATGGCCAGGTTTCAATGGCGGGTGCTGCATATGCGCGGTTCTTCTATGCCTGGCCCTTTTCTATTGTTTATCTCGGTTTGCTGCATCAGGTTGGTGGCTATACGGTCCCTCATGTGAATGGTGAATTTCTGCTCTATGTGACGATGGGCGGCGTCGCTCAGATATTGTTTACTGTTGTGTTGTTGTGGATGTTTACTTTCCGCAGTTTTGCAGTCGGCACGACATTTTCTAAACTGGAGGTTATTTACATCGCCGGGTTTGGCGCGCTGTTGATGGGTGATTATGTGGGGCCGATTATTGTACTGGCAATTTTCATTGGTTCTGCTGGTACAATCATATTGTCACTTACGGAAACCAAGATCAGTTTTGCCGGGCTGATACGCGGCATGAAAGAAAAGGCGACGCTTGTCGGGCTTATTTGTGCCGGTTTACTTGGCGCTTCTGTTGTTTGCTTCAGAGCGGCGTCACTCTCTTTGAATGACCCGTCATTTTTAATGGCGGCTGGTTTTACCCTGATGGTTGCGCTTATTTTTCAAACTGTTTTCATGGGTGTGTGGTTTTTATTTTTCAGGCCTCATGAGTTTAAACCTTTACTCATTGAATGGAAGCAAGCCAGCGTGGTTGGCATTGTCGGCATGGTTGGTTCTGTTTGCTGGTTCACCGCATTTACATTGCAAAATGCTGCATATGTCAGGGCGCTTGGGCAGGTGGAACTGATTTTTACTTTTCTGGCTGGTCTGTTGATCTTCAGGGAAAAAATGAAGCTTTCAGAATTGCTTGCCATGGCACTGATTGTCATTTCTATTCTGATGATTTTACTGGCTGCCTGAAATTTCATGGCAGCCAGAGTTTCGTTGAGCTGGTATGTCTTCTCTTTTTAAACGGCAGCAATTTTTACCAGAAACTGGTTGATGGTCTGCTTTAGTTTGGCAGTTTCTGAATTTGCTTTGCCGGAAGCTTCCAGCACTTGTTTTGCTGAATTATTGGTATTTAAGACCGAGTTTGAAACATTGCTCATATTGGTTGTGATGTTTTCAGTGCTTATGGCTGCGGTATGCACATTTTTGGCAATTTCATCTGTCGCAACATTTTGCTGATCTATTGAACTGGCAACCGAGTAGGTGTATTGCTGCACTTCCTGCATGTTTTCAGAAATCTCACGGATTGCGGTGACTGCTTCAAGCGAGGCGCTTTGAATGCCAGTGATTTGCGCACTGATTTCTTCAGCTGATCTCGCGGTTTGAGTTGCAAGTGATTTGACTTCCTGTGCGACAACGGCAAACCCGTTGCCTGCCTCACCAGCGCGGGCGGCCTCAATGGTTGCGTTCAGGGCAAGGAGGTTGGTTTGCTCGGCGATTTCACTGATCAGGTTTATCACATCGCCAATTTTGCGGGCTGTTTCAGCTAGACCATCGACTTTTTCATTCGCCACTTTTGCATTTGATGTCACCTTTGAGACCACTTCATTTGTGGTGTTAATTTGCCCCAGAATAACATTAATTGATGAAGAGAGCTGTTCACTTGCCGTTGCGACAGTCTGTACAGATTTTAAAGCGGCAACTGAGGCGCTATCTGCTGAACTGACCTCCTCTGATGTGCTGCTGGCAATTTTATTCAGGGTGTTGGCCGTGTTGTTGAGATGATCTGTAGTACTGCTAACAACATCAAGCAGTGCTTCTGCCTGTTCTTTGAAATCACTGATTGACTGGCTGATAAAATTTTGTCTTTGAAACTCTTTATCATGATTTAGTTTCTGGGTATTTGCCATTTCTTCAGCCTGTTGCTGTGCTGTCTGGGCATCAATGGTGGCTTTTGCCGCATTTTTTAAAGCGCTTAGCAGTTCTCTTACAACCCACATTATGATAATTGCTTCGAGACCTAGTATGATCACATGGAGGGCGACCCTCATCAGGCTTGCGTCACTTGGAAAAACTGCTAACGGATAGACCAGGCTCAAAATCAGATGGTGGAAAGAAATAATGATCGTGTTGATCAGGATGGCGCGCCAGTCACACCAGCCGACTAGTGCTGCAAGAGTGACAAAAAAATACATGTGTATATCTATCTGAACTGGTGTTCCGGCAAAATTATTCAGTATTAAAGAGACCAGACCGGCTATGGCAGCAGCTGAAATGTAACGGGTAATTGGTGCCGTGCCATATTTTTTCCAGGTGAGAGTCGGTACTGCCGCAATGAAACATGCAAGGCCTGTTGACCATAAAAACATGGGATGCGCGTTGAACCAGCCGCTTGCGGCGACAAGAACAACATTGACCCACAAGAAGGGTATGAACATTGTGCCAAAGTTTTTTCTAAAAGGCTCAAGATTTTGCAATGATAATGAGGTTTGTTTATCTGGCATTACGCGCTCGCTTTATAATTAAATTTTATAACTGAAACATGCTGATACGACGCTGGCGTCTATCACCAGGACTGCACCTGCTTTGTATAGACGGTTGACGATGTCAGGATTATCATTTTGTGAAATTGCAACCCAGCCGTTTTGGTCCTGTGTTTTTATAACGCCGCCCGCTTTGCTGATCACCTTTATTATGTGATCAGATTCAGACCAGGGGGGAACGATCACGGCAATTGACTGGTTTTGCCGCGGGACAAAGGCAATCAACACCGACATGGTGATAATGACCAGACCGAACAGTAGTGATTTAGTGAAAGCTTTCGTCTCTGAACTCATGTGACTCGCCATAAGAAATATTTTTCAATATTGATCTGTGTACTGTATGAGCCTTATGATCTTTCCATATGGTTAATAAGTTTCTTTATTTAAATCATTCATTTAAAAGGACTTTTTTTCATCAGTGAAATGTTCATTTTGCACAAAAACAGGGCGCCCAACTGGTGAGCGCCCTGCCTTTGGATAGCTTTTCTTTCGCTAATATTAATTAAAAATAACACCTTCCAACACGGTTACGTTTGATGATCTTACCGAATCGATTGAGATTCATTTTAAAGCGGAAACCGTTCTTACAGGCGGTCACTTTATAAACAGGTAAACGACGGTCGGTGTAGGCGATTTTCTTGTAACCCTGGATGCGCAATTTCTGGCGGATCATTGGTTGAGACAGCTTAAGCTTGTAAGTCTTTTTCTTATAGACCTGCTTTTGAACATGGTGCTTCTTTTGAAAGCCTTTGTATGTTTTAGCTGATGCCACTGGTGCGTTTAGCATGAAGGCGACACTTGTAATGGTTGCGATGGTTGCTAGTGATTTAAACATTTTATTTCCTCTCAATAGTTGTCTATGAATTAACCATAGAGATTTTGAAATGAACCATCTCTGAAGTCGAAACATGGGAACCGTTCATCTACGTGTTCAAAATTAGGCAGGATATTTTAAGCTGAAGTCCACAGTGCTGTTCGGAGATTTAAGCTGGCGCTTTCAAACGCATTGTCAGAGGGGTAAGAAAATATGGCCGGTCATCATCATGTTGACCCTGAAGCCGGGGATGGCAGGGTTTATATTGCTGTTGTTATCAATCTGGCCCTGACAGCAGCACAGATTATTGGTGGCGTTCTTTCTGGCAGTCTTGCGCTTATTGCTGACGCTGTTCATAATTTTTCTGATGCGCTATCTCTGGTGATTGCCTTTGCGGCCCGAAAGATTGCCAGACGGCCTGCCAATGATGACATGACGTTTGGCTATGGCCGGGCTGAGATCGTTGCGGCGCTTATTAATTATACAACACTGATTGTTGTCGGGCTCTATTTAATCTATGAAGCTGTGCTGCGGTTTTACCAACCGGTTGAAGTGCAGGGCATGTTGGTGATCGTGGTGGCTGGTTTTGCACTTATCATTGATCTTATCACCGCACTTCTAACTTACTCACTTTCAAAGCAGAGCATGAATATCAGAGCGGCATTTCTGCATAATGTTGCAGATGCGCTTGGCTCCATTGCGGTTATTATTGGCGGGATCGTGATCCTGCTTTATGACTGGCGATTGATTGACCCGCTGATCACATTGCTGATTGCCGGTTATATTCTCTGGCAATCTTTTTCTGAAATCGGCGCGGCTATTCGAATTCTGATGCTTGGCAGCCCAACTTCAATTGAAACACGTGATGTGGTTGCGCTGCTAAATGAGAGTGACGGGGTTGTAAGTGTGCATCATCTGCATTTCTGGCAAATGCAGGAGCATGAAATTGCGCTTGATGCACATCTGGTGATTACGGAAGAGAACTGGCATAGGTCTGAGGAAATTAAAGAGACTGTCAAAAAAAGACTGAGAGACCGTTTCGGCATTTCTCATTTCACATTAGAGACCGAGCATGAAGCTTCTGATTGCGGAGACCGGCAGGAAGTTGGGCATGAACATAATACAGAACAAAAGCACCTTCGCCATTGTCATTCACATGATCATTGATTTTTCCTGACGTAGCCCTGGCATGAATTGCCGAGTTTTAAATTTGCTGCTCCTCATTGCTGTTCATGTGCTGCTAACAATATTGGTAAGTAATTTCTGTTTTACCCGTTTTGACAACTGATCTAATGTTGCGAATAAAATGACATATGCCAAGTAGCGCACAGACACATAACTTATGAAAGTATTTTCAATGACGGCAGAGAATAATAACAAAAGCATCATCATAACCGGGGCGGGGAGCGGCATTGGCCGGGAAACGGCCCGGACTTTTCTTCAAGCTGGCTATCAGGTTGGTTTGATTGGCCGAAGGAAAGAACCACTTGAAGAAACCGGCGAGGGGTTCGACAAGGCCCTCATTTTACAGGCTGATGTTGCTGACCATGGTGCTGTTCATGATGTATTTCAGAAAGCCGTTGAGAAATTTGGGCGGCTTGATGTGCTGTTCAATAATGCAGGTGTCGGCACGCCGCCAAAAACTATTGATGAAATTTCGATTGATGAATGGCTGACGACGGTGAATATTAATTTAAACGGGGCGTTCTTTTGTGCGCGCGAGGCTTTTGCGATCATGAAAGCGCAATCGCCGCAAGGTGGCCGGATTATCAATAATGGTTCAATTTCCGCGCACAGGCCAAGGCCCGGCTCTGTTCCTTATACATCAACCAAACATGCGATTTCGGGTCTGACAAAGTCGCTTTCGCTGGATGGACGCGCCTTTAACATTGCCTGCGGGCAGATTGATATTGGCAATGCACTGACCGACATGGCCAAGGCAATGACCATTGGCGTGCCGCAGGCTGATGGCTCCATCAGGGCCGAATCAACCATGGATGTCACGGATGTCGCGAAGGCCGTTTTAAGCATGGCGGAGCTGCCACTTTCAACCAACATTCTTTCCATGACCATCATGGCGAATGACATGCCGTTTATTGGCCGTGGCTAGATATGATTTTAATTCCACTTAATGTCCGTGATTAAGTCATAAGGCCAGGATTGTTTTTGGCGATTTCTTTTCTGGTTTTTTCCAGCTCTTTTATCAGCCACTCTTTAAAGGTGGCGACCTTTGGTAATTGCGATTTTGTTGGCAGGGTTGAAAAATAATATTTTGATGTGGGCGGCAGGCTGCCTGCTTTAAAATGAAATGGAATTTTTAACACCTTATCATCAATAAATTGCTGGCCGTTATAGGGATTGGCAAGAGCAATGCCGAGGCCTTCTTTGGCAGCCGCTAACGCATGCACCGAGGACGCGACGGAAATGATTGCGCTGGATTTTAGCCAGCTCATGTCTTTCAGGATCGTCTGCCAGGAAACCAGGCGGCGCTCTGTCACAATCAGGGTGCAGGATTTCAGGTCTTCAACCGATTTAATTTTATGCCGCCTGATATAGCCGGGCGAAGCCATGGGCGCGACAATATCGGGCAGGACCTGAAGCGAGATCAAATCTTTCGATGGTTGCTGGCGATATTCTATGGCGCAATCTATATCTGTTTCTGAGCCGGAAATGGAAAGCTGTTCAAGCAGGCGTATGTCCAGTTCAGGATGATTTGTGAGGAAGTTACCCAATCGTGGGATCAACCAGTTCAGGGTCAGGCTTGATGGCATGGCCACGGTGATGGTTTCTTTGCTGGTATGTTTCGAAGCGTCCGCAGTGGCGCGGGCAATAGCATCAAGGGCCGGTTCAATCTGCCTTAGGAACAGCTGACCGGTTTCTGTCAGGATGATGCGGTTATTCACCCTGTGGAACAGTGTTGTTTGCAAATGCTGCTCCAGATTGGTGATGTGATGTGAGATAGCAGATTGTGTCACGTGCAACTCCTGACAGGCGGCTCTGACACCGCCGAGCCTTGCCGCGGCTTCAAATGCTTTGAGGGCATTGAGTGGGGGGAGTTTTCGCATAGCCTTTTCCCTTTTCTCCTTCCAGTTCATCTCTTCAGCATTGATGATTTACTTCAGTGGAACTGCATCAATAGCATGTTCTAATTTATAGAACGATATTAAATATTTTTCTAATTTTTCAGATATGCCGCGTTCTGCTATAAGTCTTACATTATTTCATTCGATTAGGAGCCAACACGGTATGTCATTTGATAAAGACCTCATGATTGAAATCAGGCGTTCTGTTGCCGCGCTTTGTGAGCAATATGGTGAGGACTATTGGCGCAAGCTTGATGAAACCAGCGGCTACCCTACTGAATTTGTCAGTGAAATGACTGAGGCCGGTTTTTTAACGGCGCTCATTCCTGAAGCTCATGGTGGCATGGGGCTTGGAATTCGTGAGGCGGCGGGCATTCTTGAAGAGGTGAGCCTGAGCGGTGCACACCCCGGGGCCTGCCACGCGCAGATGTATGTGATGGGGTCCGTTTTGCGGCATGGCTCAGTTGAACAACTGGAAAAATATATGCCGCAGATTGCCAAAGGCGAGTTGCGGTTGCAAAGCTTTGGGGTGACAGAGCCAACGACCGGCTCTGACACGACCAAGATGAAGACCATGGCGGTTAAAGACGGCGACAAATACCGCATTAATGGCCAGAAAGTCTGGATCAGCCGGGTTGAACATTCTGACCTGATGGTGCTACTTGCCAGAACCACCCCGATTGAAGACTGCACCAAAAAAACGGCGGGCCTTTCGGCTTTTATTGTTGACCTGCGCGAGGCGGTTGGCAATGGCCTCTCCGTCCAGCCGATAGAGGCGATGATTAACCACCATTCATGCGAATTATTTTTCGATGATCTGATGGTGCCGGCTGAAAACCTGCTTGGCAATGAGGGGGAAGGTTTTAAGGTTATTCTTGACGGGATGAATGCGGAGCGCATTCTGATTGCCGCTGAATGCATTGGTGATGCCCGGTATTTTATTAAAAAGGCAAGCGATTATGCCAGAGACCGTGTTGTGTTCGGGCGGCCTATTGGAGCCAATCAGGGAATTCAATTCCCGTTAGCCAGATGCCTTGCGCAAACTGAAGCGGCGGCTCTTGTGGTTGATAAAGCGGCGGCGCTGTTTGACGAGGGGCAATCCTGCGGGGTTGAGGCGAATATGGCGAAATTGCTCGCGGCTGATGCGAGTTGGGCGGCAGGTGATACGGCCATGCAAACTCATGGCGGGTTCGCCTTTAGCAAGGATTATCATATTGAGCGCAAATTCCGTGAAACACGGCTTTATCAGATTGCGCCGATTTCAACCAATCTCATTCTCAGTTTTATTGCCGAGCGAGAGCTTGGTCTGCCAAGGAGTTTTTGAAGATGAAGCCACTTGAAGGTATTCTGGTTGTTTCTGTTGAACAAGCTGTTGCGGCCCCTTTATGCACGGCGCGGCTGGTGGAGGCCGGCGCACGGGTGATAAAAATTGAGCGCGAAAGCGGTGATTTTTCACGTGGATACGACCAAGCGGCGAAGGGGGAAAGCTCTTATTTCACTTGGACAAACCAGGGCAAAGAATCTGTTGTGATGGATTACAAGCAAGCTGACGATAAAGCTCTGCTTGAAACGCTGATTTCAAAAGCGGATGTGTTTGTACAAAATCTTGCGCCTGGTGCCATGGCGCGGGCCGGGTTTGGATCAGCGGATTTGCGCAAACGTTACCCGAAGCTGATCACCTGCGATATATCAGGCTATGGGGACAGTGAAAAAATGGCCGGCATGAAATCCTATGATTTTCTTGTGCAGGCTGAAACGGGACTTGTTGAACTTTCAGGCGGGCCGAATGAAATTGGCCGGATTGGTGTTTCGATTTGTGATATTGGCGCCGGGATGACTGCCCATGCAGCATTAATGGAAGCCTTGTATTTGCGCGAGCGAAGTGGTGATGGCGCAAGTGTGCATGTTTCGCTGTTTGATGTAGCGGCGGAGTGGATGGCGGTTCCCTTGATGCATAATGATTTTGGTAACGGACCGCCGACGCGGCAGGGTTTGCACCATCCTTCAATTGCCCCTTATGGTGCTTATCGCACAGCTGATCAGGTTGATACGATTGTTTCCATTCAGAATGAGCGGGAGTGGCGACGCTTTTGCCGGACAGTGCTTGGGGATGAGGCGATTGCTGATGATGAACTTTTTGTTTCTAATAATCTGCGGGTTGCTAACAGGGCCGCGCTTGATGAAACCATAAACAAAGTGACCTCAACGCTGACTTCAGAGCAGTTTCGCGAGCGCCTGCTGGAAGCTTCTATTGCACATGGGCGCCTGAACTCTGTTGACCAGCTTTCACACCATGACGCACTACGGCGCAAGACTGTCCTAAACAGTGCCGGTGATATAGTTACTGTTCCGGCACCGCCGATTATGTGGGCCGGGCGTGAGCTTGAGACAGGTGACGGTGTGCCGAAACTTGGTGCCCATACAGAGAGCATCAAAGCTGAATTTTTGAAAATCAAACAGGCAGATGCTGCATCCTAAGACGAATTTACTGGTGAATGAAATGGCGAATGAAGCAGAAGACTATTCCATGTGGATTGGCAAAACGGAACACAACAACGACCATGTGGCAGCAAAGCCTGTTCAACTCATGCGCGCCCTTTTGGAGCGCGAACCGGATGCTGACAGGGGTGATAAACTGCCGCCACTCTGGCACTGGTTGTATTTCCCGACACTTGCGCCACTAAGTGTGCTTGGGCGGGATGGACACCCAAAGACGGGTGGATTTTTACCCGCTGTCCCGCTCCCTCGGCGGATGTGGGCCGGGGGGCGGTTTGAGTTTTTAGAGCCGGTGCTGATTGGTGACGACTTGAAGAAAACTTCGACCATAAAATCAATCAATTTTAAAAAGGGCCGAACTGGTGATCTTTGTTTTCTGACAGTTCGACATGAATTTTTTGCTCGCGATGAACTTTGCATCAGCGAAGAACATGACATTGTTTACCGGGAAGATCCAAAAGCCGGTAGTAGCCCTCCCATGCCGCCAATAGCACCGCCAGAGGGCGTTGATGGGTTTGACTGGAAGAGGGTGATTGAACCCAGCCCTTTGATGCTGTTTCGCTATTCTGCGCTTACTTATAACGGGCACCGCATTCATTATGACCGCGACTATTGTCAGAAAGTTGAAGGCTATCCGGGATTGGTTTTTCATGGGCCATTAACGGCCACCTTGCTTATTGATCTCGCAGTTACTGAAAACCCGGGGAAATGGATCAAACGATTTGAGTTTCGGGCCGTTAGCCCGCTATATGATACGGCTTCATTTACCATTGCCGGGAAAACCCTTGACGATAACACGGCCAAACTCTGGGCTGAAAATAATGATGGCGCGCTTTCAATGGTTTCAAGCGTGGCGTTTGCCTAAACCATTTCACCGTTTCAGGATGAATTAAAGATATGTCTGACGAAGACGCAGAAGATAATAATTACAAGGCAGAGTTATTTTTGCCGCGTTCAACTTTGTTTGTGCCGGCTGATAATGACAAATTAATTTCCAAGGCGGTGCATATTGGGGCCGATGCAATTTGTCTCGATCTTGAAGATGGCGTTTCTGCTTCTGCCAAGAAGACTGCGCGCGCCGCATTAGAAGGTGCAGGTTCGGCCCTTAAAGCAGGAGAGTTATCAAGCCGTCTGCTTATGGTGCGGGTCAATAGTGAGCCTGATATGCTTGAGCAAGACCTTGCCAGTTTACCAGCTCAATGTGATTTTGTTATGCTGCCAAAAGCCGAAGGGCTTGATCATGTGCAACTGGTTGGGGAGGCTCTTGACCAGATATCAAAGGCCGGCGGCGCGAATGCAAAGATCATCGCGCTGGTTGAAGATGCACGGGGCTTGCTCAATTTTCGCAATGCTATTTCTGTTCAATCAGGTTTGATGCCTCATTCTCGATTGGCGGCACTTGCCCTTGGCACGGAAGATTTTTCTAATGACCTCAATTGCCGCCCTGACGCACGCATTATGGAAACGGTTTTGCATGAGCTTTGTCTGGTAGCGAGGGCGCTGGATCTCGCGGTGGTCGGCACGCCTGATACAATTGCCGAATTTAAAGATCTTGCTGCTTATGAGGCAGGGGCACTTAAGGGTATGGAAGCTGGAACGGTTGGGGGCTTGTGCATACACCCGGCTCAGGTTGAAATTTTAAACAAGGTGTTTTCACCAACAAAGGCGCAACTGAGCTGGGCGCAAAAGGTTGTAGAAGCGTTTGAACTGGCTGAACAACAGGGGGAAGGCGTGACCACTGTTGATGAGCGGATGGTTGACAGGCCGGTTTACCTGCAGGCCCTCCAGATTTTGCGGCGGAACAATATTTCTTAATTCAGTTTCTAATAGAAAACCCTGCATCGCTATTTTGCGGCGCAGGGTTTTTTATCTGCTCGTTATTTCGAAGGGTTCGCTTAATCAGGGCGAACGACGAATACAGAAGCTTTTGAGTGGCGAACAACCCGGGCCGCATTTGGGCCGAGGAGATAGTCTTTTATGTCTGGTGCCTGCGCACCGATGACAATCAGATCAGATTCCGTCTGATGACTGACGCGCAAGATCTCTTCATAGATTGAGCCAGACGCAATGATGTGACGAATTTCGCTATCAGCTTCAGCGCCTAAGATGTTTGTCACCGTTTCTTTTAGCATACGCTTGGCCTCAGTGTTCGCTTTTTCCTGAAAATCATCCTTGAAATAAGAGGAAACGATGCTCATGCCAAAATTTGGCACAACGGTGATGACGTCCAGTCTCGCCCCATCTATTTCCGCAAGTTTCGCAGCTGTTTTCAGGACTTTTTCGTTTACGCCTGGTTCGCTGATGTCGATTGCACAAAGTATTGATTTACTCATGCTGTTTCTCCCGCTGTTGTTTCTTCGCGGCCATTATTGCCTGCACTGCCAGTGCTTCCGGTCCGTAAAGATTGTAAGAATGCTATTAGGCCCAATAGTAGCAAGCCAGGGATGAAGATCAGTTCTTTTGGCAGCTGATCCGCTTTTACTCTGGCAACCTTCAAAGTCACAGGGTTGTCTGCATAAAAGTCAAACGCGCCCATGGTTTTGAAAAATGGTGATGTTGGGAGTGGCTCTTCAATTTTCAACACACCATCTTCACTGATCATGGACAACCCTTGTTTTGACAACTGGTCTTCGCCGCTGCTTTTTGGCCCGGCTTTAAAGACGAGCGTTGTTTTGCTTGGTTTTCCTGTATCAAAATTCGGCCCGGCGACCTGCATTCTGATTTCAGTGCCCTCTTCCACCTTGGCCAGTTCTGAAACAAACGAAGTGGACTCAATGTCTGTATAAGGTGGTTGAATTCTGTTCATGACAAAATCAGGACGGAACAGAATGAATGAAATCAACACCAGAGCAACACTTTCATAAATGCGGCTTTTGGTCAGGAAATAGCCCATTGTACCGGCTGTGAATATGAGGATCGCAATGGTCGATATGATAAAGACCAGAATGCCCTGCATCCAGGTGACATCAATCAACAGCAGGTCAGTGTTGAAAATAAAGACAAATGGCAGAGCGACCGTTCTCAGGCTATAGAAAAATGCCGTGATGCCGGTTTTGATCGCATCACCACCCGAGACGGCAGCGGCGGCGAAACTCGCCAGCCCGACCGGGGGCGTAACATCCGCCATGATGCCGAAATAAAACACAAACAAGTGAACAGCGATCAATGGAACGATCAGCCCGCTTTGTGCACCAAGTTCAACAACTACACCGGCCATCAGTGACGACACCACAATGTAGTTCGCGGTGGTGGGTAGCCCCATGCCGAGAATAAGCGACAACACACCGACAAAGAACAGCATCAACACGAGGTTGCCGCCTGAGATAAACTCAACAAGATCAGCCATGACCTGACCAATGCCTGTTAGGGTCACGGTTCCCACAATCACACCGGCGGTTGCGGTCGCAAGGCCGATGCCGATCATGTTACGGGCACCAGTGATCATACCCTGCCAAAGATCGTCCAGACCTTCTTTGAAAGCATTGGCTGTTTCACTTTCACCGCGGAACATGGCTTTCAGTGGTTTTTGTGTTAGCAGAATGACGAACAACAAGGCAGTTGCCCAGAAGGCGGACAGACCAGGTGATTTCTGCTCGATCATCAGGAAGTAAACAAGGACGACGATCGGAAGAAGGTAATAGAGGCCTGATTTATAAATTTCACTAACTTCAGGCAATTTCAGATCTTCAGCGTTTGGATCATCAGGCTCAAGATCAGGAATGGTGGCTGCAAGTTTTAACAGCAGGAAGTAAGCAGCGAAAACAAGAGCTGCGAGGATCCATTCAGAACCATTTGGAACCATTGAGGTGATTGCCATGACAGGATATTTCACACCATAACAAAGCCCGGCGAAACCAGCGAAAAACAGCATCATGCCGCCAATTGTTTTGGCCATGTTTGTAGCTTTGTTGCCAATGGTTGGCATATTGTTTTTAACAGCTTCAAGGTGAACAATGTAAACCAGAGCGATGTAAGAAATGATCGCTGGCAGGAAGGCATGGGTGATCACATCAACATAGGATATGCCGACATATTCCACCATCAGGAAGGCGGCAGCGCCCATCACCGGTGGCATGATCTGACCGTTGACAGAAGAGGCCACTTCAACGGAACCGGCCTGTTCTGAGGTGAAGCCAACACGCTTCATCAATGGAATGGTGAAGGTGCCTGTTGTCACCACATTGGCGATTGAAGAGCCTGAAATCAGGCCTGTTGCGGCTGAACCCACAACAGCGGCTTTGGCCGGGCCACCTTTGAGGTGACCAAGAGCGCCAAAGGCCATCTTGATGAAATAGTTACCGGCGCCGGCCTTATCAAGCAATGCACCAAACAACACAAACAGGAACACAAATTTGGTCGAAACGCCCAGCGCAATGCCGAACACACCTTCAGATGTAATCCACATATGGCTCATAGCTTTTTTAAGCGAAGCACCTTTCCAGCGGATAACTTCAGGCACCCATTCAGAGGAGCCAAAGAAAACATAGAGCAGGAAGATGGTGGCGATTATGGCCATAGCCGGGCCCAGGGCGCGGCGGGCCGCTTCAAAAAGCAGGATCAAACCTACGAGCGCGACCCATTTGTCTGTATCATCAGCGAGGCCGCCGCTATTGACGATTTTTTCGTAAAAGATGAAGCCATAAAGGGCGATTGCGGCGCCGACCAGACCAAGGACCCAATCTAGTATCGGAATATGATGGCGGGGGCTGCTGCTTAATGCGGGGTAGGCCATGTAGGCCAGGAAGATGGCGAATGCGAGGTGAATCTGGCGTGAATTATTGATGAGATCGCCGGGGAGAAGCTGATTGGATAAGGGAGAAGCAAGGACGACCTGAAACACAGACCAGATGACTGCGACGATTGCTAAAAATTTTCCGATTGCACCGGCAGGATTTCTCGCGCCTGAATCTGTCGAAGCGACCAGTTCCTGTAATTCTTCTTCTGTTAACTGTCGCTCTGATGTCTGTGCTGACATGTTTCACTCCCGTGGTTATGACATGTTATACGCAGATTTGGCCAAGTTGCGTATGCTGCCTGACGTTTTGATTAGCTGTTGTTTGTACGACATACGCTTATTGTTTCGCTGAACATCGCCCCACTCCCTCTGCCCGTCTGATAACGGGGTGGTACTTTTTCACATAGTGAAAATAACAATTTTCTTGAGTTACCGGAGAGATGCTGATGTTCACACCCCTCCGGTGTTTATACTTGATCTTAAAATCTACGATTTATTTGATCCAGCCTTTTTCTTTGTAATATTTTGCAGCGCCAGGATGTAGTGGTGCTGAAAGACCTGCTGTTGCCATTTCTTCTGGTTTCAGATGGCCAAATGCAGGGTGAAGTTTTTTGAATGAATCAAAGTTGTCAAAAACAGATTTAACAAGTGCGTAAACAGTTTCATCTTTCACTTTTGCTGATGAAACGAATGTGGCACCCACACCAAATGTTGATGTGTCTTTGTCATTGCCGCGATACATACCACCTGGGATGGTTGCTGAGCGGTAATAAGGGTTATCTGAAATCAACTTATCAACGGCTTTGCCATCAACTGTCACAAGGACTGAGTCGCATGCTGTTGTTGCTTCCTGAATGGCGCCTGATGGGTGGCCAACAGTATAAACAATGGCATCAACCTGGTTGTCACATAGGGCAGCTGATTGTTCTGATGGTTTCAGCTCAGAAGCCAGAGCGAAGTCTGAAGATTTCCAGCCAATGGCTCCCATCATAACTTCCATGGTGCCGCGTGTACCAGAGCCGGGGTTACCGACATTGACACGTTTGCCTTTCAGATCCATGAAGTTTGTGACGCCAGAATCTTTACGGGCAACGACTGTAAATGGTTCAGGGTGTACTGAGAATACAGCGCGAAGATCTTTAAAGGGACCTGCATCTTTAAATTTTGATGTGCCGTTATAGGCATGATATTGCCAGTCAGACTGGGCAACACCGAATTGCAGCTCACCTTCACGAATTGTGTTGATGTTGTAAACTGAGCCACCTGTTGATTCAACGGAGCAACGAACACCATGTTCTTTACGGCCTTTATTCACCAGACGGCAAATCGCGCCACCTGTCGGGTAATAAACACCTGTTACGCCACCGGTACCAATCGTGATAAATTCTTCAGCCATGGCAGATGTGGAAAGCAGACTCGCTAATGTCGCGGCTGTTGCCACTGTTATGATTTTCATGGTTTTCATTTTAAACATCATTTCCTCTCTCTTGATTGATGTTGTTTAAGTTCGTTTTTATTATAATTCACTGATACGTCGTAATTTTGCTGATCTTATTATCCTGATCTTCGTATCTTGCATGTTGAAGAAATTTCACCATTTTCTTCAATCTTATATTAGTTGCACATCAGAAATCAGAACGCAATGCTTGCCTCAGGACAGTATTAAATTTGTTTTTGTCTTTGCTGACCTGTTGTGCTGGCCTTGTTTGTTATCTGTTTTCCGGCTCCTGATATTCGGCATCAGGCTTAATCTTCACTTCTAATAATGGGGCATGACTGACTACGCTCACTTATCCGGCGCACATGCTGCTTACTTTTCTGGTTTGCCAAAAATCTCTTGCCTGTTGTTCAGCGTCTTCAATTGTTTCAGCTTTGCCTAGAATAAAAAGGGCGGTGGCAGCTGTGGCGATGACAGAAGCAACGGCCTGTTCGTTTCTGATTTCACCACTCCAAAGACCGGCGAAATTTTCCAGCGTCAGTGTCTGGTCCGTCTCTTCTGTCGCGCCTCTTTCCATCAGCGCTTTGAAGACCTGCTCTTTTATCTCACCAGATTTCGTATAGGTCATGCGGACATCTTTAATGGGTGTGCGTTCAGCTTCACCGCCGCCGCCTTTGAAAATGATGGCGTCACCATTTTTCATTAGTAAGGTCGCTCCGACCTGCAAGCTGATGTAAGGCGGGTGAAACACACCAATAACCGCCGCTCTGGCATGTACCGGGTTCAAGCTTCTTAAAACGGTGTTGATTGGTGATCTCAGCCCCAGCACATCCCGCAGGTTTATCAGGTCATATAGGGGCTGGCTTAAAGAGCGCAAAGGCATGTAAGCGAAGTTATATTGAGAAAGGGACTGTTTTACTTCTGCCTCAGTGGTGGAAACTTTTAGACCCAGTATGTTTAGCGCCTGTTCTGTGCTGCCCGTTGCGGAATGGTGACTGTTAAACCCGTGCATGAATATTTTCACACCGTTTTGACTTAACAACAGAGCCGCAAGCAGAAAATATGGCAGACCGCGCGTGCGGCCGGCAGCGTATGACGGCCAATCCAGATCTGGTTTGTTCTGGTCGTTCTGTAAATCTGCCATCCAGGGGGGGAGGTGTTCGTGGATCGCTCTGATAAAGCCGGCGATTTCTTCGGGGCTCTCGCCTCTGAACCGCATCAGCATCATCAGGGCGCCAATGGCTTCTGGCGGGGCTTTGCCGCTTAGGATAATGCGCATGGCATCTTCGGCTTCTGTTTCTGTCAGGGAGCGGGAGCGGCCGGGGCCACGAGCAAGGGTGCGAACATGGGCACTGAGTGCCGTTCTTTCTATCACCTGTGAAAATTCCTTATTCACTTTTTATTTCTACCTGGTGTACTTCTACCTGGTGTCATTCTACTTAGTGTAAATCTACTTCCTACTTCGTGCAAATCTACTTCGGGTCATACTGCTTCGTTGGCCTGATTGTGCTGCAGACTTTCAAATGAAACAACATAGTTATCGCTTCAGGATAAACCAAAACGCCGCGCTTTTAAACTGGTGTTTTTTCACGCTATGCGTCATGATGTTTCTGACTTGGGCGCGCTGCCCGGCTTAGCTTTATTTTGTCTTTATCATAGGAGATTAATATGGGTTTACTGGATTTTGCTGCGGATATTGGTCATAAGCTGTTTGGCTCAGAAGATGAGGGCGGCGAAAAGATCAAAGAACATATTGAGGAAAGCAACCCGGGTGTTGATAACCTTGAAGTTGAAGTGAAAGACGGCGTTGCCACTATTAAAGGTGAGGCCAAAGACCAGAGCGCCTTTCAAAAAGCTGTTCTTATGGCCGGTAATATTTTCGGCATTTCAGAAGTGAAAGCTGCCGAGCTGAAAGCGCCTGCTGGCGATGAAGATGTGCTTTATTATGAAGTCAAAAAAGGTGACAGCCTCTGGAAGATTGCGGCAAACACCCTTGGTAATGGTGCCAAACACACCGAAATTTTTGAAGCCAACCGCGAAGTTATTCGTGACCCAGATCTTATTTTTCCGGGGCAAAAATTGAGAATTCCGGGTGGGAAGGTTTAATTAAGCTGGTATTTTTCTTATTGTGAGTAAATTGCTTGGGGAGGGATTTTGGTTTTCTTTCTCTCACGGCTATTCCATGAGCTATTGCTCATGGGCCTACGAGGTGCGGCGCAACGCGCCGGGTGGCGATGCCACCATGTGCGCTTGCCTTAATTTATTAAGGCAAGCTCCCTTCTTCGTTTATGTCGAACTGTAAGGAAATGGTTTTACTTTCTCTCACGGCTATTCCATGAGCTATTGCTCATGGGCCTATAATCTTGTGGCGCTTTAGGTTACCCACTAGCAACCGCGCTTTTGTTGGCGCTTTAGGTTACCCACTAGCAACCGCGCAATGGGCCTTCGCCGTGTCAATCTCACTCTTATTAACGCCCTCGCTCAATATCTGGGGCTGAATTGCGCGTTGTTGGCCCGGGGATTGCTTCTTTGATGTTCAGACGCTTCTGAATTTTTGATTTATTCAGGAGGAATAAGCTCTAACTGAGAAGGAGTTTTTTGAGATGGCGATTGATGCATTATCGCGTGGATTGGCCGCAAATCCGCTTCAGGGGTTTAAAATAGCCGATCTTGTGGCTTCTAAGTTCGATGAAGGGGATGTCAATAAGGATGGCAAATTCAGCATTGAAGAGTATAAATCTGCCCAGGAGCAAAGCGGCTTTGCCAAGGCAATTTCTGCCGGGGGGGTGACTGCTGAGGAAATTTTTGCCCGGATAGATGCGGACCAAGATGGCGAAGTGAGCAAAGATGAGTTTGTTCAATCCCATGGTGAGGGGGTTGTTTCAGCAACCGTCATCACACTCGGATTGCCGCAATCTTTTGCAAATAAATTCGCGCCTGAAAACATCACTGCTTTGCTATCAGCACAGGAAAACCGTGATCTGAATTTACTGAACCGATTGCAGGAAGGTGCGAGCCGGTTAAACAACAGCAGCAACAATATTGCTGATGCGCTTCGCGTTAAGGCTTCAGGCTAACCTGCCATCAGTTGCGCTCGAAAAAGCAAAAAACCCGCGAACCGGTTCGCGGGTTTTGTGAAGTCTTTTCTATTGCGGCTCATTAAGCCCTGCAATTAACCGCCAATGTTGCCATTGTCACCGACAAAGGCGATCCTTAGCATGTTGGTTGCACCAGGTGTTCCCAAGGGAATGCCGGCCGTGATGATGACGCGTTGGCCCGGCTGAGCAAAGCCTTCCCGATAGGCAATGCGGCAGGCTTTATCGACCATGTTATCAAGATCTTCCGGGTCTTTTGTCAGCACACAATGGAGCCCCCACATCATGGCTAACCTTCGGCCCGTGGCGACGATTGGTGTCAGCGCCAAGATGGGCTGCAATGGCCGCTCCCTTGCGACACGAACACCGGTAGAGCCTGAAGAGGTGTAGCAGACAATGGCGGAGAGGTTCACCGTTTCTGAAACGGTTTTGGCTGCTGCTGCAATCGCGTCTGAACCGGTTGGTTCTGGCGGGGTTGAGAAGGTGTGGACCGCATCTGAATAGAGACTGTCCTGCTCAACTTCCTGCGCGATTTTATCCATTGTTGCCACGGCTTCTTCCGGATATTCACCGGCTGCAGATTCGGCTGAGAGCATCACGGCATCGGCGCCATCAAAAACGGCACCGGCCACGTCAGAGACTTCGGCTCTTGTCGGCACTGGTGCGCTGATCATTGATTCAAGCATCTGCGTTGCGATGACAACCGGTTTGCCGGCTTTTCTGGCCGCTCTTGTGATGCGTTTCTGAATGCCCGGCACTTGTTCTACCGGCATTTCAACACCCAGATCACCCCTTGCCACCATGACCCCGTCTGATACCTCAATGATATCATCGAGCCACTGAATGGCTGAAGGTTTTTCTAATTTCGCCATGATGGATGCGCGGCCACGGGCGAGTTTTCTTGCCTGGGCTACATCTTCCACGCGCTGGACAAAAGACAAGGCGATCCAGTCAACACCCTGATTGACGGCGTAATCCAGATCAGCAAAATCTTTTTCAGTCATCGCGCCCATAGGCAGCAGACTATCCGGCAGGCTGACACCTTTGCGGCTTGCCAGTTTGCCATGGGTTTTGGCGATCGCGGTGATTTTCTTGCCGGTTTTGGCGGTGACGATTAGTGTCATCTTACCATCATCGATCAACAAACGATGGCCAACTTCGACACCTTTAAAAATTTCGGGATGCGGCAGAGGTATGCGCTTTGCAGTGCCCTCTTTCTCATTCATGTCAAAGGTGATTTCATCATCAATTTCAAGCTGGATTTTATCGCCTTTGATTTCTCCTAAACGGAGTTTCGGTCCTTGCAAGTCCACCAGGATGCCAATCGGTCTGCCAACTTCAGCTTCCACTTTGCGAATTGAGGTATGCAGCTCTTTCATTTTCTTGTGGCTGGCATGACTCATATTGATTCGGAAGACATCTGCGCCAGCTCGAAACAGGCGCTCGATCATTTCTGGTGAATCAGAACTTGGGCCGAGGGTTGCTAGTATTTTAACCCTGCGGTTTCGTCTCATTATTTTTTCCCATTTTCATCTGGATATTTTAACCGGACTGTCCAGTCATTTTCATTTTTTGTATCTATTTCAAAAAATCCGGTGCGTTTATAACCACGTTTAACACAATCGGTTACGCCAAACACTGTAAAAGCTTTATCCACTGTACACATTGTGTCTTTACCAGACCACTCGCCACCCCGGTCATAATCGACCGCATGGATATAATAATAGCGGGCGATTAATTTCCCTTTTAGCAATACCTCGCAGGTATTTGAGGCAACATTCCACCAGCCTTCTGTTGCCCAGCGGTTTTTATCTCTATACCCGATAGCGACACCAACCCGGCTTGACGTGGTGTTGCATAGCTTTAACTCGGCTTTTGCCGGTGTGATTTCAGCGAACTGAATTATGAGTATAGCGCTTAAAAGTATAAGGGATGTGAAGATAAGGCGTGCCGTTGCAAACAATCTTATGCAAGTTGTTCTTCCAGTGCCGATTTGCATTTTTTTGATCATTTGTACCAAATTCTACTTTGTTAATTTCGTCGTGTAAATTATTCGTGGTCATGTTTGTGCGGTTTTTTATTGTCGCAGTCTAATTCACTCAATTCACTCATCGGTGAAGCGAGCAGATTTACCCCCCTCAAATTTCAAACAGCGTTTCAATACTCTCATCATGAAATCGGGGCTTTTGCCTTTCAAACCGATTAATTTGCTGTTAATTTTACCTAACTAGCATGTCATTTGACTAAGTGCATGTGTTTTTTGACTTTAATAACAAACCGCCCTCATGAAACTTTATTGTTAGCTGACTTTAAATTATGACGTATTTTTGTTATTGACGAAATATTGCCATTAAATTTTCCCTTTTTGCCGAGTGACCTTTTCATGAAATCCGTTGATATGATGTCTTCACCTGCTGATTTGGCTGCCAGCACTTCCGAATTTTCTGCATTTCATTCGCTTGAAGGGGACCTTCGCAAAGGGTTACTCATATTAGCTGACCATGCCAGCGCAGCACTTCCACCAGAATATGGCACGCTTGGCCTTGAAGAAGCTCAGTTTTCAAGACACATCGCTTATGACATCGGCATCGAAGGGGTTGCGCGCGGTCTAAATAAAGAGCTTGATGTGCCCGTTGTGATGTCGCAATTTTCAAGATTGCTGATTGACCCGAACCGGGGTGTTGGCGACCCGACACTCGTTATGCAGATTTCTGACGGGGCGGTTATTCCGGCCAATGCCAATGTTTCAGCTCAAGAAGTGGCATACAGGGTCGAGCAGTTTCACCAGCCTTATCACCAAGCGATTTCGGCGAATATTGAGCAGTTTCTTGCAAATGACATTTGTCCGATTATTATTTCCCTGCATAGCTTTACGGATAACTGGCGTGGCACTCTGCGCCCCTGGCAG
This sequence comes from Hyphomicrobiales bacterium, assembly GCA_021775425.1. GTDB lineage: Bacteria > Pseudomonadota > Alphaproteobacteria > Rhizobiales > HXMU1428-3 > HXMU1428-3. The sequence continues at coordinate 243,008 of JAJFHX010000004.1, forward strand.
GCGGGCATTTTATGGGATCAGGATCCGCGCTTTGTTAAACCTTTGCTTTCAGCTCTTCGTGAAGACCCTCGATTAACAGTTGGTGATAACGAACCATATACCGGCCAATTAAAAGGGGATTGTATGTACACCCACGGGACTAGCCGCGGGCTGGCTCATGCGCTTATCGAAATCAGACAGGATCTGATTGAGCATGAGGCGGGGCAACAGGAATGGGCAACGCGATTAAGTGATATTTTCACACGGCTTCTGGCCAATGAAAAGGTGATTGCACCTTGCCGGCAGGCGTGTCATTTTGGCTGTTATGCTGATTGAGGAGTTTTTATGAGCAAGATTGACGAACAAACCAGAATTGAACTGGAAGCAGCAGCGTTTCGGCGGATGGTGCAGCATTTGCGCGACCGGCCCGATGTGCAGAATATCGACATGATGAACCTCGCCAATTTTTGCCGCAACTGCCTTTCCAACTGGTATAAGGACGCAGCGGCTGAAAAGGGCATTGAGCTCAGCAAAGAAGAATCGCGCGAGATTGTCTATGGTATGCCTTATGATGAGTGGAAGGACAAACACCAGACTGAGGCCACGCCTGAACAGATCAGGAAATATGAAGCGCGAGACGAGCACTAGGTTTTGGACGCACACGTTCTAAGCATTCAGATTTTAAACTTTCACTCTTCTTTATACTCTCTTTTAAACTCTGTCTTTTTTGGCGAATGCGACCAGTTCTTCGCGCAGTTCTGTTGAATTTGTGCAGAGTTTGGTGAATTTCAGCCGGGCTGTTTCATCACCGGCCATCATATCTATGCCTTCCGGGTCGCAACCACTGATGAGCCAGTTACCCGGATTTTTGTGGCAATGGGTGACAGCATAATGGTGGATCGCATCCTGATGATCTTCATTCATATGATCAATCACACCCTGCTCGATGAGTTCAACCTGCTCTGCCTTTTCGGCATCCAGCAGCAGGTCATCACCTGTGAGTTGATAGGCTTTGCCAAAACCGGCGTTCAGGAGCGCGCGCTCAACGGTCATCTGATAGATAAAGAAATCCGGCAGGCTGTTATATAGCTCTGCCTTTGGGTGGTGGTTGATGTATCTCTGGCGCAGATTTACGTCTTTGTTTTTGCTTTCCCCCTCCGGTTTTATAAGTTTCGTTGTGCCATAAAGTGTTATTCTTGGATGGGCGAGGGGATCGCCTTTACCGGGTTCTCCCAGCATCAGGCTGGTGCGCGGGTCTTCTTTTATCGCTTTGGTATGCGCGGCCAGGTCTGACATTAAAAAAACAGGTTCTCCAGATACTGTCAGCGTACAGTTTGTGCGGGTGACCTGCGGGTAGCCTGTTTCAGGCTCCAAGGTTGCGATGGCGCCGTGACGCGCCGTACGCATTAGGTCGCGAGCTAGGCTTATGGCATCCGCTGTGGTTTCCAGAATGGGTGAGGCGGGGTTTTGCGGGGTGTTTTCAGGTTCGGCTGGTTGGTCTTTTTTCATCTCTGTATTCATCTGGGGCGACCCTTTATTGCAGTTGATTTTTCAGTGTTTAAATTCTGGTTTTATGGCAATATTTCAAAATAACATAACTGATGAAAAGAAGGTGGTTTTGGTTTTCTTACTCTCACGGCTATTTCGGCGCTGAAGCGCCGAGCCTATATTCTTGTGGCGCTTCAGTTGCCTACCAGCAACCGCGCTATACGGCGCAACGCGCCGGGCACCACTGGTGTGGGATGCCATGTGCGCTTGCTCCCCTATCGGGGGCAGGCTTCCTTCTTCGTCTATATTGTTTTGATAGTTTGGGTATTCAGAAACAAGACTTATGTGTTGTTCGCCATTAAAAGCACTTGTATTAGATTAGTATTTTTAAAAGTTTGTGTTTTGTGACTTAAAGGGAGCTGTTTAATGAATTTTATTTTAAGGTCTGGCATTGCGTCTGTGAAGCTCTTGATTGCAGCAATCTGCATTTTCGTAATCTCTGGTTCCGGGGCTGCATTTGCTGACAATGCGCCGACCATTACTGTTTTTAAAAGCCCGAGCTGTGGCTGCTGTGGCAAGTGGGTTGATCATCTGAAAGACAATGGTTTTAAGGTTGATGTCAAGCAAGCCCGCTCAATGGCGGCGATTAAAAAATCAATTGGCTTGCAACCCAAGCTGCACTCCTGCCACACAGCGTTTTTGAACCGCGATGGTAGTGCGAAACAACCAAGCGGTGATCATCATAAATCTTCGCCATACATCATCGAAGGGCATGTGCCCGCCAAAGACATCAAAAAACTGCTGGCTGAAAAACCTGACGTGAAAGGCCTTTCTGTCCCCGGCATGCCTGCTGGATCACCCGGCATGGAGATGGAAGATGGCTCAAAGGATAAATATGATGTGCTGAGCTTTGATGAGGCGGGGAAGACTGAGGTTTTTAGTTCTTATTGAGGTGTGAGTGAAGTGAACGGGGGATGGGGCTAGAGGTGATGTTTGTGGGGTTCGTGGTTGGGGAGAGATTTAAGTTTCTTTCTCTCACGGGCGTTTTTTCGCTGAAGTAGCGAAAAGCCCTACGAGGTGCGGCGCAACGCGCCGGGCGTCGCTGGCGCGAGGCGCCATGTGCGCCTGCCCTTTTAAAAAAGGGCAGGCTACCTTCTTCGGGAAGGTTATTTTTGATTAGACTCATACTGCATAAATTTTAGATACGAAGAAAGGAGCAAGCCCATTCTTGGTCCTTCATTTACCCACTTCGCAACCGGACTGGCTTGCGTACATGGCGGAGCGACTAGCGTAGCCCGGCGCGTTGCGCCGCATAGCGCGGTTGCTGGTAGGCAACTGAAGCGCCACAAAGATATAGCCTCGGCGCTTCAGCGCCGAAATAGCCGTGAGAGAAAATAAACCTGATCTCGCCTAACCACTCTATTTCTCAACCAGCAGATCTAAAGACAAATCTCTATCTCTCATCCAGCATTTCTAGTTGCGCTTCAGGTTGCCCACATTTTAGCTATGCTTCAGATGCCCACATAGCATCCGCACACTAGCGCGCCTTCAGGTTGCCCACCAGCAACCGGCGCATACAACCGCGCTTTCTTAGCTGCGCTTCAGGTTGCCCACCAGCAACCGCGCTATTGAACCAATCCCCTCTTCACTGCGACTGATGATTATCAGGGCGTTTGGGACAGTGCATTTATATTTTTGTTATCTCATGAAATGCCCGCCGGTAGCTTATTATTCTTGGAGGGTAAAATGTTTACAGATTATTTGAAAACTATCATCAGAAGTTCCATCATTTTATTGTCATTTGCGGTTTTGCAACCGGCTTTTGCAATTGGAGAGCCGCAATTCGGCAATGCCTGGATCAAGGGTAGTTGGAGTGGGCTTGAGGGCAACTCACTGCCCGGAGCAGGCCCGCAGGCAACGTTTGAGGTCACAAAAGAAGCGGATGCAACGTCATTTGGCACCATTGTTCCCGACGAGGTGACACTTAGAGGCAGCTTTTATGCAGAGATGAAAAAAGGCTATGTCGGCTCTTATGATGTCGGTTACATATTATTGAGCAGCTCGAATGTGAAGGACGAGATGTCTGGTCACTTATTTGAATATGCCAGAAAAATAGCCAGTGGAACTTTTGCTTTTTCAGTACAATCAAATCAACTGCCTCTCCAATTTCAACTTGGCATTATTGCAGCCTGTAATGACAGCTCGAGAATGAGCAATGGGGCTTCTTACTACGATTTCCCTGTCGCCATTCAGTTTAAAGGCTATCGTTTTAAACGCGGGAACACCAGCGCAAACAAGCGCCGCGACAAGGTTATTCGGGGCTTTGTACGCAGTAAGGTTTTTTGCACCAGCTTTACTCATAATGAAGCGCCTGAAAAGCCGTATGAGATTCAAGTGTTTGTGAAAAAACTTGGTAAGGCACGCACTTGCCCGCGGCGCATTGAAGTGCGCACACGCATCAAATATGAAAACCCGGCAACAGCAAAATTCCGCTTCGTTCATAATGGAAAACAAACCGGGATCATTTCGATCAAAGCCCGCAAAATTGTTGAACATTACCGCCCGACACCGCAGTCACCTTCCAAGCGGAATATCTATCTGGTTGAGCGTGTGAAATTTTATAATGTTGGACCTGGCGACCATACATTTAATGTCTTTGTGCGCGGTTCGTCACACCCGAAAGCCAAAACTATTAAAGTTGGCTGTGGGCCGTTTAAACCGTCAGCACTTTGGATGACATTATCGCAGCAAAAAAAGGCCAGTTGTCCGAAAAATGTGAAAGCGAAAATTCGCATCACTGCAAACCGTCCGGGCAACGTTCTCACCAAGATTAAGAACCAGGCCGGTGTGGTGATGGCGATTGAAAGCATCCGTGTGAAGCGGGTTGGCAACCAGTATCTTGGCCGGTTGACCAAAACCTTCAAGATGGGTGAGATCGAGACGCAATTAATCGCAGAAGATTCGAATAACTCTAATCTGAACTCAGGCTGGCAACATTTAAAAGTGACTTGCCTCAAGCCAGTGAAAGGCACGCTTAGTTATCAGGGTGCAGATTTCGGCCGTTGCCCGCGCACTGTTAAAGTCGCTTTTTCCATTCGCACATCAATCAACGGGCGTTTTAAATACCGGGTTGATTGCACTGGCGGACGCGCATGGGCTGGAAAAGTGAAAGCTAAGAAGACCGGCCCCAACACTTACCTTGCTGTAGGCGTCAAGAGCTTTTCTATCAAGAAACACGAGAAGGTTTCTTGCGCGCTTAAATCCATTGTCGGTGGCAAGCAGAAAATTCTGACTGTGGCAGGGCATAGTTTTAGCTGTGATCAGGGTGCTTCTGATGATCTGACTGTTGCGCCTGACCCCACGCATGATGAACCGAAGCGTCCATCAGGATTTGTGGCTGACCCTCTCAAATGCAAAGCCAATGAGCGGCGTGTGCGCGGGCGGTGTGTTCGTATCGTGATTGATTGCAAACGTGGTTTTAAACTGGTGAATGGTCGTTGTGTCAAACAGCCAATTGTCTGCAAACGAAATGAGCGTCTGGTGCGCGGCAAGTGCGTACGGATTGTGATTGACTGCAAACGTGGATTCAAGCTTGTGAACGGTCGCTGTGTGAAACAGCCGATTAAGTGTAAGCCATATGAAAAGCGCGTGCGCGGTAAATGCGTCAAGAAACCTGTCAGCATTGTTTGTAAAAAGGGCTATATCCGCAAGGGTAAGAAATGTGTCAGGAAACCTGTTATTGGCATTAAGTGCAAAAGTGGTGAACGGCGTGTTGGCAAACGCTGTGTTTGCAAGCCATCGTTCAAGCGGGTGCGTGGACGCTGCATTAAGCCGGCAAAACGGGTCAAGCCGAAAGTGAAGACCTTAAAGCTCAATAACAAAGCGCTTAAACGTAAGATTCGCAAAAACAAGAGAAAAGCAAAACGGAGAAACTAGATTGAATGAATGTCTGAAAACCCCGGTTTCATGTCCCGGGGTTTTTTGATTTTTTGTGGTTCTTTCCAATACTGAATTAGAGGCTCGTCGTTAGAGGAAAAGATTGAAGGTCTGGTATTCGGCCCAGAGGTGATGGTTGAGAAATAGAGCGTTTGGCAAGTTCAGGTTTTCTTTCTCTCACGGGCGCTTTTTCGCTGAAGAAGCGAAAAGCCCTACGAGGTGCGGCGCAACGCGCCGGGCGTCGTTTCCTGCGATCAGTTTATCCGTACTCGCTAACGCTCCGTTCGGACTGATCTTGTGCACGGGGTGCCATGTTCGCCTGCCCTTTTTAAAAGGGCAGGCTACCTTCTTCGGGAAGGTTATTTTTGATTAGGCTCATACTGCATAAATTTTAGATACGAAGAAGGGAGCAAGCCCATTCTTGGTCCTTCATTTACCCACTTCGCAACCGGACTGGCTTGCGTACATGGCGGAGCGACTAGCGTAGCCCGGCGCGTTGCGCCGCATAGCGCGGTTGCTGGTAGGCGACTGAAGCGCCACAAAGATATAGCCTCGGCGCTTCAGCGCCGAAATAGCCGTGAAAGAGAACTATTTATCATTGCTCATTAGTTTAAAACCAATTCCCCGCACGGTTCTGATTTCGAGGTCGTTGGTGACGGCGTCGATTTTTTTGCGCAGGTAGCCGACATAAACATCGACCGCGTTGGATGTGATATCTGATGCCGGGCCCCAGGCGTTTTCGATGATGCGTTCGCGGCTGACCGTTTTGCCTGCATAGCGCATCAGATATTCCAGAAGAGCGAATTCCCTTTGGGTCAGGTCTAGCAAGTGCTCGCCGATGCGGGCTTCATGGGCGGCGAGGTTCAGCGTTAGTGGTCCGATGTTCATTTCTTCGCCATCAATATTATTATTGGCGCGGCGCTGCATCACCTTGATGCGGGCCAGAAGCTCTTCAAAGGCGAAGGGCTTGGTTAAATAATCATCTGCGCCAACTTCAAAGCCGGATAGTTTTTCTTCAATGCTGTCTTTGGCGGTGAGCATGCAGATCGGCGTGGACACCCCCTGACCGCGCAGGGTGCGGCAAACGTCGCGGCCATCCATGTCCGGCAGCATCAGATCAAGGATGATGGCGTCATACTGATATGATCGCAGATATGCCAGAGCCTCTTCGCCAGTGGCTGTCCATTGCACGCGCATGCCTTCTAATGTCAGGCCGCGTTCTACAAAACGGGCAATGCCTACATCATCTTCAACCAATAATACATTCATTAGATCAAATTCACCTTTATGCTGATTTTTGCGCCAGTTTGCGGTTGATCGCTGGCAGCGGATTCTTCTTCTAGTCTTTTGTTATCGCTTCGATTTTCTGCCCATATCTGACCACCATGGCCGGTGACTATCCAATGTGCTATTGCAAGACCAAGGCCAGTTCCCTCGCGTTTCTGGCCTTCTTTTGCCTGATAGTATCTGTCAAAAATATGCGGCAGGGCTTCTTCCTCAATGCCGGGGCCTTCGTCCAGAACCTCTATGAGAGCCTGGCCGTCTTGCTCTTTGACTGTCACAGTAATGGTATCATCCGGTTTTGAGAATTTTACGGCATTATCGATCAAAACCTGAACGCACTGTCTGAACCAGCTTTCGTCAATATTGGCGATGAAATCTTCATTGCCCGGTGTGATGAAGTTGAGATTTACATCATTTGCTTCGGCATAGGCACTGGCGGTTTCAACGGCTTCTTCAACCACTTCATTCAGCACGGCTTCTTTTAATTCAAGCTTGATCTCACCATCATCAGAGCGGGCGAGGCTGAGAAGATCATTCAGGCGGCGGCGCAGAAATGCGCCATTGGCGACAATGCGTTTCATGGCCTGTTTCATGTCTTCCAATGTCGCTTTGCCAGAGCGAAGCGCGACTTCAGCTTCACCAAGCAGCACAGTTACCGGTGTTCTTAATTCATGGCTGACATTTGAGAAAAATTTGCGTCTTGTCTCATCAATCTGATGCAGGCGGTTGTTGCTTTGCTCAAGCTCGCTGGTGCGTTCTTTAACGGCCAGCTCTAATCTTTCATTGGCAGAGCGCAGTAGATTTTGCTGTGTTTCTAGTTCGCCAGCCATTTTATTAAAACGAGAAGCTACAAGACCGAACTCATCTTCTCTAGGTAATTCAATGCGATAGTTCAACTGACCGGCGCCAACACGCTCAGCGCCTGTTGCCAATATCTGGACGGGAACAACGATCGAACGGGCGAGGAACAGAGCCATGCCGATGATACCTAATGTGGTAATGACGGCAAGGGTGGCGGTGGTTAAGGTGATGTTTTTCGTGAGCCTTGTGAGTTCTTCTTTCACCTCTTTGACTTCTTCTTGCTCACCTTTCACGATGTTGCGGATAACTTCACTTAGCTGTTTGTCGTTTCCCTCAACTACATTGGTAAAGAAAGAGCGCACAGCGTCTGCGCTTTCCATACTATCGCGCTGCTTTGTTTCATGGGCGGCGGCGAGGTGCATGCGAATAAAAACAGAAGCAATCTGGATGGCGGTGTCGATTTCTTCCTGGATGTTATCTTTGGTGCCTGTTTGCTTGACGAAGTCCGTTTCCTTCTGAATGGCCTGCTGGAGTTCACCCAGCTCTTCAGTGATGATTTGAGGGCTTGCTTCAATCAGATTTTCACGATTTTGAAAATTGACTGAATTTGCAATTTCAGAAAGCAGGAACTGGTTGATTTTTGATTCGATCGTCGAGACCTGTGCGAGCTGGCCATAGGAATGGTCGGCGCGTTCCAGATAATGCACCGCTCGTTGCAGCCCCCAAAGCGAAGTGACCGACGAGATCACCAGGATGGCCACAATGATGAACAGCCCTGCATACAGGCTGAAGCGTATTGTGGAGGGAAACTCAGTATCTTTTATCATGTCTTTGTGTCGCAAGATTTTGTCCTTGCCCCTGTTGATTGATATCTTGTCTATGAACCCAGCGCCTGCTTTTTGCGCCATAGCGAGCCATGCGATACTATTATCTCTGCACATGGCTGTTTGTGGCATAATATTGCACTCGTTAGGTTAATTTTCAAAAATCATTCAGGGGTGGTTTGTAATCAGGTCTTGATTGAGGACCTTTTGACATCTTTCACACTGATGGGGATTATCTCAGGCTATATTTCCTGTGAATGTCATGAGAATGGTGCAAATTAACTGACGTTTATTTTTAATTTACTGCGGAAACTACCTGTTCAATTTGAGGTGAGAATGTCTTAATAATGAGTGATGATTGTCGAAACCTGGGGTAAAGTGCGTTTAATTGCGGGGTTAAATAATGTTTGTTGCCGCGTTTTCCCCTTAATCTGTTGATATTTTGCGGTTGAATGGCCAAATCAACATGATAGATGAATAGTAGGGTAGCAACATAGCTTCGCATTGAGTAAAATTAGCGTGCGGAAGTTTGGCTTGTGTTCGTTTTTGCTGAACGATGTTTTTTAACATAGGGTAACGTATAATTATTTATACGACTAAGCTGGGTTTTATATATGCAAAATCAGTGGTACATCGCCAGAGATGGTAAGCAGTATGGCCCTGTCACTGACAGTGACCTTGCTCATCTGGTGCAGAACAGAGAATTGCTTGATGGTGATTATCTCTGGCGGCAGGGGTTTGACAACTGGTTGCCTGCCGGGCAAGTCGCAGAAGTGCGTGACCTGGCTACTCAGGGAGCTGGCGCACCTGGCGGACAAACTGGTGCGAATCCGGCTGGCGCGAATCCGGCTGGTGGACATCAGGGCGGCGGAACTCAGGGGCCTATTAACGGGCAAATGGGCGGGCAGTTTCAAAACCAGCAAGACCCAAGAATTAATCCTCAAGATGTAAGACATGCTGAAAACCGTGTTGTTGACCAGCGTGCAGCTGAGCAAGCTCAACGTGATGGACGCTTTGCGCAAAATGGTGCTGGCGCTGAGAGGCAAGACGGCAGATATGACAGCGGTTCGCAAGCGGGTATGTATGCTGGCGGGCAAGGCAACCACCCGGCTTACCAACAGGGTGGGGATCCGTATGCGACTGATGCCCGTGATGGAGCCCACGCAAGACAGGATGGCGCTCCGGAAGGCGAGATGCAGGCTGACCAGCACTCAAGTCACCTAAACTCAGGCCAACTAAACTCAGGCCAATTAAACTCAGGCCACCTTAAAGGCTCTGCACTAGCGGAAATCAATGAAAACCAGCGCGCACTTAAGCAAACCGGCGCTGAACACGACCCGAGATATGATGTTCAGGAACTGGTTGAAGACACCGAATTTCATGATGCGTCTGCTCAATCGGGTGCGTTCTTTAAAAATGACAGAGACATGCATGATGCGGGCGGCGCTGATCAGCCTGCGTCTTTTGATCAATCCGCATACGATACTGAAACGAATGATCTTCCCTCTTCTTTCTCAGCCAGAGGAGATAGGGGCGGGGTTGATGTCAGGTCGACAATGGGTGTTGGCAAACGAGACCCCCGTGACGCTGAAATGAGTACTGAAGGTATGTCTTCGCGTAAGGCGTCCTCTCTTTCTTCTTCAGGTATATCATGGCCACTTGGGCTGGGTATTGGTGTGGCGGCTTTGCTTATACTGATGGTGGGGGCGACCTTTGCCATCCCGTTCATTGTGCCACCTGAAACAGTTAAACGGCAGATTTCATCCGCTCTGAAAAAAGAGACCGGACGAGATGTTTCATTTAAAGGAAAAATTTCTTATCGGTTTTTCCCTAGTTTCGGCGTTGACCTGAATAATATTGTTATTCACAACCCGGCTTCAATTAAAGGGCCTGATTTTCTGAGCCTCGGGCGTTTGCAGGCTGATCTCAAAATTCTGCCGCTATTAAGCAAAAGAGTTGAAGTGAACCGGATTGTGCTGCACAGGCCGGAAATTGCACTGATTAAAAACGGACAGGGTGAAACAAACTATGAATTTAAATCTGCCAGCGCGCGGACACTGAAAAGAAACCTGCCTTCATTTAAGGTGGCGCAGGTCGAAACGCTGGATACCAGTGACATCATTGCCCGCACACTTGAAAAGCTTGAAAAAGAAGAAGCTGAAAAAGAAAAGGCTGACAATCAGGACACATCAAATGAGCCCCCTTCTGACGAAACGAAAACACCGGCTGAAGTGACTACGGCCGACCCCAAGGGACCTGATGTTGATGAGGGTATTGCGACCCAAAAAACAGGTTCTGCCGGTGTTGCCGATATTCAGGTCGGTGAGATTGAGATTGTTAACGGCGCCGTTAAACTGATTGACCAGAAGACAAATTCTGAAACAGACATCAGTGCCATTAACATGACATTACAGGCACCTTCTGCTGACCAGAATGTTTCCGCTAAGGGGACGCTGCGCTACCTTGAAGACCGGATTGCCGTTGAGGCGCAACTGGCAACGCTTGGCACACTTCTGAATGGTGAACCGATCGATTCATCAATCCGCATTAATTCGGATCGGTTTGAAGGGAAATATGACGGCAAGTTACGTCTTGGTGAAAAGATTGAATTTAAAGGCGACGCCGATATTCAGACGTATTCGCTGCAAAAACTGCTGAACTGGGTTGGCGTTGATGTTCCCAAACAAGGTTATGGTGGGGCTTATATTCGCGGTAAACTTGAAGGTAACCCGAATGTGATGGTGCTGAACAGTGCCACCATAAAGATGGATAATTCTGTGTTAATCGGCTCGCTCAGAGTGCGGCCGGATAGCCCGCGCCCTAAAATTGAAGCCAAGCTGAAATCTGATCTGCTGGACCTTTCGCCTTACCTTGCCCAGCAAAATGAAATCAAACGCGGCGCGATTGACAATGCCGGGCCGCGTAAAACTGCGTTAGCAGCATGGAATTCCGCTAAAGTGGACCTTTCATTTTTAAACGGATTTGATGGCTTTGTGCAGGTGCAAGCGGCGCGGCTTGTTATAAAAAAACATCAGATTGATCAGGCTAATTTTGCTGTCAAAGTGGTCGCCGGTGTGATGACAGCGCAGGCCCCTGATTTTAAACTTTATGGTGGCAGTGGCTCTCTTAATATGAGCATTAATGCTTCGAAACCGCGCCCGACTTTAAAAGGCAAAATTGGCTTATCGAAAATTCGCATTAAACCATTGCTGCAAAATACCGCTGAGTTCGCATGGTTATCCGGGGTCGGTGATATTGACCTTGATATTACCAGTGCTGGTAACACCGAACAGGAGATGATCAGCGCGCTTAACGGCACGGGTAAAATTGCGGTTAGCGACGGGGCGATTGAAGGGGTTAATATTCCAGGTATGTTGCGTAACTTACAGCAGGGCAAGTTGTTCGCTCCTTCTGGTAAACCAACTGAGAAAACTGATTTTAGCGACCTGACGGCCAGCCTTTTAATTGACAAAGGCATTGTGCAGAACAAAGACCTTACGATGAAAGGGCCTTTGTTGCGGCTCACGGGTGAAGGGGTTGTGAACCTGCCTGCTGAACAGATTGATTATGGCTTGCAGCCGAAACTCGTGAATAGCCTTGCTGGGCAGGGCGGCGTTGCGTCGCTTGCCGGGATTAACATTCCCATCCGCGTGAAGGGGCCGCTTTCTAACCCTAAGTTCACACCTGATGCTGACGGTTTGCTGAAAAATAATGGCGCTGCAATAGAAGATACCGTTGACAGTGTGAAAAAGGTGGTCAAAGACCTGAAAAAGAAAAAGATTTCCAGTGAGGAAATGAAAGGCCTGCTAAACGGTATTATTGACGGCAATCAGGAAAACGGCAACGTGCTGAAAAATATTTTGCAATAAGCCCTGATCTACCATAAGTATTGGTCTTTAACATTGCCCCGGTAACGAAGAGTTTCCGGGGCTGTTATTATTTCATAATGAAAATAAGTTGCTGTTTGCTCTTGAAGTGTTCTCAAATGGCACTGAAAAGTGCGGTTTGATTGCGTGTGCGGTGCGTTACCCTGCTTTGCTTGCCGATGGGAATGTTAACCTGTCTGGATCTGGCTTATTGTTTGAAAGGTTTTTGTTGATGACTTTGCGTGCGCCAAAGGTTGGTTTCGTCAGTTTGGGTTGCCCGAAAGCGCTTGTTGATTCTGAGCGGATATTAACCAAGCTGCGCGCGACAGGGTATGATGTTTCTCCTTCATATGACGGGGCGGATGTTGTTGTTGTGAACACGTGCGGGTTTATTGACAGCGCACGTGAAGAAAGCTTTGGGGCGATTACTGAGGCAATGAATGAAAACGGGCAGGTGATTGTGACAGGTTGCCTTGCCGGTGAAGCTGAAACCATTCGTGAGCTGCACCCCAATATTCTGGCCATTACCGGGCCGCAACAATATGAGGCTGTTGTTGGTGAAGTGCAACGGGCTGTGCCGATTAAGGCTAACCCGCATCTGGACCTGGTGCCGGCTGAAGGCGTGAAGTTAACACCCCGTCATTATTCCTACCTGAAAATTTCTGAAGGCTGCAATCATAAGTGTCAGTTTTGTATTATTCCTTCTATTCGCGGGCCGCTGCAAAGCCGACCGATACATAAAGTACTAAGAGAGGCTGAACGACTGGTTGAGGCTGGTTGTCAGGAGCTGCTTGTTATCGCACAAGACACCAGCGCCTATGGGCTGGATGTGAAATATAAAGAAGAAAGCTGGAAAGACCGGACCATTGCAACCCGTTTTTATGAACTTTGCGAAGGGCTTGGGGAGCTTGGGGTCTGGAACCGGCTGCATTATGTCTACCCTTACCCACATGTGGATGAGGTCATTCCGCTGATGGCTGAAGGGAAGATCCTGCCATATCTTGATGTACCGTTTCAACATGCGAGCCCTTCCGTTTTAAAAAATATGCGCCGCCCTGCCTTTCAGGCGAAAACGCTTGAACGGCTTGAGGCGTGGCGCAACATCTGCCCTGATATTGCTGTGCGCTCGACATTCATTGTCGGCTTTCCCGGTGAAACAGATGAGGATTTTGAAATTCTGCTTGAATGGCTGGAAGAGGCACAGCTTAACCGGGTTGGCTGCTTTCAATATGAAAATGTTGAAGGGGCGCGCTCGAATTCGCTGCCGGATCATGTGCCGGCGGAACTGAAGGAAGAACGCTGGCATCGTTTTATGAAAAAGGCGCAGCAGGTCAGCTCAAATGTGCTCTCAAAGAAAGTCGGACGAGATATTGAGATTGTGATTGATGAGGTTGACGAAGAGGGGGCGATTGGTCGTTCTGTTTGGGATGCGCCTGAAATAGATGGCTGTGTATTCTTAAATGGTGAAACTGAACTTCGCCCGGGTGACAGGCTTAGCGTTCATGTGACCCATTCAGATGAATATGACCTTTGGGCTGAGCTTCGATCATAGGCCAGTTGGGTTTGCCTCGTTCCTAGGCACTGAAACATTATTGAGTGATATGCTAATTTCCTGCCTGCTCTTTGATTTCAGAGGGGCGCTGGCCGATGGCTTTAAAAAACGCTGAAGAAAACGCACTGGCGCTATTATATCCATTTTTATTGGCCACCGTTGCAACAGGTTCGCCGCTTGATAAAGCTTCAAAGGCATTATAAAACCGAACCCGCTGGCGCCATTTGTTAAAACTCATACCCAGTTCTTTTTCAAACAACCTTGCCAATGTGCGGGGGGAGCCACCAACCTTTTCTGACCATTTATCAAGCGTGAGGCGAGAGGCCGGGTTTTCAAAAATCGCAGTGCAGAGTTTTTGCAGCCGTTTGTCATTGGGCAGGGGAATGTGTAGTGGCAACTGTCGGGCGAGGCCGATTTCACTTTCGATCAATTTGGCGATGTGGCCAGCACGGCTGTTTTCCTTATAAATTTTCTCTTCATTACTGAGGGCGATGATCAATTCACGCAGCAGATTTGTCACCCGCAGAACAATCAGATGTTTCGGTAACTCGGGGGCAGAGCCGGGACTTATGTAAAGAGTTCGCATTTCAACGTCACTGCGCATGGTGACTGAATGGACTGTGTTGGCCGGAATATAAATCGCTCTGTCAGCCGGGACAATCCATGACTGGGTGCTGGTTTCAGCCCGCATGATGCCAGTCCTCGCAAATAATAGCTGGTCACGTTCGTGTTTATGGGGTGGGATGAAAGTGCCTTTGGTCGCGGTTTTGGTCATCACGCCAATGGATTGTGGCAGACGCTGGTAATCACTGGCGTTGGTAGTGTGGTCTTTTGCTCTCATTGCGACCGGTCCTCTTATTTCAATTCTGGCTCACAGGTACAGGCTGTCAGATGTTTATTCATTGATTTGCGCTTGAAATTTGGCAGTATTTCGACGAAAGATGGCAGGACAGCGATATTAGGTCAAGTCTATGATGCAGGGGATTTTTCAAATCACCAACTGATATTCACTCTTTTTGATATAAACCAGACTCTTGAGGGTTTTGATGACACGTGATCGCGCCTATTTCCTATTGCTGAATTTCGGCCATTTTCTTGACCATCTGTTTATGCTGATTTTTGCAACTGTGGCTGCTCTGGCGTTAAGTGCAGAGTGGGGACTTAGCTATGGGGAACTGTTGAAATTTGCGACACCTGGCTTTTTTGCATTTGGGGTTTTTGCTCTGCCAGCCGGATGGCTTGCCGACAAATGGAGCCGGGACGGGATGATGGTGATCTTTTTTATCGGCGTTGGGCTAGCTTCTATCGGCACAGGGCTGGCCTCTACTCCCTTTCAGGTCGGTATCGGGCTGTTTATGATTGGTCTTTTTGGGGCGATTTACCATCCTGTCGGGTTAGCGATTGTTTCGATTAAATGGAAAGACACAGGCATGCGGCTTGCCTCAAATGGAGTGTGGGGTAACCTTGGTGTGGCAAGTGCTGCGCTGATTACCGGTTATCTGATTGATAATGGCGGGTGGCGCATGGCATTTATTCTGCCTGGTTTCTTTTCGATCGGGCTTGGATTTCTTTATGGTATTTTACGTTTTGAAGCGATTGCTGCCTCTAGGAACCGAAGCAAAGCAACTGGCCCTAAAACTACACCGTCGATGACGGCTGATTATAAATCCTTCCTGAAACGGTTCTCAGCGATTGTGTTTGTGACAACAGCTGTTTCGGGGGTGATTTTTCAATCAACCACTTTTGCCCTGCCGAAAATATTCGACGAACGTTTGCAGGACCTTGCGAACAGTTTTGTAAGCTGGTTTACATCTGGCGAATTGCTGAGCAATTTATTGCCGGGAGAAGCGAACATAGCGACCATGATCGGGTTGTTTGCGTTTATCGTATTCACGGTTGCTTCGCTGGCGCAGTTAATTGTTGGATATTCACTGGATAAATTCGGGCCGCGGCAGGTGTTTATGTTGCTGGCCGGATTGCAGCTTATTTGCTTTGCATTGATGCCGGGGCTTACTGATGGGCTTGCTTTTGTTGTGGCGCTTGGGTTTATGCTTGGGGCGTTCGGGCAAATCTCGATTAATGATTATATGATCAGCAAGATGGCAACGGGTGAGTTTCGAGCGCGGATTTATGGGGTTCGGTTTGTGGTGAGTTTCACTGTGCTTGCTGCGACCTTGCCTTTGATCTCATATGTTTATGAAAGCTTTGGTTTTGATACGCTGTTCCGCATTTTATCGCTTGCGGCTTTTATCATCCTGCTTTCGGTGATGATTTTACCAAGGCGATTGCCGCAACCTCAACATGCCTGACTGGCAGACAGAGACAGGTTGAGACAGGCAGAGACCGATTGAGACAGGCAAAACTGTTCGGTCTCTGGCTTGACCTTATTCAGATTTTTCTTTTGCAACAACACTGCCTGCCACAGCTTTTCTCACTGGTAGTTCAATTCCTTCTGAGAGTTCTGTTGCTTTCAGTAATGGCGGGTTGTCGGCTTTTAACACTCTGCGGCAAGCGGCGGGCATCCAGTTCAGGTCTCTGACTTTGCGTTTTTTGGGTGGGCCTGAAGGTTTTTTCGGTTTTGGCGGGTTTCTTAATAGTTTAAACCAATAATCCAGAGGTTTGCCACAGCCATCACCAGCCGGGGTGCCGCCCTGAGCTTTGCATGAGGCTTCTGTGCATTTTAAGCGAATGTGCATATGGTAATGGTGCCCCCACCAGGGGCGAATTTTGCGCAGCCAGTCTCTGTCATCTCCAGCCGCTTCGCAAAGCGCTTTTTTAATGGCAGGGTGGACCAGAACCCGCTGCACTTCCGGAAATAATGCGGCCCGTTTAATCACCTTGACGTGATTATCAGTCCATACCGCTTTGTTGACAGCAAGGCCGGTTTTATCCAGCATTGAAACGGCGGAGGTTTCTTCCCGTTCTTTATAGCTCAGCTCACGGCCTGGCATCTGGTTGAGCCAGATATCAGCATCGAGCCCCATCTGATGGGAGCGGTGGCCGGACAGCATGGGGCCGCCACGCGGCTGTGAAAGATCGCCAACAAGAACGCCGCGCCAGCCATCTTTGTCTCTGACGTCTCTGGCGAAGTTTTCTAGAAACCTGATCAGTTTCGGGTGGCCCCAGTTTCTGTTGCGAGAGAGGCGCATAGCCTGCCAGGCTTCACCGGTGACTGGAAGCGCTTCGCCGCCAGCAAGGCAGCCTCTTGTATAATAACCAATGGCTTTAGGTTTTTGCTCGGCGCCTTTGAGGACAAAGCCAAACAATTTGCTGGCCGGGATTGGATCTGGCTTTTCGTCTTTTTTATCTTTTGATGCTGCAAATGACGAGACAAGAGCGATGGCCAGAAAAGCGGTCGTGAACCACAGGACTGTAATTGATTTTTGAATCGGTCGCTTCATAATTTCACCCGCTTGTGATCAATGTAATCTGATCTATGATACGCGAACTGGTCCTTATATTTTTAACGCAGTCTTAACCTTCACTCTACAATTTTTTATCGCATCAGTTAGACCTAGCAAATTTGTCTTTTTCGTGCTATAGTTGTTCCTAAGATAGGTGGCGCGCCAAGTTTCGCTCACAGCAGTATATACTAGCAATGAACTCAAGGCGCCCGCCTACTTCTTGCGTCTATACTCAGGCCGCCTCATCTATTCATCACCAATACATGCCAGTATCTTGAAATATCCGAAATTTTTGGTTTAAATACCTGTTATAGCTTTTCTTTTTCTTCCCTCACTTTGATATCGCTTAATATTTTGTCGATCAGCAAACAAGTGCGCAGATGCAGATCTGAGCCTTTTGTATAGTCAGCCTCAGCATAAAAATCGACGCGGCCGACTTTAAACAGCTCTTTGCAGATGTCTGCTGGTTTCTCTTTCGGGTAAACGGCGATGGCAAATCCGTTGTTCTGTCTCGTGACTGCCATGGAAGGTACGTCCGTTTCGCCATCCCCAAAATAGATCATTTGTGAAAAGGGGATGGGACGGTCTTTTTCAGGCATGTGAGAATTAATAGAGAGGTTTACATCCTCGACCCCTTTGTTGATGCGGAACAGATACTGGGTTTTTGAAGTGTCTGTAATGACGCGTTTCGGGTAGGGAAGACCGTAGGCATCAAAAAAATATTCTGACGCAAAGACATTGTGAAAATGGGGATAGATTTTCGTTCCCTCGACGATTTCCTTTAAGCCGGAAGAGACCAGATAGTGACGCACATTCACCAGACCTGAAGATTGTTTTTTGACATAAGCTTCCATCAGACCGAACCATTTTTCAACGCCCGGGCAAAACTCAACATCCCTGCCCTGGGCCACGAGGTCATCGCGTTTGATCTCGATGTTTTTGTCTTTGGCGATTTGATACATCAGGTGCATGTAGGTGATGAGCGGTTCTGCTTCACGTTCGATCGATAGTTTGCTGACTTCTGACCAGAACTTGCCCGGATCCATACCAATTTTTGGGAGGAACGCATATTCCTGCATGTTGCGTGGGCTGAGGGTGCCATCAAAATCATAAATCAGGGCAATGGTGTTTTTGGCCGGCGGCTTTTTTTTGACCGGCCCCTTGCTGCGTTTTTTTGTGGTTTGTTTTGCCATTGCCGCTTTTACCTTAAATTCCCTTTTTATCTAACGCCTTGTGATCAACTTATCATCATGTGCAGATCAAACTTAGATCAATGTTAGATCAACTCTCGTTTCGCCCATCCTAGCAGATTGGTGATGCTTGCTTAATATGATTGGCAGATTGACTAACAAATATTGTTATTTCATTCAGAGCGGCTCAGGCCTGGCAATAAGGTTCTGTTAGGATGGCTTTGTTAGGCTGGTGGTTCACCCGAGTGAAAATCATACCACTCTACAACGGAATCCAAACCAAAGCGGGGTTAGATGTGCGACAAAAAATTTGGAATTTAATTTTAGCCGGAATTACAGGATTAGGTATGCTGGCCTTTATTATACCAGCGCAAGCGAATGCGATGAGTGTTCATGCAGCAAGTGTTGTGGCGCGGATCGATATTTCACAACAGATGATGCGGGTTTATGTCAATGGTGTAGAGCATTATAGCTGGCGTGTTTCAACGGCGCGGCGCGGTTATTATACACCGCGCGGTCGATACCGGCCAACCGTGATGAAGCGGATGCATTACTCCAGTAAATATAATAACTCACCGATGCCGTGGTCGATTTTTTTCAAAGGTGGCTATGCCATTCACGGGACAAACTATATTTCTCGCCTTGGGCGCCCGGCGTCTCATGGCTGCATCAGGCTTGCGCCATCCGCTGCACGCACTTTGTACAGCCTGATGCGACGTCACCGTGGTCGCTCGCGCATTATCATTACGAATTGAGACCCAGATAACTTACCGTAAATAAAAAGGCTCAGAATTTTCTGAGCCTTTTTTCATTATCTACTTTTAATTATCGTCCATTTTCAGGGCCTGGATGAAGGCATCCTGCGGAATTTCGACCTTGCCGAACTGGCGCATTTTCTTCTTACCGGCTTTCTGCTTATCCAATAGTTTGCGCTTTCTTGAAATGTCACCGCCATAACATTTTGCGGTAACGTCTTTACGCAGGGCGGCGATTGTTTCGCGGGCAATGACCTTGCCGCCAATGGCCGCCTGAATTGGAACTTTAAAGAGGTGACGCGGGATCAGTTCTTTCAGTTTTTCGCACATACCCCGGCCGCGCGCCTCTGCCCTGTCGCGGTGCACCATGATTGAGAGCGCGTCAACCGGTTCGGCATTGACCAGAACTGACATTTTCACCAGGTTGCCGGTTTCATATCCCAATAGCTGATAATCGAATGAGGCATAACCTTTCGAGACTGATTTGAGACGATCGTAAAAATCAAACACAACTTCTGACATCGGCAGTTCATAGACAAGCATAGCGCGTGTGCCGGCATAGGTCAGGTCGGTCTGGCGGCCGCGGCGATCTTCACAAAGTTTCAGCACTGCGCCCAGATAATCATCTGGTACCAGAATGGTCGCGGTGATCCAAGGCTCTTCGATATGATCAATGCGAACAATGTCTGGCATGTCAGCCGGGTTGTGCATTGAAACCATGGTGTCATCTGTCAGGTAGACATTATAAATCACCGAGGGTGCTGTTGTGATCAGCTCAATATCAAATTCGCGCTCAATACGTTCGCGAACGATTTCAAGATGGAGCAGCCCGAGAAAGCCACAACGGAAGCCAAAGCCAAGAGCGGCTGATGTTTCCATCTCAAATTCGAAACTAGCATCATTGAGGCGCAGCTTGCCCATGGCGTCTCTTAAGTTTTCAAACTCTGAACTATCAACCGGAAAAAGACCACAAAACACAACCGGCTGGGCTGGTTGAAAGCCGGGTAAGGGTTCAAGACATGGTTTTTTCTCTTCTGTGATCGTGTCACCAACGCGGGTATCAGCGACTTGCTTGATCGCAGCGGTGAAAAAGCCGATTTCACCCGGGCCGAGATGATCGGTCAGGTCTTGTTTGGGGCGAAAGACACCTACTCTGTCAATCAGGTAATTGGCATCCGTTGAGATGAGCTTGATCTTCTGGCCTTTGCGCATGGTGCCATCAATAATGCGCACCAGTACCACTACGCCCAAATAGGCATCATACCAGCTATCTACCAGCATAGCTTTGAGCGGGGCTTCGACATCACCTTTCGGCGCTGGTAATCTGGTGACAATAGCTTCAAGCACATCAGCGATGCCAAGGCCGGATTTAGCTGAAATTTCCACAGCTTCTGACGCATCAAGGCCGATGACATCTTCAATCTGCGTTTTGACGCGCTCAGGCTCGGCGGCAGGTAGATCAATTTTATTGAGGACAGTGATGATCTCGTGGTCGTTTTCAATCGCTTTATAAACATTGGCCAGGGTTTGTGCCTCCACCCCTTGTGATGCATCCACCACAAGAAGCGAGCCTTCAACCGCTGACAGGGAGCGGGAGACTTCATAGGCAAAGTCGACATGGCCGGGGGTGTCAATCAGATTGAGCTGATAAGTTTCACCATCTTCAGCCTGATAATCAAGGCGGACTGTTTGCGCTTTAATGGTAATACCGCGCTCTTTCTCAATCTCCATATTATCAAGCACCTGCTCCTGCATTTCGCGCGCGGTCAGGCCGCCGCAAAGCTGGATCAGCCGATCAGCCAGGGTGGATTTACCGTGGTCGATATGAGCGACAATCGAGAAATTGCGGATATTTTTTAAGGGTGTTTGTAATGTTTTGTCTGTCATGGAGCGAAGAAATATCACCGTTTCATCTGAACGCCAAGGATTTGATGACAGGCGAGTGCATTTTTTCTGCGAATTGGGGTCGCTCAGCCCTGTTTTGCAGATGAAGGCGCCGCGACTTCATCATTTTTTTCTTCGTTTTCAATGGCTTTGTTGTTAGCGGTTGCTTCCTCTGCCACCTTTGCCCATTTGACGCGTTTATAATCAAAGCCATATTCAATGGTTGGTTTTATGATGGCAAAATAAGGTGAAATGTCAAAATCACGCGGGGCAAACAAACTGTGGTGACGAATATGCAATATTTCGCGGATGCTGTATTCACTGGTGGCTGCCCGCTCCCCCCGCACGCGCTCAATGCGCGGAAGGATGGGATAATTCACCTTTTGAAAGGCCTGGGCGATGAGGGTTGAACATATGGCGCGGGTTGGCTCGCCTGAACCAAGCTGCAATAAACGCCGGCGCCAGCGGACCGGAATGGGCGGGGTCGGGAATAAATACCGCGCCAGATCGAGAATATTGCGCATGTCATATTTAATGCCAAGGTGATCTACCATGAATTTGACGACGGCAGCTCTGTCTTCCGGGGTGAGGTTTACGGGCCGGCAAATTCTGGTGTTATAGGTCTGATATTTTGTCAGCGGCACGGCGATGCATCCAAGCCCTAGCTCAACCTCGATCAGGCAATTCAGATCACCACCAGAAACGCTCGTGATTGTATCCGCGCCCTTGGACAGTGATGTTTCTTTTTCCTTGCCATTTTGCTGAGCTTCTGTGGCGTTCATATAGGGTGTGCCGACGAGGGCATCGCCAACATAAAGGGCGGCATGTGACCAGGTCGACTGGGTCAGATATTTTATAGCTGCCGAGATTTTCTGATTGCCTTCTACGAGCAGAATATCACCCGGCTGGAGCACCCGGGCCAGAGTTTCAGGGTCTGACGGGGTGAACGGTTCATAACCGCTGCTGGTGGATTCTAGCCGGTCGGCGATCCAGTCACCGATCATATCCAGCGATTTGTTGACCACTCCCATTTTCTCTCCGTCAGGCTTTTTTGTTCATCTTAATAAATCAGGCAAGCGTTGCTCAATTGAGGCAATTTTACAGGCAAATGATAAATTTTGCTCAAATTTTAGTTTAGAATTATTCTAATGTATGCTATGGACTGTGAAACATTAATTTAATGTAAACCCTAACTCAATGCCTGAAAAGGAGTGGCTCATGAAACGTTTTTCAGAACTCAGTGAGAAAGAAATCCTGGCGCTTGCGATTTCCATGGAAGAAGAGCATGGGCGGATTTATCTGAATTACGCGGAAGGATTACGCAGCGAGTTTCCGGCGTCTGCCAAAGTTTTTGAGGAACTGGCGGCTGAGGAAAACGAACATCGCCGGCTGCTGCTTGATCTTTTCACGGCTAAGTTTGGCAACACCATTCCCTTGCTGCGCGCTTCTGATGTGAAAGGGTTTATCCACCACAAGCCATTATGGCTTGCAACACCGTTGCGACTTGATGCGGTTCGTGAACAGGCTGAAGTGATTGAATTTGAAACTCGCCGGTTTTATGAACGGGCGACCGAGCGTAGCCAGGACACTTCTATCAGGAAATTATTGGGTGACCTCGCCATTGCCGAACGGGAGCATGAAAGCCTCGCGGAACGCTTGACAGAACAGCACCTTGATAAAGATGCCAGGGCGCTTGAAGAAGACACCCAAAAGCGGATGTTTGTTTTGCAATATGTCCAACCCGGGCTGGCCGGGTTGATGGATGGTTCCGTTTCAACGCTTGCACCGGTATTTGCCGCGGCCTTTGCGACCCACAGCACATGGGAGACGTTTCTTGTCGGCACAGCGGCCTCTGTCGGGGCGGGGATATCCATGGGCTTTACAGAAGCGATGTCTGATGATGGCATTCTCACCGGGCGGGGCAGCCCGGTTCTTCGTGGCTGGATCACCGGCATCATGACGATGATCGGCGGGCTGGGGCATACTATACCTTATCTCATTAATGATTTTTACATGGCAACTGTGGTGGCGATTGTTTTTGTTCTTATTGAGCTTTGGGCGATTGCCTGGATCAGGGCCAGATATATGGACACCAAATTTCTGCGCGCTGCGTTTGAAGTTGTTGTTGGCGGTTTGATTGTGTTTGGCGCCGGGATATTAATCGGGAATGCTTAATTTTCTCTCACGGCTATTCCATGAGCGAAGCTCATGGGCCTACGAGGTGCGGCGCATCGCGCCGGGCACCGCTTTCGCGGGATGCCATGTGCGCAAGCGAAAATGCTTGCTCCCTTCTTCGTATAGGTAGCTTTGTTTTCTCTTTTTAGTGCACATTCAGGTTGCCCACAAGCAACTGGTGCTGTGCCACTGCGTAGGTCAAGGATGATGTCGAAACTGACCTTATATGCATTCTTAAAGAAGTTAGACAAACTTACTTTGGATCAACTAAATTAGTTGAATAATGAATTGGGTTAGAAGCGAGTGCTATAAGCATTTCTTTTGGTAGAAATTCCCTTTTGTCCAAATACAAAAAATCCAATGATAGCCCGTAGACTGCATTGATTTTTAGCGCACCTTCTATCGACACTCTGTTTACTATTCTTTCCCAATTGTTTAATTGCCCAACCCCAACACCTAGACTTTTAGCAAACTGAACTTGGGATAAATTGATGTATTTTCTAAACCAGATCAGGCGTGCTGCAACTTTGTCCATTGATGAGGCCTGTTCGATTGGTATCAACACTGGTTGTAAATTCATCATCTCAATTTCGAGATTAGAAATAGCAGCCTTCGCATCGACTATCGCTTTAACTCTGTTAATCTGATCTAATGATAAACCCGAAGCTTCCAGAAACTTAATATGGTTTGTCAGCATTTGCATGAGTGCATCTCGAATTTCGTGCATTAGTAACACCCCTGATTTTCCTAATGATCAATTTACTTTAATTTAGCTGGAACTACCCTACATTTACAACCGCGCTAAAGCTGTAAAAAAGCCATAGTTATTTGATCATCTTCTCGATGTGGCGGCTTTTGATTTGTTTTTTTCACATTAAAATTGAACAGCTTTCAATAAATTAAGCCGAAGCTGAATGAGCCGCTCATCTCATGTTCAGAATTTTGTCGTTAGGGTTAACAAACCATACGCATCAGGGAGAAGACTAATGAACGCCTTTTTGAAATTAAAGACCTTAACAATTGCCTCTGGCCTCTTCGGGTTGATGGCTGTATCAGCCCAGGCAAAGGATCTGCCGAACCTATTTATCATTGAAGAAGAATCGTCCATTGAATTTGTTGGCTGTAATGCGAAAGAACCAATGTTCAAAGGCATCATTGCCGTGAAAAACGATGGCGGTGGCCGGGCGAAAAGACTTGTCGTTACACCATTTCTAGCGGTTTATGTGCCAACGGCACTTGATATCAAAGATGAAGTGCGTTGGCTCAATTCATTTGCGCCTGGTGAAATTCAAACCAAGGATTTTGCGGCTGGTAAAAACACTGTCAAAAAGGGTCGCAATTTCACGCCGCAAACAACCCGGATTAAAAACTTTGACGCCTCTTCAGTTCGCTTCCAGCAAAAAGCGCTTTATGTGCTTGGCTATGGGCCAAAGGATTTTGACGGCGTGAAAGGCCCGATCACCAGAGGCGCTATCAAAAAATTTCAGCTTGATGTCGGCAATAAAGCAACCGGCACTCTCAGCCGCGAAGAGACTTACATTCTTGTGCGCCGGGCGTCTCAGGGGTTGATTGAAGAAGGGATCTTCCAGACCGAAGTCAGAGACACGCCTGTGACCGTATATGCGGTTGTTGACCCTTACAATAAAATTCAGGAGATTGATGAGACCGACAATATCATGGTTCGCAAATTCAATGTAAATTGTGACTAAGCACTGAATTCTACCTAGACTGACAAAAAAACCAGCCTGCCTTATCCTTCACGGCAGGCTGGTTTTTTGCTTTTGCAGGCAAAGTCTTTACTAATCGCTGATACGGATTTTCACGTAAGTGCCCGGAGCATCTTCAATCGCTTTTAAATTTCCCGAACCTGGAATGCGGGCCGGGACTTTTTTGCCGCCGCGGCGGGCAATCCATTTGCCCCAATCTGTCCACCATGAGCCTTCATGCGCTTTTGAGGACTCCAGCCACTCATCAGGATTGTCATATTTCTTGGTGTTGGTGTGAAAGCCATACTTCTTGGCCCGTGGATGATTGACGATGCCACCAATGTGGCCTGAGCCGCTTAGCACAAACCTGACATGACCTTTTAATTTTTTTACCGCCGGATAACAGGAACGCCACGGTGCGATATGGTCTTCTTTGGCTGAAAGGAAATAGCTTGGTGTTTTAATCTGCTCAATATCAATCGGCACATTATCCAACACCAGACTACCCGGTTTCATCAGGGCGTTTTTCTTATACAGATTGCGCAGATAATAGATCAGCATTGAAGCGGGCAGTCTTGTTGAATCTGAATTCCAATAGAGCAGGTCAAACGGGATCGGTTCTTTGCCGAGTAGATAGTTATTGACGACAAATGACCAGATCAGATCATTCTCGCGCAGCAATGAGAACATACCGGCCATATGATGGCCTTCAAGGTAGCCCTTTTTGTTCATATATTCTTCCATTGCGTCCAGTGTTTCATCATCGATGAAAATAGAGGCTTCGCCAATGTCGGTGAGGTCAACCATGGTGGTGAGGAAGGTGGCGGCTTTCACCCGCTTGTCTTTTTTTGCTGACATATAAGCAAGTGTTGCGACACTTAAGATACCGCCAATGCAGAAGCCAAGCAGGTTTACTTCTTTTTCGCCCGTTGCTTCATTGATGGCATCAATGGCGGCCAATGGCCCTTCCTTCATATAATCTTCAAAAGATTTGCTGGCGAGATCACGGCGCGGATTTACCCAGGAAATGACGAAGACTGTATGGCCCTGGTCAACTGTCCATTTAATCAGGCTGTTTTTGGGCTGCAGGTCAAGAACGTAATATTTATTGATCCAGGGTGGTACGAACAGGATCGGGCGGCGATGAACCGTTTTGGTTGTCGGTGAATATTGGATGAGTTGAATAAGATCGTTTTGATAAACGACCTTGCCTTTGGTGGTGGCGATGTTTTTACCAACAGTGAAGGCATTTTCGTCCGATAGACTGATTTTTAATTTACCCTGCCCACGCTCAAGATCGCGGAGCAGATTTTCCATACCGCTGATCAGATTTTCGCCGCCGGTTTCCTGCACCCTTTTCATAACCACAGGATTTGTGGAGGCAAAATTGCTGGGTGAAATAGAATTGATGAACTGGCGGGTGTAAAATTTCGATTTAGCGTGGGTTTCAGCATCAATCCCATCAAGGTCACTGACCATGGTATTCATAAACTTTGATGTGATCAGGTATGATTGTTTGATAAAATCTGAAACGAGGTTTTCTGACCAGGCCTGATCAGAAAAACGCTTATCACCCGGCTCTGGCTGTATGACCGGCGCTACATCTCTGCCGCTCATGCGCTCTAATGTGTTTTGCATGAGCGCGTAGTTTTGTAGCGCCATATTCTGAAGCATGGATTCATATTTGGCCGGATTTGCCATCATCTGCGCGCCCAGCTGCATAAAGGCGCGACCTGCCGCGAACGGGTCAAAAAACTGAAAATCTGTGCCGGTGATTTGTTTTGTCTGCCTGGCCCAGAATTCATTGACCATTCTCTGGCTGTGATCCATTACTGATGCCATTTTTGCCGCGACTTCTTCGGACTGAAACTCAGGAGGCATCAAAAACTTCATTGCCTGATTTTCTTTGCTAGACATTAACTAAACCTCATTTGAAGGACACTTTAACTTGTGCTTCTGATTCTTTAATTTGATCTTAATAATTACCCTTAAGCTATTAATATGAATTGATTTTTATATTACATCAGTGGACCAGTCGCGTGCTACTTTGGTAGCAGATAAGCAAGGTTTTCTCTCAATTTGGCAGGTGAATTCATGAAAACTTATAAGAACCGGCCAAATTTCCAGGTAATGTTGAGAAAATTTTATGTTTCACTGTGTTATTCTGGTTAATGTTAACATATTTATTGGGGTTCTACCATCGGCCCTGTAGACTATTTTTTAGAATTTTTGTTACGATTTCAATTCTTTATGGTAATATGTCAGAATATTGACAGTGTAATGAGTTTGCGATTTAGTTCAGGTCATTCACGTTCGTTTCTATTGACAGATGATGAAGAATACAATTGACTGAGACCTCTGGGAAACGGGAAGTAACTGAGTTTAATGTGCAGGGATAATATTTCAGCACAACGACATTTCTATATTTAACCAGGGAAGGTAGGCCTTATGCTCTACCACTTATATGAATTTAATCGTGGTTTGTTTCACCCCGCCAGAATGGCTGCTAAATCAGGCAGTTTCTTTTTTAACTCCCCAATGAACCCTATTTCCTATACCCATGTCGGGCGTAGCATTGCGGCGATGTGTGAGTTATTTGAACGTGCGACACGTCGATATGGCAAGCCGCAATTTGATTTGAATGAAACTGTGGTGAATGGCAAGACGGTTGATGTCACCGAAAAAACAGTTTGGCGGAATGATTTTTGCCGGTTGCGGCATTTTGAACGTGATGTCCCGGCGGCCGTTTCCAAAAAAGCGCCTCGGGTTTTGTTGATTGCGCCCATGTCTGGCCATTATGCGACTTTGCTGCGTGGCACTGTCGAAACATTTTTGCCGCATGCAGAAGTTTATATTACTGACTGGATTGACGCACGCATGGTGCCAATGAGTGCTGGCACATTTAATCTTGATGATTACATTACCTATTTAATCGAAATGATGGAAATGTTTGGCGGTGATGTGCATATGGTTGCTGTATGCCAGCCATCTGTGCCGTTATTTGCAGCTGTTGCGCATATGGAAGCAACAGGCAATAAAAATGTTCCTAACAGCATGACACTGATGGGCGGGCCGATTGACACCCGCATTAACCCGACGGCTGTGAATGTCATTCCGGAAGAAAAAGATATTGACTGGTTTCGCAATAATGTTCTGGCTCAGGTGCCGTGGACATTCCCCGGTGGTGGCAGGACCGTCTATCCCGGATTTTTGCAGCTGACCAGCTTTATGGCGATGAATTATGACAGCCATGCTCAATCCCACACGGATCATTTCTTTGACATGATCAAGGGTGATCAGGAATCAGCTGAAAAACACAAATCATTTTATGATGAATATCTTGCTGTGATGGATCTGACAGCTGAGTTTTATCTCGATACGGTTGATAAGATTTTTATTCAAAAGCAATTACCGCTTGGTAAAATGAAATATAAAAACCGGTTAATTGATCCGAGTAAAATCGTCAATGTGCCGTTGATGACTGTTGAAGGTGAGCTGGATGATATCACGGGTGTTGGTCAGTGCGCTGCCGCGCTTGACCTTGCTTCCAATCTACCGGACAACAAGAAACAGAATTATGTTCAGCCGGGTGTTGGTCATTATGGCATTTTCAACGGTTCTCGTTTCAGGAAACTTGTTTTCCCGAAGCTGAATGCTTTCATTAAAAGCCATGAGCCAGCCAAGCTCAGCGCTATACGCAGAATGGGACTTGATTCAGCGGCTTAAACAGTTCAGCGGCTAAACAGGTGCCTTCAAAATTTTGCAACGTCTACTGTTGGCTAAACAGATATATAAAAACAGCCGCACCAGTTTTCTGCTGCGGCTCTTTTTTTTTCAGACCATGCAACGCTTTTTAACCACTGAGTATGAGCACGGCTGAATATGTGCCGCTTCAATTTCAGTTGCTACTCACCAGCTTAATGGCTTATTTCTTTACCGTCTTGATGGCCAGTTGAGATAATTCTTTGGCCTGTTTGGTGTATGCATCTAACTGACTTTTGATGAAATCATTTTGTAATTTCATGGCTTCAGTCATGTCTGATGCATCGACCAGTTTGTTGGCCAGATCATACCCGGATGTCAGGTTTTGTTTTGCATATTCAAGTGCTTTTTTATTTAGCTCAGCTGCTTCTGTTTCAGAGCTCATGGCATTAGAACTCAGCAAAACATTTTGTGCTTCCTGCCATGCGTT
This sequence comes from Hyphomicrobiales bacterium, assembly GCA_021775425.1. Taxonomy (GTDB): domain Bacteria; phylum Pseudomonadota; class Alphaproteobacteria; order Rhizobiales; family HXMU1428-3; genus HXMU1428-3. The sequence continues at coordinate 272,044 of JAJFHX010000004.1, forward strand.
TAGAAACTGGTCCTGTACTTCCTTGATGTGGGAAATGTTTTGTTTGGCGTAATCACGAGCTGCTTCAGCAGACAGCAATTCGTTTTCGGTTTTTTTTGAGGTCATTTTCTCTCATCTTTCAACTACTGAGTGGGCATCGATATGTGTTTTCAGCGCTTAACTTCTCTTAAAAGATATTAGCTTTAAAAGACAGCTGCTTTCTCTCAACTTATAGTCTTGGTTAAGGAGTATGTAATTGATCATGATCAATTCACTTCCTCAGACTTTGGTACACATCGACCACTCTGGATTAACTACAAAATTCTGGTTACAGATAGATTGTTGCGATCTGAATTCCCCAGAAAGTCCTGGTGGCTAACAGATTAGCTACAGAACAGATCTGCAATTTTGAAGCCATTCTTGAGTTTTCTCATAGAAATTATCGCTAACGGCCTTCATACCAGTGATTATAGTTTATCTAAAATTAATCGTTTGTCGCGTTTTAAATTCATCATGAAAATATGTTTTATGCCCGGGGGTGATCAGTTTCCGGTTATTTCAATAATTACATTTATGGCGAAACGGATTGAAAGCCATTGGTGAATTGCTGATTGTCAGTTTAACGCATGGATCTTTTTTATGACGTTCAGATTGTTAATCGTTCAGTTCAATGAGCTGTTCGCGTAATTTATATTTTTGAATTTTTCCTGTTGAAGTTTTGGGCAGTTCACCCACAACAATGCGTGTCGGGCATTTGAACCTTGCCATATTATCCCGGCAGAAATCGATTAATTCCTGCTCTGAAACAGACATCCCCTCTTTCACTTCAACAAAGCCACAGGGTGTTTCGCCCCATTTTTCGTGGGGGATGCCAACTACGGCGGCGGCCTGAATGGCCTGATGTTTAAAGAGGGTGTTTTCTACTTCTATCGAAGAAATATTTTCACCACCAGAAATGATGACATCTTTTGATCTGTCTTTCAGCTGGATATAGCCATCTGGATGAAGGACACCTAAATCACCTGAATGGAACCAGCCGCCAGCAAAAGCTTCTTTGGTAGCTTCAGGGTTTTTCAAATAGCCTTTCATCACCAGGTTGCCCTGGAACATTGCTTCACCCATCGTTTCAATATTCGGTTCTACCTGCTGCATGGTGGCTGGGTCGATGATGGTTAGACCTTCAAGCCCTGGATAGCGGACGCCTTGTCTGGCCATTTTTGTGGTTTTTGCGTCTGCGTCCAGAGTATCCCACTCAGTCTGCCAGGCATTGACGGCGGCGGGCCCATAAGTTTCTGTCAGGCCGTAAACGTGAACGACTTTGAACCCGGCATCTGTCATGGCGCGCAGCACGGCTTCGGGGGGCGGAGCGGCGGCAACGGTGAATGAGACCTGCTGGGTGAACTCACGGCGTTGTTCAGGGGTGGCGTTAACCAGAGTTGACATGACAATCGGCGCGCCGCACAGATGTGTCACTTTATGGTCTGCAATGGCATCATAAATCGGTTTTGGCCGCACCCAGCGCAAGCAAACATGAGTACCGGCAGCGGCTGAAATTGTCCATGCAAAGCACCAGCCATTGCAATGAAACATCGGTAATGTCCAGAGATAAACCGGATGCTGACCAAGGCCGACCGTGATGTTGTTCGTCAGGCACATTAGCGCGGCACCTCTGTGGTGATAGACAACGCCTTTCGGATTGCCGGTGGTGCCTGATGTGTAGTTCACGGAAATGGCGTCCCATTCATCTTTTGGCATCAGCCAGCTGTAGTTTTCATCCCCCATTGCCAGCAGGGCTTCGTAATCTTTTTCGCCAAGCTTCTCTCCCTCTATAACGAATTCAGGGTCGACATAGTCGATCACCACCGGGCGGATGTTGCATTTTTCGAGAGCGGCTTTAATCGTTGCGGAAAATTCCAGATCAGTGATGAGGAATTTGGTTTCCGCATGGTTCATCTGAAAGGCGATTGTATCTGCATCAAGTCTTGTGTTCATGGTGTGAAGCACGCCCCTGGTCATTGGCACGGCCATATGCACATCGAGCATGGCCGGGGTGTTGGCCAGCATGACCGAGACTGTGTCTCCTTCGCCGATATTGTACTGGCTCAAAGCACTGGCAAGTCGCAGGCAACGCCGGTAATATTCGCGATATGTGATGCGCTGTTTGCCATGGATGATGGCGGTATGATCAGGGTAGACGTCTGCGGCCCTTTCGAACTGAGAGATGGGTGTGAGTGGCTGATAATTGGCCGGGTTTTTATCGAGGGCGATATTAAAGATGTTATCTGACATGTTTTGCGTGCTTCTTCCTGATAGTTTCCGCTGTTCATTCTGATCGGGCGTTTGATCTTTCATGTAAAGCTGCTGGTTTTATCTTACTGAGCAGTACTGGCGAATTCAAGCATTAGGCAATGAACGGGGGCTATTTTCAATAGTCATTTTGACTGATGAAATTGTTATGTATGATGGCAGTTCTTATGACTGAAACAGTGTATGCCACGGTGAAATAGAGGGTGCTATCTATGACGAAACAATTCTTTCAGGAAACGACCGTTCTCTCAGTTCAGACCAGACCGCATTCATTTGAGATGATTACCTCAGAACTTGATCAGTGGCTCAGGGAGATTGGTGCTTATTTTGGACAGCTGACAATCCTGATGAAACACACTTCTGCTTCCCTTACTATTCAGGAGAATGCCGACCCGCGTGTGCGGGTGGATCTGCTCTCGGTTCTTGATAAACTTGCGCCGGTTGATGCGGGCTATCTGCATAATGATGAAGGACCTGATGATATGCCGGCGCATATCAAATCCATGCTGACTAACACAGCGATGACCTTGCCGGTGATTGAGGGACGGATGGACCTTGGTATCTGGCAAGGGGTCTATGTCATTGAACACAGGGCACAAAATCATAATCGTTCAATCAGGTTATTATTTCAGGGTGAAAGACAATAACAGGGGGCGAATTCGCGGTTGTTGTTGTGTTGTGGCCAATTCTCGTCTTATAGTGCTGATGTATTTGTTGTTTTCTTAAATAATAACACGGGAATACCAAGTCGGGATGGTAGACCCCATGATGTTGGTTAAATCGCTATAGAATAGAGCAACTGAATTAAGCTTTTCAATCGACATCCAAGCATTGCTGGAGGAAGTTATGGAAGCAATTACCAATATAATAAATACTATAAATGGAATCGTGTGGGGGCCAATGATGTTGGTCCTTATTCTTGGTGTGGGCCTGTTCCTGCAACTCGGTCTCAAATTTATGCCGCTTTTTAAACTCGGGGCCGGTTTTAAATTATTATGGAATGGCAGATACCCGCCACCTGATGACATGCAGGATGGTGAGTTACCGCCTTATCAGGCGCTGATGACCGCGCTTGCAGCCACCATCGGCACGGGTAATATTGCCGGTGTTGCCACAGCGATTTTTCTTGGTGGGCCAGGCGCTCTCTTCTGGATGTGGTGTACAGCCCTTGTTGGTATGGCGACAAAATTCGCTGAAGCTGTTCTTGCTGTGAAATACCGGGAAGTGGATGAAAACGGCAACCATGTTGGTGGCCCGATGTATTACATTAAAAATGGCCTTGGTAAAAAATGGGCGTGGATGGGCACTCTGTTTGCGATTTTTGGCACCATTGCCGGTTTTGGTATTGGCAATACTGTGCAATCCAACTCAGTTGCCGCCGTGCTTGAAAGCAATTTCGGCCTGCCGTTATGGCTTTCGGGCATCGTGCTGATGGTGCTCACGGGCGCTGTGCTGCTTGGTGGTATCAGACGGATTGGTAGTGTGGCTGGTGCGCTTGTTCCGTTGATGGCGTTTTGCTATCTGATTGCCGGGTTGACCGTTCTGGCGATAAATTCATCTGCCATTCCGGCTGCGTTTGCGATGATCTTTACTCATGCCTTTACCGGTACTGCTGCTGAGGGCGGTTTTGCCGGTGCTGCTGTCTGGGCGGCGATCCGCTTTGGTGTGGCACGCGGTGTGTTCTCTAACGAAGCCGGTCTTGGTAGTGCGCCGATTGCGCATGCTTCTGCACAGACCAAATATCCTGTGCGTCAGGGGCTGATTGCGATGCTTGGTACATTTATTGACACCATCATTGTCTGTACCATTACCGGTCTTGTTATCATCACTTCTGGTTTGTGGACCAGTGGCGAATCCGGTGCAGCCCTTACCTCATCAGCCTTTGCTTCTGCATTGCCTGGTGTTGGTAATTATGTTGTGGCGATTGCACTGGCGATCTTTGCCTTTACCACAATTCTTGGCTGGAGCGTTTATGGTGAGCGGTGTGCGGAATATCTGTTTGGTGTAAAAAGCATCGTGCCGTTCCGTATCCTTTGGATCCTTGCTGTGCCAATCGGTGCTGTCAGTGGTCTTAACTTCATCTGGCTGCTTGCTGATACGCTCAACGCGATGATGGCGATACCGAACCTGATCGCACTGGCGCTGCTTAGCCCAGTGGTGTTCCAGCTTTCAAAGGAAGCGTTCAAGAAAGACTAGCTATCTCTATTGAGCTTTGGTTCAATGAGTAGCACGACTTAAAAGATAAAGTTAAGTCAGAACAAATTAATAGCCGCCAGCAGTGAAAATTGCTGGCGGCAATTTTAATTCAGAGAATGCTTTCAGAATTTGTGCCTGATTAAATTAGGCCTGTGATTTGACAGCGTGCAGCAAATATTCCTGATTGCCTGTCTGTCCTTTGAGCGGTGAGGGAGTTGTGCCTTTGACCTGCCAGCCGGGCCTTGTATTTATCCATTCGCTAACCTGCTGCAAAGCGGTGTCGATGGCGTGTTGATCCCTGACGATGCCTTTTTTTCCAAGTGCTTTTCTGCCGACTTCAAATTGCGGTTTGACGAGGGCCAGCATCCAGCTCTCTTGTTCTGCCAGCTTCGTTGGGATTTCGAGTATTTTCATGAGTGAGATAAAGCTGACATCAACTGTGATGGCTGAGATGGGGTATTGGAACTGGTCACTTTTTAAATTTCGCGCGTCCTGCCCTTCCATTGATGTGACGCGATTATGATTGCGCAGGTCTTCATGCAACTGATCGTGGCCTACATCAATGGCGTAGACGTGTCTTGCATGATTTTGCACCAGTACTTCTGTAAAGCCGCCGGTGGAGGCGCCGAGGTCAAGCACAACACGGTCTTTACTATCCACACCGAAATGAGCGATGGCATGGGATAATTTCAGAGCCGCGCGAGAGACAAACTGAGGGGCTTGTTTATCCAGCTTGATTGCAGCATCTGCCGCTATGATCTGCCCGGCTTTTTTGCACACCACACCGTTTACACTGACATGGCCACCCTTAATCAGGTCTCTTGCTTTTGATCTGGTTGGTGCGAGGTTTTGTTCCACCATCTGGCGATCAAGGCGTTGTTTCTGTTGTTCTTCGTCCATTTGTCATTGTTATCAGCTGTTTTAAACCGGACAAACTCAATTTTAAGTTTCTTGAGCGGTCTGCCTTTGTCTGGTTGTCGATGTTAAGAGATTTTAACAGGCTTTGTTGATAGTATCTGATTCTGTGATCTGGTGGTTGTCGCCAGCTTTAACTTACTGACCACTTTTAACTGAGCTCAGGATGGGTTGATGAATTTTGAAAACTGGCCTTTGCGATCTGACCTGACCGCGGCATTGCTAAACTGGCAGGATTATTTGCTGGCTGAGCGAGACCTTGCACCCAAAACGCTGGAAAGTTATTTCAGGGATGTGCGTCAGTTTATAGGATATTTTCACCGCAAACATCAGGAAGACATCGGGCTTGCTGCATTGGAAGCTCTTGAGCCAAGAGACTTTCGAGGGTTTCTTGCGTTTCGGCGTGAAGCCGGGGCCTCAGACAGATCTGTTGCGCGGGCGCTTTCGGCTCTTCGGATGTTTTATCGGTTTTTAGAACGCCAGCACGGTATTTCGAATAAAGCATTATTACTAATTAATTCTCCTAAAATTTCACATTCAATTCCGAAACCCATTCCGGTAGATAAAGCGATGGAGAGCCTTGCCTCAACCGATATGGTGCGTGATGTGGCGGGCTGGATTTCAGACCGGGATGTGGCTGTGCTTTCACTATTATATGGGGCTGGGTTGCGCATTTCTGAAGCGTTAAACCTAACGCCCCCTGATGCTCCCGAGATTGAAGGCGGTGTGTTGCGGGTGGTTGGCAAAGGGGCTCGAGAGCGAAGCGTGCCGATATTGCCCATCGTTGGTGAAGCGGTGCAGGCTTATATTGCCTCCTGTCCGTTTGAGTTGGCTGATGATGAGGCTTTGTTCCGGGGTGAGCGAGGCGGCAAGCTTTCTCCCCGCATCATTCAATTACTGATGGCGAGGTTACGGCATGCGCTTAATCTGCCTGATACGGCGACACCGCATGCATTGCGGCATTCTTTTGCGACGCATTTGCTCGGTAAAGGCGCTGACCTTCGTCAGATTCAGGAATTACTTGGCCATGCCAGTCTTTCAACCACGCAGATTTATACTGAAGTTGACAGAGAGCAATTGCTGCGCATCTATGATGCGGCGCATCCTCGGTCCTGAACGGGTGATTGAGATTATTTATCGTCTATCAATGGCAGATTTACTGTTCCGGATGCAGGTAATATGACTGCTTTGTCGGCGGGCGGCGCTCATCACGGTAGATGGTTTCAACATCAACCTTTAACAATCCTGATTCCTGATTGAGTTTTAATTTGCGAACCGTGGCAAAGGCGCTGAAGGTGACCCACATTTCACCGTTTGGCTGAGTTTCCCCTTTGGCGCGGCCCCAGATGCATTCTGTTCGGGCGCATTGCATATATCCGCGTACAATCCACAGAGACGCTGACAGCGGATCATAGGCTTTAATCGGCTTCTCACCACAATTATAATCAATTTTGAGGCGTGAGAGTTCATTTAACTCAGGCTCTGCATTTATCCAGGTGGTGGCTAGAGCTGGCCGCTCGCAAGCTACGGCTTCATTGACTTTAGCCATGAGCAACAAAGTTATGAAAAAGCAAAAAATATAGACCAGCCACTTACCGCCAACCATGCAGTCTGCTGCCAGGCGACATTTCAATAAAAATGCTGATTTTAGCCGTTTTTCCATGGCTTCAGAATATCAGAGCCGGGTAAATAGTTGCTAAACCATTTATTTAAACTTTTTCCAGAATGGAGAATCGGTTTTTTGTGATGTGTTTAGCGGCTAAAACTGCTTTGGCAGGAGGCAAAACAGGCATTCAGCTTTTTCTGGCAGGCCCCTGTATTACCTGAGCTATAACAGGCTTTGGAGCGGGCCCGGCAGGATGCCATACAGGACTGTAGCGCTTTGACTTTACTGTTGGCCTGAGCATCAGGCACCGGGTATGGCTGTGTAGCCGCTATGGCGGCAACAAATGCTAAAATTCCCAGTATGATAATCGTTTTATAGCGCAATGAATGTGTCCTTCTGCCCCAATTTGCTGTTAAAATATTTGGTTTATACCGCATTTATCTAAGTTGAAACATTTGTTTTCAATTTTCATATATGCTGCCTCTATCGCAGCCAATACGGATACATTAACCAAACCAGAATGAACTTGAGCTGAATATTTCGCCTGAGTATGCTAAATTGTTAGATAGATTGCAATGGCAAGCCAGAAATTTGCAGTAAGCTGATTAATTTTTAAGGAGTAGTTTCATGAGCTTAGGTCGCAGAACCTTTCTTCAGGCGGGGGCTTTATTTGGTGCTTTGCTAGCCAGTGGCATGCGCTCAGTTAATTTACAGGCTGCTTCAAATGATGAGGAAGTGCTGAAAGGCGGGAACGGCCTTTATACCCAGCCATGGTTTGAGGATGGCTTTCTTGAGCTTGGAGATGAGATTAAAACGGCAGAAGCTGACGGAAAACTGCTGGCGATTATCTATGAGCAGGAAGGCTGCCCCTATTGTAAAGAACTGCACAAGGTGAACCTTCGGGATCCGATCATTAAAGAGTTTATGCAGAAACATTTCAGGGTGATCCAACTGGACATCAGGGGCGACAGGGAAGTGACAGATTTTTCTGGCAAAAAATATTCTGAAAAAGAATTTTGCCGGGTTTATCAGGTTAATTTTACGCCGACTGTCAGCTTTTTCCCGCCGGAGCCCTCTGCTGTTGAAAATAAAACGGGGCGTGAGACTGAGGCGTTCCGCCTTACCGGATATTGGAAGCCATTTCATTTTGAGACCGTTTTACGTTTTGTACACAGTGGCTCTTATAAGAAAGATACATTACAGAACTATCTGAGAGACCGGCTGCATGAACTGGAAAAAAAGGGCAAACAACCCAAGGTCTGGAATTAAATCTTTGATCCTGTTTGCCTGAATATTGCTTTGTTGCCGGCAACTCGCTTCATTTATTGTGACGCTACTGATAGTGATGCTGCCCATAACTTTATCTTCTTTGAAATTGTATGACATTAATGACGAGTGAAAGTGCCCTGTTAAATGGAGATTGAGGACAAAGATAAGCGGCATGAAACTATTGAAGCTGGCACTCAATATGAAACGGCAAATGCAAAATCCTCCGCCTCAGACTTAACCTCATCCGAGGTCCGATCATCCAGACCGGGAAGTGGCAAGGCGACAAAAACCTTAGACGCCAACACTGATGGTCATTTCATGGAGCGGTCACGGGTTGCGCAATATCTGATATCTCTTCCACGCACAATCAAAAGCGCTATTCTGATGGCGGCTGACTGGAGCTTGCTATGTTTTGCGCTTTGGTGTGCGTATAGTCTGCGTTTGGGGGAGCTTTATTTGCCGGCAACGGCCACATTGTTTGCGCTGTTAATTTCTGCGCCGACCTTTGGTGTTTTATGCTTTCAATATAATGGACTTTACCGCATGGTGACGCGCTATGTCGGTCGGCGCGGCGCTGTGACGATTGTAATTTCCGTTGTGATCTCAGTTCTGTTGTGGTGTCTGGTGATCTTTATGGGGCAGTTCACACTCTCGAGCATTCCTCGTTCTGTTGTGGTGATGTATGGGTTGTTTGCGGTGCTGTTTGTCTGGGGTAGCCGGCGTGTAATTTCATTTTTGCTGAATGATTACATTTCACGAAGCCTTAATCCGGATGAAGTGAGCGCAAGGCCGGTTTTAATTTATGGTGTCGGTGAAGAAGGCCGCCAGCTCTATCAGGATCTGGTGCGATCACCAGAATATAAGCTGGCTGGATTTGTTGATGATAATGAAACTTTGTGGCGCCAGAATATTTACGGGGTCAAAGTCTTTAACCCGAAGCAGATTGAAAGCCTGATCAAAAGCCAGAAAATTGAAGAAATTTTCCTTGCTGACCCGGCACTATCCCGCAAAATCAAACGTAACCTAATCAACGTGCTGGCGCCTTATTCTGTCAGTGTGAAAGCGCTGCCTGCGTTACATGATATTGCTTCCGGTAAAGTGCAGATTTCAGACCTGCGCTCAATCGGACTTAATGATTTGCTTGGTCGGCGATCTGTGCCGCCGAAACAGACATTGCTCCTAAAAACCGTGCGTGAAAAGGTGGTGATGATTACCGGAGCTGGTGGCTCTATTGGCTCTGAAATCGCCCGGCAGGTGGCCGGTCTCGAACCCACAAAGCTGATTTTGCTGGAGTGTTCAGAGCTCGCTCTTTTTGAAATTGAGCGGGAAACCAGACGCGTTGTTCAGCGGCAACTCGCCAGAGGTGAAATTGAGGCTGAACAAAAGTGCGAGATCATTTCTGTGCTTGGTTCCGTGCTTGATGAAGCGCTCATTTCCAGCACTATTCAGGATCACGGCGTGAATACGATCTTTCATGCTGCTGCCTATAAGCATGTGCCGATTGTTGAAGATAACCCGTTTGCCGGTGTTGAGAATAATGTTTTCGGAACCAGAGCAACCGCGAGAGCTGCACAACAGAACGGCGTTGAGCATTTTGTTTTAATTTCCACCGATAAGGCTGTTCGGCCAACAAATGTAATGGGGGCAAGCAAACGGGTTGCTGAACTGGTTTTGCAGGCGCTGGCCGAGGAAAATGACACGAAAACCATTTTTACTATGGTGCGCTTTGGCAATGTGCTTGGTTCATCTGGTAGTGTTGTCGCACGGTTTCAGGAGCAGATTAAAAATGGCGGGCCGGTCACGGTGACTGATCCTGAGATCATTCGCTATTTCATGACCATTCCAGAAGCGGCACAACTTGTTATTCAGGCGGGCGGGCTCGCGAGGGGCGGGGATGTGTTTGTGCTTGATATGGGTTTGCCGGTCAAGATTGTTGACCTTGCAAAAGCGATGATCAATCTTTCCGGGCTTGAAGTTGCGGATGAACAAAACCCGGATGGTGATATTGCGATTGAATATATTGGCCTTCGGGATGGTGAGAAGTTATATGAAGAATTGCTGATTAATGAAAACTGTTCGCCAACGGACCATGTCAGCATCATTCGCAACCATGAGAATTTCTTAGCCCCCAAAGAGCTTGATGAGAAATTGCTGCTTCTAGCTGATGCAATTTCTGATTTTGACAGAAAAGCCCTTGAAGCTTTGCTCAATGAAATGGTTGAGGGGTATCAATCCAGCTTCATTGTCAGTGAAACCACAGAGATGAGCGGTGCTATCACTAAGGCACAAAGCTTTTAAGACTTCAGGTTTCTGAATTCTGTTTTGCCCGCTTTATTAAATCCATAAAAGTTGTTGTTGAGATTGCCTGACTTTTGTTGGCATGATGGATGTTTGCGTATCAACAAAGGCAGACAATTAATCATACTCGGATTTAATGAGCTCTATGGATCGACCAAATCATACCGGAATAACTCAACAGAGATTTCAGATGTTGCCGCAGGACATTGAAGAGCTCAGGCAATTGATTGTAAACCGTTTTGTTGATGCTGAACAATTTGAACTAGCACTCACCAGGGCGGTTCAGGCTGGTGTGCCGGTGGACGGTTTGCTGGTCGCGGAAGGGCTGATGGATGAAGACGTTTATTTCCGTGCCCTTTCTGAACGTGTTGGTGTTGGATTTATCTCTCATGCTCAGCGCGTTCAGCTGTTGCCTGCAATTTCTGACCTGCCTTTGCTGCAAAGCCGGTTTGATTATATCAAGATCAATGCGATGGAGGGGATTGCGATTTGCGGGTTTGGCGTTGGCCCAACCAAACTTCGGCAGGAAATAGAGGCTCTCAGGAAAAGTGTTTCGATCTCACCTGCCTCTCAGCCTATCAGACAGATTTTTCTCACAACTTTCAGGGCGGCACAAGCACGATATGCAGAACAGTTCCGCGCGCAATTGTGCGAAAAAGCGGTTAACGGGCTTTATGCCAGCAAGCCAGCTGAAAGTGCCAAGGGTGGATTAAGTTATTCCCAGATTATTGGACTGACGCTGCTGCTGATCGCCGTTTCATTCGGTGCCTTTCAGGATTTTTACAAGGCTGCATTTGTGGTTTCCTGCGGATTTGCGGTTTTCTTTTTCTTTGTGATCGCGCTGCGTATTGCCGCCGTTCTGCAACAAAAATCTCTCGCATTGTTATTTCGCGCTGAGCCTTCCGGCTTTAAGCGCAATGATCAGGACCTGCCGGTTTATACATTACTGGTACCGCTTTTTCGTGAAACAACAATTTTAAAGCAGCTTGTCACAGCGCTTGAGGAGCTGGAATACCCCAAGGCCAAGCTTGATATTAAATTACTGCTTGAGGAAGTTGACCGGGAGACGATCGCCGCCGTTCAGGCGATGAACCTGCCGCGATATTTCCATATTCTGATTGTGCCGGATTGTCAGCCGCGGACCAAGCCGAAGGCTCTAAATTACGGGCTACAATTTGCAGAAGGCTCATATCTGGTGATATATGACGCGGAAGACATTCCAGAGCCGGACCAGCTGCGCAAGGCTTTATCGTTATTTGCCAGACACGGTACAAAACCGAAATCATCACGGAATACCGCGGAGCTGGCAACGGTTCAGGCGAAGCTTAATTTTTATAACCCACAGCAAAACTGGCTGACCCAGCAGTTTACCGTGGAATACGGCTCTTTATTTGACGGGTTGCTGCCATGCTATTTCAATCTTGGATTTCCAATTCCGCTTGGGGGCACATCTAACCATTTTAAACGAGATATCCTTGAGCAGGTTGGCGGTTGGGATGCCTATAATGTGACGGAAGATGCTGACCTTGGCATGCGGCTTTACAGGCGGGGGTATCGCTCTGCCATTCTTGATTCAACCACATATGAAGAGGCGTGCTCAGGGTTTAAAAACTGGCTCTTTCAGAGAACGCGCTGGCTTAAGGGCTGGATGCAAACCTATTATGTGCATATGCGCACGCCGGTTCAATTATTCAGAGAGCTTGGTTTATGGCGTTTTATCGGCTTTCAGGCGATTATAGGCGGGCCGATATTTTCCAGTCTTGTTCATCCTTTTTTTGTTTTCCTGCTGATATGGCAAACGCCTTATGACACGCTGCCTTCTGGGGTGAGTGATGGCGGGCTTTGGGTGCTTTCACTGTTTAACCTTGGGGCCGGATATATCGCCGCGATGTGGCTTGGGCTGGTCACGCTCAGGTTTCGGAATTTAACCGGCTTTATCGCTAGTATTTTAACGCTCCCGCTTTATTGGTTGCTGATTTCTCTCGCCAGCTACCGGGCGTTGTTGCAACTGGTTTATGCCCCGTTTCGCTGGGAAAAAACCGACCATAAAGGCCGGCTTGAGAAAAATAATCAACTCTGAGCGGATCTATTTTAAATTTATTAACTGATTGGCTGGCATAGTTAATTTTATTGTATTTGATTTGGCCTGATGTTAACGGCCAGATTTGTTTTAGGGACACTCAGTTGAAGCATAAGTTAGATTTTGGATCAAAACATATCCTGTTGATTGAAAACAACAAGATGATGCGCCGCCTTGTGCGTGAAATGCTGCTTGGCTTTGGTGTCAAACTGCCAAATCTGATTGAGACTGATAATGTCACCGATGCGCTTCAGCATATGTATAGCAAGCGGTTTGACCTTGTGATCACCGACTTTTTTCTTGGCCAGCTGGATGGCGGTGATTTCACGCGGCACATTCGCAGCGATGATAACTGCATCAACCGGAAAATACCGATTTTGCTGATCACGGGCTCACCGAACCATGAAAAAGTTCTGAAATCGCTTGAGGCCGGTGTGAATGAAGTGCTTGCCAAACCAATTGCCCCCAGCGCGCTTTATTTTCGCATTTTTGCCATTCTCAGCCGGAAGCGCCCGTTTGTGATCTCTCATGATTATGTCGGTCCCTCACGCAGCCAGAAACGCCTGAAAAGCATGAATGCCATGAAGAAAACGGCAACTGGTTCTGAGATTGACCTCAAATGGCGGAAAATTGAAATGTCGGGCATACGCTATACGCAAAAACAGCAAAAAATGCAGATGACTGACCCGTTTCTGATGTAGCTCGGGCTTTTATCCGTCCATTCCCATCTCACAGCTCTCCTTCACATTTATCTGATCATATGTGATGCTATCTTCTCATCGGATATGCTAGGTTGGCAAAAAATTCAATTGAGGTACAACCAATGAATGAGCTTGCTGCCAGGTTCAATGATAATGCTGTTGCTGCACGATTTTCTGATCCAGACCTGACCGCCACTGGTGAGATAAGAGCGAAGGTCCCTTTTAACCAGCTCGACACGCTTTGGATCAACACCGGTACGCTCTGTAATATTGAATGTGCGCATTGCTATATCTTTTCCAGCCCGACCAATGATGATCTGGTTTATATCAAGCTTGATGAGATTGATCCTCTTCTTAAAGAAATTAAAACTCTGAAACTCGGCACCCGTGAAATCGGCTTCACCGGTGGTGAACCGTTTATGAACCCTGATATGTTGCCGATGACTGAAGCGGCGCTTGAAGCTGGGTTCGATGTTTTGATTCTAACCAATGCAATGCTACCGATGATGCGTAAATCTGTTCGCGCCGGGTTGCTTGAGCTGAAAGAGCGTTATGGCGCGCAACTGCGCTTACGCATCAGCCTTGATCATTATTCAGCTCATCACCATGATGAAGAACGCGGCGCGGGCAGCTTTGAAAAAAGCCTCACTGGCCTCGACTGGCTCAATGAAAATGGCTTTCAATTCTCCATCGCCGGGCGCAGCTTGTGGGGTGAAGATGAGGCCGAGGTGAAGGCTGAATTTAATCAGCTTTTCGCATCACGTGGCTGGTCGCTGGATGCTGACAACCCCGAGCATCTGATGATTTTTCCTGAAATGGACGAAAAGGCCGATGCGCCCGAAATCACTGAAGGGTGCTGGGATATTCTTGGGCTTTCGCCTGATGATATGATGTGCTCAAACAGCCGCATGGTTGTGAAGCGCAAGGGTGAGACAGAGATCAAAATTCTTCCCTGCACGCTTATCCCGTTTCGGGCTGATTTTGAGATGGGCTCAACGCTTGAACAATCCTTTGCCATTGACGGGGGTATGTTTGACAGGGGTGCCGTGAAACTCTGCCATGTTCACTGTGCTAAGTTTTGTGTGCTTGGTGGGGGGAGTTGTTCGACTTGATCAAAAGTCCCTCGCTTCGCTCAGTGTACTTTTGATCAGTTTCAAGATGGTGTCGCCCGCACTTGGGGCGGCCCTGCGGGCGGGCGACGCTTTTTATTTCATTTTAAAGTTTATTATTCTCTATAATCGCGACAATTTTCTGATTCACCTGCGTGGTTTGGTATTCGTCATAAATCGCTCTAGCTTGTTGTAACAAATGCTTTTGAACTGATTCTGGTATACTGTCCCAATGAAGAATCAATGACTTTCCCAGTCTACGCACAACATGCATTTCATTTTCTGGAAATTCCATTTTTTGCGGTTTAATTTCATCCATTCCAAAATTCCTAATTTCCAATCGTAAGAATCTTAGTTTTAGAACAAATGGCTTAATACTTAAGTAACTTTCATCTGTGTGCTATTTAAATAAAATGCTTCGACAATTTCAGGCCTTGGGCCTGGTAGTTGGATTTCAGGTCTTTGCCGTAGATGGTTTCGGGGATTTCTGTGAGGGGTTCGTAGATGAGCCGCGCGATGATCTGGCCGTCTTCCAGCACAAAAGGAATATCGTGGCTGCGGACTTCCAGCACGGCACGGCTGCCTTTGCCGCCGGCTGATTCAGCGCCGAAACCGGGGTCAAAGAAACCGGCATAATGCGCGCGGAATTCACCCATCATCGGATCAATTGGCACCATTTCAGCCGCATATTCAATCGGGATGTGCAGGGATTCTTTCGAGACAAGGATATAAAACTCGCCGGGGTCCAGAATCAAGCGGCCATCAGCACGCGCGAAAATCGGTTCCCAAAACTCATCCATCCGGTAGCTGTTTGGTTTGTCAACATCGATGATGTCTGTGTGCTTCTGGGCGCGGTAGCCGATCAGTTTGCTGCCATCAATGCCTTTTAGATCAACTCTTGTGTTCAGCCCATCGCGGATGGTTGGGGTGCCATCAACCAGTTGTTCTTTTTCATGCAATGCGCGCAGGTCTTTGTCTGATAATTTAGGGCGCTCGAACCTGTCCTGCTGGCCAATGCGGCGACGGAACCTTAGTTGATTGAGGCGGCTACCCGAGCGGACTTTGATTGAAAAGGTCCTTGGGCTGATTTCGACATAGAGTTTGCCTTTATAGCCCGGCTCAACATAATCAAAAATTTCCGCCCCGTCAGAGATCAGCCTTGTGAACACATCAAGACGGCCGGTTGAGCTTTTCGGATTGGCGAAGCAAGAGACGCTATCGGGCAGGTTCAGGCATTCTTCAACCTCGACCACATAAAAACACTCACGCTCCAGCACGGCGCCCTCATCAAGAGAAAATTCGTGCAGCGCAAGGCTGGCGAGCTGTGACTGAACCGTCTGGCCGCGGCCGGGCAGGAAACTTGCCCGCACGCGGTAAGCTTTTTTACCGAGGCGCAGATCGAGACTTGCGGGCTGGATTTGGTTATCAAGAATATCAATCCCGTTGGCGGTTTTAAGAAAGCCGCGATGGATCAGGTCTTTAATGGCCTGGCTCGGAAAAATACCACCTTTGCTGGGCAAATGCGCTTTTGGTAGCTCATCCTGCTCAGAATTTTCTGCTGACCAGAGGTGTTTTGCTTGTTCAGCCATGCAATCATGCCCTGTTCTGTGCTATCACTTTGTTGTATTTCTGTTGTGTAGTGATTGATGTGGTGAGGGTATTACCCCGACCAAGACCTATCGGCCCCATAATCGCTGAACATACGGAGAGTCTCAAGCTGGAAACAAGGTTTTTGGCAAAAACTCTTGACGCTTTCCCCGCTTTTGTACTTAGATGGGGCTTAGTTTCGTGGTGATTTGGCCGGTCGGCTTGCAGCCACGTTAAATATTTCGCTAAAAGGCCGAATGACCCGGTTTTTCCGGTGCCTTCGGTGCTGGTTAACAGGGTTTTTTTATGCCCGCTTTTATAAAGGCTATTTCTCATGTCTCAAGATCAATCTGAAAAAAACTCCACCTTCGCTCTTGGTGATGCCACCAAGCTCGTGCATGGGGGCACCATTCGCAGTGAATTTGGTGAAACGTCTGAAAGTCTGTTTCTCACCTCTGGTTATGTTTACCAGAGTGCTGAAAGTGCTGAAGCACGATTTAAAGGTGACGAAGAGGGTTATATTTACAGCCGGTTTCTTAACCCGACCATTAAGATGTTTGAAGAACGGATGAAGCTTCTTGAAGGGGCTGATGATGCCCGCGCCACCGCGACCGGCATGGCAGCGGTTACCGCATCTGTCCTTTGTTATCTTAATGCGGGTGACCATATTGTTTCTGCCAAAGCTTTGTTTGGCTCCTGCCGGTATGTGGTTGAAACATTGTTGCCGCGCTTTGGGGTTGAGGTCACGCTGATTAATGGCAGTGATCTTGAAGCCTGGAAAGCGGCGATGAAACCGAACACAAAGGCGGTTTTCTTTGAAACGCCGACGAACCCGACTTTAGAGCTGGTTGATATGCAGGGTGTGGCTGATATTGCGCACAATGCCGGAGCGATTGTGATCATTGATAATGTATTTGCGACCCCCATTCTGCAAAAACCGCTTGAGCACGGGGCAGATGTGGTCTGCTATTCAGCGACGAAACACATTGACGGTCAGGGTCGCTGCCTTGGGGGCATCGTGCTTGGCAGTCAGGATTATGTTGATGATCATTTGCACGATTATATGCGCCAGACGGGGCCTTCGATTAGTCCGTTTAATGCCTGGGTGATGTTAAAAGGTTTAGAAACTCTGCCGCTTCGGGTTGAAAAGGCCTCCGCCAATGCAGCCCGCGTTGCTGATGTGCTGGCTGATCACGCAAAAGTGAGCCGGGCGCTTTATCCAGGCCGGGCAGATCACCCGCAACATGAGCTGGCGAAACGTCAGATGAAGGGCTTTGGCACCATGGTTGCCTTTGAGCTTGAAGGGGGGAAAGCGGCTGCCTTCGATTTCATGAACAAGCTTGAAATCATTAAGATTTCTAACAATCTGGGCGATACGAAAAGCCTGGTGACACATCCTTCCACCACGACGCATCAACGGCTTGAGGAAGAGGACCGGCTTGAACTTTCAATCACGCAGGGGCTGGTTCGACTTTCTATCGGCGTTGAAGATTGTGATGATCTGATCAATGACATTACGCGGGCGCTATAGCGTTATCATTCTTCTTATGAAAGAATGATAACGCTATAGATTCTTTTTATGAAGCGTGTCGTTATCCCAAAACCGGTGCCCACTTTTGGGCGACACGCTATCGCTAAAATGATTTAGAATTATTTTGTTGATTTTGGCGTTAAATAGCGTTCAAATCTGAGCAAATAGAAGCCTACGTTTATTCGTACTAACCATTAATTCGTAATAATCATTTTTTGCGTAACTAACCATGGAACATTCAAATGTTTGAGGCGACAACCAAAGCCATTCACGTTCGTGTTGAGCCACAATTTCTTGATGAGCAATCCAACCCGGAGGACCATCATTATTTTTGGGCTTATTATGTTGAGATCGAGAATCAGAGCACTGAGCCTGTGCAATTGCGCGGGCGGCACTGGCGCATTACCAATGGCCATGGTGCCATTCAGGAAGTGACCGGTGAAGGTGTGGTTGGTGAGCAGCCTGTTATTCTGCCAGGCGAGACCTATAGCTATACTTCTGGTGCGCCGCTTGGCACGCCTTCGGGCTTTATGGACGGGGAATATAAGATGGAGAGCGCCAAGGGTGAGGATTTTATCGTCAATATCCCGGCTTTTTCACTCGATAGCCCGTATGATCAGCATATCATTAATTAAGCACAACATTCAGGCTCTAAAAGCCTTTGAATGTTGTGTTTTGTTAACTCCCAGCCGGTAAAATTATGATTTTTATCGACGCTGACAGGCGTTATGACTGTAATTCTGGCCTGCTGACCGGGCTTTTCCCATTGAATTACCGGCCTTTTAGGGGGGCACCAGTTCAAAATGGTTGATTTTCGCCCGATTTCATTCGTGATAGGCGTGCTGCTGGCAACGCTTGGCATTGCCATGATCATCCCGACCATTCTTGACCTCAGTGTTGGTAATCCAAACTGGGTTGGTTTTGCAGCGGCCAGCCTTGTCACGCTGTTTTTTGGCGTTGGTCTTGGGATTTCTCAGTATGTCAAAAGCCCGGAACTGACCATTAAACAGGCGTTTTTGCTGACCACGCTGGCCTGGCTGGCACTGACCGCTTTTTCAGCTCTGCCGCTGCTCTGGTCAGACATGAAAATGGGCTATACCGACGCGTTTTTTGAGGCGATGTCTGGCCTGACCACAACCGGGGCAACCGTCATCACCGATCTGGATACACGATCGCCTGGTGTTTTGCTGTGGCGCAGTCTGCTGCAATGGCTTGGCGGGATTGGCATTATTGTGATGGCGCTTGCCGTTATGCCGATGTTGCAAATTGGCGGGATGCAGCTGTTTCGCACAGAAAGCTCAGATAAGTTTGAAAAGATTGTGCCACGTGCTGCCCAGCTTGCCAGCTCGATCACCAGTCTTTATGTCCTCCTTTCGTTGTTATGTGTGATTGGATATCTGCTGGCAGGGATGACATTATTTGACGCGATTGCTCATTCGATGACGACAATTGCTACAGGCGGCCTTTCAACGCATGATCTGTCGCTTGGCTATTATAAAGGTGATGCGGTTCAGTATGTGGCGATCTGCTTTATGATTTTGGGCAGCTTGCCGTTCGGGCTTTATCTTTATGCCGTTAACGGGCGTGTGGACCGCTTGTTTAAAGATAGCCAGGTGCACTGGTTTTTCATCGCCCTTTCGACCTTTATTTTTCTGACCTGGATTTCCCAGATGAAGCCGGACTTTTCCGTTGGCTATAATGAGTTCAGAGATGCTGCGTTTCATTCCGTTTCGATTATGACAGGAACGGGTTATGCCACCGGGGATTATGGCAAATGGAGCGCCTTTGCCGAGGTGCTGTTTTTTATGATGATGTTTGTTGGTGGCTGCGCCGGGTCTGCATCATGTGGCATCAAAATATTCAGATTTCAGGTTCTGTTTCAATCTATCAAGCAGCGCACATTTTCTCTCATTCAGCCAAATGGCATTTATATTCCGCGCTATAGCGGGCGGCCGATTGAAGAGCGGGTAATGACGGCGGTGCTGAGTTTTATATTTTTGTTTTTGTTCTGTTTCGCGATTCTGACATTTCTGCTCACGCTTTATGACCTTGATCTTATGACGGCACTTTCTGCGGCGGCATCGTGCATTACCAATGTTGGTCCGGGGCTTGGGGATATTGTCGGGCCAACGGGGAATTTCCAGTCCTTGCCGGATGGGGCGAAATGGTTGCTGGCGGCGGGGATGTTGCTTGGCCGGCTGGAATTGTTCACGGTGCTTGTTTTATTCATCCCGACATTCTGGCGCAGTTAATTCGGCTGATCAGTTCTATTAACAGCTTTCTCTCTATGCCGTTTTCGCAGAAAGGTTTATTCAGCCGGGATGATGGGAGCATGATTTGCGCCCTTATTGTTTTGCCCGCTCTTTTTGCCTGTTCCTCTATTGCCTGTGCCTAGTGCCATGTACCATTTGGCAAAGTTTTTGATATCCCCACCAACGCCGACCATAACAGGAACAAGAACCAGAACAAGAATGGTTGCTGCCGCCAGGCCGAACACCATGGTGATCGCCATTGGCAACAGGAACTGAGCCTGACGGCTGGTTTCAAACAACAGCGGCAACAGGCCGCCACAGGTTGTTAATGATGTGAGAAGCACAGCGCGCAGACGATCCTGACTGGCACCGACCGCAGCTTCATAAAGACTTTCACCGCGCTCAAGCCGGTTGTTCACTTCTGTCACCAGAATGATCGAATCGTTCACCAGAATACCGGAAAGTCCCAGCAAACCAATGAGTGAGAGAATTGTTAAAGCTGTGCCCATCACCATATGGCCGAGGATCGCGCCAACGGCACCAAAGGGGATGATCGCCATGACGGCTAAAGGTTTGGCATAACTTTCAAACACCCATGCAAGGATGATGTAAATTACCACCAAGGCAAGCAAGGCACCCAGTTTCAGATCAGAGAAGCTTTTCGCCTGATCTTCAGCACGGCCGGACAGTTTATAAGTGACGCCGTATTTTTCTTCGAGTTTCGGCAGGGCCTGTAACTGGAGTTGTTGGATGACTGTTGTCACCTCTGTTAGTTTCGGGTCAATATCACCCGTGACGGAAACTGTTCTTACGCCATCGCGGCGCTGGATGACTGAAAAACCGGGCTTTTCTCTAAGTGTTACAACTTCAGTTAATGGCACGCGCTCATTGGTTGGTGTGACCAGATAGATTGACCGCAGGGCCTCGATACCATCCAGGCTTTGTTTGCGTTTGACACGCACCGTGATTTCTTCATCACCTCTTGCGAATCTGGTGGCGATGGCGCCTTCAAAACTGTTGCGAATCTGGGTGCCGACTGACTGTGCCGTTAGCCCAAGCGATGTGCCGCGCGGGGTCAGCTCGATGATCCATTCCATTTTACCATAGGGAAGATCATCTTCGACATTGGAGGCACCAGTGACACCGTTCAATGCGATTTTCAGATCTTCTGCGGCGGCTTTCAGTTTGTTGACATCAGCACCTATGAGGCGGATGTCAATATCTGAGCCGGGAGGGCCAACACGATTGCCGCCGATGGCAAAGCGTTCAAGAGCTGGTAACTCGGGGGCGGACTTGCGCCATTCTCTCATGATGGTTCTGGTGCGAACAGATCGTTCTTCACCTGGCGTGAGCTGAACGGAAATTGCGGCGAGATTATCGCCCTGGGCGCGGCCTGCAGAGCCTTGCAGGGAGTAAACCGCGACAATCAATTTTTCGCCGGTGTCTTTGGTCAGGCGTTTTTCGATCTGTTTCAGGTTGTTTTCAACTTCTGTCAGAATGCGCAATTGCTCGTCATTTGGTGTGCCGGGAACAAAGATCAGCTTGGCGCTGATTTTTTCTGCCTCAGGTGAGGGGAAAAACTGAAAGCCAACCCTGCCGCCGGCAATCAAGCCGGCAGTGATGATGAGGGACATTACTGTGAGGGCGATGAAGCTGTATCGCCAGTTATAACACAGTTCGACAAAGCGGCGATATGGTCCATCCCTGAAACTATCAAGCCCATCGTCGAACCTTTTTCTGAACGTGCCTCTTTCTTCAAGATTGCCGGCGCTTGCTGTATGGCGCAGGTGACCGGGGAGGATGAGGAAACATTCGATCACACTGGCGATCAAAACCGCCATGACTACCAATGGCACGGCTGACATCATATCACCCAGGCGGCCCTGAATGAGAAAGATCGGGAAGAAGGAGGCCATGGTTGTTAAGGTTGCGGCAAAGACCGGGCGCAACATACGAAGCGCACCCTGCTCTGCTGAGGCTATTGGCGAGATGCCAAGACTTTGGCGCGTGGCGGTATCTTCAGCCACAACGATGGCATCGTCAACGATGATGCCCAGCATCATAATCAGGGCGAACATGGAGATCATGTTGATCGTCTGGCCGGTCAGATACATCACCAGCACGGTGGCCATCAGCGCAACAGGGATGCCGGCTGCAACCCAGAATGCGATGCGCCAGTTTAAGAAAAGAAACAGGACAATCAATACCAGCACAAGACCCTGCAAGCCGTTCTCAACCAGAATGCCAAGACGCTGTTTCACATATTTGCCGCGCACGTCATAGACTGCAACCTGTAGGGTTGGCGGCAGGGTTGGCTTCACCTGCTCGAGATAGGCGTAGAAATTTTCCATTGTTTTTAAGGTATCTGACGCAAGAGAACGTTTGACGGATAGTTCAATGGCGCGGTTACCATCTATCAGGCCGGTTTTGCCGTCCTTATCAAACTTTGTGTGGATGGTTGCGATGTCACTTAAATAGATTTTTTCGCCTGTTGCCAGTGAAACGACTTCAATTTTGGCCAGTTCATCCGGTCTTCTTCTATCAGCAAGGGCTCTTAGTTGAATTTCAAGTGCGCCTTCAACTGTTCCTGAGGGGAGGTCTCGTGTTTCATCCCGAATGCGGGCAGCAACGGTGCTGAGGCTGATGTTCAGGCGGCGCATATCTTCTTCGCGGATTTCAATCCAGACTTCTTCATCACGGACACCGCTTAATGTCACTCTGTCAATGCCATTATCAAGGAAGCCATCTCTGATCTGCTTTGCATAAGCGACGATGGCTGCCTCTGAAAACGGGCCCGAGATGGCAACTTTGGCGACATTTTCATAAAAGGTGACGCGTTTAATGACGGGTTCTTCAGAATCTTCCGGCAAGGTCGTCACCCCGGTGATGGCCTGCTCCACATCTGACTGGGCCTTTTGCATATCTGCATTAGCAAAAAACTCTAGTGAAATTGAACCCGAGCCCTCTCTTGCATATGAAGTGACTTCTTCAACATCATCCAGAAAACGTAATTCCGGCTCTAAACTGTCAAGGATGTTTTTTTCAACATCTTCCGCACTGGCACCCGGCCATGAAACAGAGACGCTGATGGTCGGGATTTCGACAGAAGGGAAAAACTGCACATTGATTTTCGAGATGGCGTAAAGCCCCATCAGTACCATGATGGCCATGAGAAGGTTGGCGGCTGTCGGATGGCGGACAAATATCCCTACCATGCCGCCTGATTTTTCACCCGTTCTGCTCTCTTTGATATCTGGCTCGACTGACATGACTATAGCCCTTTTGCGACAGGCTTATCCAGTTTCGCTTTCACGCTTGCTGGTGCTTTTCCGGTAGATTTCTGGCTGACTGATTTTTTATCACCCGCGCCGTTATTATCCTGATTGAAAATTCTGACTTTGACGCCATCACCTGCCAGGGTCAGTCTGGTTAATAAGATTTTTTCACCATCTGCAATATTGGCACGGATCAGTGTATCACTGCCGGAGGCGCCAACAATCTCGACAGCTCTTCTCGTCAGACGGTCATCTTTAATGACATAAATATTATTGCCATTATATAGAGCGGTTTGAGGAAGCCGGTAGACGTTCAGATATTCTCTATCCGCTATGCTGACCACTACAAAGGCGCCTGAGCGGAGCGGTACTGGCTTTGTTGCATCTTTTACCTCGGCGTATACTTCGACACCGCCGGTTTGCGACGCGATGATCGCGCCAGTTCTGACGATGGTGGCCTGATACTCAACCGGTTTTTCACCAACATTCCATTTCACTTTGACACTGCGCCCGTTTAAGGTTTTGTCATGGGTCAGGATGCGGCCATATTGAGCATCTGTCAGGGTGAAGCGGACATCGATTTTTTTCTGATCAATCAGCGTTGCAATGGTGTCGTTTGCGCTCACGGTGCGGCCAATTTCGGCATTTACCGCGCTGACATAAGCATCGAACGGGGCGATGAGGCTGGTTTCTTTCAGGCGGCGTTCGGCTTGTGTGACTTTCCAGTTGAGGCGGTCAATCACGGCGGCCTGCTGGGCCTGACGGGCGCTTTGCAGATCAAGGTTTACACGGGTGGTGGCAACGGCCTGGGCCCTTTGTGAAACAATCACATTTCTATCATCAGCCAGTTTTTTGGTGACAGTGCCGCGTTTTGATAATTCATCGGCTCGTGCAAAATCTTTTCTGGCGAGGGCCAGCTGGTCTTCCGCGTATTTCAGGTTTTCTTTTTCAAGTTCGATATTGGCTTTCAGCTCAGCTTCGCGGGCTTTTGCTTCTTTGAGATTGGCTTTTGCTTCGACCAGCGCGCCTTTATAGTCAAAGTCATCAATTTTGAGGAGCTGCTCATCCTTTTTAATGAGTGCACCTTCTTTTAGTTCATTGCTTACTTCGATAATTTTACCTGAGACCAGAGCGCGCAAATCAACGCGGCGACTGGAAACGGTTTTGCCATAAAGTCTTAATGTGGGGGTGTGAGACGTCGGCGTTGCAGCGAGTGCTTCTACCGGCCAGACTTTTTCGACCAGTTGGGGTTTTTTGGGTTTTGATTTTGTGGTTTTGAGATAATTATAGCTACCAACAGCGACCGCGAGGATCAGTAACGGCAACAGCAATTTAGCGAACACCAACATTTTACTGCCAGCTTTTTCTGGTGCAATCTTTGCTTTGCTGTTTGGATCCGGCTCATGGTCCTGATCTTGTGTTGGCAGCTGATGCAGATTGTTGTTTGTGCCTGACATGTCTGTTTGCCTGTTCATAAATTTCTGACTGAGTTCAACTTTACTGTATTGGTACTGTTGAGGGTTTCATTTTCTGTAATTTTTAAAAACCCGGTTGTTGTTTATCTATTAAAATTATGGCCATCTGATATCGCATCAGTTATGGATATAGACTTCTTGTTTATACGCGTCTGGAGTTCAATCTCCGTCGAAGTTATGGCCTTTTAAGTGAATTTGTCCTTTCATACCGTTTTGTTTTAACTGATCAAAAATGAATGGGGTATGACAAGGGTGTTGTCTTTAGCTTCATTTTCACCTGAGCTTGTTTCGCTGGCACATTTTACACAGCCGCTTAAAATTATTATTATCTTTTAAAACCATGATTTTATGAGGTTAAATCGATTATGTCATATATTGAGGGTCTCACCAACCAGGCTGAGGAATTTCTTGCAAAACTGGTTAGCTTTGACACGACCTCTGATAAATCCAACCTGGAGCTGCTTTCCTATATTGAAGACATTCTCACCCGGGCCAATGTCCCGTATCAGCTCGTACCGAATGAATTGGGCGATAAGGCTTCATTATTTGCAACGATTGGCCCTTCTGTTCCTGGGGGAATCGGGCTTTCGGGACATACGGACTGTGTGCCTGTTGCTGGCCAGGCCTGGGACACGGACCCGTTTCAACTTACTTTAAAGGGCGAGAAATTATTCGGGCGCGGCAGCACGGATATGAAGGGGTTTCTTTCCTGTATGCTGGCGGCGATACCGTTGTTTCAATCGGGGCAATTGCAACGACCCATTTATCTTATTTTTTCCTATGACGAGGAAATTGGCTGTACTGGTGTGCGCCCGCTTATCGAACAGCTTGGCGGCAGCTTGCCCATGCCTGAACTGGTGATTGTTGGTGAACCCTCTAACGGGCAAGTGGTTGAGGCGCATAAGGCGATTTCAAGTTTTGCAACGAAGATATGCGGGCATGAGGCGCATTCCAGTGTTAACCATCTCGGTGTCAGCGCGATAGAAATCGGGGCGCGGCTTGTTAGTTATTTAACCGAGCAACAGGAAAAACTAAAACAAAACCAGAATGACCCGCGTTTTGATCCTTCTTATTCGACCATTCATGTGGGGATTATGAAGGGGGGGACGGCGCGTAATATTGTGGCGCGAAACTGTGAGTTTTTATGGGAAGTGCGCGCCTTACCAGGATTTGACGGCACCTCAGTTGCGGATGATATGATGGCATATGCTGAAGAATTTCTGCTACCATCAATGAATGAGATTTCACCGCTAACTTCGATAGAAACTTTTGAGCGCACGTCTGTTCCGGGTCTGGCTTCAGACTCAGAGACGGTTGGGCTGGGGTTAAAGCTGGCCAACCAGAATGAGAGCTTTGTTGTCTCATATGGCACTGAGGCGGGTTTGTTTCAAATCGGTGGGGCGCCGAGTGTAATTTGCGGCCCGGGGAATATCGAACAGGCGCACAAGCCCAATGAATATATTGAACGGGCTGAGCTTGCCAAATGTATGGCTTTAATGAGCCGGGTTGCTGAGCATCAGCAGGTGTGAATGAGGCTTGCTGGTTCTGGTCTTTTTATTTTTTTGAAAAGAGTTTAAATGAAAGAATTTCCGACAGAGAGAATCAACAGCTGGATTTTTGATCTCGATAACACGTTATATCCGGCAGAATGTAATCTGTTTGCGCAAATTGATGAGCGGATGGGCCGGTTTATTTCTAACCTTCTGGATGTTGACAGGGTTGAAGCCAGGCGGGTGCAAAAGGATTATTATTTCAGATATGGAACGACGCTCAATGGCCTGATGCAGGAGCATGGGCTGGACCCGCATGACTATCTTGATTTTGTGCATGATATTGACCACTCCGCGCTGCCGCAATTGCCGGAGCTGAAAACGGCACTTGATCAGTTAGAGGGAAAGAAGTTTATTTTCACCAATGGATCGAAGCGTCACGGGGAGCGTGTGGCGGAAGAGCTTGGCATTCTTGATGCGTTTGATGGTATTTTTGATATCGCGGCGGCTTCTTTTACGCCGAAGCCAAACAAAGAGGCTTATGATCTTTTTTTAAAGCATCATAATGTATCGCCAGAGCGGGCAGTTATGTTTGAAGACCTGCACCCGAATTTGCAGGCACCGCATATGCTTGGCATGGCAACAGTTCTGGTAAATTCAACATATGATGACCATCCAAGCCAGAAAGAGCGCAAAGACTGGGACAAACTGCCTGACTATATCCACCATGAAACGGATGACATAACCGGATTTTTAAAAGGACTGCAAAACGTTGATTGATGGATGTGTAACTTATCCTCTTGCAGCCCTCTTTTTTGATACTTTGCTAATCGCCATTTATTTTCTTGTTTGTTCTTCCAACCTGTCTGTCGCGGGGGGTGGGGTGCGGCCAAGGCTGGCGATTTCAGCGTGAAGTTCGGGTGTCATTTCTATGCTGGTTGAATCCAGTGAAGCCTGGAGTTGTTCAAGATTTCTTGAACCAATAATCGGGCAGGTGACTGCCGGATGTGCCGCAGCCCAGGCGACAGCCAGGCTCACCGGGTGGATATTTTTTGAGCGGGCAAGTTCTGTGAATTTTCCGGCTGTTTCATACAACCATTCTTCGCCATAGCGGGCGGTGTATTCTTTATTTTCAACAAGGCGTCCGGCATCTGGCCGGTTTTCAAGGGTGTATTTCCCGCTGAGTAGGCCGCCGCCAACCGGGCTATATGTGATGACGCCCAGTTCTTCTTCTTTCGCGAGTTCCAGAATTTCAACTTCAGCCTGACGTTTGACCATAGAATACATTGGCTGGATGACATCCACTCTTGGCCAGCCATTTTTTTCAGCAATACCGAGCGCTTTGGCGATTTGCCATGCGGAATAGTTACTGGCACCAAGATAAAGGACCTTGCCTTCACGGACCAGATTTTCAAGCGCGCGCAGGGTTTCTTCATAAGGGGTGTGCGGGTCCCAGCGGTGCAGGAAGAGAACATCCATCCGGTCCGTTTTCATGCGTTTCAGGCTTTGCTCGACAGCTTTTACGATATGACGGCGGTTGCTGCCTCTGGCGTTGATGTCTTCGCTCGTGGGCAAAAAACATTTTGAGGTAATGACAAGGTCATCCCGCTCTGAAGCCATCAGACCGCCCAGGATTTCTTCAGCGCGGCCACCTGAATAGGCATCGGCACAATCAAAAAAGTTGATGCCTTTGTCGCGGCAGGCAGCGTACATTTTTGCCGATTCGGCCTCATCTGCATCACCGCCGAAAGACATGGTGCCATAGCAGAGCTGTGAAACTTTAACGCCGGTGCGGCCAAGCCATTTATAATTCATGATTTCTCCCATTTGCCTTGTGTTTGCCTTGTGGCAATATCAATATTTTTTAATTGCGGGCATTTGAACGCTCAAAAAAGGCGCTGTCAAGAAGGCAGGCCGTTTGCTGCCACAATGTGAAATGAAGCGAAAACAGGGTGAAGCTCATTATTGATGTTGTAACAGGGCCTGAACTGCCGGATGCAAATGCAACAGGCCTACAAGCCTGCCATCACCATCGACAACAGGCAGATCCCAGATTTTTTTCTCTTCCATCAGATCAACCGCGCCGCTCAGGCTCATGTCTGCTGTAGTCGTGTGTGGATTTTTAATGGAATGGTCGATTACATCATCAATAAAAAAGACTGAGAATGGCTTTTGGTAGTGCAATAATTTTCTTCTGATGTCGCCATCGGTTAAAATGCCGAGCAGTTTGCCTTCTTTATCCATGATGCAGATAATCCCCAGTCGGGAGCGCTCCATTTCTTCCAGAGCTTCTTTTAAATACATAGTCGGAGCGACAGCGGGAAATTCGCCTATTGGCAACATAACATCTTCAACTCGGAAAACTTTATTCTGGGTGGACATTATCTTCTCCATATTTTGCCAGCATTTCAAGCCGCATCGCGTGAGTGTCTTTCGCCTGACCAAAAACATTTTCAAGGTATTGAATATCCAGTACTGTGTTGGCGTCTGATAAGGCTTTTGGCGGATTGTCGTGTGTTTCCATGAACAGAGCATTGATGCCACAGGCCGTAGCAGCGCGCACAAGATGAGGGATAAACTCCCTCTGCCCGCCTGAGATATTGCCCATAGATGTTGGTAGCTGGATGGAATGGGAGGCATCAAAACAAACCGGATAGCCGTTTTTGGCCATGATTGGAAAACATGTCATGTCATTGACAAGCATGTTATAGCCAAAGAACGTGCCTCTATCGGCTAGGATGATCTGATCGCAACCGAATGATTCGAGTTTTCGAATAGAATTTTTCATGTTCCAGGGGCTCATGAACTGGCCTTTTTTCACATGAATTGGCCGCCCTGTTTCTGCGCCAGCTCTGAGGATTGAGGTCTGGCGGCAAAGATAGGCAGGAACCTGAAGCAGGTCACAAACTTCACCTGTCGCTTTGGCCCAGGCCGGGTCAGAATAATCTGACACAACCGGCACGCCGAACTCATCTCTGACTTCTTCCAGGATTTTAAGGCCTTCTTCAAGACCGACACCGTGGAAGCTATCTGGTGAAGAGCGGCAGTCTTTATCGTAGCAGGCTTTAAAAATCCACTGGATTTGGAGCCTGTCGCAAATCTCTTTAATGGACTGCGCCATTTTAAATGTGTGTTCGCGGCTTTCAATTGCGCAAGGCCCGGTGATGAATGCGAGTGGCTGGGTGTCGCCAATCAAGACCTTTTGAACGGAACCGTAACCAACTTCGATAACCTTTTTTAACATACCAGCCTCTGTAACTTTTTATTGTAATGCTTTTTGAACATTCATCATCCTCATTGCTAGGTGACGATGTATCACATCTGAAACGCTTTCATGTGCCTTCTGGACAAATCAATTCTTTAGATGGGGGTTAATTGAAAATATCACGGCGATAGAATTCCAGAAATTCCTCTATGACATCGTTCTGATTGAATTTTTCCCGCACCCGGCTCTGCCCATTTTTGCTGAGACAATGGCGTAAATTATCATTTTCGGCAATCATTTTCATTTTATCGGATAAATCATCAGCATTTCCAACTTTAAAAAACAATCCGGTTTCATTTTCAACGATTGCATCCCGGAGGCCATAGATATCTGAACCAATAGCAGGGACACCAATTGCTGCGGCTTCTATGATGACCACGCCAAATCCTTCCCTGAAACTTGGCAGAACCAGACAATCAGCCGCATTCATATAGATTTCAGGGGCATCGACATAGGTTTCGATCTGTATATCTCTTTGATGAGTTTCCGGTACTGTTTCAGCATATTCTTCGCGGATGTTTTCTTCGTCTGGCCCAACGATCAGCAGTTTAACCGGAGATGATGGGTTTTGTGCCGATAAATTCTGGAATGCGTCCCTCAAGGTGAGCAGGCCTTTATCTCTGTTTAACCGGCCAACATAGAGAAAAACAAAGTCACTCTCTTTTAACCCGAGACGCTCGCGGGTTTGATTTCTTTGCTCTTCATCAGATTTGAATTTTTTGAGGTCAACTCCGCCGATTGAGCCATGGCCTATGACCTTAGATTTTTTTTCATCAATGATTTTTTGACTGATCAGAAAGTCCCGCTCGCCATGGCTGACGACGGTGATATGGGTCGAGAGCCGGTTGACCAGTTTGTCCATCAGGATCAGAAACCCGCGCATGAGGCCGGTTTTACTGGCCCAGACTTCACCCTGAAATGTATGAACGCGATTTGGCACTCTTGCAAGGAAGGCCGCCAGAATGCCAAGCAGGCCGGCTTTGGGGGTCATGGTGTGGACTAGGTCAAATTTTTCTTTTCGGAATAGTCTGATGGTCTTTAGCAGGACTTTCAGATCTCTAATAAGAGAGATTTTTCTTTTTATCGGAATGATGAGCACACGGACAGGAAGGTCGAGCCCTGCCAGGATTTCAGGAGCGTCATTATTTAAAATGAGTGTGACATCATAATTTTTCGCCAGCGCGTTCAGATGAGGCAGCAGGAAAAAACGCACCACATAGACACTTGTGACGAATATCGCGATCCGCTTTTTGTTGTCTGGCTTTGTATTTTCACTGGATGTCATTGCTATTGGTTGCCTTGGTTTCTGATCATCTTGTCCTGATATTCTTTTTCTTATTCCAGAATATCTCTGGCATCACCGCGCTGGATATAACAACGGGCGCAGATCAACAAAGCCTGTGACTGGCCGATGACCTGACCGAGGATCGCTTTGTTTCCTCTTAGCCCCTGCAACAGTCGCGCGAGGATCTGGCCGGAAATCATCCAGAAAAAGGTCAGCTTTGACAGCTCTTTATGACATGAGACAAAATAATAGCGCCATAAAACTGCGTTTCTTCCTCGAAATTTCATTTGTGCATAAGTTGGTGGGGGGGGAGTATCAATATCATGCACATTGGCATTGGCGCAGATATAGAGACCTTCCTGTTTGCCGACCGGATAGCTGAAAATGAGATCTTCACAAATGGCCCAGCTGGTTGCGATGCCCTGATGATCATTCGACGTTAAAATATCACGTCGCCAGGCTGTGGCGCCACCTAATAACCATTCTGACTTCAGGTCGCTTTGCTGGCTGGTGATTGGTGTGTTGTAGCCTGATTTAAGTACTTTGCCGGGCGGGGTTAATTGCATGTTGAAAATGCGGCGATAAAAGGAATCTTTTTGTTTGTTAACGCCGTGCAAATTAAAGCTCACGCCGGCTGGCTCATTTAACTGACTGTTCCAGAACTCTATCAAATTGTGCATTGAGTCTGGTTCCTGAAAAATATCATCATCAAAATAGATGATGACTTTGATCTGATCTTTCAGTTGCTTGAGTGCTAATTTACGCTGAGGGATCTGCCCGGCGACGGGGCAATCCAGCCATTCTACGGGCAGTTGATCTTGAAAGCCCATGACGATATGTTCTGCGTCCCTACCGCCATCGGCGATAATAACCTGACCA
Source organism: Hyphomicrobiales bacterium (assembly GCA_021775425.1). GTDB lineage: Bacteria > Pseudomonadota > Alphaproteobacteria > Rhizobiales > HXMU1428-3 > HXMU1428-3. The sequence continues at coordinate 303,543 of JAJFHX010000004.1, forward strand.
ACTTTAGCAGTTTGATCAGACAGACTTTGCAGCATCTTTTCCAATAGGTGATGCCGGCCTTTGGTTGGCGTGATGACGCATATTTCGTTCGCGTTTAGCATGAATAATCCGGCTTTCCTGTCCTCTCTTTAGAGGATGTATCGTCTTCCATTATCCCTCGCAGGATATTTGTTTGAAGGGGGGTGAAGTATTGCAGGCAATAGTGCTTTGCTTGTTCAAACTGTTCCGCTCTTTGTTCGGGCTCTATATCCAAATCTTTATTTATATGGTCTACCACACCGACTTCGTTCTCGACATTCACGCGCCAGCTTTCAAGAGTTTTCATCGGGTCAATGGAAAGCTCTGGTTTTTCCATTGTATAGTATATTGGTTGCACGCCAGACAACACTGCCGACAATATTGCACTGCTGCCACGGTAAATTGCCCATCTGGCGGCTTTACAATCCTGCTCTAATGATTTTGTTGACCAGCCCATATTGTCTGGCAGGTTTTTAAGCGCTTTGCTGGCTTTTTCCAGTTTTTCTGGTGTGATGAGCGGGTGAAGCCTGATTGTGAAATGTACATCCGGTTTTAGCTTTGCTGATTTTATGGCCAGCTCTATCAGGGCAAGGCTTTCTGATATCAACCCTTCTGGCAGAACAAGGCAGGTCTTATCTTGTTGTGGTTTCCTTGCTATTTCTATCCCGTCACTGCCACGGCAACTGCCAAAAGTCCGGATTGGGACGGCCTGATAGTTTGAATTTTTCTCAAAGGCGTGTTTTGTAACGTCGCCCGCTGTCAGGATATAATCCGGGTCGAACACAGGGCCGAACTCAGGGTCGAACTCAGGGTCGAGGGATTGCAGCATCGCCGTTTGCATTGGAAATAAGACCGCGTGATGATAGCCCACACAGCAAATGCCCGGCTTTGCAATGCGGGCATTGGCAAAGGCAAGCCGTTCCCAACTGTGCCCCTCAAAGGTTGTGATTAACAGTTTTGGTTTTAATTGGCTGACCAGTTCCCCGATTTGCCGCCCGATCCTGATGGCTGTTCTGCTGCCGGGTGAGCCTGCGTCTATTGCGGCTGCTCGGTAGAACCTTGCGGCCACCTGATCTTTTGAGCTTTCAGCCAGAGTTTGCAATTTATCAGCTTCTGCTTTTAGCAACCGGGCTGCATCGCGTTCTTCATGATAGCTTAAAGTGCGCGGTAAAATGGCGCGTGGTGACGTGTTAGATTGCCAGGATGGTGCGACTTCTGACCAGCTCAATTTCGAATGATTGATGAGTGCGGTGAAGGTTTTTACACCCGCCTGTTCCAGCTCACCTGGCACTTTTCCGTAATAAAGATCGGCATTGTTGGCGGCGTCTGATTTGCGCAGGAAATGAGAAACAATCAGAATGTCTGCATTTTCAGGCAGAGCATCACCATAGGTTCTCTCAACCGGTGCCTTCAGACTGCGTGCCTTTAACAGCTGACGTGCGGCCAGGTTATAGACCCGTTTTCGTATCAATGAAGTTTTGTTGAATACGGCCTGATATTGTTTCAAATGGTTTGGGTGGGCATTGAGCAAGTGTAGAAAGGGGATTGCTATGCGTGCAAATGACGGGTCTTTCTGAAGAAGGTCCTGACCGAGCGCAACTATATTTTCAAGCTGTGCTCTGGTTAAATGATGCTGCATTGCTTCCCCCAAACAAATATTTTACACCAGAATTTTATTCAGCAACATGTTTTGTTCGGTATTATTTTCAATGTAAGCAAGGACTTCGTCGGCTTCCTCTGGCTCATTCACGGATGGCAGGCTTTCTTCAACCGGCACAGACATGAGCTGATGCCCCGTTTCAATGATGCGCATCTGTTCGATGAACTCATTGGTTTCTATCCGGCTTGGCTGCTTGGATGTGAGGTTTAACAGAAAATCTTTTCTATAGGCAATGATGCCCAGAATTTTACGGATATAGCTTTGCTGGATTTCAAAAGCTGCGGTTGATGGTGACCGTCTGAAACAATAAAGGATGTTGTCATCTGTTGTCACCGCGCATTTGACAAATGAGTGTCTGTCCAGTTCATCAGGCTGCGTGATTGGACCGGTGATATTAAATGAGGGGCAATCTGGGTTTTGCTCAATCGCGTTGACCAGTTTGCTAACATGGCGCGGCAGCAGTAATGGCTCATCGCCCTGGAGCAGGATTATATGGCTGCACTCAATATCCTTGATGGCTTCAGCAACGCGTGAGGTTCCGTTGGTGTGGGTGTTTGCTGTCATGATGACTTTACCGCCACCCTTGCTGACGGTCTGAGCTATTTCTTCATCACAAGTGGCGACATAAATATCGCTGATGTTTTCCACCATCAGAGCGCGGCGACGGACATGTTCGATCATCGCCAGTCCTTTAAAAGGGAAAAGGATTTTCTTCGGGAACCTGACTGACGCCAGATGGGCTGGAATAACGGCGATGATTTTTGTCATGATTTTTATTGCGGGAAAACGCCGCAATCCACATTAATGCACTGGCCTGTTATGGCGCCAGCTTTGTCTGAAGATAAAAACACCGCCATTTCGCCAACATCTTCGCCGGCTGGCAAATTACCGAGGGCGCTGTTTGCCTGCTTGAAATTTGTCAGGAAGGCTTCCGGGTTACCGGCTGCTGGCGAATCGCTTGCCTCTAAGGCTTCCATCAAACCGTCGGTTTTTATCAGCACAGGGCAGAGTGCGTTGACGCGAATGCCTTTTGGCCCCAACTCTTTACATAAAGATTGGGTCAGGCCGTTCATGCCGAATTTAGAGGCGCAATACATCGCATTATTGGCGCTGCCCCGTTTGGCGGCCATGCTGGAGATATTAATGATCACACCTTTGCCAGTCATTTTGGCAGCAGCGGCTTTGGCGCCCCAAAAGGCACCTTTTAAATTTGTATTGATGATGTCATCAAAAAACTGGTTATCAATCTTTTCTATCGGGCGCCATTCTGAAAAACCGGCATTGTTGACATAGACATCCAGCGCGCCTGTTGCAGCGATGGCAGCTTCAGCCAGCTTCAGGTGATCTTCTTCATTGCGGACGTCCATTTCGACAAATGTCACGCGCTCAGGATTCAGGTTTTCAACGTTCTGGCTTTTTCTTGCGCCGACAATGACATGATAGCCTGCGTCTAAAAAACAGCTGGTGATGGAGCGGCCAATGCCGCGGTTGCCGCCGGTTACGACTACTGATTTTGTCATTCGATTTCCCACTTAGATTGTCATACAAGAAAAACCGCCATCGACGGCAATCTCAGCGCCTGTGACGAATTGAGAGGCATCTGATGCCAGATAAATCAGCGCGCCGACAAGTTCATCAACTTCACCATAACGCCCCATTGGGGTGTGGCCAAGGATTGCGTTTTCCCGCTCTGGTGTGATGAAATTTTTTCGGTTCCATTCTGTTGGGAAAAAGCCAGGGCGTATAGCATTGACCCGCACACCATCTTTTGCCCATTCACGGCCAAGATTTTGCGTCAGATTTTTTATCGCGGCTTTGGCAACGGAATATGGAAAAGCTTTAGAGAGCGGCGGCCCTGCTGAGGCTGATGATATGTTGATGATTGCGCCTTTTTGCCGGCCTAGCATTGAGGCACCAAAAACCTGACTGCACAAAAATGTGCTGGTCAACTGGCTATCTAATACGCCCTGCCATTCTTCCAGCTCCATTTCGAGAAACGGGGTCGGGCTGTTGGTGCCGGCACCGTTGACGAGGATGTCCACATCGCCCAGTTCAGAGGAAATTGAAGCAAGAGCTTTTTCAACTTCTGTCTTTTTGCTGGTATCAACACCTAGGCCAATGGCCTTCTGCCCAGTCTCATTGATGATCTCATTCGCGACAGTGACAGCTTTTTCTTCGCGTAAGTCCAGCACGGCGACATTGGCCCCGGCTTTGGCTAATCCGCGAGACATCTCACCGCAAAGATACCCGCCGCCACCGGTGACGGCTGCGGTTTTGCCTTCAATGCTGAATAGTTGTTTGACGAAGTCTGACATTTTAGGTTCCTGAATTTTAGTTTATTTTTTCATTGCTTCAATCAATTGCTGCATGTTTTCAGCCCATTTCCAAAGCACGAACAAGTCTGAACCTAAAATGGCGAATGTATAGCCCTGATCAAACACATCATTTACAGAGTCCGGGGTGGCTTCAGCAACCTGGGTACAGCAGCTTTTGTTGTATTTGAGACAGGCTTCAACGACTTTTTCTGCCGCTTTGCGCACTTTTGGGTGGTTCACTTCACCCGGGACATCAAGCGAGCCTGATATGTCATATGGCCCGACCATAACACCGTCAACTTCTTCAAAATCAAGCAGGGCTTCAATATTTTCAACGGCGGTGATGGATTCTATCTGCAATATAAATGTGGAGCTTTCATTCCAGCTGTTGATATAGGGCTCAAAATCGAACCCATAGCCATGGGCACGGTTGACACCATAGCTTCTGTTACCAAGCGGCGGGAATTTCTGGTAGCTGATCTGCTTTTTGACTTCTTCAACTGTATTGACCATCTGAATGATCATTCCATCACTGCCCGCTTCAAGCAGTGGCTTGATGATATCGTTTGAATGAGAAACAGGGCGGGGCAGACAGCATGTATCTTCGGCATGGCAGGAGGTGATGATGGACTTCGCCTGATTTAGAGATATGGTGGTGTGTTCCATATCAATTGCGATGAAATCAAACCCGGCTTTGGCAAAGGTTTCTGTTATCGCTGTATCTGCATATGAAACCCAGCCACCAAATACCTTTTCCCGGTTTTTAAGCTTGGTTTTTAATGATTGCCGTCTTGAGAGTGTTTTTTGAAAAGACATATGTGGGCCTAAACTGTAAAAATTTCAGTATTGGTAGGATGAACTTATAGTCTTGTCTATTTATTTTTGGTAGGGGTAATCGACCGGCATTGAATTTCAGTTCTGGAAATTCAGTTGTTAACTGACTTGCCACGTCATTGCCCGGAAACCGACTGCAGAAATGTTGAAAGATTGAGAATGCCAGCACAGTTTGAAGCACTTGAAGAGCGCATTTATAAAGACACGCAAGTGAGTGAGGGTGTTAAATCATCACATTGGGCTCTGATTAAATTTAACCTGAACAACCTAAAAAATATTACCTGATGCAATAAATTTTGCCTGTTTCTCACTCAGTTGATTATAAGTTTCACGACTTATATTAAAAAGTGGACGTGACGGCTTCACAGCAACTGGAGGAAGAAATACAGAAAAACCCAAATCTCTGAACTCCTCTTCCGGTAAACCAGCTTTATGTAAACCACGTGTATCTTCTAATATAATTGTGCCAGCTGGAACCACACTGACAATTTCTTTTCCTGAATCAGGTGGATAGGATGAATTAACTTCCTCATCAGTATAATAATTCTTATCATTTAATATATTGTCTTTGATTGAACCGGCGATGTAATGGTGAGGTCCAGTTTTTAATGTGCAATCAGAAAAAAATATGAACGCCTTGAGTAAATGTTTTTTGTGGTTTCTATCCCTATGCCAATAATGGTTCATCACAGGTATTCTCGCAGGGAAATTTCGTCTTATATATGCTTCTGTCAGGATTGGAGTAAATCCCATATAAGATTCTGCAACTTGGATCAGATCATGATCTAGCCATATATTGAGATAATTATAATCATCAGGTAAGTCCAAACTCAAAGTGGAAGGAAGAAAGTCAGACAGCACTTGTGAGTAAGATTTTACATCTGCCTTTTCAAAGGTTAATCCGAGTTCAGAAAGTTCCTGATTTGAAGCTAAAAAATTATTTTCAATCAACTTCTTATGTTTTACTGGATCTATTTTGCTTTGGGCGAGACATGGCGTTTTAAATTCAAAATTTTGTTCAATTCTTTGTATATAATTTTGCCGCAACTTCTCAAATTCGGGTGTCCCAACGTGGTGATCAAAAGTCACATAACCGTTAATACGGAGATGTTGAAGTTTCTCTTGTAAGTCATTTGAAAGATGAGAATCACCTTCAACTCTACGACCGACTTTTGCAATATTTTCTAGTACTGACTTAAGCATTTGATCTCCAAAATTACATTTGAAACCGTACTGTATGATTATTATTTATTCAAATAGTCATCTACGAATATATTATATAATCCATCCTCGATTTTGTGAATAAATCTATTTAATCCAGATTTGATTGTGAAGACCTTTAAATTGGTCGCTATCTCTTAAATCAGGACTTTGTTGCTTCTCTTGTAAATTGAAACCACAAGATTTTAGGATTTCTGAAGCCTCTGTGGACTGCTGTGTGAAATTATCGTTTATTTCAACTAATACCGAACTGCAACGATCATCCGAAAGAGTATTCTTAGCTCCTCTTAAAATTAAATGTTCTATCCCATCGACATCAATTTTAACTAATGATGGAAAATCTTTAATGATTTTATTTTGGATCAAATAATCAAGTGAAAATCCTGCGATTTGATACGAGCATGATTTACTAATTTCGTTACCATCCCAGCCAAAATCTACCCCGAAAGCAGATAATGCACCACCCTCATCAATGGTAGAGAGATTAAAATTTGCAAACCCATTTATATTTGATAAAGGATTTGGGATAATTTTAATTTTCTCATGAACATTATTTAAAAAACAATTTTTGGCTAGAAGGCTTAAATTGAATGCTGACGGTTCGAAAGCATAAACATTTAAGTTTTTAGTTTTAGCAAAATAAATCGAGTATAAGCCTACATTAGCACCGATATCAAATAACACCCCTTGCCCCTTATAATCATCAATCCATTGAAGTGTCTCCGGTTCCTTTGTTGAGAAAGAGTCAACCCTCATACGACAGATAGCATTGGGAGTATAAAATTTTAACTGAACTAATTCGTTATTATATTTATGAACTACACTTTGTGTCCTTCCACTTACATTTTGTTTTTGATACTCCAGCCATAAGTTCTTAAGATTTTCTCTAAAAAAGGATAGGAAATAACTGTAGCCACTGAATAATAAATCAAAAAAAATAAAAGGTACTGTCAGTGCTTTTTTTATATTTTTCTTGATTTCAATCATATTTACTCCAGTTAAAACTTAACTAGTTAGTTGTTTTCAAATTGTTTTAGTTTAATTTTTATAAAGGCGTTTTTCTAGAATCTTAATAAAATACAATATAAAGATAGCAAATGATAATCTTAAAAAAAACGTAATAGCAGTATTTATGCTATGATCAATCCCCATACTGAAAAATGACAGATATGGAGCTATAAAAATATAAAATCCATAACAGATCATTGAAAAATCACCTTTGAAATTTTGAATGAATATAGCACCAATAGTAAGTAAGGATCCGGCAAAAAATACAGCTATATATTGCCATGATCTGAAGTGATATTTGGCTATCCCTGGTAATGTCCATATCTCTGAAGTGCGGCGCTTCATATTCTCGACAGTTTTATTACCGTAACAAACTCCGAAGATTTCAGGAGTTTTCATTTTAGCATCTTTAAATGGATCTCCATGGAATATGAAATTAGCTGTTACTTTCATAGAATATGAGAAGGTCAAATATTTTTCTGCGCAAGGAGGATTGATTTTCTTTGAAAGCGTAATCAAAAAATAATCTAGCACTCCCAATCTATTAAATAATTGAACTAAAACCGGCTTATCATTTTCTTGAGTGACTTTCATCTCGGTTTGGGCACTATTATAATAGTGAGATCTAAATCTTTCGGCAGTAGAAAATAAAAACAAATTCAGAGTAACCGCTACAATAATCAGAACCATAGATCTAAAAAATATGTTGACCTGGTTTTTATCATTTTTAAGTATTAGGTAAAGGGCAATACAAAATAGAACTATTCTAACCGAAGACCCTCTGCTGCCAAGCATGCTAGAAGTGAATACATATGTGAAAATAGAAATTAAGGTAATAGTGAAAATTATGCGTTTATCAAAATTACAAACACTATTCGAGTTGAGAGAGCAGTGAAAAAAATAAATAATTAAAAAGAGGAAAACATCTGCTGACAAAAATACAGTCAAAACTTTAATGTAAATTGGTAAATTTACATTTTCATTTATACTTAGTGAATATACCGAAACATCTTTTCTAGAAAAAATCTCATATTCAAGAGTTATTATAAGGAGAAAAATTAAAAACAGGCCGAATACGATAAATTTAAAATTTTTTGTTCCACCTAAATAATCGACTTTATTATTTTTCTTATTGAAAACTAATATACCTGAGAAAAATAAAGTCAAAAATATTGTAAACTGTGCTAATCCACGATTGATTTCAGCTACTGAGAAATCAAGTCCATGGGGAAAATATACAATCTCAGGGAATGAAGAAAATATTACTAATCTAACCAAGATATAAACATAGCATAGTATAGATAGCATTTGTATTATCATGCGACATCTATCTATAGACACATAATAGCTTAAGAATATGATAGAAATTATCAGTAAGTTGTAAATAAATGTTGTGGAGTTATATAATTCAATGAGCTAATCTTTTAACCTGACATGGTTATATTCTATTTCCCTGACACACATGTTTTGAAATTTTTAAGTTGCAAAACAATGATATGTAAAAGCATTACATTGTTACCACGCTTTGCGTGATGATATTGCTTCATCAACAAATTCAATGCTTTTGTTAACAGATTCAACAAAACGATCCCACCGCAATGAAATGGCCAGTTTTGAGGAGACGCAACTCAAGAGCTTGCTCGGCTACTACTTTTTTGAGATCTCGAGCTTCCCGGCGAAGGTTTTTTACCTCAGCCGTATTGGCTTCACGGGTGACGTCTCCGGTCAGTCTCTTCTTACCTGCTTCGAGAAAGTCTTTTGACCAACTGTAATACAGCCCTTGAGATATGCCTTGCTGGCGACAGAGCTCAGCAATACTGTCCTCACCTCTCAGGCCAGACAAGACAATCCGTATTTTATCTTCTGATGAATATCGCTTCCGCGTTTTACGGCGTATGTCTTTAACATGACGCTCCGCAGCGTTCTGATGGCGTGTAGGTCGTTCTCTCATCTTCCACTCCTTCGTGGTTACGATGAGCTAAAACATTCCTTTTATGTAAACTTTAAATTCATAGATCATTTTCTATTGTTACTTTTTCAATCCATTCAATTAACGCTTCACGAGATTGTATAATAGTGATCCCATGGGCTGCCCTGTCATTTAATCGTAAAATTCCACTTGCGTCATAATAACAGCTTGGTTTTCCAATCTCTCTTGCTATTAAAGCTGTAGATGTAAATGGCATACTAATAACAAATGAAGACTTCTCAATCACCCTATAGGCAGAAATGTCTGGGTCTATTGCGAATATAGAATTTTGTTTAATTATGTTTTTTGTGAAATTAATATATTTTGGATGAGCAAGCCGTCCGATATCTCGTTTTCGCTTCCAATATATAGGGAATGCTTTTTCCTTAGCGACATAAACACAATCTTCAATAAATTTTACTGCAATATTCGGCCTGTAATAATCAAAATCCAATCCTAGAAGATGGTAATTTGACATATTTTGTGGTTGTACATCAAAAATAGCTATTGTGTCACCGTTTAGTGATGGAAGTTCAGTTTGACTATCTGAAAACCAAATAGGACCTACTATCTCATAGTTACTTTGCTTACTAATTGCTCGATGCAAATATTCAATCTGATGCTCATCCCAAATTAAATATTTAGGCCAAGTCATAAATTTACTAGCATGGTTGTTTTGTCCGATACCATTCGGCAATTGAAAACCATCGCAATTGCAGGAGTAATAATAAAAAAGAATTTCAGCGCCTTTTGCTTCAGCTTCATAGGTCCAAATTGGTCTGTAGATCGCACCAGAATTATTAAATAAATACTGTTTTGCTAACCTCTCTCTTGGTAATAATCGCATATTCAATGCTAGTCCGGCTTCACCCAGCATTAAAGCTCTTTGCCAACTTCCTAATAATAAGTAAATAAGGCTCAAAGGAATTTCCTTCAAAGCCCAAACAACAAATTGAATTATTGTTCTAATAGATATTAAAGGTAACACTGGTCTTGATAGAGATATCAATTCAATGGAATTAAATTGCCGCTTTGGGCTATCAGTGGCATTGTGTGTTATTGTATCAATGTTTTTTATTGAATTCTGCCACTCAACATACCAACTGATTAGATTGAATGACTTAAATGATTTACCTTCAGTTGGTAAATTATATTTT
>JAJFHX010000031.1 GCA_021775425.1 Hyphomicrobiales bacterium
GACGATCGCTTTGTGATCTGCATCTGTTGCCATGATAGACTCTCCTTAACATTTTCATTTTATTGGTAAACTTTAGTTGCCTACCCTTTAGCAGAGATATGCAGAAAAAAACAAAGAAAATTCGCCAAAACTGCATTTTCCGGTGGATATAACCCCATAAAACACCTTTCCAACAGCTAAATGCACGTTTTCACAACTAATCAACACCATTTTTCAGCCCAAACATCCTCAAAAATGGCCCTGAATGCCTAAATATGAGACTTAAGCCCACATCCGTCATGATTCAACTGATTAGATATTATCCATCTCGCGACATAAATGAACGCTCCAGCAATGACCCCGCAACCAGACCAAAACAGGAAAGCCCAATAGAGAGAAATCCGATCTGCGCTTCACTCCATCCCCCAAACCCGGCCCAGTCTTTAATCGGCCCGAATGCCAACACTGCAGAAAGCCCTAAGATCAAAGCCCCCCATGCCCCAAAACGTGTTGCACCCTTCCAGTATAATCCGCCAGCAAGCAAAACAATCCCTGAGCTGAAATAGATCGACCCCGTTATCGCAATGTAATTCCAGACATCCTCACTGCCAGTATAAATCAGCCCCCAGTAAAGTTCATAAAGAGCAATCAGAACAATAAAAATTCTTGTCCATCTTTTTTGAAATCCCTCATCTTCAATACGGCCAGTTATCACCCCTATGATATCGCGCGAAATAATACTCGCCCAGCAGAACAGATAACCATCCTGAGTTGACATAAATGAAGCAAAGAACACAACCACCGCAAGGCCCGCCAGCCAGGCCGGTAAAACTTCGGCCATGAACTGCGCCGTCGCCGCCAGCTTCGCATCCCCCTCAAGTGCAACAGCCCCGGCCCCATTTCGGGCAAAATAAGTGAAAGCCAATATGCCTAAAAATGCCGGTAAAATCATCCGCCCGGCAAAAAGAACAGATGAAACAAGGTAAGCCTGTTTTGTTGTTTTTTCGTCCTCAATACAAAGCGCCCGGCTAAGCGCTGTTGGCCAGATAGCCGCACTCGCCACACCGGCAACAATCACCATCCATAAAATATAATCAGCGCCGAACCCTTCCGATAACAGCGGGTTAAAACCGCCTTCCCCCTTTAAACTCTGCACTGTACTAATCGCCTCAGAAAGCGGGACAATATCGGTTAGATATATCGCCAGTGCAATCAGCCCAAATGCCATCAGAATAAATTGCAATATGTCCGTGACAATCACCGCCCGCATACCACCAAACGCCGTATAGGAAACCGCAATCCCTAACAGCACCACCATGATAATTTCAATCGAAGCGCCGCCAACCTCAGGCGGCAAAAACGGCAGGATATATATGGCCGCAACTTTCAAAAACAGCCCCATATTCAATACACCGGCCAGCACCATGATCGTCCCGCCAATCAGCCGTATATCCCGGCCAAACCGTTTCTCATAAAACTCCGGCACTGTCAGCACGCCAGTCCGCCGCAAAGGCGCGACCACAAACCCTGTTAAGCCGACAAACAGACAGCCAACCAGCGCTGCAATGCCAATATGAAAAGCTGAAAAACCAGCCCCAAATCCCTTTTGTGCATTATAGGCAATGGTAATCAGACCAATCTCAGTCGCCCCAAGTGTGGCGATCGCCGCCGGTAGTTTAATAGAGCGAGAGGCCACAAAAAATTCAGATAAAGAAGTTGACTGACCGCGTATACGCATTTGCGAAGCGACCAGCACCATGAAATAAAGCGCCGCAAACACACCAATAAAAAGAATTGATCCTTCAGCCATTTAACTTCCCCTTTGCAAAATTTTTTAATTCTACTTCCGTGGCCCCCCACGAAAATGACTTGACGAATAAGCTCTAAACAGGCCCTATGGAAACCATAGTTACACCTCAGCAAATACATTACAAACCCTATATCAGGGACACCATGTCATCAGCAATTTCAAGTAAAATAACCTCGATTGGCGAACTGTTAAGAGCCAGCGGTAAACTCGTCATTCCCCCCTACCAGCGCAACTACGCCTGGGATGAAGAACACTATGCAGATCTCTGGTTTGATATGCAGGAAACGTTCAACGGCACATCAGATGAATATTTCCTCGGCTCCGTTGTGATCGACAATTCAACCGCCCCCGACCTGACCTTAATTGACGGTCAGCAGAGAGTAACCACCACAACCATTCTGATATCCGCCTTGAAATGGCACCTTCTGTCTGACAACCAGACCGAACTGGCGAACCTGATTTCCCAGGATTTTCTCTACCAGCCTGATTATGACAACAACACACAACAATCAAACCTCGTGCTCAATCTGAATGACAGAAGTTTTTTTGAAACCCACATCATAACGGCAACCGACCCGAAAACCATTCGCTCCATAGCAGACGAAGACACGTTTTCAGCTTCAAATATGCAACTTGCCCGTTGCTATATCTATATGTGCCGTCAGATTGGCCTGTTATTAAAAGAAGGCCAGTCCCTGCAAACAATCGCCCATCGCATCATAACCGCCCTTCGGGAAAGAGTGTTTCTCATCCGCATAGATGTTGAAGATGACCTGAAAGCTTTTACCCTGTTTGAAGCCCTGAACAACCGCGGCGTTGAACTTTCAGAAGCTGACCTTTTGAAAAACTTCATATTCTCAAAAGCAGGGCCACATCTCAATATTGTCAAATCAAACTGGGAAATCATGACCCAGAACATCGGCAATTTTTCACTGATGCGATTTCTGAGGCATTTCTGGCAATCAAATAACGGCCAGGTGCCGAGCCAGGGTTTATTTGCTGCGATAAAAAGACAGATCAATAACGCCGAGGATGCCCGCCACTTCTCTGATCAGATCACCGTCAGTTCAGAATATTATGGCGCCATTCTTGATGCAGACCATGATCTGTGGCAACGGGTAGATATCCAACACATCAACAATATTAAAAAAAACCTGGCCCATCTCAGCATCATCCGTGCCGAACAATGCTATATTTTACTGTTGGCCGTTCTCGAAAATACACCCGACCTGTTTTATGATTATTTAGTTATGATCAAAAATTTCACCTTCCGCTTCAGCACTATAGGCGGCAAAAACGCAGCTGAATTGCAAAGGGCATATATCAAAACGGCTCACACCATCCGTGAAAACGAAATAAACCGCGAACCTGAAATGAGCGCCGAACAGGCGTTTCATCAGTTTTTTAAAGAACTTTATCCTCATGACAATCAATTCCAGTCATCATTCTCGAAAAAATCAATCAAAACCACCATTCTGGCCAGATACATCCTCTCAGAAATCAATAACCACCTTTCTGTTGAAGGCGAGCCGAACTCGAACGCTAACGGCATAGAGACAGACCTCGAACACATCGTGCCCAAAAAATTTAAAGACCACTGGCAGAACACCGTTAGCGATTTCCCCGGCGGTCATTCAAAATACATCAACCGCCTTGGCAATATGACCCTGATGTCACCAGAACTGAACAGACGCCTTGGTAATTCCGATTTTGAAACGAAAAAACCGGTTTATAAACAGGATTGTCTCATCATCACCGCCCGCATCCTTGAAGAGCAGAACTGGACAGCTGATGCCATCAGCCGGCGCCAGAACTGGCTGGCCAGCGAAGCGGTTAAAATCTGGCGCTATCCTCTCAATTAAATAGATAAAGAATTGACTGAAACAAAAAACAGCCCGGTTAAAGCGTTATAAATGCAACAGAACCGGCAGACATGTATGGTTTTCAAAGCTTTCTTTGGAAAATCCTCAATCGCTGACAACTCACTCTGTCATTCCCCACACAATTCAGAGACAATTCATTATGTGTGAATTGATTCGCCTGTCTGATGCAGAATTTTCATCAAATTTCAGATAGCTTAAGAATCAAGAAATAGTATCAAGTGCTTGTAGAGTTCGAGTGCATGTAGAGTCTGAGAGTGAGACCAACCTTAATTCTTTAAAAGCACGCTGGAGCATAACGGGTATGAGCACCGTCAAAATGGAAGCCGAAACAGAACAATTTGAGCTGCATGAAGCTGACGAACTTCATGAAGACAAGCTTCAGGCTGGCGAACATAAACCTGCTGAACTTACATCCGCTGAAACCCAGACAGAAAACGATCTTCCCGAAGTGCCTGAAAACCTCACCGGATTAGTTGACCCAAACAAACCCCGCCTTGAAGATGACGTTGTCCAGGAAGCAGACCTGGCCATAGCCAGAAATTTGCGCCGTCTTGAAATCCATCGTTATCAGATCGCCACGGCCCTCTCAAATATCAGCGAAGAAGAAATCGGTCAGCTGCATGAGCACGAAGATGAAATCGAGCTTTCAAAAAGCGATGAAAAATATGCTGAGCACATCAACCAGATCAATAGTAACGCCCAGACAAAACGGCTGGAACGCCTCAATCCGGATCAGATGCTTGAGCAACGACTGGATCGCATCCTGACAACACTCAGAATTGGTCTGCAAAAAGTCACCACCAAAGTAGATTTAAAAAGCTGGGAGTTCATGCGTCACAACCTTTATCTCTCCTGGCATCAGCACCGCTATGACCGTGAAATTGAACAGCGCCTTTTCAGCCCACTGGCTAAGTTCCGCAACATGTCCCGCTCACAGACCCTGCGAGAGAGAGAAGAAAAAGCCCCCTGCGCCCCGGTTCGACTGGTTGACTGGTCGCTTGATTGTGTCGCCGCCTATCAACAGGGTGGCAGCTTCAGACATTTCCTATTTATTGACCCTGAAGCCGGCCATGGCCGCACATTGCTGATGGCATCTCACCGGGATTTCCGCGCTATATATGGCATAGAAACACGCGGTAATTTTGCTGAAGATGCTGCTATAAACATCGCCCAATATCCACGAACCTACATGACCCAGCGCCAGGTTGAGCTGATCACAAGAGATTTCCGGCTGATGGAATGGCCAGGTCTCCCCATGGTCGTACAGATTTTTGACCCAGAATCCACTGGCTGGTTGCATCAGTTAATGGAGCATCTCACACAGTCATTTGAGCAGACACCACGCCAGATTTACCTGATCATCATCGGCAATAAGCATAAAGACGTAATGTCAAATTACCCCTCTTTTCAGCAATTCATCCCACCAAGCAGCAATCTGGAATTGCTATCCCTGATGAGCCCTTATGAAATCAATTTTTACTCAAGTGTGATGGCATAAGGCCAGCTTCTTAAGCAATTAAACCAAAATTTATGACTTTCTGTGCTTCACTATCTTAGTTTTAAGCCGCAATTCATTATGTCTTGACTATAAATTGACTATAATTTTGCCAATTCATATAAATGACGAATATCTGGCTTGATCATTCTAGTATGCGGAGTATCGAAATGACTGCCCCAGATGAAAAATCTCTGGAAATGACAGCTGAAATAACGCCTGAATTTTCTGTCATCAGAACGGCTGAGCAATTCAACGCTTTAGAGCAGCAGTGGAATGATCTGTTCGAAGCCCACGGCAAAGGCCATCAGCTGTTTCAGACCTATAACTGGATATGGCACTGGATCAACCAGTTCGAAAAATCACCCCGCAATTTATCCATCCTGATCGGTAAAATTAATAACGAACTGGTACTGGCCGCCCCCATGGTCATCAGCCGCCCGCTTGGCCTTAAAGTCATCAAATGGATTGGTGAACCCGTCAGTCAGTATGGCGACATCCTCATGAAAGTCGATGTAAACAATCCGCTCTGGCTGAAAGAAGGCTTCAACTATCTCAATAAAACTCTCAAACCTGATCTGTTTCATATGCGAAAAATCAGGTTCGATGCCACCATCACGCCATTGGCTGAAATGTACAACGCCACCCTACTGGAAGAAACCGCCGCCCCTTATATTGAAATCAGAGGCGACAAAGACTTCACAGAATTTAACAAACGTTATTCGCAAAGAAGCCGCAAATCAAAACGTCGACATCGCCGCAAACTTGAAGAAAAAGGCGAAGTCACTTTTTCTGTTTTCGAAGAAAGCCCCGAAGCCAATCGCGCCGCTAATCACGCAATTGTCTTAAAACGACAGTGGTTAAAAGCAACCAAAACCGTGTCACCCGCCTTTAACGGCTCAGTGATAGACAAGTTCTTTGATAACGCATCAAAACCAAATGATCACCCGGCCGGCATCAGAGTTTCAGAGCTGTGTGTAGATAACCACCCCGCCGCCCTTGAAATCGGCGTCCTTGTGAAAGATTATTATGGCGCTCATCTGGGCGCATATGACCCAGCCTACATCGCCCACAGCCCCGGCAGCCTGCAAATGCAGGACACCATTGCAGAGCTGATCAATCAGGGTGTGAAAACCATTGACCTGTTCGCCCCGGCTGACGGCTACAAATTTGAATGGACTGAACAAACGGTCCCCGTTTATGATTTTTCCTACGCCACTTCTTTTTTAGGCAAAATATATGAGAATATCTACCTGCTCACCATTCGCCCAGGCCTAAAGCTTTCCGCCAGAAAGCTCAAAACCACCATTAAAAAAGTAAAATCACTGTTTCGCTGATCTTTAATATTTAATCGCAATCCCTGCATAGTGATAGCCAAGGATCATTGGTTTCAGTGGCAGCCTGTCCGTTTCAAAAAATTCCAGCCTGAAACCTGAACCGGCAATCAACCTGAAAATATTTCGATTAATCGAAACGCCCCTGTTCAGCCTCTGCCAGAGCGGTGAAAATTTATCCTGCAACCTGCCAAAATGCTCGCGCGGGTGCCGTCCCTGCTCACAAAACAATAACACCCCGCCCGGCCGCAAAATTCTTCTGATTTCACTGATCGCCAATGTCGGGTTTTTCACAGCACATAAAGTATAAGTGCTAACAACACAATCAGCACTTTCATCAGCAAGTGAAAGCGCCTCCACATCTTCAATCAGAACTTCCACTGCAAACGGTACATCACGTGCAGCAAGTTCGATACGGTCGGTTTTCGGGTTCTGATCAACTCCGATAAAAGATTTAATCTCAGATGCTTTATAGTAAGGCAGGTTCTGCCCTTCACAAATTCCCACCTCAACAACATCACCCATCGCCTGAGGCACGATGTGTCGTCGATCAAGCAGGTAATCACTGCCGGAAGAAATCCAGCTAATCAAACTGTCGTGAGACTGTTGCTTGTGCATCGCCAATATTTGCTGGCTCATAGATCCCATTTTTTGATCTCCTTAAAAATCAGATCCAAATCAATTTAACCAGCAAATGAAAAATTCTCAGGGCGATAAAATGTCAGCTCTGTGGCAGAGGTCAACTCAGCGATTAAAAGTGACAAATCAGCCACGCAAACCAACAGCAATTTTAAGAGTAAGATTGTAAGCACACAGGTTCTCGCACAAAAAAAGCCCGGCACTTTTTTACCGGGCTTTTAAAGATGCTCTTTGTTTTATTTTATTTTTTAGCCTTCTCGGCAGCCATAAGACGTTTCTGATATTGCCCCTGCACAATATCCACCACCACAAGCACAAACAAAACAAAATAGAAGGTCGATTTAGACATCGCTTCAACATGATAGCCAAAGAACTCAAGACGGGATAATTCCCCCCCTTCACTGACCAGCAGAATACCGACAATAAACAGAATAAACAGACCAAGCACTTCATACATCCTGTTTTTCTCAAGAAATTCAGATACATGGTCAGCCAGCCAGATCATCAGAATGCCGGAAATCACAATCGCTATCGCCATAATCCAGAAACTGTCAGTCAGCGCCATCGCCGAAAGGATCGAGTCAAAAGAAAACACCAGATTCATTAGCACAATCAGAAAAATCGCATGCGCTGTCGAACGCGTCGGCCCCTGCTCTCCTGCACCCAGATCTTTGACAACCAGCAAGTGAGTGATTTCTTTAATCGCGGTGTAAATAATAAAGGCACCACCAAATAACACGATCAGCGAATGGCCGCTAAAGCTGCCTTTGGCAAAATCTCCAAATTCAAAATCAAACAACGGCCCCTTTAAAGCAGCAACCGCCTGAATGATCACAAACAACAAAATGATCCGCAGAATAATCGCCAGGCCAACACCAACCCGCCGCACATATGCCCGTTGAGAAGCTTCAACCCGTTTTGATTCAATTGAGATATATAAAAGATTGTCAAACCCAAGCACCGCCTGCAGCAGTACAAGCATCATTAAAGTGAAAAACCCTTCAGCTGTAAATAACATTTCCATCAATCTACCCTAACCCTGTTTTTTCAATTCTCATCTAACCTGTTTCATAAAACATCAAAGTGACTACATCCAGCTCAATAGAGCTCAAACATAAATCTCATTAGACCACTTTTCTAATGTCAGCCCCTTTAAAACAAATCTCGGCCATCTGTTTCATTTTTTCAGTATTTGGGCCAAACCCAGTCAACCGCCCGAATATATAAAACCAGAAATTTTTAGAACTGAGCAGGCTTTTACCCCTGTCACGATCCATCTTCCATAATGCTGAGCGCCCGACATCCATCAACCCCAACTTATGTTTGAGTGACAAATCAGCATGATCATCCAGAAAATTCATCACCATCCAGAACCGATCATAGTGCTGTTGCGCCCGGTTTTTCGAAAGCCCCGCTTCATCAGAATTAATAAAAACCGTCGTCACTTCCGAGCGAACCATTTTCTTCGCCGCATAAGCCAGCCGCAATGGAATAGATTGATCCTGAATAAAAAGACGCGGGTCAGCGCCGCCAGCCTCTTTCATAACGGTACTCGTTGCCGCAAAACACATATGCACAACCTGGTTTTTAATCACATAGGTAAGCGGCTCTTCAATCAGCTCAGTTCCTGTTAAGTTTGCTTTTTTGTGTGTTTTGTGGCGCCTTCGTGCATAAATAAAATCAGCCCCCAGCTGCTGTAACTGGTCAATATAATGTTTCGTCGCATATGGGGCCAGAACATCATCAGCATCTATACCAACAATTACATCTCCGCTCGCCGCTGTTAGCCCGCGGTTAAAACACTGCGCCGGGCCTGTGTTCAGCTCAGAGTCAACCAGCTGAATGGATAAGTCCGGAAATTCAGCTACAAGTGCCTTCAAACCCTGCCACTCACCTTCAAGCGAACCATCATCGGCCAACACCAACTCCTGATCAAAATCGCCAATCTGAGCTTCAATGCTACCGATCAAAGCGCGCATAAATTCCAGCTTGTTGTAAAAAGTTACAACATAAGAAATTTTCATCGAATAACCCTAAATTTAGATGATGCAACCACTGCCCAAAATTTTAAACTGAGAAAAAGTCTTAAATCTCAGCCTGTTCTTACTATAAGCACAAATTTTTGTACTATTTATATAATAGAAATTATGATCTTTTACCATTAAACCAACAACCATCGAACTTATTCAATTCTGCTGATTTATAAGAGTTCCGGAACAAAATGTTACAAACAATGCTAATCAGACTTCTCACTATTTTGGCCACCATACTGGCTGCCACTGTTTCCTTAAACGCGGAACCAGCAAAGCAAACCGCCAGCCTTGAAGGTAATAAATGGCAACTCATTTCCATAACCACAGACAAAAACAATTATAAAGGCCCACATCTTGGCTTTATAAAGTTCGACAACGGCAACATTGAAGGTCAGGCAACCTGCAACAGCTATTCAGGTGTTTATTCTTTAAAAGAAAACCAGAAACTCGAGATCTACCGAATTGGCCTGACCCAGCTTATTTGCAACATTGATAATAAAATGCAGATTGAAGCGGAATATATCGAAGGTCTCGAAAGTTCAACGACATTTAAAATTGAAAACGGAGAACTAATCCTTTTCCACGAAAACAATAAAGAATTCGCCCGTTTTAAAGCAAAACCCATCCTATAAAAGAAACTGAAAACTTCACCTGATCAGCAAGGCGCTCTCTTCCAATGCAAAAATCAATTCTCATCACTGGCTGTTCCTCAGGCATTGGCAAAAGGGCGGCAGAAATTCTCCATCAAAAAGGCTGGCAGGTTTTCGCCACTGCCCGCACAGAAGAAGATTTAAAAATACTGCGGGAAGACGTCGGCGTTGAAGCTCACTATCTGGATTATCAGGACAATGCCTCCATTATAATGACAGCCAACACAGTGCTGGAACAAACCAACGGACAAATTTTCGCATTGTTTAACAATGGCGCCTATGCCCAGCCAGGTGCTGTAGAAGACCTGCCAACCAATGCCCTTCGAGATCAGTTTGAAGCCAATTTTTTCGGCTGGCACGAATTAACAAAACGCCTCATCCCGGCCATGCGAAAAAATAACCAGGGCCGCATCATCCAGTGTTCAAGCATATTCGGTTTCGTTAGCGCCCATTACAGAGGCGCATATAACGCGTCCAAATATGCCGTTGAAGCGATGTCAGATGCCATGCGCCAGGAATTGAGAGATACAGACATCAAAGTCGTGCTGATAGAACCCGGCCCCATCAGAACAAAATTTGTCGAACGCGCGCTAAAATCCTATGAAGCCAATATAGACATTGAAAATTCTCCTCATAAAGATCAGTACAAAAAGCGTATCGCCGCCATGAAAAAAGGCGGCACAGACAAATTCAAACTCGAACCGGATATCGTCGTTGATAAACTGATCCACGCTTTAGAGAGCAAAAACCCAAAACATCGTTATTATGTCACGGTGCCAACCTATGTCATGGCCTATGCAAAACGGTTTTTACCTTCTACACTGCTCGACAAAATCCTGATCAATAACTAATGCATATTGCGCATGGCTAAGCACCTGCAGCAAATCTGAAAAACAGATGATGAATATGCAAACCTGAAGGAAACAAAAGTAAAAATGGACGCAATACTAAATTGGCTGGCCCCTGTCGCCGTGCTGCTTGTCTTTATTGTTCTCTGTTTTGGATTATACAACATGCTGCGTGGTACAAACCCAAACATGAGCCAGAAACTGATGCGCTGGCGCGTAGGGTTGCAGTTTCTCGCTGTCATCATCCTCATGGCTGCCATATACTTTGCCGCCTAGCCCATCTGTTCTGCAAAACCGGCTCACATTTCAAACCAGCTTCCATATTAAACCAACTTCCATATCAAAAGAGTGATCAGACATCATGGTCAAACTAAACAAAATCTACACCAAAACCGGCGATAAAGGCACAACCGGGCTTGTCTCTGGGGCCCGTGTCGCCAAGCATAACATCCGCATCAGCGCCTACGGCACAGTCGATGAAACCAACGCGGCCATCGGTCTTGCGGTTGTTGCCCTGAAATCAGAAACAGCCATCCCGGTTGATCAACAACAAACCATCAGCGAAATGTTATTGCGCATCCAGAATGATCTGTTTGATTTAGGGGCCGACCTTGCAACACCCGAAATTCCCGGCAGCCCTGAGCCTGAATACCCACCCTTGCGCATTGTCCCCGCACAGGTCACGCGGCTGGAAAATGAAATCGACCAGCTCAACGAGGAACTCGAACCGTTAAAATCATTCATCCTCCCCGGCGGCACCCAGACCGCCGCCTATCTGCACCTCGCCCGCACAATCTCAAGAAGAGCCGAACGCCTGATGGTCGAATTAGCAGAAACCGAAGCTGAAATCGTCTCACAAGCCAGCCTTCAATATATCAACCGCCTCTCAGATCATCTCTTCGTCATCGGCAGATATGTCAATGACAAAGGCAAAACCGATATTCTATGGACCCCCGGCGCGAACCGGTAAGAAGTGCTGATAACAATCAACAAAGAACCACAAACCAATCAGCATATTTACCAGCCTCAAAATCTCTTGTCCCCCACGAGAGAGCAAACTATAGTAATCAGAATAAATATAACCGCCAGAATGCTGGTCATAATTTGCAGATATCATCTTGAAATATCAGCAGATAATGACAGCAAGCTTCTTCTCGTATCTGAGAGGGACCAACACATAAATGTCAGCTCAGCTCAACCATTACTGAGTGAGCATAACGCAACAAACAGCTTTGAAAGCGCCAATAAAGAGCTGCAAAGCCAGTGAATAAAAGGTCAGTCCATTGTTTGTCCCACTCCACGATCAGAACCCCATCAAGCACATAAAATTTCAATATATGACCGTGTTGATCATTCTCATCAACATCGTGGTATTCGTGGTTTTTCAGTCGGGTCTTGTATATCCAATTAGTGAAGCGATGATGGCCAGTTTCGCCATTGTCCCCACCGAACTGCTCTCAGAAGGTCTAATTGGCCGGAGTACCATCGGCGAAGCTTTTGATAGTTTCCCACTTCCAGAAAAATGGACTTTGATAACTTACATGTTCCTACATGGCAGCTGGCTGCATCTTGGTGGTAACATGCTGTTTTTATGGGTTTTTGGCGACAATATTGAAGATGCCATGGGCCATTTCAAATTCCTTATATTTTATCTGTTATGCGGCATCGCCGGTGGCTACCTCCATTCACTGCTTTCACCCTTGTCTGGTGTGCCGCTCATTGGCGCGTCTGGCGCGGTCTCAGGTGTCATCGCAGCTTATGTTATTTTGCATCCGCGTGTTCAGCTCTGGGTACTGGTTCTTGGCAATATTCCGTTGCCGGTCAATGCCGGCATCGCCATTGCCGCATGGTTTCTGTTTCAGATCTTCCACATTGTCTTTATGTCTGGCGGCAACACCGCCTGGTGGGCGCATATTGGCGGCTTCCTCGCAGGTGCCATCCTGATCACACTCATGAAAAGAGCGACAGTCCCGTTATTTGACAAGAATTTAGGCAATTAATTGGTAGAGCAATCTTACCCGTTTTGATTAGATAGAACCAAACTGAACTCTATTGACACATAAATTCCTGATGGGTACGTTCCAGCCAGTGAATTTCCAACGAGTAGGACCATCAATAAATTTCAACCCGCACAACAAAGCTGGCTCATCGCAAACGCTGAACTGAGCCCTTTTTTAAAAGTGCAGGGTGCAAAGTTGAAAAATCCAAAAGCATATCTAAAAAGAGCCAAATGGAGGCCAATAAATGAAAATCCTGGTACCTGTGAAACGGGTCGTCGATTATAATGTTAAAATCCGCGTCAAATCTGACGGGTCCGGCGTTGATCTGGCCAATGTGAAAATGTCAATGAACCCGTTTGACGAAATTGCAGTTGAAGAAGCTGTCCGTTTAAAAGAAGCGGGCAAAGCGGAAGAAATCATCGCCATCTCCATCGGCACGCAAAAATCCCAGGAAACCTTGAGAACGGCCCTCGCCATGGGCGCAGATCGCGCCATCCTCATTTTAACTGATGAAATGGTAGAACCCCTCGCCGCTGCCAAAATCCTCAAAGCCGTGGTCGAAGAAGAAAACCCCGGCTTGGTCCTTTTGGGCAAACAGGCCATCGACGATGATTGCAACCAGACCGGCCAGATGCTGGCCGCCTTGCTGGATTGGCCACAAGGCACTTTCGCCTATAAACTTGAGGTCGAAGGCGAAAAAGCCACCGTCACCAGAGAAGTTGACGGCGGCCTGCAAACACTTTCACTTTCCCTGCCAGCCATCATCACCACTGATCTTCGTTTAAATGAACCAAGATACGCTTCCTTGCCTAACATCATGAAAGCAAAGAAAAAACCGCTTGATGAAAAAAACATCGCTGATTTCGGCATCGATACAGCCATTCGCCATAAAGTCATCAAAACAGCAGAGCCACCAGCCAGAGAAGCCGGTATTAAAGTCGAAAACGTCGCTGAGCTTGTCAGCAAACTGAAAAACGAAGCAGGAGTTCTCTAACATGGCGAACCTACTCATTGGTGAACACGACAACAGCAATTTAAGCCCCGCTACAGCAAAAGCGCTGACAGCAAGCCTTGAAATTGGCGGCGAAACTGACATCCTCATCGCTGGCGAAGATTGCTCAGCAGTTGCAGAACAGGCCGCAAAATTATCAGGTGTACGCAAAGTACTCGTGGCCAGCTCACCAGCCCTGAAGCACCAGCTTGCCGAAGAAATGGCAGAACTGATCGTCCCCTTAATGGCAAATTATGATTGCGCTTTAGCCGCTGCCACCACAACCGGTAAAAACTACATGCCCCGCATCGCCGCCAAACTGGATGTTGGTCAGCTTTCAGATATCATAGCCGTCATTTCCCCAAACAGCTTTGAGCGCCCGATCTATGCCGGCAATGCCCTGCAAACGGTTGAAACATCTGACCCTAAAAAAATCATCACCGTCAGAACAACAGCCTTTGAAGCGGCCCCTGAAGGCGGAAGCGCCAGCGTTGAAACAATCGACGCACCAGCCGCCAAAGGCAGCTCCGAATTTATCAAAGAAGAGCTATCAGTATCAGACCGGCCAGAACTAACATCAGCCCGCATCATCATTTCTGGTGGCCGCGGCATGGGTTCAGGTGAAAATTTCGGGCTGATTGAAAAAATCGCAGACAAACTCGGCGCCGCAGTTGGTGCCAGCCGGGCCGCAGTTGATAGTGGGTTTGTACCAAATGATTATCAGGTCGGCCAAACAGGTAAGGTCGTCGCACCAGAGTTATACATAGCCGTTGGCATTTCTGGCGCCATTCAGCACCTTGCTGGCATGAAAGACTCAAAGGTCATCGTTGCCATCAACAAAGATGAAGAAGCACCTATTTTTCAGGTTGCTGATTATGGCCTTGTGGCAGATCTGTTTGAAGCGCTTCCTGAACTTGAAGCTGAATTATCAAAATAAACAGTTTGGCGTACCTCATACGCCATTTATATTGATAATCAACTTTACTAGAGATAAGTTTATGAACCTGAGTTATATTCGCCCGCAACCGGGCGAATATTCAGACGTTCAGAATAACTTATCTGCCTTGCGCTGAGACTAAAGTGATGGCAAAACGGTAAGTTAAGACCAGCAATTTAATCCGGTCCTATTGAAACCGGAAAACAGAACTAAAATGAGGAAAGAATGGCCAATACCAACAAGCCGGTCGAACATATTAAACTTGTCGGTGTCATCGGCGCCGGGCATATGGGCTCAGGCATTGCTCAGGTAGCTTCACTCGCTGGATATAATGTCCTTTTAACAGACACCTCAAAAGAAAAAACCGAAGAGGCACTCGCCACGATCAACGGCAACATGGCTCGCCAGGTGTCCCGCGAAGTCATCACGGACAAACAAAAACAGGACGCCCTTGATCGTATCGAAATTTCCGCAGATTTAGACAAACACAAAGAAGCTGACCTCGTTCTTGAAGCGGTCACAGAAGATGAAGACCTCAAACAGGCCATTTACACAGAAATCTGCCCCATTCTGAAACCTGAAACCATCCTCTGCTCAAACACCTCCACCATTTCCATCACCCGCCTCGCCGCCAAAACCGATCGTCCGAATAAATTTATCGGTATGCATTTCATGAACCCCGTTCCGGTTATGGAACTGGTCGAGCTCATTCGCGGTATCGCAACAGATGATGAAACCTATCAGACCTCAAAAGCTTTTGTCAGAAGCCTCAATAAATACACCGCCGTTTCTGAAGATTTTCCAGCCTTTATCGTTCACCGCATCATGATCCCGATGATCAACGAAGCTATTTATACTCTTTATGAAGGTGTCGGCACAGTTGAAGCCATTGATACCGCCATGACATATGGCGCCCATCATCCCATGGGCCCACTGCAACTGGCAGATTTTATCGGCCTCGATACCTGCCTTGGCATCATGCAGAAACTCTATGAAGGTCTGGCAGACCCGAAATACCGCCCCTGCCCGCTACTGGTCAAATATGTTGAAGCCGGTTGGACAGGACAAAAAGCTGGCCGCGGCTTTTATGATTACCGCGACGGCACACCAGTACCTACAAGGTAATAGGCCAGTCATTTAATCCACTCAACCAGCCAGTCAGCCGCGCTGTTTACTTCCTGAAGCCACATGCCAGATACTGCCCTATTCTCCCGGGCCAAACCCATAACTCTTTAAAATCGCCTGCCCTTGTTGACCAAGAATAAATTCAGCCAGTTGTTCAGTGATATCAGGTGCGGTTTTCATAACAACCAGACCATATCTCGCGCCAACAGCCAGATTTTCAGGGATCGCCACAATTTTCAGCGAAGCGGTATCCTTCTTCGCCAGAACGGCATTGGTGCAATAGGTAAGAAAAACATCCGCCCTCTTCTCAGACATCACCCAGCCATATTGATTGCGCCCGGTTGGCGCTTTTTCTGAATTCGGCCCACCAGTTAACTGCAATGCTTTCTCATTAAGCCGTTTCTCAGCCCCTGCTTTTATGGGCTCTGCTTTTTTAAACAAAGCAACGGCATAATCTCCAGAAGGGTCAGCATTGGGCGTGGACATACCAATCCGTATTTTGTCGTCAAACAATGTATCGAGCAATGTTTCAGAAGTTACAGAAACCTCTTGCTGAGCAATGGCGCAAAGCTGGTTTTTAGCAAATAATTTAACACCGCCATTAACCATCCCAGCCTTGGCGAGTTTCTCAGGGTGCTTCATATTGGCTGAAGCAAACAAATCCGCCCCGCCCTCTTTCTCAATCCGGGCCCTCAGCAAACCTGAAGGACGAAACATCGTCTCCACTTTCACCTGCCCGTCACTGGCTTTTTCAAATGCACGCGCAACATCTGCCATCGCATATTTAAGGCTGCCTGCCGCAAAAAGCCGAACTGTCTCGCTGGCTGCAGCCCCAGAACTAAATCCACCCATAACCAATCCAATCAATAAAAAACCTGTCCGAAATCGAGCCATCAAATGATCCTTATTATTTTCAGTCAAACCAAAAAACACACGTAATTAATAGCAATTTATTGCATAAATATACAATTATTTCATATTATTGCAATTATTTTATGGGAGTAATTACTTCTGCTGAACACGCAAAAACGCAGCGGTTGGAAAAAATCAACCGCCGCTATGAAGCTGCTTACTTTACAGCCAGAGGCCCTCCAGCCTGAAAAAAGCGCAAGCCTCTTCAGGTCTGAAACACAACCAGTTTTGAAAATGGATTATTTCTTCAGCGCTTTTTTGATCATATCAATCGCAAGGTCGCTGTCCCATTGCGCAGGGCCAGCCAAGCGGCCAATTTCACGCCCCTCTTTGTCAATCAGGATCGTAGCTGGCAAACCAACGGCTTTTAATTTAAACATCAGCTTCGTGGTC
The DNA here is from genome assembly GCA_021775425.1 of Hyphomicrobiales bacterium. Classification (GTDB taxonomy): domain Bacteria; phylum Pseudomonadota; class Alphaproteobacteria; order Rhizobiales; family HXMU1428-3; genus HXMU1428-3. The sequence goes on from JAJFHX010000031.1 coordinate 17,030, forward strand.
TGGTCGATGTAAAGATCAAGGTGTTTCAAACGCTCTTCATCATAAAATTTGCGCGGTTTAGAAAGACCAGATCTGTCCATTGAAATGGCCACCACATCAAACGGTTCCTTGGCAAAAAATTTCTTTAAATTATCAAGGGATGGCATCTCTTCCCGGCATGGTCCGCACCATGTCGCCCAGAGGTTCAGCAGAACCAGCTTACCCTTCCAGTCTGAAAGAGATTTCGTGTTTCCCAACTGATCCTGAAATTCAAAATTCTCAAGCGGTTTGGGGGCTTCATGAAAAATAAAACTCTTCAGCCGGTCAGTATGGTCTTGCGCAGTTTTCTGCTTTATTACCGCATCACTGCGCTTTTCACCATTGCCACTAAGGGTCAAACTCGCATATACAGCAACAAACCCGATGATCGCGGCGGCAACCACTGTAAGCAGCGAAACTCTCATAAAACATCCCTTTAATTAACTTCAAAAACTATGATACAGATCAAGCACATTATAAGTAAAGAAGGCCAGCACTGATGACAAATAAAATGTGGGGTGGACGTTTTGCCTCAGGCCCGTCCGAAATCATGGAAGAAATCAACGCCTCTATCTCTTATGATAAGCGCCTTTATAAAGAAGATATCGCCGGTTCCATCGCCCACGCAGAAATGCTGGCCGAAAGTGGCATCCTCAGCAAAACTGATGTCAAAAAAATCATCGATGGCCTCACACAAATTAAAACCGAAATTGAAAAAGACAAATTCACCTTCTCACGTCAGTTAGAAGATATTCACATGAATGTCGAATCACGTCTAAGAGAGCTGATTGGTGACGCCGCCGGCCGCCTCCACACCGCCCGCTCCAGAAATGATCAGGTCGCGACAGATTTTAAACTCTATGTCAGAGCAACGGTGGACCATTTTTTAAACCAGCTCGCAGCACTGCAACTGGCATTGGCCAATAAAGCAGAAACCTACGCTGATGTCGTCATGCCCGGCTATACCCACCTGCAAACGGCCCAGCCCGTCACCTTTGGTCATCATCTTCTTGCCTACACAGAAATGCTCGGCCGCGACAGATCAAGACTGAGTGACGCAAGAAAAAGATTAAATGAATGCCCCCTGGGTGCCGCCGCCCTTGCCGGCACATCTTTCCCGATTAATCGGAAGATGACAGCCAAAGCCCTTGGCTTTGACCGGCCAACCGCAAATTCACTTGATAGCGTCGCCGACAGAGACTTTATATTAGAAGTCTTAAGCGCCGCATCCATCAGCGCCATTCATCTCTCTCGTTTTGCCGAAGAACTCGTCATCTGGTCATCTGCTGAATTTAATTTCGTCAATTTATCAGACAGCTTCACAACCGGCTCTTCCATCATGCCGCAAAAGCGCAACCCGGATGCCGCTGAACTGATCCGCGCCAAAGTTGGCCGCATCATCGGCGCATTTAACGGCCTTTCGATCGTCATGAAAGGATTACCTCTAGCCTATTCAAAAGATATGCAGGAAGACAAGGAAATGGCCTTTGATGCCCTTGATAATTATTCTCTGGCTCTTGCAGCTTTAACTGGCATGGTCAAAGACCTCACACCAAATGAAGAAAAAATGGCAGCTTCAGCGGGCGGTGGGTTTTCAACAGCCACCGATATAGCTGATTGGCTGGTAAGAGTACTTGGTCTACCCTTCAGAGATGCTCACCATGTAACTGGCAGCATCGTCGCCCTGGCCGAGAAACAGGGCTTGAAGCTGCACGAACTCACTTTAAAAGACATGCAGAGCATTGAACCAAAAATCACAAAAGCGATTTTTGATGTGTTATCTGTCCAGAATTCTGTCAAAAGCCGCAAATCCTATGGTGGCACAGCGCCCACAGAAGTACGGAAAATGGCCAGAAAATGGATAAAATCACTGGAAAAACTCCCACGAGCAGAGTAAGTTCAACAAAGAATCTGCATTTTCAGTCGTTAATTCACAACACTGATCTATACAGGATCACTTAATCACTGATGTCTTGATCACTGATTTCTTGATTAAAGATCACGAAATAGAGACCATTGAACTTGAAACAAAGGAAAGCACTTATGTTTTTGCGCCAACACACAATTTTGCGCTCGGCCAAAACTTTCATCATTTTAGCTGGTCTCTCTCTGTCTCTTGCAGCCTGTGGCATGCGCGGCCCGTTAGAAACACCGCCAGAAGCCAAAACGGTAGATGGTAGCCCGGCCACCGTAGAACAGGAAAAGCCCCACCGCGGATTTATTCTCGACGGTCTTTTAAACTAATGCGCCATCAGCTGTCATTCGTACATTCATCGAATGACAACCCGTTTCAACTTCTCAACCAGCAACAACAATAAAAATTGCCATGCACCATTTCACCTATATAAACGGTGCTCTTCACGCTGAAGCCGTCCCCCTGAAAACAATCGCAAAAGAAGTCGGCACCCCGTTCTATTGCTATTCAAACGCCACCTTAGAGCGCCACTACACCGTCTTTGATAACGCCTTTAAAAATGTTGATCATCTGGTTTGTTATGCCATTAAAGCCAACTCCAATCAGGCAGTGATAAAAACCCTCGCCAGCCTTGGTGCGGGAATGGATGTCGTCTCGGAAGGTGAACTACACCGTGCCTTAAAAGCCGGTGTTGACCCGCAAAAAATCTGCTTCTCAGGTGTTGGCAAAACAAAATCAGAAATGGCCACTGCCCTTCAGGCTGGTATTTTGAGTTTTAATGTCGAATCTGAGCCTGAATTAGAAGCCTTGAGCGAAGTCGCCAGCTCTCTGGATAAAACCGCCAGCATTGCCATTCGTATCAACCCGGATGTTGACGCAAAAACCCACGCCAAAATTTCAACCGGCAAAGCCGAAAACAAATTCGGCATCCCCTATGCCCGCGCCAAAGAGATATATGCCCATGCAGCCAGCTTAAAAGGCATCAGCCCCCACGGCGTTCATATGCACATCGGCAGCCAGATCACAGACCTCACCCCATTTGACAATGCCTTCCGCCTGATGCACGAGCTTGTCACAATGCTGCGGGCAGAGGGTCACAACATCACACATATTGACCTGGGCGGTGGCCTTGGCGTCCCATACGAAGAAGACGCACCACCCCCACCCCACCCTGATGATTATGCCAAAATCATTGAAAATGCCATTGGTGACCTTGATGCCACTTTAATTTTCGAGCCCGGACGCCTCATCACAGGCAATGCCGGCATTCTGGTTTCCAAAGTGCTTTATCTGAAACAAGGCGCAGCCAAAGATTTCCTCATCATTGATAGCGCAATGAATGATCTCATCCGCCCGACTTTATACGAAGCTTATCATCAGATCCTGCCGGTGCTGGAAAGTCAGAACCAGCTCCCCAAAAAACTGATGGACGTTGTCGGCCCGGTCTGCGAAACCGGCGATTTTCTTGCAGAAAATCGCAAACTTCCACCAATGCAATCTGATGACCTGCTGGCCGTCCTCTCGGCTGGTGCTTATGGTGCTGTTCAGTCTTGCACATATAACACCCGCTTGCTGATCCCTGAAGTGCTGGTCAAAGGTGATAAATACACAGTTATCCGCCCCCGCCAGAGCTATGACGACTTAATCGATCAGGATCAGATACCAGATTGGCTCGCCTGATAACGGGCAATTGCCGCACTTTCAGCCAACAAAAAAAAGCCCGCTTTTCACAATAATCTTACCAGTGCCTCAGTGAGAACACGTAGGAATTATACAAAATTGTGCTAAACTCAACCCGGTCGAACGAGTAAATACCGTAGTTAGAACGGTTAAATCGATTGGTGCCAGCACATTATTGTATCAGCCCATTTTGGGCGGCAAACAGCAGCAGAACAACCATATGAGCAATGAAACCATATGATCAAAAAAGACAACCCGTTTCAATCCAAAGCTAATCAGCAAAATACTGATCACATTAGCAATAACGGAACAAGCCACAAAGAACCCCGCCATATTGGTGAGGCAATACTGGCTAGAAAACTGCGCTGGACCAAACTGGTGATGTTTTTTGAACAGCTCTGGTTAAAGTCCTGGGCGCCGATCACAGTTGTCGGTATTTTCCTTCTTACCTGTCTTTATCAGCTCTGGCCCTTGCTCAGCCCGCTGATGCACCGGCTTATACTGGCATTTTTTGCGATGGGGCTAATCGCCTCATTTTATCCGTTTTTCTCACTTCGCTGGCCTAAAGAAGCCAAAGCCCTCAAACGGCTTGATCATAATTCAACCCTGCCCCACCAGCCAGCGCAGGCCTTTAAAGATAATCTTGAATTAAACCAGGCAAATGGCCAGACCCGTGCCCTCTGGCTGACCTTTAAAGACAGGCTGGTTGAAAAAATCAGCAAACTTAAAGTCCGCCCCCCTCAACCAGATACTTCTAAAAGCGACCCATACGCCCTGCGCATGTTAATGATGCTCGCGCTGGTGATCGGTGTTTTCATTCAGGGCGGCAATGTGCCCGAGCTAGTCGCCAAAGCACTCAAAGTTCCGCCAATGACCAGCACCGCAGATTTAAGAATTGATGCCTGGGTCACACCGCCAACCTACACCAGCAAAGCGCCCATCCTCATTGCCGATGGAGGCAAGCTCGACAATCCCTCTGAAAAACGCAAAACAAATTTCAGCATCCCTCAGAATTCTGTTCTGACCGTGCGGATCAACGGCAAAAATGCCAACTACGTCCAGTTGGAGAGCAACAACAGATTGCTATTGCCTGATGGCTCTTCCCCTGCTGATAAGTCACAAAAAGACGAGACCAAGATTAATGATCAGCCTGTTGTGGCGAAAAAACCAGCAACAAACAGCGTTCAATCAAAAAGCCAGAACAAAACCAACCGTGATTTTAACGTCAAACTCACTGAAAACGGTCACGTCAAAGTCACCATCGACAAAATCCCACTGACAGACTGGACCTTCAACATTGAGCCTGACAATCCTCCCGTTATCGGCCTGATAGAAATTCCAAGCCGGGCCCAGAGCGGTGCGCTCAAGCTGAAATACCGAGTTGCCGATGATTATGGCGTCACCACAGCTAACGCCCATGTCAAAGATGTTCAGCTACCAAAAGAAACATCACATGAAGACACACCCCCCGAACAGCAGGACAGTTTCGAGTCTGAACAGCAAAATCAGTTTACCAGCATCACTGCCAATCGACAGCAACCCCTCGGCGCGGCGTTCAAGTACCCCTTAAACCTCACCGGGCAATCTACAACTGAAGCCGAAGGAACAACTTTTAAAGATCTCACCTCCCATCCTTGGGCCGGGTTTGAGGTTACCCTTTACTTAAGTGCAGCAGACGAAGGGCAAAACAAATCCAACAGCCCTGAAATTAAAATCCAGTTACCGGAATATAATTTCACCAAACAAATCGCCAGAGACATCATCGCCCTGAGAAAAAGACTGGTCATCACACCGCATGAATCAGCCGTAGTCGCGCTCTCTCTCATTCAGTTAACACACAATAAAAAACCATTTGAGAAAGACCTCACCCTCTATCTGGGCCTCAGAGTAACGGCCAATCGCCTGCTATCTTCAAAAACCAGAAAAGACAAAGAACAACTGGCAAGCCTGTTATATGAACTTGCCCGTCACGCAGAAGATGGTGATCTTTCAGCTGCAGAAAGAGAATTGCGCACCGCTCAGGAAGCCCTGCGAAATGCCCTGAAAGAAAATGCACCCAACAGCGAAATTCAGAAACGTATTGATGAACTGCGCAAAGCATTACAAAAATACATGCAGGCTCTCGCCAAGCAGCAGCAAAAACAAAATGCGGAAAATAATCAGCAGTCTCAGGACCAGAACCAGAAAAACGTCAGCCCTGAAGACTTTGAACAAATGCTGAAAACCATTGAGGAGCTGGCCAAATCCGGGTCTAAAGATCTCGCCCGCCAGATGCTGAGCCAGTTGCAAAATATGCTGGAAAACATCCAGACCGGCAAAAACAGAAATCAGCAACAACAGAACCAGTCGGCCAAAGAACTGGAAGAGCTGGGCAAAATCCTGCGTGAACAACAGGAGTTAATGGACAAAACCTTTGAGCAAAGCCGCCAGCAGCGCCAGCAAAACCGCCAGAACGGTGAGAACTCTGACCAAAACCAGAATGAACAAAACCAGCAAGGCCAGCGCCAGCAGGGCAACAGCAACCAACTGCAACAGCAGCAACAGGCCCTTCGTCAAAAACTGCAGGAGTTCATGAAAAAACTCCAGCAGGGGCAGCAAGGCCAACGCCAGGGCCAGCGGGAAGGACAACAACAAGGTCAGCGTGATGGCCAGCAGCAAGGCCAGATGCAGGGTAAAGGTCGCCAGGGCAACCCACTTGAAAACGCCGACAAAGCCATGGGCCGCGCCGGTGAAATGTTGAAAGACCAGGAACTTGGCAACGCCCTTTCACAAGAAGGACAAGCACTTGACCAGCTCCGCAAAGGGATGGAGCAAATGGCCAAACAAATGCAGGAAAGGTCCGGCAAGGGCAAAGGCCAGAACGCCGGCGGTACTGACCCACTCGGCCGTTCACAGAATGCAAATGGCATGGATACCAGCGAGACAACAAAAATACCTGACAAAATCGACATTCAGCGTGCCAGAGAGATCTTGAGAAATTTACAGGATAAATTGAGCGATCCGAACCGGCCCGCCCCTGAAATTGATTATATAGAGAGATTGCTCAAGCGGTTTTAAACGCTTTAAAACCTTTCATCTCTTTCATGTGCGGTCGGCCCAGCGCCGCACGCACAGCACTTTGCACACCTTCAAGTGTAAACGGCTTTTGCAGCACACCCACAACAGATGGCACATAACCATCCCGTTCATCAGCCGCATATCCAGTCATCAGCAGGATAGGCAATTTCGGGTAATTCTTGTAAGCGATTTTCGCCAAAGTCACGCCATCAATCACTGGCATCCTGATATCACTCAGCAAAAGATCCATCGTCTCACCTGGCACCGTCAAACAGCGCAGCGCTTCCTGCCCCTCATGAGCAACGATCACATCATGACCATCCATCAACAAGGCCCTGTACGTAAAATCACGCACCGCAAAATCATCTTCAGCTAATAATATTCGTGCCATCTTAATGCACTCACACTCTTTCCATAATAAAAGACTACCAACAGCATAGTCGAAAAGAGGTCAATGTAGGGTTAATAAAACGAAAAGAAACTCGCCCAGAACTTAATAGACAGATCTAATTCGTCAGGCTTTAGTGTCGTATAGAGCCTATTGAAAACTAATCAGCAAATGCTTTGAATGCTCTGGGGGCACTGGCACCATCGCCTTAAACAACGCTTTTTCCCCTGGTAATAATGGCTTCTTTCTCACCTTCATCACCCAGCGAAACACCTCACGATTGTCTTCTGACAAAGCACCAAACACAAGCGGCGGCAAAGGCTTATACTTATTTGTCAGGTTTGTGATTTCACCCTCAATTTTCAGATGCAGACTATTATCAACAATTTCCCAGTTCTGCTGAATATTAGAGAACATCAGCCCCCTTACATTCACAGGCAAACCAACCATCGCATAAACAGAAGACATCGCCGGGATCATTTTCACAACCCCAACCCGGGCATAAATCATCATGCTGGCCACAACCAGAATGCCCAGCCCATAACACCCCCAGCCAATCATCTCCTGACGTGTTAAACGCTTATAAAATGGAATTTTAGGTAAAGCGCCCTGCTTTTTCCCAGTCCCCTCATCCGCAGCCGCGGCACCCGCCAAAGCACTGTCAAACGGGTCAGGGTATTCCTCGCTTTGAGCCGTCTCAACATTACGGGAAGCCTCGCCCGGATCCTCATCAAATAACCCGTCAATATCACCCTGAGAATTTTCATCATCCTCAGAACTGGCCATCTCACTGGCAACTTCGTCAAACAGCCCGTCTATATCATCTTGGGAATTTTCTTCACCAGCCGGATCATCTGGCAATGCCGCAATCGAGGCTTCATCAAACAATCCGTCAATATCATCCTGCGAGTTCTCTTCATCCCCCGCGTCATCAATAATAATATCATCAACCTCAGCTTTATCAGAAGAAACTTCATCAAAAAGACTGTCTATATCATCCTGAGATTGATCTTCAGCCGCTTCATCCTCGATAGCTTCATCAAACAGGCTGTCTATATCATCCTGAGAATTATCTTCTTCTGCTTCAGCGAATGAAACTTCGTCCTCACCATCTACATCAGCTACATCTTCTTCCGGTAAAACCTCTTCATCGACCTCCATGAAATCAATGTCTTCAACTGAAACATCATCTATCGGGGAAACCGGTTCAATCTCAGAAAATTCATCTAAAACCGGCTCTTCAGCAACAGTCTCATCCGCTTCTGTTTCGTTGTCTGCTTCAGCTTCGGCTTTCGCCGCTTCCAGCGCTTGCAATTCACTCAGCTCAAACACATCATCATTGGTCGCCATCCAGACATGGCTGCAACTGGTGCAACGCACTTTCGCCCCTTCATCCGGTAACAGAGAGGGGATCTCATATTGTGTTGAACATTCTGGGCAAACCAAAATCATATTCTGCGGCACCATTATCAAAGTTGATTCGATATTATAGCCGGAAATAATCGAGAATTACTTAATGCGCCCCCTCTTTTACCGACTTATCCCCTCTTTGGCCGCAATCAGAGACTAAATCTCTTTTAAAAAATAGGTTATAGTCGCACGATCATAAGGTAAGAGGTATTTGTCCAATAAGCCGACCATCATAAAAACTTCATATCCCAATCAAACAATACCAACTTCAAAACATGATGAAATGTGCTAACTTACAGCTGCGGGAATTGGGGCTGAAATCCAGTCATGACTGAACTCAACATCTAAGATATCAGTCAAAACAAACAAGATGACTTTGAATACAACGAAACAGAACAAGCAACACAAGCGATAACAAACAAAATAGGGTGCTAGACAATTGATCCGATTAGAAAACGTCGCTCTTCGCTATGGAAGAGGGCCAGAAATACTGCGAGACGTCAACTTCCACTTGCGCCCCGGGTCACTTCACTTTCTAACAGGCCCCTCCGGTTCAGGTAAAACTTCCCTTTTGCGCCTGTTGTTTATGTCCATTCAGCCAACACGCGGCCTCATTCATCTGTTTGGCCAGAATGTAACGCGCATCACCCCTTCAAGAAGAGCTGATCTGCGTCGCCGCATTGGCATTGTTTTTCAGGATTTTCGGTTGTTAGATCATCTCAGTACCTGGGAAAATGTCGCCCTGCCTTTAAGAGTAACCGGTAAAAAACCGGGCGATTATCAGGAAGATGTCACTGACCTTCTGCAATGGGTTGGCCTTGGCGAACGCATGTACGCGCTCTCGCCGGTTCTCTCGGGCGGTGAAAAACAAAGAGCCGCCATCGCCAGAGCCGTAATTGGCAAACCTGAACTTCTGTTAGCTGACGAACCAACCGGTAACGTTGACCCGCAAATGGCCCGCCGTCTTTTGCGGCTGTTCATCGAACTCAACCGACTTGGCACTTCCGTAATCATCGCCACCCACGATCATCAGCTCATGCAACAATTCCAGGCGCCTCGTTTAGAACTACATGACGGCCGCATTCATCAAGTAGGATAAAATGACGTTCCAGCAAAACAACACATCACAACCACCCACCTCTTCAGGCAAAGAGCTCTATTCACCAACGCGCCCCAAAGAACGCAGCTGGGGCAATCAGTACACCCCGATTGTTGAAGCCAAAACCGTGACCGGCAGCTCTTTAACGGTGGTGATCTCGATCATGTGTTTTCTGGCTTCCCTCACTGCTGGCTCGGTTTATCTCATCAACCAGTCTGCCGCCGCCTGGACAGACGACATCGCCAGCGAAGTCACAGTTCAACTCGGTGTCGAACGCGGTGATAACATTGACGACAAATTATCAAAACTTTCCTTCTTCCTCACCAATCAAAAAGGCATCAGCGGCGTCCGCCCTCTACCAGAAGAAGAAAGCGCTGTATTGCTTGAGCCCTGGCTTGGTAAAGAGGCTGATCTGAAAGGCCTCCCGATACCAAGGCTCATCGCCGTTGAGCTGGATAGAACCAACCCGCCCAATCTCATCAGACTAAGAGACGACATTCAAAAGAATTTCAAAAACGCCACCCTCGATGATCATAGAAGCTGGCAATCACAAATCCAGACAGTGACCCGCTCGATGGCACTTGGCGGCCTTGCTGTCCTCATTCTCGTTGGTCTTGCCACAACCGGCATCATTGTTTCCGCCACCAGGTCCGCCATGGCATCCAACCGCGAAATCGTAGAAGTTCTCCACTTTGTTGGCGCGACAGATCGCTTCATCGCCAGAGAGTTCGAACGTCACTTTCTCTCTCTTGGGATTAAGTCAGGACTGGTCGGCGCTGTCGGCTCTCTGTTGATTTTTGTTTTTATGCCGTTTTTCATGCGAGTGTTAGGTGGCGGCACCATGACAACCGCTGAAATGCGCCGCCTGCTTGGTAACGCCACCTTGGACATACCCGGCTTCATCCTTCTTGGCATTGTTGTCATTGTCATCGCCGCCCTCTGCATGCTCACAACCAGATATGGCGTCTATCGTATTTTAAATTCTCAGCACCACTAAAATTGGGTAAACTCAGCCACCTCTTCTAACACCACCCCTTTTTGAAAAAAGGACCAGAGCCCCAATGCGTTCACTGATCTTTACAACCGGATTTTACATCGGCTCAGCCATTATTCTTATTCTTGGCTCTCCGCTGTTGTTCGGCAAAAGATCCTGGGCCATGGCCGGCCTCGCCTTTCATGGCCGCTTTGTCCTTTGCTGGATGCGGCTGATCATCGGCACGAAAATCGAAATCCGCGGCAAAGAAAACCTGCCGGAAAACCCCATCCTGATCGCCTCCAAACACCAGGCCCCATGGGAAACATTTGCCTTTCCCGCCATTATAAAAGACCCGGCATTGATCATGAAAGAAGAACTAATGGCCATTCCGTTTTATGGCTGGTTCTCCCGCAAATTTGAAATGATCCCCATTCGGAGGGAACGCGCCGCCATTGCTCTCAAAGAAATGCTGAAAGAAGCTGAAATTCGCAAAGCCCAGAAACGGGAAATCATCATCTTCCCTGAGGGCACCAGAACAAAACCCGGCGCAGAACCGGATTATAAACCAGGTGTCATCAAGCTCTATGAAAGCCTGAACATCCCCTGTGTTCCTGTGGCACTCAATTCAGGCACATTCTGGCCAAGAGGCTCGAGCAAACGCTATAAAGGGACCATCATCATAGAATTTCTGCCCCCCATCCCGCCAGGGTTAGAAAGAAAAGAGTTTAAACAACGCCTCATCTCAGCAATTGAGACAAAATGCACTCAATTACAAAAAGAAGGCGAAGCTGAAAAAATCCGGCTAAATAGCTGATTTGACCCTTTTTTACAGTTATTCCGCCCGGTAAATGCCAAAACCACAACAATCAATAATTTCAGGCATCTGCTTCTGATAATTTCTGATTAAAAAACATCACTCTTTAGTTACCACCTCTTAACACTTCATGCCTAACAATGGTGCCGTGTCCGCCACAACATCGCCGTACTGGTGCCTAATTTTCGGCAATCGAATCAGTTACATCTGGTATTCACATGTTGAGAGCGGGGTGTGAGATGTCAGTAAATTTACAGTATAAGTCAGTAGTCATGCGTAAAAACACCAGCCAGCAAAACGTTGAGCAAGCTAATTTAAACGAACCCCTCCTCATTTCAAATGATGCAGAGCTTGAAAATGCATTCCATTTCTGGCAGGGCGCTTCCGGCAAACGCTACATCCACAGCGTCTATTCGCTGTTCACATGCCCCGAATTACCAAAAGCCAATTACATCCTTGTGAAAAGAGAGCAAGACGGCTCTTGCCGTGCCCTCTCCATTGGCCAGACAAAAGAAAAAGCCAGCTCGCTTAATCTCGCATTCCTGCGCCACAGCGCAGCAAAACACGGTGCCAATGAAATCCATGTAAATGTGATGACAAAAAATGACCACGAACGTAATCTGGTCAGGTTAGACCTGTTAGGCTGCCAGTCGGTCAATGGCCAGCACCCAAAGCACTGACCGCGTTTAGCACTTTTATTCCTGCCTTAACATCTTAATGTCCTGTTCGCACAACCGGCCAGCTTAAAAGCGCAACCCGTCAGGCTGAGCAACCGACGAAGCTCCGCATCTTTCACACCAAGATCATCCAGATGATCAATGGTCGACAACAGATAATCAATATTCGTGCCCGATTGCCCGGCACAGGCTTTAATAATCTCAGCCTTTTGCTGTAAAGAAAGCCCACCGACAAATTGCGGATGGTATCGCTCGGCTACATAACAAAGCGCTCTCACTTCACGCCCGCTGCCATCAGCAAGTTCAACCGTCCGGTAAACCTCACGGTAAACCCGGTTCACCTGTTCCCGTCGTCTTAAATAATCAAGCGTTTTATAAGCATTTGATGGCGCGACATAATAAAGCACCCCATCACAGGCCCCGCCCCCATCAAGTCCAAGCACAAGTCCCGGCCGGCGTATCGTCCCCCGGTGGTGAATGGACCAGATGCAGAAAGAACGGTGCAAACCAATAAGACGCCCATTGCACCGCGAAACATACTCAAAATCAGGCCGCCACATCAAAGAGCCATAGCCAAAAACCCACAATCCCGGCCCGCCAGTTTCAATTAAGTTGAGTTGCCCCGCCTCATCACGAATTTTGCTCCGCATGTTTGCATGGTCAACTTCATTTCTTTGCTCCGGCATTTCATTCCTCATCGCCCAAAATCAGGCTTTTCAGTCTCTTGCCCTGCTTCAACAATAGAACGTCTGATTTTCCTGGTCCGGCTGAACAGATCTTCAAGAGCTTGCCCATCCCCCCGGCGAATATGCCGCTGCAATTGTGTCAGATCTTCGGTAAAGCGACCAAGCATCTCAAGCACAGCTTCTTTATTGTTCATAAACACATCCCGCCACATAACCGGGTCACTCGCCGCAATACGCGTAAAATCCCTGAAACCACCAGCTGAATATTTAATCACCTCGCTCGATGTCACCTCTTCAAGGTCAGCCGCAGTGCCAACAATGTTATAAGCAATCAGATGCGGAATATGAGAGGTTATCGCCAGAACAATATCATGATGCCCGGCATCCATCTCTTCAACATCAGAGCCAAGAGCCGCCCAGAGCGCTGAAACTTTGTCCGTTACTGAACGCGGCGTCCCTTCAAGCGGCGTTAAAATGCACCACCTTCCTTCAAACAGCGAAGGAAAACCAGCAGCAGGCCCTGAATATTCTGTCCCCGCCACAGGATGCCCCGGCACAAACCAGACACCTTCCGGCAACAATGGCTCTACAGCGTCGATGATGCTTTTTTTAACGGATCCCACATCACTTAAAATCGCACCAGCTTTTAAAAAAGGCACAAGTTCAGCAGCAACCGCCCCAACAGCCCCCACAGGAACCGCCATAATCACCAGATCAGCATCACTGATCGCTATTGACAAATCATCAGCAATTTCCGCGCCAATTCCAATCTCGGTCGCTTGCTGGCGCACTGATGCATCCTTGTCAAACCCTGAAACAAACCGGCTTAAACCCTTCGCCTTTATCGCCCGGGTCAGAGATGAGCCAATCAGCCCCAGTCCGACAACTGCGACCTTTTCAAAAAGTTCAGCCATGTGATACTCCCTCAACGAATTGAGAAAGCACCTCAATCATCCGTTTGTTCTCGTCTTCAGTCCCGATTGTAATGCGCAGGCAATGCGGCAGATGATAACTTTCAAGCCGCCGCACAATCACTCCTTCATTCATCAAGAATGCATCTGCATTTGCAGCCGTTTTTTCGCCCGTTTCATCAAAATGAACCAGCACAAAATTTGCAACAGAAGGCGTCACTTCAAGCCCCAGCGCTTCAATCTGCTCTGTCACCCAGGAAAGCCACTTTTCATTATGGTCCGCAGATTTATCAAGAAATTCAACATCAGCAATCGCAGCCGCGCCAGCAACATTGGCCGGCCCTGAAATATTAAACGGCCCTCTGATCCGGTTCAGCACATCAATCACATTAGCAGGCGCAAACGCCCAGCCAATCCTGAGTGAGGCCAGCCCGTAAATTTTCGAAAATGTCCGGGTCATGATTGTATTGTCGGTTGTCGCTACCAGCTCAATCCCCGCATCATAATCATTCCGTCTGACATATTCTGCATAAGCCCCATCCAGCACAAGCCCCACATGATCCGGCAATTCAGCACGCAATCGTTTCACTTCACTATGCGGCAGATATGTGCCAGTCGGGTTATTCGGGTTCGCAATAAACACCAGCTTCGTGCGCTCTGTCACCGCTTTTAAAATCTCATCAACATTGGTCGTCAGGTCAACTTCAGGCACAACTACAGGCGTGCCACCCGCCGCCAGAATAGCAATTTTATAAACCAGAAACCCGTGTTTGGTGTAAATCGCCTCATCACCCTCACCCAGATAGGCAAGCGCAATCAGGCTCAGCAATTCGTCAGAACCGGCACCACAAATAATATGCGCCGCATCAAGCCCAAACCGTTTGGCAATAGAAGCGCGCAATAAAGACGCCTCACCATCCGGATAACGGAACAATTTATCATGAGCATCAGCATAAACCGCGAGCGCTTTCGGGCTTGGCCCAAGCGGCGTTTCATTCGAAGAAAGTTTAATGACAGATTGTTGCCCTGAAGCACTTGATTTACCAGGTACATAGGGCGAAATATCAAAAATAGACTTTCTGGGCTGAAAAGAAGATTTCATACTAATTTTTTCCGTTTCGTTTCAAATTACCAAGAGGTTTAAGTGAATTTTCCAAAACTCGCACTATAATTTTATGTTTAGTTAAGATCGAGCCGTTTTATTTGATGCCGAACCGGCTAAAATATCGTAAGTAAACAACCATTACCTTAGCAAAGTGACGTAAAATCAACCACCTTGCCACCTATGAGCATTATCTGTGAGCCTTACCCGTGACCTTACCCATGAGCCTAAAAAGTGTACGCCCTCTATGACAAGCCCGAATGAGAAAAACGAACAAAACCTAACCCCTGCTGATCAGGCGGCTGGTCAGTCTGTGGCTGAAGAAGGCGCGGTTCAACCTGCAATACAAAGTGGCGGCCAGCAGAAAACTTTTAAAGACACGCCCCTCAAACTCGAAAGCGGCGCTGCGCTCTCACCATTCACTATAGCTTACGAAACTTATGGCACCTTAAACGATGATAAATCCAACGCCATCCTGATTTGCCACGCTTTAACCGGTGATCAATACGCTGCCAGCAAACACCCTGTGACCGGCAAGGAAGGCTGGTGGGAAATTATGATCGGCCCTGGCAAACCAATAGATACAGATAAATACTTCGTCCTCTGCCCAAATGTCATTGGCGGCTGCATGGGCTCAACTGGCCCTGCCTCAACCAACCCGGCCACCGGCAAAGCTTATGGCCTCGAATTCCCTGTGATCACCATTGCAGACATGGTCGCCGCTCAGACACACCTGGTCGAAAGCCTCGGCATCAAACAGCTGTTTTCCGTCATCGGCGGCTCAATGGGCGGTATGCAGGTTTTAGAATGGGCGTCAAAATATTCAGACCGCGTGTTTTCCGCCATTCCGATCGCCACAGCAGCCCGCCACTCAAGTCAGAACATCGCCTTCCATGAGGTCGGCAGACAAGCCGTCATGGCTGATCCTGAATGGAAAAGCGGATGCTATCTTGAAGAAAACACCAATCCGAGAAAAGGTCTGGCTGTTGCACGCATGGCCGCTCATATTACCTATCTCTCTGATAACGCCTTGCACCAGAAATTTGGTCGCAACCTTCAGGAACGTGAAAAAATCACATTCGGATTTGATGCAGATTTCCAGGTTGAAAGTTATTTGCGCCATCAGGGCTTCCGTTTTGTTGATAGATTCGACGCAAATTCATATCTCTACATCACAAGGGCGATGGACTATTTCGACCTCTTTGCAGAACATGACGGCATTCTGGCCGGTGCGTTTCAGGATACCAAAACAAGGTTCTGCGTCGTATCCTTTACAAGTGACTGGCTGTTCCCGACCAAAGAAAGCCGCCAGATCGTCCACGCGCTAACTGCAAATGCCGCCAATGTCTCTTTTGTTGAAATTGAAACGGACAAAGGCCATGATGCTTTCCTGCTGGATGAACCTGAAATGCTTTCCGCGATAAGAGGGTTCATCAGCGCCGCCGCAAGACAAAAGGGATTAACGTGAATAGCCACACCCCAAGCCCACACGATCACACAACCCGACATGACCACCTGATCATCAAAACCATGATCAGCCCAAACGCCCGAGTGCTGGATATTGGCTGCGGCGATGGTGCTCTTCTTGAATTGCTGCGCGAAGAAAAAAACGTAGATGGCCGCGGCATCGAAATCAGCCAGAAGAATGTCAACCATGCGGTGGCTAAGGGCCTGAGCGTAATTCAAGGGGATGCTGATCAGGACCTGATTAATTACCCAGATAATAGTTTTGATTATGCGGTCCTCAGCCTGACCATTCAGGCAACCAAAAACCCCAAAAAGGTGATGGAACAACTAATGCGCATCGCAGATTATGCCATTGTTTCCTTCCCCAATTTTGGCCACTGGAGAATCCGCTGGCAAATCCTCGCCTTTGGCCGCATGCCGGTAACCGATAAACTGCCCGAGCAATGGTACGACACACCGAACATTCACTTTTGCACCGTGAAAGATTTTGTCACCCTTTGCAAAAACATAGATGCCAGAGTTGAAGAAGCAATCACCATCAACAAAAGCGGTTATGAGTTCAGTGATAAAGTCCCGCTGTTCATTCACAACCTATTAGGCCGTGAAGCCGTGTTTCTGCTGTCTAAAAATAAAAGATAATTGCCTCAGGCTGGCAACGGCCTGACCTGAATGGTGGCTGTTTTCATCCGGCTGGCCTTCAGCCCCTTCGGGCGAATGGGTTGCGCCACTTCCTTAATCGCATCTACCATCAGCATACCGGAAAACCGCGGCCAGATTTTAGATCCGATCCGTTCAACCGCCGGGCTCGCCGTCAGTTTCAGCTTGGTGTCAAATGGCGCAAAATGAACAAGCGGCTCTATCGACAAAGGCCGGAACCAGCTTCTGATCAGCAAATCACGTAATTGCCCGCGGCTAAAGGGTTGCCCGTTACCAAACGGTGTTGTATCCACCCGCGCCCAAAGGCCAGAACGGTTCGGCACAATCAGCAATAACCGCCCCTCGGGGCGCATAATCCGCCACACTTCCTTTAAATGCATCTCTACATCGGAAAAAAACTCAAGCCCGTGAATTTCAATAATCCGGTCAAAACTGTCATCAGCCAGAGGGAACATATCCTCATCCACAATCACAGATCTCAGCGGCCCCTCCGCCGGCCAGATCAGCCCCCCCTGCCCGGCAGGATGAAAAGCTGCCACCTGGCGTGATTGCTTGAAAAATGCCCTGAGATAAGGTGAAGCATAGCCAACACCAGCCAGATCAAGCCCATCACCTGATGGCCAGTGCTGATGAATTTTCATCGAAATCTGATGCCGAACCCGGGCTCCGAGCGCACTCGCATAAAAATCTCGAATTTCAACAACATCAAGATGCATATCTCATTGACCAGTTCTCAGCTTAAATGACCAGTTCATCAGCTAACAGCAGTATAGCATATTCAAAAAATCATAAACTTAACAACAAACCAATAATCTAATGAGCAAAGATTGATTTTAAATACCCACATTTTGTGAAAAGCGAACATGACAAACATTCTTTAACTGACTATTCTTGCCAAAATCATTTAACGGATAAACAAGAATAGAGAGACCCACTATGAGCCTCGAAACCATCCTCGTACCCTGTTTTACTGATAATTATGCCGTCCTCGTACATGATACCGCCAGCAACAAAACCCTTTGTGTCGACGCACCAGAAGCAAGGCCCATTCTAAGCGCCCTGTCAGAGCGTGACTGGAAACTCGATACATTACTGATCACCCACCATCATCACGATCATATCGGCGGCAATGACCAGTTAAAAAGCATAACAGGCACCAGGATCGTCGGCCCCGAAGCTGAAAAACGCCAGATCCCGAACATGGATGAAACTGTCAGCGAAGGCGATGAGATAGAATTTGCAGGCCACCCCATCCATGTTTTTGCAACGCCCGGCCACACTCTTGGCCATGTCAGCTATCATTGGCCAGATGATCACCTGGTCTTTACCGGCGACACCCTTTTTGCCCTTGGCTGTGGCAGGTTGTTCGAAGGCACCCCAGCGCAGATGTGGGCCTCACTTTCAAAACTGAAAGCCCTGCCAGATAAAACACAGGTATTTTGTGGCCATGAATATACTCTTTCAAATGCTGAATTTGCCATCTCTCAGGAACCTGAAAACATCGACCTTCAAATGCGCCTGATGGATATCCGTGATAAAAGGTCAAAAAACCAGCCAACACTGCCATCAACGATCGAACTGGAAAAACGCACCAACCCGTTCCTGCGCCCGGACAGTGCTGAAATTCGCAAAAAACTAAACCTGCCATCAGCCGATGATGAAGCCGTTTTCGCAGAATTACGCCGCCTCAAAGATCAGGCATAATTAGCCAGCACAAATAATTTCAGGGTCTTATGAACAACCAGAACATATCTTTCAGCATCGAAGAGCGTGAAACCCTCTATAACATCATTTTCAACCGGCGCGATGTGAGGGCTGAATTTACCAGCCAGCCCATAGAAGATGAAATCCTGGCCCGCCTGCTGGTTGCCGCCCACCATGCGCCATCAGTTGGCTTCATGCAGCCGTGGAATTTTCTGCTCATTGATGAAAAGGAAACCCAGAAAAAAGTCCATAAACTGTTTGATGAAGCCAATAAAGAAGCTTCAGAAATGTTTGAGGGGCAGCGGAAAAACCTCTATCAGAACCTGAAACTGGAAGGCCTGCTAAAAGCGCCGCTGCATGTCTGCATCACCTGCGATCGGGAGCGCGCCGGCCCTGTCGTGCTGGGCCGCACTCATATGAGCAATATGGATTTATATTCAACAGTATGCGCTGTGCAAAACTTCTGGCTGGCAGCAAGAGCTGAAAACATCGGCGTTGGCTGGGTCAGCATCTTCCATGAAGACGAACTCAAACAATTGCTCGGCATTCCCGAAACATTGCACATCATCGCCTATCTGACCGTTGGTCATGTTTCATCATTCAATAAAAAACCGGATTTAGAGCGCAAAGGCTGGCGCAAACGCCTCAACCTGAAAGAGCTGATTAAACACAACAACTGGCAAGAAAGCACGAATGACAATCTCACCAGTTTGATTGATAAAGAACTAAAAAAACAAAACCCCGACGAAAGAAACTAACCCTCCAACCCTCATATCAAAACGCATTACTATAGCCAGCCACATAAGCAAAACCCCTCCAACGTACCAGCGCCGGTTGCTTGTGGGCAACCTGAAGGCGCATCAAAAAAAATTCGGATGCATCGTGGGCATCTGAAGCACAACTAGAGAGCAATCCGAAGGGCCACCAAGAAGAACCATAATCAATTAAACCCAGTTACTTAGGCACAATTCCCTCCATCGTACCAGGCCCGGTTGCCTAGTGGACAACCGAAGGGCCACCAAAAAGAACCATAATCTATTAAACCCAGTTACTTAGGCACAATCCCCCCGTCGTACCAGCGCCGGTTGCTTGTGGGCAACCTGAAGGCGCACTAAGAATGATTCGTTTTCTGCCCATTTTTGCCATATTTCAATCAACGCAAGCGGCCTCATAATGCATCTTAAAAGATTTAGTCTCATTTTTTGTAACAAAACAGTCTCACCCTGCCCAAACCAGCACATGAAACCGACAAAAACTGTGCATGCTGATAGAGCAGCGAGCCCGCGACTCTTGAGTTCCCCCCGATCCTCTTCATAATGATAGTTTGATGCACGCTTGGCCAAAGAGCTTAAGCTGTCCATAGAGTGGGGAAAAATGAGAATGAAAAAATTGCCAGCTGAGACTCGCTTATGTGCAGTCTTTGTTGACTATGACAATATTTACCTATCTCTCAGACGGCAGGACGAACTGGCAGCAAAACAGTTCCCCAAAAGCGTCATTGAATGGTTACGACAGCTTGAGACAGGTGAATTAATCGCAGAAATGAACGACAGCCGCGATAAGGTGCAGCGCCGCCTTGTCATGTGCCGTTGCTATGGCAACCCTGTCCCCCGCCGCAACAGCCACGACAACTTGACAGACAACGGCTCGTTCACCTTTGTGCGCCATCATTTTCTGCGTGCTGGATTTGATATTGTCGATTGCCCACCCCTCACCTCACAGTTAAAGAACTCCTCAGATATCCGCATGGTGATGGACATTCAGGATTTTCTGGACCACAAAACCTATTTTGACGAATTCATCATCCTCTCTGGTGATGCGGATTTCGCGCCCATTTTGCAGCGATTGCGCACCCACGCCCGCAGCACCACGATTTATGTCAATGAAAACACAGCCGTGCCCTATGTTGCCCTTTGTGATGGCCAGGTAAGGGAACAGGACCTGTTAGCCCGCCTGAAAAAAATCGCAAAGCAGGAAGCAACAAGCAACAAAAAGATTGAGAAATCCACCCAGAACCTCCTGCCAGACCCTGACACAGCCTCTGAGGAAGAAACCAGCCTCACACTGAGTGACATTCGCAATCAGATCATCAGTGAAATAGAACAGGCCGTATCATCTTCTCAATCCCCTGTTGCCTTGTCATTTCTGGCTGATAAAGCCCAACGCACAGTCGGCTATGAAGAAACCATAGGCTCCAACTGGGCGGGATACGGTTCATTTTTGAATTTCCTGCAAAATAACCTGCCGGATTCAATGCGCATCACAACTAACCAGCCCTATTATGTGGTTGATGAACGCCGCCACAAAAGTGCTGCACCAAAAAAAGAAATTGAGCACACTGAGGCTCCTCAAAGAGAAACAAGAATGGCCCCGACCCGGCATGTTGAACCACAACATCAGGCTGATCAATTCACTCCACATGCAAAAGAATTACCGGCCCGCCAGCAGGAAGCCAACACCATCCTTGAAAACAACAAGACCATTCGCGATACCATAAGCCGCGTCCATGAATACACCCATGTGCCAGCATTGGCCCCAAGTGAATATCAGATCATGTTTGAAGTGATTGCCGATGAACTCGGCGAAGTGGGCTTAAAGGGGCGGCAAACCTCATTTAATATTTCAAGCCGTGCCAGAATAGAATCCGTTGAGCTTAGCCCGGAAGATGCGCAGTTTGTGCTGGATATCATTTCAGAAGCTGACCCATGGTTCGAAAAAGGCATCAGCCCGCCCTTGTTTGCAGAACGGTTTTTAAACGCCATCATCGCCCGCTGCCGCAAAAACGGCCTGCATCTTTCACAGGATGAGTTTGAGCTTGTGTCCGCCTGGTTCACTGGCAATACAAGAAGTCTTTTTCATCACCAGCAACCCTTGCAGCACCATATGGCAATTCATCAGATTGCAAACCATAACCCTCAGAACTTTCAGCTCGAAAGTAATTATGAGCAAAACGAAAGTGATGCTTATGAAACGGAGGTTTATGAGCAGCATTATGGTCAACACACTCAGGCATCTGCCTACCAGAACACAAATCATCATGAACAAATTCCGGAAGAACCATGGTTACAGCAAAATGCTGAACACCAACCTGTGATGGAACCGACTCAACAATTACGCCAGCCATATATTGACCCGCTCAATCCACACGGCGACCCGGACTCAAAAGAACTCCCCCGCATTTTCCGCTTCGGCTCTGACGGGTAATGCCGAATAAAACGAACGATCTCAAAACTAAAAAGGGCCACCCAACAACCCGGGCAGCCCTTTTTTCATTTCGTAGTCCGATAATCTAATACCCGACAGAAACCCTCCATCGTACCAGCGCCGGTTGCTTGTGGGCAACCTGAAGGCGCCACTAAGATGTAAAATACTGCCCGCCATTTGCAGTGATGGTCGCACCAGTGATAAAGCCTGAATTATCATCAGCCAGAAACGCCACACAATCAGCAATTTCTTCAGCCTTACCAAGCCGGCCCACAGGAATTTGCGCAATAATGCTTTCAAGCACTTTTTCCGGCACTGCGGCGACCATTTCCGTGTCAATATAACCTGGCGCCACAACATTAACGGTGATGCCTTTACGGGCATTTTCCTGTGCCAGTGCTTTAGAAAAACCAATTAGTCCGGCTTTCGCTGCTGAATAGTTGGATTGCCCCATCTGGCCTTTTTGCCCATTGATAGAAGAGATAGAGATAATCCGCCCAAAGCCACGCTCGCGCATGCCATTAATCACAGGTCGTGTCATGTTAAAGAGAGAATTAAGGTCAACCTTAATCACTTCTTCCCACTGTTCAACAGACATTTTATGCAGCATGGAATCACGAGTAATACCCGCATTATTAACAATTACATCAATCGGCCCGAGTTGAGATTCAATCTTTGCAAGCCCTTCTGTGCAGGCTTCATAATCACCCACATCAAATTTAAAGACTGAAATACCGGTCTCAGATTCAAATTTCTTAGCCGCTTCTTCATTACCACCAAAATTAGCTGCAACCTGATAACCTTTTGCTTTCAATGCCTCTGAAATCGCCCGACCAATACCTCTAGTACCACCAGTAACAACAGCAACTCGTGCCATAACACTCTCCTATCACTTCTTTTGTTATTTTCGAATTTGTTAAATCCGGGTAGTGAGCAACTCCCGTTACCCAATACCCGGTCATTAATTTTGAACTAAGCACGCTCAACACAAAGCGCCACGCCCATACCGCCACCAATACAAAGTGTGGCAAGGCCTTTTGCTGTTCCGCGTCGCTTCATTTCATGCAGCAAAGTGACCAGCACCCGCGCACCCGAAGCACCAATTGGGTGGCCAATGGCAATCGCGCCGCCGTTTACATTCACCTTAGATGCATCCCATCCAAGCCCCTTATTCACGGCTAGCGCTTGCGCCGCAAAAGCTTCATTGGCTTCAATCACATCAAGGTCATCAATTGACCATCCGGCTTTTTCAAGTGCTTTTTTCGATGCCGGGATCGGTCCCGTACCCATCACAGAAGGGTCAACACCAGCATGAGCCCATGAAACAATCCTCGCCAATGGCTCAATTCCGCGTGCCTTGGCTTCGCCCGCTGTCATCAATAAAAGAGCCGCAGCCCCATCATTAATGCCAGAAGCATTACCAGCCGTCACAGTACCTTCACGATCAAAAGCCGGGCGCAATTTCGTCATTCCTTCCATGCTGGCACCATCACGGATATATTCATCCGCTTCAAACACCACTTCAGCTTTTCTGGATTTAATCGTAACGGGAGTGATCTCTTCCTTAAATTTGCCAGCAGCTCTGGCCGCTTCCGCTTTATTTTGAGAAGCAACAGCAAATTCATCCTGCGTCGTTCTGTCGAGCTGAAATTCTTTAGCGACATTCTCAGCCGTAACACCCATATGATACCCATTAAAAGCATCCCAAAGTCCGTCTTTGATCATGCTGTCAATCATTTCAAGATTACCCATCTTGGTACCATTGCGCAGATGTGCCACATGCATCGACTGGCTCATGGATTCCTGCCCGCCGGCGATTACCATTTTTGCGTCGCCATTAAGAATTGATTGCATCCCCATTGCAACTGTGCGCAAACCTGAACCACAAACCTGATTAATCGTCACAGCCGGAGTTTCATTCGGTAGCCCTGCGAGAATTGAAGCCTGACGTGCAGGATTTTGCCCCTGACCAGCCGTTAATACCTGACCGAAGATCACTTCATTCACATCTTCAGGTGCAACACCCGCCCGCTTGACAGCTTCAAGAATAACGGTTTTCCCCAACTCATGCGCAGGGACACTCGCCAGAGTTCCATTAAATGAACCAACAGCAGTCCTGACAGCACTCGCAATAACAACGTCTTGATCATCAGACATATAGTTTGGTCTCCTTCTTGAGTTTTAAAATATTCATGGGTGTATAATTTGTTATAATTTCTTATTTTGTTTGTGTATAAATTCCAAAGTAGAATTCTGAGGTTAGCGGGCTAATTATCATCTGGCCAAGCAATACTTTAGTATTATCGAGAATTCGTCGAAAACTAAAGATACAATAATCAAACAGAAATCTGTTTTAACCAATAGATAAGATATATTAAATCAAACTTAGGTTGTATAGATAGTACATTCAATAAAATCATAATGAACTGCCTCAATAGTGTGCGGAGACACTCAATGGATTATAAAGTAGTCACTGATCAGTTTGCTGTAGCCCCTCAAATCAGTCCGGAAAATATCGAACAAATAAAATCACTTGGCTACAAGGTCGTCATTAATAACCGGCCTGATGAAGAAACCCCCGGCCAGCCCGGCACAGATGATATCAGGTCACTTTGTGAAAATGCCGGCCTTGAATATTATCACTTGCCGATCATGTCAGGCACACTGCCGGTTGAAGCCATAGATCAGACAAGAGAATTATTAAACAAAATTGAAGGGCCGGTTTTCGCCTATTGCCGCTCAGGCACCAGATCAATCACCCTCTGGGCCTTGTCGCAAATGGGCCAGCAACCATCTGATAAGGTCATTAGCGCCGTTGAAAACGCCGGTTACGACCTCCCCTTTTTACATAATTACCGCTAAATTTATGCGGCCCCAACCCGCATCAGTTTCAGCCCCGCACCACTGACCTTCTCAGCCGGGAGAATATTTCGTGTATCAAAAATAATATCACCAGCCATCGCGCTGGCAACTTCGCTCATGTCAATCGCAGCAAACTCACCCCATTCTGTCAGCACCACAAGTATGTCAGCACCTCTGGCCGCTTCAACTGCGCTTTCGCACCAGCTCACATCATCAAGCACCGTTTTACCAACCTCCATCGCTTCAGGGTCATAAGCCCTGACCTTCATTCCATTCTCAATCAACCGCGGGATGATTGTTAAACTCGGCGCTTCACGCACGTCATCTGTGTCAGGCTTGAATGCAATGCCTAATATGGCCGCTGTTTTATTAATCGGCTTTTCAAACACATCAAGAATACGGTCTGCCATATTAATCTTGCGCGTTTCATTCACCTGAATAACCGTTTCGATAAGCCGTTGCGGCGCGCGGTATTTCACTCCCGTTGCAGCATAAGCCCTGGTATCTTTCGGAAAACACGAGCCTCCCATGCCCGGCCCGGCATTTAAAAATTTGCGACCAATACGATTGTCAAGCCCGATCGCTCTTGAAACTTCAAGCACATCACCGCCAACCATCTCACAAAGGTTCGCCACTTCATTGATGAAAGTCACTTTCATCGCCAGAAAGGCATTCGAGGCATATTTAATCAGTTCAGCATTTTCAAGTGAGGTAACAACAAACCGCTCATCAGGCAGGTTAAGCGGCGCATAAAGCTGACGAAGTAACGCCTCTCCCTGCTCATCATGTACACCAATGACCACCCGGTCAGGCTCCATGAAATCTTTAATTGCTGCCCCTTCCCGCAAAAATTCAGGGTTTGATGCAACTGAAAATTTCAGCTCCGGGCGCAAATCAGAAATAATATCATAGATCCGCTGATTGGTGCTAACCACAACGGTAGATTTGGTAACAACCACCACACCGTCCTCTAAATGCGGTGTGATAGAGCGCACGGCCGCAAACAAAAACGAAAGATCAGCCTCGCCGCCACCCGGGCGTGACGGTGTCCCAACTGCCATAAAAACAGCATCCGCATCTTTAATCGCAGCCATCGGTTCCGTCGTAAAACTAAGTCGCCCAGCTTCTTTATTGCGTTTTAAAATCTCATCAAGACCGGGTTCATAAATCGGAACTTTGCCTTGTTTGAGGTCGGCTATTTTTTCCTCATCAATATCAAGACAACAAACAGAAAAACCGCAATCTGAAAAACAAACGCCGGAAACCAGCCCGACATACCCCGTCCCAATCATAGCTATTTTCATAATCTTATTACTCTTTTTCTGATCTATCCGATTATTGATGACTTGCTAACATAGCTGCACCCCATATGAAACGCTTAAAACATCAAATGACATATTCAGAAACATAATTTCAAAGCAAAAAGGCTTCATTTCTGTTGCCTGCATGGCGAATGATGCTATCTATCCCCCATATGCGAACCAAAGCAGACAACAGCTAAAATGCGAGGATGAAGTAATTATGACAAGCCATGCGGTATCAACAGCCGTCATAGGCGCGGGTGATTGGGGAAAAAATCACGTCCGCAAGTTTCACGAGCTTGGCTCACTGAAGGCCATTGCTGAAACAAACCCGGAAACCATCCGCAAGATGAAGGATGAATTTGGCGTTGAAACACGCCCCTATGAAGAGATTATCAGTGACCCGGCCATTGATGCAATTGTTCTGGCCACACCAGCCATCACTCATAAAGATCTCGCCTTAAAGGCAATCGCCGAAGGCAAGCACCTATTCATAGAAAAACCGATTGCACTCACCCACAAAGAAGCCCTTGAAATCACCAATGCCGCCAACCAGAAAGGCGTCATTCTGATGGTTGGTCATCTGCTCCAGTATCACCCCTCATTCATGATGATGAAGCAGCTTGTGCAGAACGGCGATCTTGGCAAAATCCGTCATATCCATTCCCGCCGTTTTAACATCGGCAAATTCCGTCAGGAAGAAAATGTCCTCTGGGATCTTGGACCCCATGACGCTTCAATGGTCCTCTCACTTGTGAATGCGGATCCCATTTCAATATCCACTACGGCGAGCAACTACCTGTTGCCCACCATCAGTGATTTTGCAACCATCCAGCTGCAATTTCCTGATAACATAAACGCTGAAATCAGCCTGTCCTGGCTCACACCTCAAAAAGAACATCGCCTTATCGTTGTTGGTGAAAAGGCAATGGCCGTGTTTGATGACACATTAGAATGGGCCGATAAATTACGCGTTCATCACCATAAAACCGCCATGGAATACGGCAAACCGCCAGTTCTCGAAAGAGATATGGAAGGCAAAGCCATTGATGTCCCCTATAAGGAACCATTGCTCAACGAATGCGCTACCTTCTTAAGCTCAATTGAAAACAACCAGCAACCACCCAGCAATGGGGAAGAGGCCTGCCGCGTTGTAAAATTGCTCGAACAGGCTGACCCTGCCACAAAAGTGGAATCAGCCATCAGTGCAGCCAGTTAATGAATTGGTTGATGATTCAAAATGGAAAAGTTCAGTAAAGTGAACCATTAACCCCGCTAAAAACACAGCCATTCTGAATGGCAAACCGATAAAAGAAAGACTGAAACGAAAAATGGAAAACATACAATTTATTGATCTGAAAGCTCAGCAAACCCGTATCGGCTCAGTCATTAATGAAAAAATCAATGATGTCCTCGCACATGGACAATACATCATGGGCCCGGAAGTCACCGAGTTTGAGCAAAAACTAAGCGCCTTTGGCGGTACAAGACACACCCTTTCCTGCTCCAATGGGTCTGACGCCATCTTCCTGGCTCTCCTGGCCCTGAACATCGGCCCGGGTGACGCGGTTTTTGTTCCAAGCTTTACCTTCGCCGCTACGGCAGAAATGGTCGCCCTCACAGGGGCAACCCCTGTATTCGTCGATGTGCTTGAAGATACTATGAACATGGACCCTGAACATCTAAGTCAGGCGATTGAAGAAATCACCAACAACAGCCCCTTAACTCCAAAAGCAGTGATGCCGGTAGATCTCTTTGGCCAGATTGCCAATTACGAACAAATCACACCCATCACTAGAGCAGCCGGCCTCAAACTGATAGCTGATGCAGCTCAGGGTTTTGGCGCAACGTTAAATGACACTCAGGCCGGCCATTTTGCTGATCTCGTCACAACAAGCTTTTTCCCTGCCAAACCACTTGGCTGTTATGGAGATGGCGGTGCCGTCCTCACCAATGATGACGAGTTAATGAACACCCTCACCTCGCTTCGGAACCACGGCCAGGGCACAGACAGATACGACAATGTCCGCATTGGCATTAATGGCCGCCTTGATTCAATACAAGCCGCGATCTTGTTATTAAAACTCGAAATTTTCCCGAGCGAAATCACAGCCAGAAACACCATAGCCAACCGCTATAGCGAAGGCCTGAAAGATGTTGTCACAACACCTTATGTGCTTGAAAATTCTGTTTCTACCTGGGCGCAATACACCATCAAGACACCAAAACGAGATGAAATCGCCGCAAAGCTGAGAGAACAGAACATCCCAACCGCGATTTATTATGCAAAACCTCTGCATAGCCAGACAGCCTATAAGGATTATCCGATCGCGGGTGGCACACTACCGGTAACAGATGCGCTTTCACACGAAGTCATCAGCCTGCCCATGCACCCATATCTGAAAGAAGACACGCAAGACAAAATCATAGAAGCTGTCAGAAACGCTCTATGATTGAGCCTTCTGTTTTGCCAGATAGGTTTTAAAAAAAACAGCCCGCAATTTGCGGGCTGTTTTTTATTCGTAAAATTAAATTTTAGAGACTTTCAAGCAGCTTCTTCGCTGAGCTTGAAACCGCCTGGCCTGGTGCACTTTCTACATTCAAAACCTGAACAACACCATCATCCACAATCATCGCATAACGATGTGAGCGAAGCCCAAGTCCTCTTGCAGTTACATCAAGTTCAAGCCCGATTGCTTTGGCAAAATCACCATTGCCATCTGCCAGCATCGTGATCTTATCATCAGCACCGATCGCAGCATTCCACGCATTCATCACAAATGCATCATTGACAGAAATACAGGCAATCTGATCAACGCCCTTCGCCTTAATCTCATCATTGAGATCTATAAATCCTGGCGCGTGGTTTAAATGACATGTTGGTGTAAACGCCCCCGGGATAGCAAACAAAACCGTTTTCTTACCCTTAAAATATTCAGCGCTTGAAACAGCAACCGGTCCCTCTTCACCCATCGTATAAAGCTCAACATCAGGTAAAGTCTCACCAACAGAAATTGTCATAATCATCCTCTTTTTTTATCTCTGGAATTTTTAAACACTTTAGAATAATTCGATCCAATTACAATCAGATTCTATACCAGAGAGAAACACAGCCGCAATGCTTGACCAGCCTCAGAAAACCGGAGCATGAAATTTTTTGAAATGAGGAAAAGCAGTTTGAATGAAACGGCTGAAGCAGCAAAAAATGACCCGCCCTATTGAACCGAGCAGGGCTGAGTGATGGATTTATAATCAGCAACCACCGTGCAGTTCAGTTTCGCCGTTTGAAACTTGGCCGGATCATCAACATCACCAAGGTCAATTCGATAATTCAATCGCCCACTGGAGGCATCAGCTTTGCCATCCATTTTCGGTGTTGGCACATAAAGCCCGTTTTCACCTTCAACAAACAGGTCGGTTTTCTTGGTCCCTTGAGGCACCTGAACTTTTAAATTCAGTTGCGGCGCTTTACTGGTTGTCAGATATCTAATTTCCTGAACACCCAGTTTTGATTGCGGGCCATCAACAAGGAGAGGCGTCATCGACAAAGCCATCGAAACCAGAGGTTCATCCTTATTGCTCCCAGTTCCATCAACTGTCAGTGCCTGCTTGGCATTGACCGGAACACAAAGGTCATGGCAAATGGCATATTGCGCATCCAGCTTCAGCTTCACCGGTTTGCTCGGATCTTTCGGCGTCAGAACAACCGGCAATGTCACATCAGATTTATAGCCGATGGTCATACCACTTGGGTCTTTAAATCTGTGCGGTGTGGGAAATAAAACGTCAGCCCTGGCCAGATTTTCAGAGCCGCTCCAGTCAAAAAACGGCGGAATGCCAGTGTCACCTGGTGTTCGCCAGTATGTTTTCCATTTTGGTGCCAGCTTAATCTCTATGCCCGCTACGAGCCTGTCTTTCCCCTGCCATTCAGTTTTTGCGCCAATAAGTCGGAGCTGCGACAAGCGGTTACCTTCAAATTGCACATCAGAGCTTTGCGCCATGACACCACTATCGGTCAAAGCAACAAAAACAAAGGCAAATGACATGAAAATCGCAAATTTATAGGCGAAATTTCTCATTGATTGCAGCGACTTATAAAAATTAATCACCATTATTCCTCAATTAAATTCTTTCTCAATCAGCCAGAGCCTGCCTCATAATATCAGTTCTGGAGCTTTTCAGCGGTATTAAATAACATTAACATGGCTAAAATTTTGTGCACTTAAACCCTGCATCAC
Organism: Hyphomicrobiales bacterium; assembly: GCA_021775425.1. Taxonomy (GTDB): domain Bacteria; phylum Pseudomonadota; class Alphaproteobacteria; order Rhizobiales; family HXMU1428-3; genus HXMU1428-3. The sequence continues at coordinate 47,196 of JAJFHX010000031.1, forward strand.
AATTAGGTGACACAAAAGAGCAACAAATCAACAGATCCGGCGCCGTTTCAGCCTCCATCCCTTTTCAAACCCAGATAATCTTCGCTACACTAATATGATTACATCATTCAATCTGCATTCATGAACAAAGATGTAGTATCAAATTACCACCTGTTCAAACACTTGCATCAGATAAAGATTATGCGTCATGAAACCTGAATTTGCACAATTTGATAGTGAAGAAGAGCCCACCGGGCTCAGTGGTCATTTGCTCATTGCCAGCCCGACAATGGCTGATGATCGCTTTTCAAAAGCTGTCATCTATATTTGTGCCCATTCAGAAGAAGGCGCCATGGGGCTGATAATCAACCGCCATGCAGATACAATGCATTTCACTGATCTGATTGATCAGGTATTCACACCTGGCAACAGCAACCCCATCACCCTGACCGAAGATTGTGATAATCTGCCCTTCATTCATTTTGGCGGCCCTGTTGAAACTGGCAGGGGGTTTGTCCTCCACACACCTGATTATCACTCAAAAGAGCACACATTCCCGGTGAATAATAACATCTCACTCACCGCAACAATCGACATCTTAAAAGCGATAGCCAACGGCACCGGCCCGATGCAATCTCTGCTAGCCTTAGGTTATGCTGGCTGGGCCCCCGGTCAACTTGAAGAAGAATTAAGTGAAAATGGCTGGCTCCACTGCCCGGCCAATTCAAAACTGGTCTTTGAAACAGCAGCTGAATCTAAATATGAAACAGCTTTCAAAACGCTTGGCATAGACAGAGGGTTTCTCGTCAACCAGACAGGTCACGCCTGATCTGATCTTATGTCCCGGAAATAAGCCGTCAGTTTCTACCAGCTCCATAAAAGCTTACATAGCCTGAAAGTCATGATCATGAAGTCATGTTAAATGATCGCGTTTGTCTAATTGCACACAATGCCAACCAGTGCCAAAGGCCTGCAAATTCGTCACTAACTAAGTTAAGGTGATTATTTTTTCTGGTCTTTACCTGGAGCAACTCGTTTTTTACCACCAGCACCATTCGTGCGCCCGCCAGACTTTTTTGCAACCTGCTGGCCCAACCCGGAATTCCCTTTTGGCGAACCGCCCTGCCCATTTTGAACAGAACCACTTTGATAGAAATCAGTTGTGTCTTTGGATGGCGATTGTGCCCCAGAACTATCAAAACTGAACTTCTTACCCTTTTTTACAGAAGCCTTCTGCTGATCAGATGAATAAGGATCATCACCAAGGTCAGTATATCCGGCACCCGAAGCAAGCTGAGCGTAAACATCCATAACCCCGGAAGCTGGCTTACCTGCAGTGTCAACTCCCCCGGCAGAATCAACACCATTGCCAACGGCTGATTTCATTGAAGATAATTTCCCGTCAATATCACTTCTGAGAGTATCCGGTCCTGCCACACTGCCACCGGCACCATGCCCACTACCCTCTGTCGCCGCTTTTTCAGCCAGAGCCAAAGCCTCAGTCAAACCCTGAATACGCTTATCCGGCCCGTTTGATCCGGTAGATCCATCCCCAAGTCGTGCAAGTGCAGCAGCAACAGAAGGGTCAATCCCACTTCCGCCAACACTATCTCCAGTGGGCCTGTCCTTGGACTGCGGTTTTTGTATTCCATGCCCAGGCGCAACAGAATTTTGCGGCACATGATGAGATGCAACCTGCCTTTGATGCAGGTGCCCATTCTGATGAGATGGCCCCTCAAAAACAGGCCCCCCTAATTCTGAACCAGCACCATTACCCGAAGGATGCCCTAAGCCATTCCCACTCACTTGCCCATGTCCATTCAGCGAGGATCCATCAACATGCCGGGCACCCTGAACCGTCGCACCACCAGCTGTCCCACCATTCGCACCATTGACAGCCCCATTACCTGCATGATCACCCGTATTAACACCGGCCTCGCTATGAGTTTGCACGGTTTGAGAGGGATCGACGATTTGCGTTTCAAGCCTGACTTCTTCTTCTGCTCCAGCAGCTATCCCTTCGTCTACAACAGGTAACTGCTCAACATCTTTAACCTGAGGAGAAGGCAGGGCCTTATCAGCACCTGTTTTGGAGCGAATAGCGCCGAACATACCGGTCCGGCCCTTAACTTTCACATCCTTCGCCAGCGCTTCCAGCAGATAAATCACATCCTTTTGGTTCATCGGCTCGCCAAAATAGAACCCTTGCGCATACCCGCAACCAATAGAGCGAAGGAAAGTCACATCTTCAGGGCTTTCCACCCCTTCGGCGACAACATCCATACCAAGCTCACTGGCAAGCGCTACTACAGAGCGCAAGATAGCCGGCCCGGTTTTGCCAAATGCCACATTATGCACAATCGACCGGTCAACCTTCAGAGTATCAAACGGGAACCTGTGCAGATAACTAAGGCTGGAATAGCCCGTGCCAAAATCATCAAGCGCCAAACTCGCCCCGGCATTGCGCAACCATCCAAGAATCTCAACCGCCCCTTCAGGATTTTCCATCACCAGCGATTCAGTCACCTCAAGTCGCAGACTGCCTTCCGGCAGCGATTCGCGCGTCAAAATCATACGCACTTCCTGATAGAGCTCCTGCCTGAACAATTCACGGCTCGAAATATTAATGCTGACAACCAGAGGTTCATCAGGACGCGGTAAAATCCGGTTCCATTGCACCGCATCTTTAACCGCCTGATTAAGAACGTAAGAACCAAGCTCTGAAATAAGGTCAGATTCTTCCGCAATCGGAATAAATTCATCTGGCGAAAGCCGCCCGTGCTTGGGGTGGTCCCAGCGCATTAAAGCTTCAAACCCAGTGAGGTCTTCACCCTTTAATTTAGTAATTGGCTGATAAAGCACTTTAATCTGCCGACGCTCAATCGCTCGCCGCAAATCACTTTCAAGTGCCACCCGGTTGTCCCGCTCGCCCCGCATTGTCGGTTTGAATATTTCAATCCGGTCCGTACCAGAACGTTTGGCTCTGTACATCGCCAGCTCAGCTTCATTCACAAGGTCTTGATGCGTCAGCTGCGTTCCGTCATAAACCGCAATACCAATCGAACCGGTAAGGATAATTTCCTTGCCGCCAATTTTCATCGGGCTCCGAAGCGATCGTCTAATCCGCTCTGCAAGAAGAGCGATCTCCTGCGGGTTGTTTTCTGTCACCAATAGCACAGCGAACTGGTCACCACTTAACCGCGCCAGACTGTCCTGCGGGCCAAGATGGCGCTGCAAACGGCGTGCTATCGTCAACAACATCGTGTCACCAATCACCATACCAAATGACTGGTTCACATGTTTAAACCGGTCAATATCAACAAACAGCACAGTTGGCGGGCGCACACCACCTTCATCCTTAACCCGGGCAATGGCAATCTGCAACCGGTCAAGAAACAATTCCCTGTTCGGCAACCCGGTCAGGCTGTCATGCACCGCATCACTGAGCAACCGCTCCTGCGATCGTTTGCTGTCAGTCGTATCACGCATCAGGCCAACACATCTGAGCGCGCGCTGGTGAGGCATGGCAACCGAATGAGCCCGCAATTCATACCATAGGAAATGCCCTTCATGTCCGCGCATTCTGAACTCGAGCTGCAATTCGCCGCCGTTTTTTTCCTGCAATGTGCGCATCAAAAGCCTGAACCGCTCCCGGTCAGACGGGTGCAGATATTGCATCCATTGCTCAACACGGCACGTCAGCTCACCTTCATGCAGACCAAGCGAATCTTCAACCTCGGGGCTGACAGAAATTTCATCACGCCGTGAGTTCCATTGCCATACGGCAGCCCCTGCCCCCTCAAGCGCCAGTGAGCGTAATTGCAACTGGCTCGGCGGCGCACCAGCAAGTGGCTCAAATGAGCGAAACGCAAACTGCGTCACTGTAAATCCGAGCAGCACAAGAATAAGCACCAGACCAGAAGTTAAAGCCGGCGCAACAATATCACCTGAAAGCTGACCCAGCGCCGCAACACCGGCACCAAACAGCCAGACCATAAACAATAGCCACGTTGGCACTAACGCAAGCGCCCTGTCTTGACCGCGAACAGCCAGATAACCGATTAATAAGGAACCAAAGCCACCAATAAATAATAATGACAACCGGGCCAGACCGGAAACAAGAACAGGGTCAAGAACAGCAAGACCAATCAGCCCGAGCTGACCAAGTATCCAAACCCCAAACAGCAGTTTAATCCAGCCATGCCAGAACCGTAGTCGAAGGAAGGTATAAACAAAAACCACCAAGCTTGAAGCAATCGCCGCTTCAGAACCAGCCCGGTAAAGCGAGTTGAGTTCCGGGTCAACACGGAACAATTTATGCCAGAACCCAAAATCAACGCAGAGATAAGCGCCAATACACCAGGCAATAAATGCGGTTGCAGGGAAAATAGCCTTATGATTGGCAACAAAAACGGCTGTTAGGAAAATCGCCAGAATACCAACAATCCCCAGCATAATGCCGTTAAACAGCGCCATATCCCTCAGCTTTTTACCAAAAGCCAGCTGGCTCCATAAAAACACCCGCGGAAAACGGGCGTTAGAAAGCTCGGCCACAAACGTCACCGTGGCGCCAGGTTCTAAAGTCAGGCTGAAAATATCAACAGCATCATTCGGCACTCTTAACGGCAAAAAGCCAACCGATGGCGTTACATTGATTAACCGTTTGGTATCAAGGTCAGGCCGAAGAATACGCGAACCGACAATATTATAACGCTCTGCGGTGAGCAGCCTTGTAATGCGCTTGTCACTCTTATTCGTCAGAGCAAAAACAATCCATTTCGGGTCCGTGCCACTGGTTTGCGCCTTAACAGCCATCCGGTTTGAAATGCCATCAGCATCTTTCGCCGTTTCCACCTGTAGCGTGTCACCATGCTCTTTATAATGTTCACTGAATTTCGTGATCTCAACACGTTCAACTGCACTATCAAGCTCAATCGGCTCAACAGCCAGCACTGCTGAGGCACCCAAGGCAAGCACCAGAACAAACGGCACAATAGCTGAAAGAAAATTGCGCGCACCACGACAAACGGCAGAAAGCAGAAAACAACTAAGCCTGATCAATAACTTAGTCACAAAATTTGCGCAAAGCTGCGTCAATTCAATCCTCATTTCATCCCAAAAAGCGCACAAACGATTATAGCCACATGATTGGGGCAAATAGATGAACTTCAAACAGCCCAACTACACCAGCCCCATCACTCCTGCCATAAGACTTAACTGACAAAATCATCCTCAATAAAACTATATAAAAAATGATCTTGCCATTGCCCGTTAATTCTTAAAAACTTACGCGCCAGCCCCTCTTTTTGAAACCCACATACTTCCAAAACTCTTATTGAAGCGGCATTGTCAGGCAAACTCGCTGCATCAATCCGGTGCAACCCCAAATCTTTAATGCCATATTTGACCAGCGTTTGAACCGCTTCAGTCATATAGCCCATATTCTGATAAGTAACACCAATCCAATACCCTATAGAGCCGGATTGCGTCACACCGCGCCGAACATTGGAAAGCGTAATCCCCCCAATCAGACGATGATCATCCCTCAAAAATATAAAGAACGGATAGCCAGTTCTATCACGAAATTCCCGCTGATAAAACCGCAAACGCAGGCGAAACGCATCCTTCGACAGTTCATTATCAGCCCATTCAGGCTCATAGGGTCTCAGTTTTTCCGCACTAATTTGTCGTAAAGAAGACCATGTCTCATAATCCACAGATTGTGGTAAACGCAGATAAAGCCGTTCACTTTCCAGCACCGGTCCCTGATCATATGAAGGTGCAGAGCGAAGAAACACCATTCCAATCCCTTTCATTGACATTTCCTGCTAGAGATCAGCAAGAATAGCGCCAACTGAGCCATATCCATCGACTATGGGCTCACCACCAACCAGAGCAACAGTTGGTTTTCCCTGATTTAATAACTTCTGCGCCACCCTTTGGCAATCTTCGATTTTTACAGCCTCAACCGCGTCTTGCAACTCTTCAATTGGAATAACACGGTCAAAAAACAGCATTTGCCGCGCCAGATGTTCAGCCCTCACACCAGAGCTTTCGAGAGACATCGCCAGACCAGCACGAAGCTGAGCTTTCGCCCGCTTTAATTCATTTGGTTGCACACCTTCTTTTGCCAGCAAAACCATTTCATTCATCATCACATCAAGCACTTCAGTACGGCGCTGTGGGTCAAATGCACCATAAATACCGAACAATCCACCATCTTCATAAGCAGAATGGAAGCTGTAAACATGATAACAAAGCCCGCGCTTTTCCCTGACTTCCTGAAACAACCGTGATGACATCCCACCACCAAGACAGTTATTCAAAGCCTGCAAAGCAAAGATATCCGCATCCTTTATCGAAACACCCTGAAACCCGATCACAGCATGCCCCTGATCAAATTCCAGATCAGAACATTTCATATCACCCTTATAGAACAAAGGCTCACCCGGTTCATGGTCAGCACCAGAAAGACCGGAAAAATAACGCTCGGCCCATTCAACCAGCTGATCATGTTCTATCGCACCCGCAGCAGAAAGAACCATATTTGGTGCCCTGTAATGTTTTTCCATATAACGTCTTAGGTCATCAGACTTAAACCGCGAAACTGTCTCAATCGTCCCCATCACCGGGCGGCCAAGTGACTGCCCGGGAAAAGCTAGCCCCTGCGCCAGGTCAAATACCACATCCTCAGCGCTTTCGTCATTAGCCATAATTTCCTGAATGATCACATCACGCTCACGGCGCACCTCTTCAGCATCTATCACCGGGTTTAATAAAATATCTCCCAGCAAAGAGAGCGCCACCTCAACATCCGCCTTCATCACCAGTGCATAAAATGAAGTCTGGTCAAGCCCTGTGGATGCGTTGAGGTCACCGCCAACAGATTCAATCTCTTCAACAATCTGATAAGCCGAGCGGCTGGTCGTACCTTTAAACGCCATATGTTCTAAAAAATGCGCAATCCCATGCTCATTTTTATGTTCATGCCGGCTACCGGCACCAATCCACACACCCAGAGACACAGTTTCAAGATGCGGCATCTGATGGCTGACAATACGCAAACCATTCGAAAGCACAGAACTCTGAACACTCATCAGCCGCTCTCACCAGCCCGCGTATGTGACGCAATATAATTTGCCACGACGCCATAATCATTTGCCAGTTGAACAACCCGCTCTTCGCTATGAAGCTGCGCCTTTAACCGCGCCGGTTGCGGCACATCGCGCTCTGTAGCTTTTGTCACCACATCAGGGAACTTCGCCGGATGCGCTGTTGCCAGTGCCACCACTGGTGGCGAAGCAACCGTTTTCTCATCATGTTGAGCAGCCGCTTCAAGCGCAATCGCACTATGCGGGTCTATCATATATTGATTTACGGTATTTTCAGTCTGGATCCGGGCAAATGTCGTTTCTTCATCAACCCGCACACCTTCAAACAAGGCATGCATCGGTTTTAATTCATTTTCCGAAAGTTGAAATGCACCAGTATCTTTAAGGTCATCCATCAACTGACTCACCCGGCCCGCATCCCGTCCGGTCATTTCAAATAAGAGGCGCTCAAAATTTGATGAAACCTGAATGTCCATACTCGGGCTGTAAGTCGCCGTCACTCCGTCCGGTTTATAAAGCCCGCTCTCCAATGTTCTCACCAGAATGTCATTCTGGTTTGTCGCCACGATCAACCGCTCAATCGGCAGCCCCATCTTTGAAGCGACATATCCGGCAAACACATCACCAAAATTACCCGTCGGCACAGCATAGGAAAGTGGCCGGTCCGGGCTGCCAAGCGCCACCGCTGAGCTGAAATAATAAACCACCTGCGCCATAATCCGCGCCCAGTTAATCGAGTTGACGCCGGTTAGTTTATTCCCATCACGAAAATCATGATCATTAAACAACCCCTTCACCATCGCCTGGCAATCATCAAACGTGCCTTCAAGTGCGATGTTGAAAACATTTTCTTCTTTTGCAGTCGTCATCTGCCGGCGCTGCACATCAGAAACCCGGCCAGCCGGATGAAGGATAAAAATATCAATCTGCTCACGGCCCCGAAACGCCTCAATCGCCGCCCCGCCCGTATCACCGGATGTCGCGCCAACAATCGTCGCCCTCTCACCCCGTTTAATTAAAGCCCTGTCCATCAACAGCCCGAGAATTTGCATCGCAAAATCTTTAAACGCCAGCGTCGGCCCATGAAACAGTTCTAAAAGCCAAAGGTTGCTATCCATCTGCACAAGTGGAGCTACGGCCCTGTGCTCAAACCCCTGATAGGCTTCCTCAATCAGTGCTTTGAACTCTTCTGGTTCAATCGTGCCCTCAACAAAAGGATGCATGACTTCAAATGCGATTTCCTGATAAGATTTATCCCGCATGGAATTTATGTCTTCGGTTGAAAAACGCGGCCAGCTTTCTGGCACATAAAGCCCACCATCCCGCGCCAGCCCGGCCAGCATCACATCTTCAAATTCCAGAACAGGCGCTGACCCGCGTGTGCTCACATATTTCAAACCACTTCTCCTTAAATAGAGAGAATAAATCAATTAAGACCTGCCCAAAGTCTCGCTTATTTAAAACTATTGCCGCATCCGACCATAGGCAAAAAAAGCAAAAACCCCAACAAGTGTCAGCGCCAGCCCATACCAGGTCAGCGCATAGCCAAGATGCTTATCTGAAAACTTCACCCGTGTCACGCCCGGCATAGGCCAGGCCCCGGATGTGGCGCTCATCCGCTGATCAATCATAAAAATAAACCGCTTTGCAGCAGCAACATTCAAACTCTGATAAAGCCCATCAATATCTCGCCAATACCATTTATTATGAGCAACATCATTCGCAGGTGTAAAATAATTCGGCGTTTCAGCAAGCCGAACCAGCCCCTCAAATTCAACCTGGCCTTCCGGTAAACCATCACGTCTTTTTTCCTGCGCCTTTAATTGATCGGGCACAAAGCCCCGGTCAATCAGCACAACGTCGCCAGAAATTGTCGTTAACGGCGTAATGACATGCCAGCCAACCTTATCACCATGCGGCAAAAAATAATGCCGCTCTTGGCTATGGTCAAAAGTGCCGGAAATTTTAACCGGCTGAAACCGCACATCTTCCGCAATTTTAACCCACTGTTTTAAGACTTCAAACGAGATTGCCGTGCTATTCACCCGGTCCTCAACCAGCCTGATCAGATCCTGTTTCCAGACCTTGCGCTGCATCTGCCAATTGCCAAGCATCACCAAAACGGTCACACCGATGAGTGAAAGAATGAGCGGCCATAAAAGCCCTTTAGATTTTAACAAACGGATCATTTCTCAATCTGCCCTTCCCGCGCCTGATGTTTGAATTGGAGCGCGATTAACAGACCTTTCAGCGGTCTGAGTAGCATCGCGGATAATATTACAATTGAAGGAAGCCAGAGCATCGCATGCAGCCAGTATGGCGGGCGATAATGAACTTCAACATATACCGCCAGTCCAACAACAATAAACCCGACAATCATCATGATAAATACAGCAGGGCCATCACCCGCATCAGCAAAATCATAATCAAGTTTGCAAGATGAACATGACTGATCCAGCGCAATAAACCCTTTGAACAATCGCCCTTCACCACATCGCGGGCAACGCCCCTTCATGCCAGCAATAACAGGTGAAACGGCTGTTTTGGTCATAAAGCGTACTCACTCAACTCAGTTGCAATTCAAAAACACAAAAATGACCCAATGACATAAGTCACCGGGCCATTTTTTCACACTATCAATTATACCCAAAGGCATAAAGGATCTTTCAGCGCGGTTGCTAATGCCGATGCCGGCGCGGTTGCAAAGTGGGCAACCTGAAGCGCATTAAACTCCGGGCATCTGAAGGCACCAACAAAAATGCGCAGCTTATCAGTGAGCGCCAGGAGTACCAGCTGCCCAGACATAAATGCAGGCAAACAGGAACAACCAGACAACGTCAACAAAGTGCCAGTACCAGGCGGCAGCTTCAAAGCCGAAATGTTGTTTTGGCGTGAAGTGGCCAGCCATCGCTCTGAACAGCATCACAGCCAGCGTGATGGTGCCAACAATAACGTGGAAGCCATGAAAGCCTGTCGCCATAAAGAAGGTTGAGCCATAAATATTGCCACCAGCTGCTTTATCAAAAGCAAAACCAGCATGCATATATTCATAAGCCTGAAGAATGGTAAAAAGCACACCGAGAATAACGGTCAGCAGCAAGCCCCAAATGAGGCCCTTGCGATTGCCCTGAACAAGCGAATGATGCGCCCAGGTCACTGTCGTACCTGAAAGCAGCAGAATAAGCGTATTCACAAGTGGCAGTTTCCAGGGGTTGAAAGTTTCTGTTCCAACAGGTGGCCAGACACCTTGGGTCACTTCATTTCTGGTAACCTGCCCCAAGGCCTGCTCAACACCGCCAGCAGTTTGAACGGGGTCAACACCAGTACCCGGGAAAAGTGAAACATCAAAAAACGCCCAGAACCAGGCCACAAAAAACATCACTTCAGAAGCGATGAACAAAATCATGCCATAGCGATTGTGAATCTGCACAACAGGCGTATGGTCACCATTTTTCTCAGCTTCACGGATAACATCCCGCCACCACAAAAACATTGTCAGCAGCACAAGGCCAAAACCAACACCAAGCATCACAGCACTGCTGCCATGCATGAACTGAATGGCACCAATTGCCAGAATAAAAGCCGAAATCGCCCCAAAAATTGGCCACGGACTCGGATTCACCAGATGGTAATCATGGTGATTAGCATGAGCGTCACCCATATATCTCTCCCTTACATGTGCCCCAAAATGCACGTTAAATTAAAAATTCGAAAGACCAGCCAAATCGGTCTTTTAATTCTGTACTCTAGCTCAAACTCTGCCCTGTTCTATTCTATACAAAACGTGTTTTAATCATCTGTCGTGACTGGCCATTGCTGATGATTTTACTTCATTTTTTCAGCAATGCGGCCTTAACTGACTTCTTTTTTTCATAGAACACATAAGACAAAGTAATCTCTTTAACCCTGCGCCCGGTTTTATCCTCGACAATTTCCGGGTCCACATAAAAACTGACAGGCATCAGAATTTCTTCACCCGCAGCTAATTTTTGTTCCGTAAAACAAAAACATTCAATCTTGTTAAAATAACTGCCTGCAATTTCAGGCGTTACATTATAAGAGGCCGAACCAACAATTTCGCGGTCACTTAAATTCTTCGCACGGTAATTGACAATAACCGTTTCACCAATATGCGCCGTCACCTGACGTTCAACCGGCTTAAACTCCCAGTTCAAGGCTGGCGCAATCGTCGCATCAAACTTAATGGTAATTTTCTCATCAAGAATAATACCAGATGACGCCTCAACCCGCTGCGTTGTTCCGCCATAACCTGTCACTTTGCAAAACAGGTTGTAAAGCTCAGGTGAATAAATGACGATAGTCACCATCACCGCGATAACGCTAAGCAAACTCAAAACAACAGGACGGTGAGACGGTTCCCGAACCGCGCCCTCTTCATGCCTGTTATGTTCACTTTTCTCAGTCATCAATATTCCAGAAATTCACAAACAAAAACAATTGCTATTACATCTGCCGGTTCGCAACCTGCTCACCGAGACGTATAATCGTGATGGCGTAAAACAACACAACAAACCCAACCAGTATCAACGCAATTACAAGTGAGCGCCGGTTCCGTTTCTTTTTATCTTCCTCATTCATCGATTAAACTTTCAACTCAATTCCGGTCGAAAAAAACAAACCCGGCACCACATGCTCAACCAACAAAACTGTAAACAGTAAAAACAGATAGAAAATCGAATAAAGAAACAGCCGCTTCGCTTTCGCGTCAGCTATTTGCCCTTCTCTCACCCGGAAAACCTCAACCGCCAGATAGAGAAAATAAGCCCCTGCAAATCCACTCACCGCCAGATAAAGATATCCACCAAGGCCGATAAAGGACGGCAAAACACTAACAACAACCAGTATAAAGCTATAAATCAATATCTGCTTGCGGGTTTCATCCGGCCCCTTAACAACAGGCAGCATCGGCACACCAACCCGCTCATAGTCGCGGCAGCGATAAAGCGCCAGCGCCCAGAAATGCGGCGGGGTCCACATAAATATAATCAGAAACAAAACAATCGCTTCAAGCGAAATAGAACCGGTCACAGCCACCCAGCCGATCATCGGCGGAAAAGAACCGGCAGCGCCGCCAATCACAATATTCTGCGGCGTTAAACGTTTCAGCCACATCGTATAGATAAAGAGATAAAAACCGATAGTAACGGCCAGCAAAACTGCAGCCAGCCAGTTTGTCGCCATCCAGATAACAAGAACAGAAAACACACTAAGCACAGTGCCAAGCGCCAGCGCTTCAGAAGCTGAAACCCGCCCGCGCGGAATAGGCCGTGCCGCCGTGCGTTGCATCTGGCCGTCAATATCGGCATCATACCACATATTCAACGCACCAGAGGCACCGGCCCCGACTGCAATCGCCAGAATGGCAACAAAACCTAAAAACGGATGGATCGTACCGGGAGCAACAATCAGCCCGACAAAACTCGTAAACACAACCAGCGACATCACCCGTGGTTTCAGCAGTTGCACATAGTCCTGCACATCCCCGCCAAAGCTCTGGATCTGATCACGCTCTTCTAAATTTATGCTTACATCACTCATCAAGACCAACCTGCAAACTTCACCTTTAATTTGTCATACATATAGAGAGGCGAAAAAAGATTTAGAAATGTCTCTGGCACTCAAGACTGAACGCCAGAGACAATTTTGAAAATTACTTCACCCTTATTTCACACGAGGCAATTCACTAAATTGGTGGAACGGTGGCGGTGAAGATAATGTCCACTCAAGTGTTGTTGCACCTTCGCCATATGGGTTGCCAGCAGCTTTCTCACGGCGCACAAGAGCGTGCAGCATGATAAAGAGGAACAACACAATTGAAGCCGCTGTAATATATGAGCCAATTGAAGACACATAGTTCCAGCCTGCATAAGCATCAGGATAATCAACATAACGGCGAGGCATACCAGCAAGACCCAAAAAGTGTTGCGGGAAGAAAATGATATTCGCACCGATAAACATCATCCAGAAATGCAGTTTCGCAAGACCGTCAGAGTAAGTTATGCCGAACATTTTAGGGAACCAGTAATACCAACCCGCAAAGATTGAGAACACCGCACCTAGTGAAAGCACATAATGGAAGTGCGCCACCACATAATATGTATCATGCAACGCTCTGTCGACACCGGCATTCGCCAGCACAACACCAGTTACACCACCAAGAGTGAACAGGAAGATAAACCCGAGAGACCACACCATCGGCGCACGGAAAGAGATCGATCCGCCCCACATAGTCGCAATCCAAGAAAAGATCTTCACGCCAGTTGGCACCGCAATAACCATTGTCGCCAGCATGAAATAACCCTGGCTATCAACACTCATACCAGACGCATACATGTGGTGCGCCCATACGATAAAGCCAACAAGGCCAATCGCAACCATGGCATAAGCCATGCCAAGATAACCAAACACCGGCTTCTTAGAGAAAGTCGAAACGATTTGCGAAACAATGCCAAAACCTGGAAGAATAAGAATATACACTTCAGGGTGACCAAAGAACCAGAACAGATGCTGATAAAGAATCGGGTCACCGCCCCCTTCAGGGCTAAAGAAAGATGTACCAAAATTACGGTCAGTCAACAACATGGTGATCGCACCGGCAAGCACTGGCAATGAAAGCAGCAGCAAGAACGCTGTTACAAGTACTGACCAGACAAACAACGGCATCTTGTGCAATGTCATGCCAGGCGCACGCATGTTAAAGATCGTTGTAATAAAGTTGATCGCCCCAAGAATAGAAGACGCACCAGCTAAGTGAAGCGAAAGAATTGCATAATCCATCGCGGCACTAGGATGCCCAGTTGTTGAAAGCGGCGCATAAATTGTCCAGCCGGCACCAACACCCTTCGCACCTTCAGGCCCCTGGAATAAAGAAAGCACCAGAAGCGCAAATGCAGCAGGCAACAGCCAGAAAGAAATATTATTCATCCGCGGGAAGGCCATATCCGGCGCACCAATCATAAGCGGCACAAACCAGTTACCAAATCCGCCAATCATCGCTGGCATCACCATGAAGAAAACCATGATCAGACCATGTGCTGTGGTGAACACATTAAACATGTGCGGGTTACTAAAAAATTGCATGCCAGGCTCTTGCAGCTCAAGCCGCATACCTACAGACAACGCCCCGCCAACAATACCTGCCATAATGGCAAACAATAAATACAACGTTCCAATATCTTTATGGTTGGTTGAGAAAAACCAACGCGAGATGAACCCGGGCTTATGATCATGTTGATCAGTTCCAGCATATGCCATCAACGCTCTCCTCTATATTTTAAATCTGGCTAAATATTTGATTTAGCGT
>JAJFHX010000032.1 GCA_021775425.1 Hyphomicrobiales bacterium
GTAAGCGTTTCCAACGCTATCATGTATGACGGCAATCGCAATAGTAAAATCAGGGCATTACTAAGGCATTTTTGCCCTTTTGCTTAATTGCCACAGAAAATGTTATTTTTGACCGGAATCGTGTGGACCTTTGACTAATGATGCGATCATCCCCCTTAAAGTGCGCACATCCTGGTCTGTTGGCTGCATTCTTATAATCATATTTCGCACATTACGCATCATTTGTGGCGTCTTTTCTACAGATCTTAGAAATCCTGCATATTCCAGTTCTTTTTTTAGATGCTGAAACAGATTTACCAGTTCTTTTTTGTTTGCCGGGCGATTTGTTTTCAGTTCTGTGCCTTCTTTTGCAGGGCCGTCAAATTGTGTTTTTCGGCCGAGCGTTGCGGGATCAAGCTGTTTTCGCCATTCATAGCCCATTAACAGGACCATTTGTGCCAGGTTTAAGGATGCACAGGTCGGGTCAACCGGGGCAATGACGATGGCATCAGCAAGTGAGATGTCATCATTGGTTAAACCTGATTTTTCACGCCCAAACAAGATGCCTATGGTCTGATTTTCTGAGGCTTTGTGGAACATTGTTTCTGTGGCTGTTTCTGGTGAGAGGATCTGTTTGACCATGTCTCTTGGTCGGGCTGTGGTGGCACAGATAAATTGCAGATCAGCGATGGCTTCTTCAATAGAGGTGAAAATCCGGGCATTTTCAATTACCGGATAAGCATTGGCGCTGGCTTTAAATGCCTTTTCGCTGGGCCAGCCATCGCGTGGGTTGACGATGCGCAGGTCTCGCAGGCCAAAATTAGCCATGGCTCTGGCGGCTGTTCCTATGTTTTCACCGAGTTGTGGTTCGACGAGGATGATGGCCGGGCTATGAATTAAATGTAGAAATGGATTGTTGTCATGACCGGTTTGATTGTCGAGTGTTGGAGGCTGTGTCACTCTTTCAGGCCTTTTTCAGAAACAAGCGCGTCGATGTTTTTTTGCTGGCGCTCTAAAATTCCTGATGTGTCGAGTTGCCAGAAGTTTTCTGGTGGTTGCCAGGTGCCTGTGTTGTGTTTTAAGCCCCATTTTATCAGTGGTTTTAAAATCTCAACCAGATCTGCGCCTTTTTCAGTCAATGTATAGGCATAGCGGGGTGGGCGTTGCTGATAGCAGACTTTGGTCATGATCTTTTCACGGACCAGTCTTTTCAGCCGCTCCGCCAGGATGTTTGTGGGGATTTGTTCCGGGGATTTTTCAAAATCGCCATAGCGGTGTTTGCCCATGAGAACATCTCTTATCAGCAGCAGGGTCCATTTATCACCAATAAGTTCGAGGACGCAGGACAAGGGACAATCAGAGCGGGTGTTTGGGTCCATTTTATTGAGTAGTTCGGGTTTCATATGGGTCTTACTTAAGAGTCTCTCTTTAGTTGCACTATGTGAATAAATTTCTGTTGGTGTGAGATCATTCTTTGTAATCTTTTTTGCTCTGTTTGCCAAATCGGTTTTCCTTATCTGGCTGTTGCAGGCTTTAAATGAAGCGGGTCTGAAATGAAAAAAGGGTTATGCGCATATCGCATAACCCTCTCATAAAACCAATATTGAAAATCTTTCTCGTCAGTTTTCAATTCAAATGAATTGAATCAGGCAATTTTCCGGTCATTTGGTTTTGACTGGTTGATGTTATAGATAGAACCCGGGTTTTCTATGGTTCTGTCTGATGGGAAATTCAGATGAATGGTTGTGCCTTCGCCAAGCTGACTTTCGACCTTGATGTTGCCGCCATGCAGTTTCATATAGGCGCTTGCTGTTGTAAGGCCGATACCGGTTCCTTCGAAATGGCGGTCTTTAGAGCTGTCAATCTGATAAAACGGCTTAAAGATATTGTCGATTTCGTGCTTGCTGATGCCTTCGCCCTGATCTTTAACCGAGATGATGATGCGGCCATTTTCAGTTTCTCGGGCTGAGATTACGATTTCATCGTAAGGCTTAGAAAATTTGATCGCGTTTGAAATAATTTCGGTCAGCGTTTTCTGACAGAGAAGCGGGTCTGCCAGCAGGCCAGGGATGTTTTTGTTGGCTTCAATTACAATGTTAAGTGATTGGTTTTTGAACTGATAAGATGTGTCTTCAATCGCGTATTCGATCATGTCGATGATGTCACATTTTTCTTCGTTCAATTGTACTGAACCGGATTCCATTCTAGTTACCTCAAGTATGTTATTGACGACGCTGAGTAACTGGCGACCACTTGATTGTATGTCGCTGGCAAACTCTGCGTATTGATCCATTGAATCTGGACCAAGGGACTGGTTTTGAATTATTTCTGAAAAACCGAGAATAGAGTTAAGCGGGGTTCTTAACTCATGGCTCATGGTGGTTAGAAATTCTGTTTTGGCCTTGTTGGCGTTGATCGCTGCTGTGGTTGCTTCTCTTTGGGCAATTTCTGCTTTGTGTCTTGCCGTTATATCCTGAAACGAAAAGGAAATAATGTGGCCATGCTTATCTGCTTCAGCCTCATTTTTCATTGTTGAGAGGGTGACGATATATTCGAGAGTGATGTTGTCACCATTATCCGTATGAATGTCAGTATGACTGGAATAGTGAATTGAGTTATCTGATGTTTTCTTTTGGGTTAACAGGCGATCAGCTGCTGTGACCATGTCTGTTGGGAAAATATTGTTATAATGCAGGCCTTCAAGTTGTCTGATGTTTTGCAATCTTAAAATTTCCCCGGCACTGTCACTGGCAATCTGTATGATGCCATCTTCATTGGTGATGATCGTGCCGGTGAAGCTGTCATTAAAAACCTGTGCTAGCATTTGCTCGGTATTTTCAAGTTTCTGACTTGTTATTTTCACCAGCATGGTGCGGAAATCGATTTCACTTAAAAGTGTGATGATGGTGTAAGCCAGAAGGGTCACATGCCAGAGAGAGGTGTCGACCACGAGGTGCGACCATTTATGCAGAGCCAGTGCGAACAGCTCGATGGCGACAGCTGCAATAATGAACAGGTATAATCGATTTGCCAGTTTTGTCCTGAATGACAGCACCAGAAATAATAACGCCAGTATCAACACCCCTGCAAAAGATACAGTCAGGCTGGCGTGATGCATGGCATGGTTCTGAAGAAGAGTTTCAGTTGCCAGGACCTGTAGCATCGGGCCGGAAATGATACCCTGCCCCGGGACAATGAAGCTATCTCCGAGTTCGGTTGCTGTGGCGCCTATGATGACTTTTTTGTTTTTGAATACATCTTTGCTGATGCGGTTATGAATGACATCAACATATGAAACTACCGGGACTGAATTTGCTCTAATACTGTAATCCACATAAAAACCATCTGTCTTTAAGTTCAGCTTGCCGGATAGAAGAGACGCGAGTGAAGGGATGAATTCTCCATTCATTTTGTATCCATAAGGGATTTTTTCAACAAGACCATTGCGGCTTGGAGACAGGTTCACGTTGGCCAACCAGGAGTTTTTCTTAAAATCTGGCAGAGGTTCAGTGTGAACTATGGTAGGTGCCTTATTAAAATGTTTTTGAAATTGCTTAAAGCTCGGCAGAATGATTGAGCCTTTGGCCTGCTTTAGTGCCTGAAGGAAAATAGCATCTTGTTCTTCAGTTGATTTAGAACTGAAATCAATATCGAAAGCGATGTCTGAAGCGCCGGCAATTTCTAACTTTTTAATTATCTCGGCATGAAGTGAACGTGCCCATGGCCAGGTTTCAGTTTCCTGAAGTGATTTTGAATCAATTGCAACGAGGACAACATTACCGGTTGCCTGTTCGGGAAGCAGAGAGTATCTCAGTTCTGTCAGTTTGGAATGAAACTGGCTGTTCAGCCCTGTGAGGGCGATGAGTGCAATAATTATAAATACACAAATGTGAGGAGAGATGCGCTTCATTATATTATGCCTCTGCAGCTGACTGTTGGCCGGGTGAGAGGTTGCTAAATCTGATTTTAGTTATTTTGACCAGCATATGTTTTGCGCAAATAATATGACTATTGCTATTGCTCATGTTTCAACCCGGTTCCCTAAAGAATTTCTATATTTTACCTTAGCAGACGGGTCTAAAGATATGTTTAGATTAGCTGTTTGCTTTTTAGTTTCCGGGTTGTCTGTTTGTTAACTTTGTTGCAAGGATTGGCTGGTGTAGCTGTGAACGTTGTATGGCCTGCATGAAAAAAGGAACCGATTTTGACGGTTCCTTTTATTTAGTTACTGGTTGTTGACGGACGGATTATAAAAACAAACGATGAATTGCTAATTTTAAAGTTTGTTTTTCTGCTTCGTTCTGGTTTTACGGCGTTTGATTGTAATCTTTTCTTCAGAGCCCTAAACCTAGCCCCAGTCCATTCCCGTTGCCATTGCCATTGCCATTTCCGTTACCATTACCGTTGCCATTTCCAAGACCGAGGCCCAAGCCGTTTCCGTTGCCGTTTCCTAAGCCAAGAGCAAGACCATTTCCATTACCATTGCCTAAACCGAGAGCAAGGCCGTTGCCGTTCCCATTACCGTTGTTCCCGCTATTTCCATTGTTTCCACTATTGCCGTTTCCATTGCCATTATTTCCACTGTTGGTGTTTGTGCTGCTTTCTGTGGAGGCAAAGAGACTGCTGCCAGTTGACCAATAGGTTGAGGTTTTCTGCTTTATTTTGCCAGATCCTCTGTTTAACCGGGCCACTCTGTTTGAACGGCTCAGGCCTTTGGTCGATTTGTGGACGTTTAATTTAACATGGCCAATGGCGCGGCCAATTCTATATCTGCTTTTCGGCTTTTGCCTTACTAGTTTTCTTGTCGACTTGCCGATTGTTTTAAGCTGTAGCTTTGGGGTGTTTGCCCGAATTGACGTTAATTTTTTCGCTTTGATTTTGCTGCTGAGTTTTTTGCCGGGTTGATTATTACCAAGTTGGTTTTTGACTGCTTTTTCTAACCCGGCTTTGCCTTTTATAGGGCCTTTGTTTAGAGGTGATTTTTGAAGCGGGGAGACTTGCGGAGAACCAGGTGCGCGTTTTTGAATGTTTGCTTTTTCGCCCTTGCCTTCAATTGTCAGGCCCCCGGCACTGCCTTGTTTGATGCTGGCAAACTGGCCAGGTTTCACGAGCACGAACTGGCCGGTTTTAAAATCTGAGACTTCGACTTTACCGCGCAGCACTGCGACTTTAGAGCCTTTGTCATCAACGGTGACGCGAAACTGCGTACCTTTGACAACGGCTGCAAGGTAAGGTGTGGATACTTCAAAATGTTTGACATTCTTTTTTTCTACATCGAGCAGGATCTCGCCAGCTTGCTGGAGAATGAGTGTTTTTCCTGAAGGTTGTTGTTTATCTGGCAGGCCGATGACTGAGTTTGGTGTGATCAGAATAGTTTCTTCACCCCTCACCAGGAGAACCCGGCCATTGTTGCCGGTTGATAATTTATCGCCGTTTTTCAGGACTGAATTTTTGGTAAGTGCGATTTTTTGTGGTCCGTTAGAAGCAATATAAGCATCACCGCTCATTTTTTGCACTGTCCAACCGCCAAGAGCCTGATTTACAGGTTCGGCATTAACGGGTGTAATAAATGAAACGAATAAAAAAATCAGTGGTAGCAGAATTGTTTTTTGCAGGTTCACACTCATATCACACAACCTTAACGTTATTTATCTTTGAGTTGATGATACGTGTAAGGAGTGAATTTAGAATTAGAGCCAAGCTTTATTGTTTATTGAAAAATTTAGCTTTTTTTTAACCATAACGTTCCATTCTAAGACCTGAATTGAGGGATGTGGGTGGCGTTTGTGGACTGTATTTTTTTTAAAAACAAAATTTATTTTGTTAAGTTACTGATTGTGTCACTGGTGGGAATTATTTTTGTACCCGGTGATTTTTTGTATGCTCAGTCTAATTCTGATGCGCTTATTCAGCAGACCAAAGAAAAGCTTGGTTCTGAAGCTGAAAAAAACAAACCTAAAAACAGCTATTTACCACCCGGCGTGGCTGATGGGCCGTTTTCCAGCCGGGCTGGCACCAAAAAACAGGGCGAGAATGAGCTGGCGATTAAAATTCGCAGGGTGCGGGTTAAAGGCGCTACGATTTTTTCCGCAGATGAGCTTGCTGGCTGTTATCGTTCGTTGATTGGCCGGACGATCGGGGAAAATGAGCTTGCTACGCTTACTGATTGCATCACTGATATCTATCACAAGGCCGGGTATAATCTTTCAAGAGCAGTTGTTCCACCGCAGGATGTCGACAAAGGCCGTCTGATTGTTCAGGTGATTGAGGGTTATGTCTTTGAGGTGAAATTTGAGGGTGTTGATGCGGCACGTTTTCGTGCTGACCGGTTCGCTCAACCAATTATGGCAGAGCGTCCACTTAAACTTGAAACGCTTGAGCGTCAGTTGTTGCTGATTAGTGATATCCCCGGTTTTGGGCTGAAGGACACACTGCTTGAAGAGGCCGGTGAAATGACTGGCCGGTTTGTGCTAACGATTGTTGCTGAAAGCTGGGATGTCTGGTCTGGCGCTGAGATTGATAACCGCGGTTCAGACTCAATTGGCCCATATCAGTCTTTTCAGTCGGTTTCTTTGAATTCACTGCTGGGTTTTGGGGAGACGATTGGGATTGGTTACTCTTCAATTGTTGATTCATTTGATGAACTGCATTTCGGAACCGCTTCTCTTACTATTCCGCTGAATGAATATGGCTTAACTTTATCTGCTTATATTTCATCCAGTGTTTCACAGCCGAATGACATCCGAAAAACCATCAATACAAAGTTTAAAACCATTGATGGTGGGGTTAATTTGCAATGGGCTGCGCTTCGGACCCGCAAAACCAGTTTGTGGGTTGGTGGTGGTATCTGGGCTCGCAATAATAAAGACGAAAATGACTTTGGCACTTATGTGAAGGACAAATTGCAGGGCATAAGTTTGTTCGCCAGATTGCAGCATGAAGATCGCTTTAAAGGCATTACTTATATTTATGCGAACCTGAAAGGAGGGCTGGACCTTGGTGACAGCTCAGAAAAGGGTGATGCAAATCTTTCCCGGTTTGATGGAGATGGAGAATTTACCCGGTTTAACCTCGATGTGACGCGTTTGCAGGTGATTGATGATAACTGGTCGTTGTTGTTATCAGGTAGTTTGCAATTAGGCAGCGAAGGGTTGCTTTCCTCGCAGGAGTTTTATTTTGGCGGGGCCCGGTTTGGGCGTGCATATGAGAGTGGTGTTGTTAGCGGCGATAGCGGTGCGGCGGCCTCTGTGGAGTTAAGATATACACGTAATATTGAATCAGACTATATGAACGGATTTCAGCTTTATGCATTTGCTGATATTGGCTCAATATTTGATGATGGTAACAGTTTTGCAAACGGGGCATTGCTTAGCTCTGCCGGGGCGGGGGTACGATTGTATCTTCCCTATGGCTTTGAGGCTGATATGTCTGTCGCGTTTCCGATTGATGACGATGATCTTTCAAATGCGAAAGATGAAGAATATTATTTCCGAGTTTCACGCAGCTTTAAACTTGATGAATTTCGCCTGGATAAACCACGCAGCTGGTTTCAAGGTGCGTTTAAAAAATAGACTTTCATCCTAGTGATTAAGTTTAAGTACACTCCTCCAAATATTATGATAAAAAACCGCCCGCTCTGATTTTCAAGAGCGGGCGGTTTTGTTTTAGGGGGTTCCTAATTACTGTGATTAACGCAGATGGTTGGTCTTATTCTGCGGCGCTGGCGATGTCTTCATCCATTTTATGATCTTCGACGTTGCGAATTCTGGCGGCGCAGTATTTAAATTCAGGAATTTTGCCAACCGGGTCCAGTTGAGGATTGGTGAGCACATTGGCTGCCGCTTCAACATAAGCAAACGGGATGAAGATCACACCTTCCTGCATGCCGCTGTCTGAGCGGGCGGTCAGTTCGATTTTGCCGCGTCTTGTTTCAACTTCG
This sequence comes from Hyphomicrobiales bacterium, assembly GCA_021775425.1. Taxonomy (GTDB): domain Bacteria; phylum Pseudomonadota; class Alphaproteobacteria; order Rhizobiales; family HXMU1428-3; genus HXMU1428-3. Next base: position 7,919 of record JAJFHX010000032.1, read on the forward strand.
ATCATGTCACCTGGCTCAATGCCGTGATGTTTGAGCGTTGCCGGGTTGAGGCTGGCTGTCGGGCTTGGCTCAAGTGCGTCAAGAACTTTTGAGCGCCGGGTCATCGCACCAGTGTGCCAGTGTTCGAGTTGACGGCCTGTTGTCAGAACATAAGGAAAATCATCAGAGGGGACTTCGTTTGGATCTGATGACGTTGAAGGAACCAGTTTGGCTCTGCCTGTTTCGGTTGGGAAACGATCTCCGAATACAACGGCGTGGCCTGGGTGGTCAGGGCTGTCAGATGGATAGGTAACAGCATCTTCTTTCATCAGACGGTCCCAGGTGATGTTATCAAGTGAGCCCATAAGACCGGCCATTTCTGTGTAAATTTCACTTGGGTGCTGGTAATTCCATTTAAGGCCAAGTTTGTTGGCTAGTTTCTGCAATAGCCACCAGTCCTCTTTGGCGCTGCCCGGTGCCCTTACGGCTTTGCGGCCCATTTGTACCTGACGGTTTGTGTTGGTGACGGTGCCGTTCTTTTCAGGCCATGCGGTGGCCGGCAAGACAACGTCTGCATACATTGCTGTTTCGGTCAGGAAAATATCCTGAACAACGAGGTGTTCCAATTTGGCAAATGCATCTCTTGCATGTTCGACATCAGGGTCTGACATCGCCGGGTTTTCACCAAGGATGTACATTGAGCGGATATCGTCATTGTGGATGGCGTCGATGATTTCAACGACAGTTAAACCGGGTTTTGGATTGATCGGTACATTCCATGCTGCTTCATATTTTTTTCTGATTTTCGGGTCTGCGACGCTTTCATAATCTGGCAGAACCATTGGAATGAGGCCGGCGTCTGAAGCGCCCTGCACATTGTTCTGACCACGAAGTGGGTGCAGACCTGTGCCTGGGCGGCCGATCTGACCGGTGATCATAGCGAGAGAAATCAGGCAGCGAACATTATCCGTGCCGTGAACATGCTGGGAAACACCCATGCCCCAGAAGATGATGGCCCGCTCAGCTGTTGCGTATGCTCTGGCGGCGGAGCGGATGGCTTCTGGTGCGATGCCGCAAAGGGGCGACATAGCTTCTGGTGTGAATTTGGAGACATGTTTTTTGATGGCGTCAAAATTATCTGTCCGGGCCTGAATGAATTGTTTGTCATAGAGATTTTCTGTGACGATGACATTCAGCATTGCATTCAGCAAATGAACGTCACTGCCGGGTTTGAATTGCAGATTATAATCGGCATGGTGAGACATCTGGTGTGACCTTGGGTCAATCACCATCATCTTGGCACCCTTTTTAACAGCCTGTTTGAAATATGTGGCTGCAACGGGGTGGTTGGCTGTGGGGTTTGAGCCAATCAGGACGATCATGTCTGAGTTCAGGCATTCGTTAAATGTGGCTGTTACAGCGCCTGAGCCGATGCCTTCCATTAAGGCGGCAACTGAAGAGGCGTGACAGAGCCTTGTGCAGTGGTCAACATGGTTATGACCGAAACGCTCACGGATCAGTTTTTGGAACAGATACGCTTCTTCATTTGAGCATTTGGCAGAACCAAAACCGGCGACTGACTCATCGCCATGGCTTTCAGCAGTTGCCGCCATGCCATTAGCAGCATATTCAAGCGCTTCTTCGATGCTGGCTTTTCTGAAGTGAGTGTAAGGATTGGCCGGGTCAACATTCAGGCCCTTAGGTGCGTTTTTGCGGCGTATCAGTGCTGTTGTCAAACGCTCCGGAGAGTGGATGTAATCAAAACCGAAACGTCCCTTGACGCAGAGGCGGTTTTCGTTTGCCGGGCCATCACGGCCTTCAACGTGGACAATGGTGTTGTCTTCGACCTTGAATTTAAGCTGGCAGCCAACGCCGCAGAACGGACAGACTGAATCAACTTCCTTGGCGGTTTCTTTGGTGCCGACACCGGTTTTTAAATTGACAGCGGATTTTGGCATCAGAGCGCCGGTTGGGCAGGCTTCAACACATTCGCCGCAAGCCACACAAGTGCTATCGCCCATCGGGTCATTAAAATCAAACATTACGACGGATTCTTTGCCGCGTTTGCCAATGCCGATTACGTCATTGACCTGAACTTCGCGGCAGGCACGCTGGCAGAGATTGCAATGAATGCAGGCATCAAGCTGCACGGCCATGGCCGGGTGAGACATATCTGGCGCGGTGGTTTCTGATTTTGGAAAGCGGCTTCTGCTGACGTTCTGAGCTTCTGCCATATCCCAGAAATGAGAGCTCTGGTCATGTGATTTTTTCTGAGTTGGCTGATCTGCCAGCAGTAATTCGATGACCATGCTGCGGGCTTTTTGTGCGCGCTCAGACGATGATGTGACTTTCATGTTTTCTGTTGGGGTGCGAATACAGGACGCTGCGAGGACGCGCTCACCTTCTATTTCGACCATACATGCACGGCAGTTGCCATCCGGGCGATAGCCGGGTTTTGGACGATGGCAAAGATGGGGAATGCCAATGCCCTGACGTTTGGCAACGTCCCAAATGGATTCGCCATCGTTGGCTGTTACAGTTTTGCCATTTAACTCAAATGTGATGGCCTTGTTGCTCATGATACGTCCTCACGGAAAAAGCGTAGAATAGATTTAATTGGATTTGGTGCGGCTTGCCCAAGGCCACAGATTGACGCGTCAATCATAGTGGTTGAAAGCTCATCGAGCAGTTTGGCATTCCATTTTGGTTTTTTCATCAGCTCGACTGCTTTTTCACAACCAACACGGCAAGGCGTGCACTGGCCGCAGCTTTCTTCTTCGAAAAATTCAAGCAGATTTCTGGCGATGAAGGCCATGTCATCTTTATCTGAGAGGACAACAATGGCGTGGCTGCCGACAAAACAGCCATATTCAGCAAGTGAGCCAAAATCCAGCGGTACGTCACCTAATGAGGCTGGTAGTATGCCACCTGATGCGCCGCCCGGCAGGTAACCTTTGAATTTATGACCTGAACTCATGCCGCCGGCCAGTTTGATCAACTCATTGATGGTGATGCCAGCGGGTGCAACAATAACACCTGGATTTTTTACCCGGCCGGAAACGGACCATGATCTTGGTCCCTTGCTGCCATTGGTGCCTTGTGATGAGAACCATTCAGGGCCTTCATTGAGAATTTTTGGAATCCAGAATAAAGTTTCGACATTGTGGTTGAGTGTCGGGCGGTTAAAGACGCCGACTTCAGCAATATAAGGCGGGCGATGACGCGGAAGGCCGCGTTTGCCTTCAATTGATTCAATCATTGCGGATTCTTCACCGCAGATATAGGCGCCGGCACCGCGGCGCAGCTCTATGAAGCCCGGGGTCACAAGGTTCTTTTTTTCAAGCACTTCAATTTCATTGCGAAGAATTTCAAGACAGGCCGGAAATTCATCACGAATATAAATAAACAGGCGCTCAGCTTCGATTGCGGTTGCAGCAATCAGTGCCCCTTCGAGAAACTGGTGCGGGTTGTGCTCTAAGCAATGGCGATCTTTAAACGTGCCGGGTTCACCTTCGTCCCCGTTGACGGTCATCATACGCGGGCCGGGATAGCTTTTGACAAACTGCCATTTTTTCCCCGATGGAAAGCCTGCACCGCCAAGGCCGGCCAAACCTGCTTCCATTAAGGTGTCGATGATGCTGTCAACTGTGAGTTTGCCATCTCTCACTTTTCTGAACTGTTTGTAGCCACCTTCTGATTTGTAATCCATGTAGGATTTGTATTCGGGGATATCAGGGGTGAGATCTTTGGCATCAATTGTTTCAAGGACTGATTTTTTGGTGGCGTTGTCGACTGATTTTTTACCTACCTGACAAACGGGCGCGCCAGCACAGCGGCCAAGGCACGGGGCGTGTACGACACGGACTTCTGATGGGTTGAGTTCATTTTCGAGAGAGAGCTGCAGTTTATCAGCGCCCTTCATGGCGCAGGTGACAGAATTGCAGACACGGACTGTAACTGGCGCCGGGTAATTTTCGCCTTCTTTGACAATGTCGAAATGAGCATAAAAGCTGGCGACTTCATAAACTTCAATTTGCGGTATGTTCATGATTTCGGCGAGCGCGCGCATGTGCTCAGCTGAGAGGCCGCCATAAGTGTCCTGAATTTTGTGCAGATATTCTATCAGACGGTCACGGACGGTATTAAAGCCGATTAGTCCTTTAATTTCAGCAAGCGCATCTGCCTTGATTTGCCGGCCTTTGAGAAAAGCTTTTGGCTTTTTCTTCGGGCGAGGACTTAATGTGTTTGATTCTGCCATACCGTTCGTTCGAATTCTCTCTTTAAATTTCTGTCTATTAAGGATTACGCTTAAAAATTGTACTTAAGATGGATTACGCCCACATATAGACATGACAACAAAGATTTAAAAAAACCCTTAAAATTATACATATCTGAGAAAAGGAAATTAAAAGTTGTAAGCTGGATACAGGTTTTGAGCCTTCATGGTCTTGCTTAATGGACAATAAAGCCTATTCAAGCTGATTACCAATTCATCCAACTGATCATGTGATGCACTGTTGCAATTGATCTGACTTGGATGGTGTTGACTGTTTCTTAAGAAACTCCTGGGTGGATTTCAGGAATTCTTTGGTTATCGGCAGGACAGGATCTCTGTCTGCTATAACGAGGCCAACGCTCTGATAAACCTCAGGTTCTTCGAGGCGCACATAGTTGACGCCTTCCAGCATGCCGTAGGATGAGAGATATAGCAGGGGAAGAATTGAGGCATATTTACCGGTAGTGATGTGCCCCATGATGACTGCAAAAGAATTTGTTTCAACTTTAATGGTTGGCTGAACGTCAATTGAGTCAAAAATATTGCTGATGATGCGTCTGTTCTGCATATCTTTTGTTAGCAGACACAGGGGGTATTTGGCGGCTTCGGTCCAGCTTATATCTGTTACGTCTTCTTCAAGCATGCCATCTGAATAAACAAACATATAACTTTCATTATATAGATGCAGGCTCTGAACGCCGGTCAGCGGTTCACTTTCAAGATATGTAATGGCGGCATGAAGACTGAAATCGTCTATTCCGCGCTGGATGTCATTACTTGTGAGAGAAACAATTTTTGGCTGAACCAGTGGGTGTTTTTCACAGAAACGGCTGATCAGCACTGATACATAGGGCAGGGCAGTTGGGACGACACCAATTGAGAAATCACCCGAGAGGACGTTTCTTGCCGTATCAATTTCCTGAATGAGGCCGTCACAATTGGCGATGACCATGCGGGCCCATTTCAGGACGATTTTTCCTTCGTGCGTAAAACCGCCAAAGCGATGGCCGCGTTCGACGATTGGTACGCCGAGTTCATCTTCGAGTTTGCGAATGCGGGTTGAAAAGGCGGGCTGAGAGATGTTGCAGGCATCAGCCGCTCGAGCGAAATGTTCATATTTTGAGAGCGCGATGATTAATCGCAAATCTTTAACATCCATCTGACAACTGACCTTTCAATCCTTTTAACTATAACACCAGCGGTTTGTTCTTTTAAAGACGCGTGGCTTTCAATTTTGTAAAGCAGGCCTTTACGGCCCGCTTTACTGGTTTATTGATAGTTTAAGCAAATGAAAATCAAAAAATCAATTTGTTTTTGTTATAATTAGTTTTTCAATGCTTTTGCGTGGTGATCCATATGATCTTCCATGAAAGTCGAGATGAAATAGTAGCTGTGATCATAGCCTGGCTGCATGCGCAGAGTGATCGGGTGGTTATGTTCACTGGCGGCGCTGTTTAACAGTTCTGGTTTTAACTGCTCGACAAGAAACGGATCTGCGTCGCCCTGATCAATGAGGAGGGGGAGGCGCTCTGTTGCTTGTGAGATCATGTAGCAGGCGTCATGCTTTTTCCAGGTTTCTCTGTCTGACCCTAAATAACCGCCAAGGGCTTTTTCGCCCCATGGGCAATTCATTGGTGAAGAAATTGGTGCAAAGGCTGAAACGGATTTATAAACGCCCGGGTTATTCAAGGCGATTGTAAGCGCGCCGTGACCACCCATTGAATGACCGAAGATGCCGGTTCTGGCAGGGTCTACATTAAAATTAGCATTGACTAATGCGGGCAGCTCTTTGGTGATGTAGTCATACATATGATAGTTGGTTGAAAAGGGTGCTTCTGTCGCGTTGACATAAAAACCAGCGCCAAGGCCAAAATCATAGGCAGCTTCTGCATCATCTGGCACACCTTCGCCTCTTGGGCTGGTGTCTGGCGCGATGATGGCGATGCCGTGTTTTGCAGCATAGGCCTGAGCGCCTGCTTTGGTGACGAAGTTTTCATCTGTACATGTGAGGCCTGATAGCCAGTAGACCAGTGGCACTTTTTCTGTTTCAGCTTCTTTTGGCAAATAGACGGCAAAAATCATTTTGCATTTGCAGGTTTCAGACTGGTGCTCAAAACGTTTTTGCAGACCGCCAAATGACTTGACGCTTGAGAGTTCTGTTAAGCTCATAATTTTCATCCGTTCTTTGTTTATGATTGTTCAGAATGCCTTAAAGGGACTTTCCGGAACTGAATTTTTGAATATCTGATTTTTATTGTCGGTTTAAGACGGGGCGGTTCTTTATTAAGAAGCTAAGGCTTTGGAACCGGCCTTTGTAGCCAAATGATGAAACAAGATGATGGTGCTTGCTCCTCATAGTACTTGCTTATCATAGTATATGCGCTGAAATGCTGTTCAGTGCTGAAAGGCAGGTATTTTAAGGTGCCTCATAGAAAATTATCCGGGCCGGAGCAGATGAGAGACTGCCCGGCCCGGATTTGCAGTTTTATTTAGTAAAGAACAACACCGCGGATGCTTTCACCGTGGTGCATCAGGTCAAAACCTTTGTTGATGTCACTTAGTGGCATTGTGTGAGTGATCATTGGATCAATTTCAATTTTGCCTTCCATGTACCAGTCAACAATTTTTGGCACATCTGTGCGGCCACGTGCGCCGCCAAAGGCTGTTCCTCTCCAGTTCCGGCCGGTAACCAGCTGGAATGGACGGGTTGAAATTTCTGCGCCAGCCGGTGCAACACCAATGATGATGCTTTCGCCCCAGCCTTTATGGCAGGCTTCAAGCGCGGTCCGCATAACGCCAACATTACCTGTTGCGTCAAATGTATAGTCAGCGCCGCCACCATCAAGGCCGCCTCTGTCTGTCATTCTGACAAGATGCTGAACCAGATCGCCTTCAACTTCAGTTGGGTTGACGAAATCTGTCATACCGAAGCGTTCGGCCATTTCTTTTTTGGAATTATTCAGATCAACACCGATGATGCGGTCAGCACCAGCAAGGCGGCAACCCTGAACAACATTGAGGCCGATGCCGCCAAGACCAAATACGATGCAGCTTGAGCCGATTTCAACGTCAGCTGTGTAAATCGCCGCGCCAACACCAGTTGTTACACCGCAGCCGATGTAGCAGACTTTGTCAAATGGGGCGTCTTTGCGAATTTTGGCCAGTGAAATCTCGGGTAGCACGGTATATTCAGAAAATGTTGAACAACCCATATAGTGATAGATTGGCTCACCGCCGATTGAAAAACGGCTTGTGCCATCTGGCATAACGCCTTTGCCCTGTGTTGCGCGAACGCGCTGGCAAAGATTTGTTTTCGGGTTCAGGCAGTATTCACATGTGCGGCATTCAGCTGTGTATAGCGGAATGACATGATCGCCTACTTCAAGGCTGGTTACCCCTGCGCCCACTTCAACAACGACGCCTGCGCCTTCATGGCCCAGGATTGAAGGGAAAATTCCTTCAGGGTCTTCACCTGACAAGGTGAATGCGTCAGTGTGGCATAGTCCGGTGGCTTTAATCTGCACCAGGACTTCGCCTGCCTTAGGGCCCTCAAGATTAACTGTAGTAACTTCCAGTGGTGCCCCGGCTTTGGTTGCAATAGCGGCTTTGACCTCCATGGTGGTCCTCTCTCCTCAGTTCGATTGTTATTTAGGTGATTTTTGAAATAAATTTATGAAACATAAGTTGGTTCTTAATTTAAACAGACTTTACGCGCAAATAGTACAGTATCAAGGTTAAATTAAGCAAGAAACGGTTTGTCTGGTTGATAGATCAATAGGTATAGATTATTGAATCTGTGCTGTTCTATATAATATACAAATCGACAGATACGCGAAATTTTTGTATATGCTACAGAGAAATATGCATAAAGTCAGAATGTTAATTAAAAGTTTCAGGGAGTGTAGATGTTAAATAGAAGTGTGAACAAGGGTGTGAAGATTTTTGTATTCTTCATGGTTCTTATGGTCCCTTTTGTGAGTTTTGCCGCTGATAAGCAGCATGATAAAGGGCCGGGCTATAAATATAATGAGGCTGAAAGCCTGATCTTTGGTCTTTCACACATGGATAATGTCGATTTTGGGCATACACTTAAATACAGTTTTGAGCGCAAGGGTGTGTTTGGGGATGACTTTAAAGACCGGATAGAGATGGATGTCTCCAAAGGTGAAGGTGAAAATAACAAATCTGTAGCATTTCACTTTTTTTCAGGAAAGCATCGCCGTCCTTATCCTCCGTTTGGATTTGTCAGCGCCAATCCGTTGCTGACTTTATACTTTAATAAAGATGCCTGGGATCTGGCTCGTAAAATTAAAGCCAAGGGGACTGCAAACTTCCTGCGCAACCGTGTTGTTGACGGGATTAGTAAAGTGAAAAAGGTTGAAACAGTTGAATGCAGTTACGATGGAAAAAAACATGCCGCGAAAAAAATATCATTCCGGCCGTTTTTTGGTAATGAGAGCAGCCACCACCTGGTGCATTATGCTTTGACTGAATATCAAATTACTATTTCTGAGACGATTCCTGGCGGCGTTTGCGAGATAACTTCTGTTGTTCCCCAGCATGTGGGGGGTGTTCCTGATCATATTGCGAAAAAAATTAAAAGTGCTGGTATGATCCAATTGGGTGCTGAAATTGATAAAGTGAATACGTTGAAAGATGTGAAAGCGCCTTTGCTTACTGAAACTTTGAAATTTGTAGGTGTTTCCAAAACGGCACTGGCTAAAAATGCCAAATAAATACTAAATAAGGGCGCTGGGTTGATCAGAATGCTGAGGATATGATTTTTCAGTTCTCATTATCTTCTCAATTCTCTTCTTTATATTTAACGCAAGATTTTCGGTTGCAGGACCAAGTTTGACGAATGACTTAATTCTTGATGGTGTGTTACTCTTCTGGATTTACCAGGGTTTAAGCCGGGGGATATCAGGGATTGTTTTGAAAGCGGAGTTTAATTGATGAGTTTAGATGTACGAAACTTAAAGAAGAGGGTTGCGTCTCACTATATGGCGGCCATGGTCAGCATGGTAATGGCTTTTGCTATATTCCCGGCAGGGCCTGCGAAAGCAGCTGTTGATAATCCTTACCCAACTCTGGTGATTGCTGAATATATTTTTGGGTGTATGGGATCTAACGGGCAAACCAGACAGGCAATGGAGCATTGCTCGTGTAGTATTGATGTGATTTCTTCAATTGTATCTTATGATGATTATGAACAAGCGGAGACTGTTCTCAGTCTGCGCCGTTTGTCTGGTGAAAAATCTGCTATTTTTAAAACTGCGGCACGTTTCAAAAACGTGGTTGATGTTTTGCGCCAGGCTCAGGCGGAAGCCGAAGTGCGTTGCTTCTGAGTGGTTGGTCTTGAATCTTTTTTCTAAAACAATTAATTATTCAGTCTCATATCTCACTGTTCTGATTTTCACTGGTCTATAAATTTCCATGACGATTTGTCCGGGGCATGAGGCAGGATAGTGACGGCTAAATTTTATGATTCGACCCGGTCCGGTTTTAGTGATTTTTAGTTACTCGTGTGGTGGTCGTTCAATTGTGAGAAATAATTGATTAAACAGTAAGCATATTGGTTGTTTAATCTTAGCCATCCTCAGAAAATTATCATTTATTCTCTTGAATTCGTTTTTCTTCTAAATTTAGCCATGATATAAATATGAACTAGTTGAGCTGGACTTGAGTTTTAAATTCAGGGTTGAGTTCGGTAATGATTTACCTGACTGATCAGAAAATATAAGCTCAGATCCAGAACCTCTGTTAAGAATCCAAGGCTTATCATTTGATATCGTTATTTCCTCATTCAAATTTAAGAATTCTATGAGGGTTGGCGGCCTTAGATTAGAAGCGTAAGCTAGAAGAAGTAATTGGGAGGAGTTAAGACTACAAACGTTTTTACCTACACTTGTATATTTCCAGCAAAATAATAACACTTTTAACTCTGCTGGCGATATTGAGCGTATGTGGACGAATGTGTTCCGAGCTTTCCCCCTATTGCAAATACTGTGTTCGATAAGTCTGAATGGGAATTCCACCTGTTCGGATAAAAATTAGGAAACCTAGGGAAGGGACGCATATGAGGAAAATACTGCTGTCAGCTATAGCAGTTGCCATGACCGTTTCGACTGCACCTGTGGCGCAGGCGAACGACAAGCTTATGGCACTCTCAAATGACGCGAACAATTGGGCGATGCCGACAGGCGACTATGCCAATACGCGTTATAGTAAACTTGATCAGATTAATGCCGGTAATGTTGGGACACTTAAAGTGGCCTGGACATTCTCAACTGGTGTTCTTCGTGGTCACGAAGGTAACCCGCTGGTTATCGGGAATATGATGTATGTACATACACCATTTCCAAACAATGTTTATGCATTGAACCTTGATGATGGGACAATTGTATGGCGCTATGAGCCAAAACAGGATCCTACTGTTATTCCTGTGATGTGCTGTGACACGGTTAACCGTGGCGTTGCATATGGCGATGGCAAAATCATCCTTCACCAAGCTGACACAAATCTTGTGGCTCTTGATGCAAAATCAGGTAAAGAAATCTGGAAAACCGCAAATGGTAATCCAAAAATCGGTGAAACCGGTACTTCTGCACCAATGGTTGTTAAAGACAAAGTTTACGTCGGTATTTCCGGTGGTGAATTTGGTGTTCGTTGTCACGTAACTGCATACGACCTTGCTTCTGGCAAGCAAGCATGGCGTGGCTATTCAATGGGCCCAGATAGCGATATCCTGGTTGATCCTGCGAAAACAACACACCTCGGCAAACCTGTTGGTAAAGACAGTGGCACTAACACCTGGAAAGGTGATCAGTGGAAAATCGGTGGTGGTTGTACTTGGGGTTGGTTATCTTATGATCCTGAAACAAACCTTATCTATTACGGTTCAGGTAACCCATCTACATGGAACCCAAAACAACGTCCTGGTGACAATCGCTGGTCAATGACTATCTTTGCTCGTGACGCTGATACTGGTATGGCCAAATGGCTATATCAAATGACTCCTCACGATGAGTGGGACTATGACGGCATCAATGAAATGATCCTTGCCAACCAAAAAATCGATGGCAAAATGCGCAAAATTCTC
>JAJFHX010000033.1 GCA_021775425.1 Hyphomicrobiales bacterium
CCTGGGTATCACCGCGATCGTCAACAATGTAAACGTCATAGATCGGTTTGGAATTTTGAGCCATGTCGAAATCCTTCCATAATTGCAGTTAGAACAACGACTTCAGTGTGCCAGAGCTTATCGGACATGCAATATTGACAGACCAGCATATCTGTTGTCTGGTGGGAACTACATTAGTAACTCGACCCACTCACAAAAGGACATGGAGCTTAAATTCCTGACTTCAATGTGGAGCTGCCTGGCAACGCCATGTTGCTCAGCTCATTTTAGCAAAAATGCCTATAAACAAATCAACCTTTTGCTAAGGAAAGGCGCAGCGAACGCCGCGCCTTACATAGTTTCTTTGCCCCCAATTGCCGGGCGTTAGCACGCCCGACTTCGAAGCTGCCATCACGCTAATTTTTAAAGTGAAAATAAATGTCCGATAGGCGTGACTTGCCTCGCCTCTCCCCTATCGGGTCGGGGCAGGCTTCGGCCGCTCGCCTCTGCGCTAGTCGCACAGCGTCTCGGGCTGTCAGATTCGAAGTCGGCCGTAACGCAAAAGCACTGCTGCTATAAAGCGAGCGGCGGGCGCGCAATTGGTCTCACATTGTTTGCCGACAATTGGGGGGCTGCTAAAGGTGTAAAGAAAAGTTGTAATATATCCTGAACACTGCTTAAAAGCTTACTCGACAGAGTAAAAATATCACGCACAAATAAACGTTCTAGATTAATGCATAAAAAATGTAAGGTTATACAATGAGTGAACTGCCTCCATGTCCAGAATGTTTATCCACCTATGTATATGAAGATGGTGGTCTGCTTATCTGTCCCGAATGCGCTTATGAATGGGCGAAAGTCTCAGTTGATGGTAGTAGTGATATTCTTATTGTGCGGGATGCTAATGGCACGGAGCTCAAAGACGGAGACACGGTAACGGTCAATAAAGACCTCAAAGTCAAGGGAACATCATCGGTTGTGAAGGTGGGAACCAAAGTCAAAAACATTCGGTTAGTTGATGGCGACCACGATATCGACTGTAAAATTCCCGGCATCGGCCAGATGGGACTGAAGTCAGAGTTTGTAAAGAAGGTTGCCGATTAAATTTGTATCAATTGAAGGTAAGGCGCCATTCTTAATTGCGATATGATGATTAGCCCGTTGTTAAGTGAGTGCTCCCATATAAAAGTTGATCTATTGCGTATATTTTAGCCCTTACGCCCCTTTCCCACATACTGACTTCCCGTGCTATAATAAGACCGAGTGACGATCACATCTACAGGCGGCGGTGTGCCAGCGCGGTTGTTCCTCACTTCCAATGATACAGCCGAACACATAAATCATTTTCTAGGCAGAAAAATGAGTGTCATATAAAAATATGTTCGCGCCATGCCGCCACCTGTGGCTGTGAATAAACAACAAAACAATACAGGCTCAGATCGCCCCAATGACAACGGCGAGGATGCTCGTTATCCCGACATTTGTTTGGGGCAGACCTCCGGGGACATGGGCGGGCAAACCCGGCTCTGGCTGGACGGCTCTTCGCGGCTGCAACATCTCCATATCATTGGCCGCACCGGTACCGGTAAAACCACCCTCATGCACAATCTTCTGGCACAGGATTTATTTATTGGGAATGGGGCTGCCTTACTTGATCCTCACGGCGATCTGGCGCTCGATCTACTCGACGCAATCCCCCGCTGCCGCACCAGAAACACCATCTATTTTAACCCGTCTGATCTTGCACGACCGGTTGGGTTCAATCCGCTCAACAATGTGCCGATCTCGCGCCGCGCTGTAGCAGCTGATGGCATGCTCGCCGCCTTCAAACATCAATGGTCGGATAGCTGGGGACCACGGCTGGAACATATCCTGTTTAATGCCGTGCGCCTGTTGCTCGATATGCCGCGCAGCTCCCTCCTGGCAATCCCGCGTCTCTTAACGGATGCGGGTTACCGTCAACGGGTTTTGCGACACGCCACCGATCCGGTAAATGTAGCCTTTTGGAATAATGAATTTAACGCCTGGAATGAACGTTATCGAACGGAGGCCATTGCGCCGGTACTAAATAAGGTCAACCGTTTTCTGTCAGCACCAGCCATTCGCAACTGCCTTGGCCAGACAAAGCAGACCATTGATCTGCGCCGCATTATGGATGAGGGGCAATTATTAATTGCCAATCTCTCTAAAGGGTTATTGGGTGAAGGCCATGCTAATTTGCTTGGCGGTCTCTTGGTCTCATCGTTCCAACTGGCTGCTCAATCCAGAGCCGATACTACTGAGAGTGAGCGGGCACCATTTTATTTTTATGCTGATGAGTTTCAGAATTATACTTCGAATAGCTTTGCGACAATCCTGTCAGAAGCGCGCAAATACGGACTTGCTCTAACCATCGCTCACCAATATCTCGATCAACTGCCGCCGGATTTACGCGCCGCCATTCTTGGTAATACCGGTAGCATCATAGCGTTTCGAATTGGCGGTGAGGATGCGCAAGCGCTTAGCCGTGAGTTTGACAATATCAACAAGCAGGAGTTTATAGAAACCGAACGCTTTGTTGCCAGAGCCAGGCTGTTAAAAGATGGCGTGCCTTATCAATACCGCCTTCTGACCGAGTCGCCCTATAAACTGGCTGGCGGACACCGTGATAATATTATAAAGCAATCAGCTGAACGATTTGGTTATGGGAGTGAAAAAGTCGTAAAGGAGACAGCGCATTTTTTTGGTTAATTAGAGTAAGAGACGAATTTAATTTACAGCAACGGCCTCAACAGAGAGAAAAATTTTACTAATAAATTTAGTATTATGCTTTAATTTGAAACGGTCATTCTGGTTTTTGAAACGATATGTTTAATATTTCTTAATCGGTGGAAGTACTCCAGCATCATATGATATTTAGACACAGCAATCACTAATTAGCCTTTGTTGATGACTTAAATAATTCTGATAATAGTAAAAAGTGTTGGCTTATTCATATTACATGAAGCAGGTACATACATCACTCTAAGAGTAGTGATGTTTAAATAAGATAAGATACATACAAGCCCCCAAATATAGTCACTTTTGCCTTTGAAGTCACAAAATTTAAGAGCCGGAAAAGATCCCGGCTCTTAATGTACAAATGCTTTATTCAAACGAGCACTTTATTTTTCACAACCTTGGCGCCAAGGAACATAAGGATGTGTATGCGGTCTTTTATATTGATGGTTCTGGCTGTGTCTTTTGTCCATAGGATTATAACCTGAACCGCAGGTCCGTGTTGCATTTCCCGCAACGTCATAATGATCTGGATCAGTTTGATAAGTAACAAATGTACTATTTTTCTGCTCTGAAGAAAATTCAATAAAATAAATATTAGCCTTCGCCTGAGTTGGTGCTAATAACTGCAATAGAATAAATAGCATTGCAATTGAAGATTTTGTAAAATTAAGTGCTTTCAACATATCTTCTCCTTTAAGTGGGTAAAAATTTAGACAGGTGAATCTTGTCTAATTTGATTGATGTCGGGGTAAAGCCATCTACTACGGCATTTGATATCGTGCTTGGGCTGAATGGCCATGAGGATCTGTTAAGGTGATAACTACCCTTGCGCCATTTACGTCTGAAATTGCATCAGAGCTAAGTAAATATTCATCGTTGACGCTCAGAAGTTTAAAGGGGCCCTGTCGGCCTTGCGCGCTTAAAACCATGGCGATAGCTTTGAAACCTTTTGTCTCAATTTTTGTTCCATCATGGTTAGTTAAAAATAGTTTTATTTTTCCATCGGTTAAGACCAGCTCACCATGATATTCATTAATTTCCAGGATGACACCACCATTTACGGGTTTAGGATGATGTTCTTTATGAGAAGCTGCATTTTCTTTTCCATGATCATGAGAACTGTCATGGTTATGTTTTTTACCTTCCTCGGCATGGTTGTGTCCTTCGTGGTTATCTTTTGCTTTAAGGCTTGGGCTTGCTACGACTGCCCCAATAAGAAGAACTGCTGAAATTAAAACTAAACTGGTTAGATATTTTACACTCATTTGTTTCCTCATGTATTTTTTTGAAATTGAAATTGAAATTGAAATTGAAATTGAAACTTTGAACTAATTTCTAATTGGCATCCTTTTTATGAATGAGACCGTAAAGGACCGGCAATACCAGCAAGGTCAGTAAAGTGGAGGAAATAATACCCCCGATTACCACCGTTGCCAGTGGACGTTGAACCTCGGCACCAGCACCAGTTGCGAGCGCCATAGGAACAAAACCGAGAGAGGCGACGAGTGCAGTCATTAGAACCGGACGCAATCGTTTCCTTGCCCCTTCAATAATTGCTTCATCCAAGGGCATACCTTCAATGCGCAATCTGTTTATAAAAGATATGATGACCAGCCCGTTCAATACGGCGACGCCAGAAAGTGCGATGAAACCAATGCCAGCAGAAATTGACAGGGGAATATCTCTAAGTGCAAGGGCCGCTATACCACCTGTCAGCGCCAGAGGAACACCAGTGAAAACAATCGCGGAATCTTTGATCGTGCCCAATGAAGTAAATAGCAGTAAAAAAATCAAAGCTAATGCAACAGGCACAACAATCGCCAATCTCTTTGATGCCGAGATTAGCTGTTCAAACTGCCCACCCCATGTCACCCAATAACCGGATGGCAGTTTAACATTTTTATCTACTAGTGCTTGAGCCTCTTGAACAAAACTACCCATATCCCTTCCCCGAACGTTTGCGGAGATGACAATTCTTCGTTTAGAATTTTCTCGACTGACTTGGTTTGGCCCTGGGGCTAATGATATCTCGGCAATATCTTCTAGCAGTATCATGCGAGCCATTTGATTGGTGGAGCTGGCATAAAAGGCAGAAACTACGGCTGTGTCTTCCTGATTAGTCTCTGGTGGAAGTGGAATAGGCAGCAATCTTATTGAATCAATATCCGTGCGTAAATTTTCAGCTAACCGAACAACGATATCAAATCTTTTATCTTTTTCGAATAGAGCTCCAGCACTCTTCCCACCAATGGCGATCTGTATATTTTCCTGTACATCCTTAACAGAAAGTCCGAACCGTGCCAGCTTTTCCCTGTCGGGCTTTATAGTTAGAAAAGGTAATCCAGAAACGCGCTCTACATTGACATCAGCTGCCCCAGGAACGCGCCGCAACTGTTCAGCAACTTGGTTGCCAGTAGCTAACAATTGCTCAAGATCATCACCAAAGATCTTAACAGCGATATCCGCTCTTACTCCTGCAATTAATTCATTAAAGCGCAATTGTATTGGTTGAGAGATTTCATAATTGCTGCCAGGTATTTCATTCGAAGCTAATTGTATCTCCTTTACTAAATCCTCTTTTGTTTTAGTTTGATCTGGCCACTGATCTTTTGGTTTAAGCATGATATAGCCATCCGAGATTGATGGAGGCATCGGATCGGTTGCCACTTCTGCTGTGCCAATACGAGCGAAAACTTCTTTTACTTCAGGTATTTTTATCAGTCGTTTTTCCAGCATATCCTGCATTACAACTGATTGGGAAAGACTTGTGCCCGGCCCTCTTAGAGACTGAACAGCAACATCGCCCTCATCAAGTTGGGGTATAAATTCACTCCCAAGTTTTGTAGCCAAAAGGCCGCTGATTACAAGGAGAGCTGCTGTAGCTGTTAGTATTATAGGTTTATTACGAAGGGAAATATTTAGAATAGGTTCGTAAATATGACGCGCTTTGCGCACAACTATGTTTTCTTTTTCTGCGACCTTACCAGTTATAAACAGGGCAATTGCAGCAGGGACAAATGTAATGGAAAAAATCATGGCGCCGATTAACGCAAGCACGACCGTAAGTGCCATAGGCGTAAACATTTTACCTTCGACACCCGTCAAAGTTAAAATAGGAAGGTAGACGACCATGATAATGAAGGAACCAAACAGTGACGGTGTGATGACCTGTAAGGTCGCTTCTTTAACCGTTGAAAATCTCTCCTCAAGACTGAGTAATCGGCCTTTCCTGTGTTGTTCTTCAGCTAGCAGTCGCAGACAATTTTCAACAACGATAATGGCGCCGTCAATAATAATGCCAAAATCAATCGCACCAAGACTCATCAGGTTAGCTGAAATTTTATATTCAACCATTCCGGTAATCGCAAATAACATAGAGAGTGGTATCATAAATGCAGCAATCAGAGCTGCACGGAAGTTACCAAGGAATAAAAACAAAATGATTATAACCAGTAGAGCACCTTCAATTAGGTTTGTCTCAACTGTACGGATGGTTTTATTGACCAAGTCAGTGCGATTATAAACGGTTCTTAAGAACACACCTTCGGGAAGGCTTTTTCTGATTTCAGCGAGTTTAGCATGAATTCTATCAGCCACAGCTCTGGAGTTTTCACCGAGCAACATCACGGCTGTGGCCAGAACCACTTCATCGCCGTTATATGTCGCAGCACCCGTGCGCAATTCTTTTCCAATAGCGACCTGGGCAACATCTCTGATGCGAACGGGAGTTCCCGCATGTGTTCCGACTGGAATATTAAGTAGGTCTTCAATACCACCTACCTGTCCCGGAGAGCGAACAAGATATTGTTCGCCATTTCGTTCTATGTAACCGGCGCCAATATTATTATTATTCTGGCCAATTGCCTCTAACAATGCAGTAAGAGATATTTTAAAGGCATTTAATTTTTCCGGGTCTGGTAGTATGTGATACTGCTTTGTAAAGCCACCAATAGCATTTACTTCAACAACTCCTGAAACAGTTAGCAATTGTGGACGTATTACCCAGTCATGCAATGTGCGAAGGTCAGTCGGTGTAACAAGTGAGCCATCTTGATTACGTGCATCAGGTTTTGATTCAACCGTATAAAAATATATCTCACCCAGTCCAGTTGAAATGGGGCCCATCTCAACGTCAATGCCTTTTGGTAACTGGTCGCGGGCCTGTTGGATGCGTTCATTTACGAGTTGTCGAGCAAAATAAATGTCCGTTCCGTCTTTGAAGACGACTGTCACCTGTGAAAGGCCATAGCGGGAAAGTGAACGAGTGTAGTCAAGTCCGGGCAGCCCACCAAGTGCCGTTTCAATTGGAAAGGTTATACGTTGTTCAACCTCAAGTGGGGCGTAGCCGGGTGCATTTGAGTTGATCTGGACCTGTACGTTTGTAATATCGGGCACTGCATCAATAGGTAGTCGAAGAAAATTATAAATCCCGAAAGCCGCGACACTGATTGCGACAAACATCACAAGGATGCGTTGTGAAATCGCAAATGAAATAATTTGATGAACCATAGTACTTACTCCTAATGCGAATGCGCTGCCATATTTTTTGATAACTCTGCTTTCAGCATGAAGCTGTTATCACTGACATAACGTTGATCAGGAAGTACGCCGAAATAAACCTCTACATAATTGTCATCACTTGGGCCAAGTTCAACATTTTGAGGAGTAAACTTGCTGCCTTCATTTGTTTGTTCTTCTATAAATACCACTGGTTTTCCTTCTATGTACTGCACGGCATTTTTGCGAACGGCGACAAAGGCCTGCTGTTCATTTAAAACGGCTTGTCCGGCCACAAACAGGCCGGGTCGAAAATTTCCATTTGGATTATCAACGACGGCTCTAGCAAGCATGCTTTGGGTATCTCTAATTCCGATGGGGGAGATGTATTCAATTTTAGCTTTTGCTGCAGGACCAACCGAGAGCATAGAAATTTCAACGTCTTGATTAATTTTTAATTTTTTAAAATCTCTTGGGTAAACTCTAAAATCGACCCACACAGAACTGAGGTCGGCAACCACCATCAACTTATCGTTGAGATCAACATGTTCACCCAGGCTGACCCGTCTATTGATAACGGTACCAGAAACAGAAGACTTGATTTCGTATTGCTTAAGACTTTGATCACTTTCAATCGTGACAAGCACATCACCAACCTCAACTCTGCTACCAAGTCGCTTGTTTATCTTTCTAACGACACCTGGATAACGCGGACTGATGTTTACAACTTTCTCTTCGTTAGGTGTAATGATTCCATTCAGCGATAGTTTTGGTTTCAAAGCAATTGAACCGGCTTTTTCAATAGTCAGGTTGGCATTTTTGAGTTTGATCTTATCAAGAATAACCGCATCACCCATTTCACCATTTCCATGATCGTCATGGCTAGATGATTTAGTTTCGTCCTTTGAGCTATGATCATTGTGTCCTTCATGGTCGCCATGTTTCTCTGTTACCGCTGAATGAGTGTTTTCAGTTGAGCTAATAAATAACGCAATCATGGCTGTTGCTCCTATGATGCAAAAGATCACAAAGAACTGGATTGAAGTTTTTAAAATTCGTCCAAAGATCGTTCTTGTCTCGTCTGTATTTTCGTTTGCGCTAGACTTTTCAGATGTGTTTTTCATAGTGTATCTTTCTACTACTTACGCTTACGGCCAGTGAATGGATCTATGCCAGCCAGCAAACGAATCTGCATGGCAGCTACTTGACAATTCACCTGAGATTGAATTTGTACTGATTGAGATTTGGTCAAATCGGATATTGCATCAAGGAGAGCTACGACAGTAAAGCGCCCCCCAAAATAGCCGTCTTTAATTGAGGCGACTGATTTTTTAGCTTTTGGAACAATTGAACTTACATATCGCTTTGCCCTGTGACATTCTTGATGCAGATTTCCATATGCACTTGCGACTTGTTGTTTTAGCTGTTGTAATTCGTGATCTCGTTCAAGATTCGATTGATGAATGCGTTCGGCTGCAGCATCGATATTCCCGCGATTGCGATCAAAAATGGGCAAAGGAATTGAACCCTGGGCAACAACTGCGACATCATCCGTTTCTTCAGACCATCGCACTCCCAGGCCTAGAGTAAGGTCCGGCGTTGCTCTGGATTGCTGAAGTTCCAATTCAGATATTCGGGCAATTTTTATATAGTCCCACTGCCTAATTCTTGGGTTAAATTTGAGTTGAGAAAAAATATTCCTTAGTGGAATAGCTTCATGGCGTTGGAGTATGATTCGACCTGCTGCACGCATTCTAGGTTGCCACGAACCTAACCAGTTAGAAGCTAGCTGTCGCCGTGTTGACTGGAGTTTGATTTCAGCTGATTCCAATGCAATATAAGATTCTTCGGCTGCGATTTCACCGCGAGTTAAGTCCACTTCAGGTGAACCACCAGCTTCAACCCTCTTTTTTAAAGGGCGTAAAAGATTTAAAAACTCTTTCTTTTGAGCCCTTAGCAGAGATACTTCTCTCTGAGCTCCCAGAACCCGGACAAAATCAACACCAGTTTTAAAAATGATGGCCTGACGTGCTGATTGAACAACCGCAGATGCTACATCTTCTTTAGCAATTCCTGAATTTATTCGAGCTTGTTTTTTGCCGCCTAATTCAAATTTTTGAGACAGAGAAAAAGTCGTTTCACTGTTTTCAAATCCGCTAAAATCACCAGATCCAAGAAAATTCTCAACGTCTACACCAAGTTCCGGATTTGGTGAACGCCCGGCTTGAAATGTCTCGGCCTGTTTGGCGATAAGTTCAGAGCGTGTCACTGCCAAGCGAGGGTCATTTACAAGTGCTTTTTGAATCGCTCTTTTTAATGTTATTTCAGCGGCCGCAGAATGAGAAATCATTCCTGAATTTATGCATAGCGCTGATATGAGAGTTAGAATTAAATGTAAAGAAAATAACGAATAGTTTCTTGGATTTGACATAACAAAAGCCCGTTTTTTTGAATAAAGTCAACAAGCCCGGAAACTTTGAATAACAGACCAAATCACATTGCATACGGCCAAAGAAAGCCAAGCTCTCTTAAGCTGTCACTATCATGCAAAAAATTGATTTTGCTAAACTAAGCAAATTTCCAGGGGTTTGGTAAAACTACCCAAAAAGTCGGGGGGGCTTATTAATGGATTCAGCCGCTCTTCCACTAAATACATCTGTATAACCATAATGCTTTACAGTCCCAACCAAACTCACAATTGTTGTATGGCTGGTAACAGAATATAGATGGCTAAATATGTGGCAGGCTTCACAATGTTTGCTCTCAGAGTGATCGCTGCTATGATCGTCATAAATTGAGAACATTAACTGCGCAGTTTGGGAAACTGCAATTTCTGAGAAATTATGAGACTGATTGCTAATTTTATTTTTATGTATAAATGGAGCAATCGCAGCTACAAGTAGCCCCGCAATCACTACCAACGAGAATATTTTTTGCTTTGTCACAGCTAAATTTATCCCATTTTTATACATCTTAAATGCTTCTAATCATTTATGCTATTTCGAATCATAGCTGTTGTAATAAACTATCAAAATCAAGAGCAAAATCAACACTAATAAACTGAAAAAGTATAGAATTTACTTAAATCATGTTTCTTGGACACACTCGATGCTTTCAATTTAGAAAACCATAAATTTAGAGGTCAAGAAAACATACAATTTCAAAACATCAGAAATGAGTCTCCAATTTTTGTCCGTTATTAATTTCGATCAGTGACTATGTTTATGTTTGTTTGCGAGAGTGAATAAGTTCTTTGTCTGAATGGTATTCAAGCCAAGCTTGGATCAAAATGAGTTGCGCTGAACGCAGGAAAAGGCTGGCCATAATGATCGCGACAACTAGGTCAGGCCATGCCGATGAGCTTAACCATACCACCACACTTGCTACCATGACGGCAATATTTCCAATTGCGTCGTTACGAGAACAAAGCCACACTGAACGTACATTTGCATCACCATCTTTATAGCGTGATAGGAGGAGAACACTCACTAGGTTTGTCACTAAAGCCAGTAGACCAATGATTCCCATTATTTCGGCCTTAGGTACGCCAAGTACCAGAATTTGATATGCTGTTGAACCAAACACCCAAAGTCCCATAATTAGCAAGCTAGAACCTTTCAGTAAGGCGGCAAGAGAGCGAATTCTAAGGCTCATACCAATTACTATCAGACTTAGACCATAGGTTAGTGAATCTCCAAGAAAATCGAGAGCATCGGCTTGAAGGGCTTGTGAGCCGGCCATTTTACCCGCGCCCATTTCGATAAAAAACATTGATGCATTGAGTGCAATCACCACCCATAAAATTTGTTTATAGGTTGGATTAAGACCATCAAATTTTGGATTGCCAGAGCATCCGCACTCCTCATTATCGGTCAACTTAGTTGTTGATTTCGTAGTCGGTTTTTTAGGCATTACATAGTCCTTGTAAACTCGTTGGAAAGAAATATAATCCCTCTAGTAGCTATAGGTTCAAGGGGTAATTTCAATGTTTTCGATTGGAGAGCTGTCTAAGCGTACAGGTGTGAAAATTCCAACGATTCGATATTATGAGCATATCGGTTTGATGGATGCCCCAGAGCGCTCTGAAGGCAATCAGCGAAGATATACAAAGCAAGGACTTAAATGTCTTTCTTTTATTCGACACTCTCGAGAGCTAGGCTTTTCACTTGATGATATCAAAGGACTTTTAGAGCTTAACCAGCAGCCAGGTAGTCCATGCAAAAATGCTCACCTTATAGCTATAAGGCATCTGACAGAAGTTAGGGTAAGGCTTACAAAGCTTCGTCGACTTGAACGTGAGTTGAAACGTATTTCGGCTTGTCGTGCTGATAGCATTGAAAGTTGCGCCGTTATTGAAACACTCGCAGACCATAGCTTATGTGAGACAGACCATTGACTGGTAGATTGCAGATTTGAACATTGAAAATTTGACTAGTATCCGTGAAACTTTTCTCAATTAAATGGTTCACCTGTGTTGAGTCTCTCATAAAAGCTGGTAAAAAAAATAATACTTTAAAGCTAATATCAACTGATATGATTTGTAACTGTAGTTTATAAAAAATAGAAATAACGGGGTGTAATATTTACTGATCTTACACCCTGCAATTTCAATAATTTGTTGGACGAGTTATTTTACTATAGCCTCCTCGAAATGATAAAGTCACAGTAACATCGTTTTTCGTTCGGTTGCGTCAGAACCAACCATGATTGCCGAAGAGAACTGCTTTAATTACCCCTTCTTAACCGGATATAGCGCGCCTTTTTTCATAGCTGATATTATTGTTTTCATCATCGCCGTGAAGGTAAAAATTCACCACTCCACCTTTTGCTTCCCATAAAAAAATCAGGCTGAGCAATTTTTTCCAAGACAAATGGCACTTAGCCGTATTTAAATGAGAAATTTCTAACATCCGTTATCTTTTGCAAAGCAGACTAAATGTTATTTGCCGGATAGATGATATAATCATCCATATGCGTCGTTCACGTTACCTCCGTAATCCCAACGCTCTCCCCCACCGCTTGACTTATCGCGATATTGAAATCCTAAAGTCCATCGACCGGTTTAAATATCTCTCCTCTCAGCAAATTGCCGATCTGTTTTCTTTAACTCGCCAAGCAATCAACAAACGCCTCAGACTACTCTTCCATCATCACTATCTCGGTAAACTGTCTGGGCAATTATCCCCCAATCTCTTCAACAGCCCGGACATCTATTTCATAGATCTTGATCTGAAAGCAACGCGCCGCTTGGCTGCAAAACATGTCTCACTCCCCCACCAGAAACGGGTGAACCGTAAAAATCCAAAACGGGATTATATAGCACACACACTCCTAACCAACGATTGTCTCAATGCCTTTGAGCTGGCTACCAGTAAGCAAAAAGAGCTCGTGTTGTTCTCCTCAGATAAGCTGCTGATGGAAAACCCGGTTCAGAAACAAAACATCTCTCATACTTGGAAGGTTACCGCTTTTATGTCTGAGCAAAATATTTCCCGCACTGCTTATCCCGATGCGGCATTCGCCTTGTTCGATAAACGAAGCAATAAAACTCAGCTCTACTTGGTGGAAGCTGATCGAATGACCCAACCTTTGACCAGAAGAGACAAGCAATTATTCCGAACCTCGAATATCAAAGCCAAATTATTGATCTATCATACCGCTTGGAAACAGGGTGTGTTTCGTGAGCGTCTTGGTTACCCTGCCACAAGAATTATTTTCGTTACCCTTTCAGC
This sequence comes from Hyphomicrobiales bacterium, assembly GCA_021775425.1. Taxonomy (GTDB): domain Bacteria; phylum Pseudomonadota; class Alphaproteobacteria; order Rhizobiales; family HXMU1428-3; genus HXMU1428-3. The sequence goes on from JAJFHX010000033.1 coordinate 12,969, forward strand.
AGAGCGGGCAGAACATATGCGGGCTTTAGCGACAAAGTTGTTTGGTAAAAAAGCACCAGGCTTGTTTGTCTTTACAGATATTAACAGTCTATCCCCAGAAGCTTTCAATTTAGCTGAATTCATTAAGCCATAGATATTAATGTAATATTTGATAATTACTGACAACAGCCAATTGATTTCCATTAAATCAAATGCAACCAATGGTCGCATTTTTTGATTCAACACCCATAATGGCATTTCTAATTATAACAACTTTCATAAAGTGACGCGGCAAGCTGATCTTTAATTTAGGGAGGGTCAGAAATGCCAATTCATCAAATCCTAGAGAAAATCTTTATCATCCTGATCGGAGGGGTTTTCATTCTTGGATTTAAAATAATAAGCGGTCTGTTTTCTGGCATTGGAAATGTAATCGATAAAAAAATAGCTAAAGATGAAAGCGACAGAGTGTTTGGCAAACTCAATCAGGACATCGAAATCTATACCCCGGGCAAGGATAGCAAAAATGCAGATTAAGCACAGTTGGACCGAAGAAACTGA
>JAJFHX010000034.1 GCA_021775425.1 Hyphomicrobiales bacterium
AATCAGGAAGGTACAAATGTTACAGGCACAAAAATTTTTAGCACCGGGTATTGCGGCCTTGGCTCTCACCATCGCATCACCGGCTTTAGCACAAGAGGCAGCAGCCGCCGCGCCAGCAGCAAATCCTGCTTTCCTCTTTAATACTCTCTTATTCCTCATTGGTGGTATTTTGGTTGTCTGGATGGCAGCCGGTTTCGCAATGCTGGAAGCAGGCATGGTTCAATCTAAAAACGTATCCATGCAATGTACAAAAAACATAGCTCTCTACTCAATTGCCGGCCTGATGTTCTGGTTGGTTGGTTATAATGTGATGTATTCCGGCGTTGATGGCGGCTATATCGGCACATTCTGGCCAAAAGAAATCCCGGTTCCTGAAAAAGATTCTGGTGATTATGCAACTGGCTCTGACTGGTTCTTCCAGATGGCATTCTGTGCAACCGCAGCGTCTATCGTCTCCGGTACATTGGCTGAACGCATCAAACTCTGGCCCTTCCTGATCTTCGTTGCGATCCTTTGCGGCGTGATCTACCCAATCGTTGGTGCCTGGACATGGGGCGAAGGCTTCCTAAATAAACTTGGCTTCCTTGATTTTGCCGGTTCATCAATCGTGCACTCAACAGGTGGCTGGGCAGCTTTAGCTGGCGCTATTATTCTCGGCACAAGGCGAGCGAAATATCATGACGGCGTCATAACACCTCTACCAGGCTCAAACATGCCTCTTGCTACACTGGGTACGTTCATCCTGTGGCTTGGTTGGTTTGGCTTTAACGGTGCCTCACAACTTGCATTCGCAACCAATGTTGACGCCTCTGCGGTTTCAAACATCTTTGTGAATACAAACCTTGCGGCTGCCGCTGGTGTTGTTATCGCCATCACGCTTTCTCAGCTCATGTATGGCAAAGTTGACCTGACATTCGCTCTTAACGGTGCCTTGGCTGGTCTCGTCGCTATCACAGCCGAACCTCTGACACCTTCACCAACCTGGGCCATTGCAATCGGTGCTGTTGGTGGTGCAATCGTAGTCTTCACTGTCCCAATGCTCGACAAATTGAGAATTGACGACGTTGTCGGCGCGATCCCGGTTCACCTGTTTGCAGGCATCTGGGGCACAATGGCTGTACCACTCACCAACTCAGGAGCAAACTTCACAGCTCAGGCAATTGGTGTAGGCGCAATCGGTGCCATGGTGTTTACCGTAAGTCTCGCAATCTGGATTGTATTGAGATTTACAGTCGGCATCCGCTGCACACCTGAGCAAGAGCTCAAAGGTCTGGACGTCTCTGAAATTGGCCTCGAAGCCTATCCAGAGTTTAAATAGACCTCTGTTTTCCTCCCCAGAGTAACCACCTATGTGGGGGCGCAAGCCCCCACATTTTTTTTACTCAAACGAGTGTCACCATCGAACAAACCCCACCCAAAGCGCCCTCATCTTCCCCGCCGGCAAACCCAATCCATCACCAAAACAAATGAGTAAATTTTAATCACTTGAAATTCAATTGACTATTATTTAGGCATTTAACACGGCCATTTACAGCGTCCTTTTGCCTAAATTACTGAATCTATTGCCAGTTTTTTATGCAATTTATTTGGCATAAACTTTGAAAGTTTCTCAGGGCTTTGAAATTACTCAAAAAAACAACCAATCGAGATTGAGGGGAAAATGGACAATATAACAGCAGGCGCGGATCTATTCTTTATACTCATGGGGGCCATACTGGTTTTCGCCATGCATGCAGGCTTCGCATTTTTAGAAGTTGGCACAGTCAGACACAAAAATCAGGTCAATGCCCTTGTCAAAATCATGGTTGATTTTGGCATTTCCACCATTGCCTATTTCTTTATTGGTTATTACCTCGCATACGGCACACATTTCTTCGTTGATGCCTCAGTGCTAACCGGTGCCGCTGAAGGGTCGACATTTGAAGCACAAGGATTAACCCTTGTCCGCTTCTTCTTCCTTGCAACATTTGCGGCCGCGATACCTGCGATTATTTCAGGTGGTATCGCTGAGCGGGCAAAATTCCTGCCTCAGTGCCTCGCGACATTTGCCCTTGTTGCACTGATCTATCCCATCTTTGAAGGCATGTCATGGAACGGGAATTATGGCTTTAACGACTGGATCGAAGCCAGCTTCGGTGCAAAATTTCATGATTTTGCCGGCTCCATTGTTGTGCACGGCGTTGGCGGCTGGATTGCCCTTGCTGCCGTCATGTTACTGGGTGCCCGTCATGGAAGATATTCCTCGAAAGGTCAAACCATCGGCATCCCGCCATCTTCCATTCCATGGCTCGCCCTTGGCTCATGGTTGCTCTGCATCGGCTGGTTCGGATTTAACGTCATGACAGCCGGATCTTTAAAAGATATCTCCGGTCTGGTTGCCATCAACTCACTTATGGCCATGACAGGCGGCATCATAGCAGCACTGATTGCTGGCCGAAATGACCCGGGCTTCGTCCACAACGGTGCCCTTGCCGGTCTCGTCGCGGTTTGTGCTGGTTCAGACATCATGCATCCATTGGGTAGCCTCGCAACTGGCGCAGTCGCTGGTGGTCTGTTTGTCTATATGTTTGAATATTGCCAGAACAAACTGAAAATAGATGACGTACTGGGCGTCTGGCCATTGCATGGTCTGTGTGGCCTCTGGGGTGGCATCGCAGCCGGTATCTTTGGGGCTACTGCCCTTGGCGGCCTTGGCGGCGTGACCTTTATGAGCCAGCTCGTTGGTAGCCTCATTGGTTGTTTTTACGCCTTCCTTGCTGGTCTGCTTGTTTATGGCCTCCTCAAGGTCATCATCGGCATTCGCTTGAGCAAAGAGGAAGAGATTATGGGCGCAGATCTTGCTATCCATAAAATCGGCTCAAATCCTGAACAGGAATTTGTCGGCGGAAAATAACAGCCCAAACCAATAAAAAAGCCATCTGATCACTTCAATCAGATGGCTTTTTTCTTTCACGTTTTAATCGCTAAGCTTTGGCCGAGGAAACCCCGTCAAGCCGGCGGCCCCAATCCTCCACTTCGCCTTTAGCTAGGCGGCGCTCAGCAAGCACACGCCAGTTATCCGCCAGATGCGGCACCTTCACCAGATCTGAAAGTGCAGCAAAATTTTTCACGTCCACATATAAAAGCTCAACAATCCGCGCCAAATTCCAATCCGGTTCAGGTCGCTCAATCAGACGAAACCGGCTCCCCTCTTCAACCGCACCATCTTCCAGAACCCGGTAATACCATCCGGTACGCCCGGTTTTCTGTACATCCCTTGACATTGTCTTTAATCCAAACCGCTCATTCAGTTTCCAGCATGGCTGGCGCCCCTGAACCAGTTGAACAACCCCGCTACCAAGCTGAAAAATATCACCAAGACAAACATCTTTTTCAGTAATGCCAACAGTTGAAATATTTTCCCCAAAAGCCCCGGCCACCTGCAAAGGTGGCCCCTGATATCCCTCAGCCGCTGTATCAACGTCATTCAGCCAGTGCTGATAATGATCAAAAGGATAATGATGGATCGATTTATCAACCCCGCCGTGAGATTTTAAATCGCCCTGCGCATCATTGATCAGCCCGAGCTCATTAAATGCCTGTGCCCCGGAAACAATTTTTTTATCAATCCCGCTTGGCGCGCGTCGCTCACCAAGTGGTTTTACCTCACCAACCAGAACAGCCTCGATCACCAGATCAATCATCCCATCTTCCCTTCAATACAGTCAGTGTAAAGTTGAAACGGCCAAACCACACTCAAACAGACCGGCTTTCCTCATAATGTAAAAAAGCCCCTACCATAACGGTGCAGGCATAACCAGTCACAACATGTTAAATTATTGAATAATCAGCACACAATTATCAATCCAGCTAAACAATAACAAAACTGATTGGAACTTTTTCACCAAATAGCCGTTTGCGCTAGGAGCAGAGAAACACTATAAGATTCAATAAAACCAGCCCGACCACCGCGGCAACAAAAGAGGGAATCAATTAATGAGCATCATGATCTCCATCGACTACCCGGCCATCAGCGCCAAAGCTGGCAATGAGATTAAAGGCAAATTACAGGAACAGGATATTTTAGCCGATTTTGGCCCCGGCCAGACCTTATTTCAAAGTCTGTTTGGCAAAAAAGCCCCGGACATGACCTGGTGCAACATCATCGCCCCCGAATGGTTTGAAAATAATTATGACGGCTCATCTCCGGTGGTTCCGCTAAATGAAATGGGCAAAAACAACCTCAACACCACAGTTCAGGCCATCTATGATGTTGCCAGCGGGCCAATCACCGTGCTTTGTCATAAATATAAAGAAAATGCCAAAGGCCAGAAAGAACTGAACATTGAAGAGTTCAACAACATGCTGCAAAATGAAGGCCTGCCCTACCGCACCCTCATCGTCCTCGACAGACGCCTCGCCACAAGAGAAGACTAAATAAAACACAAACAACCGTACACAATTTAAAAAACGAGACACCACATGAACCAAACCGCCTCAGAGCTGACCAGACAACAAATGCGGGAAAACCTGCAAGAAATCATCAAAACCAAAAGCTTCTCAACTGGCGCACCTATCACCCTCGCCTCTGGCAAAACCTCCACACATTATTTTAACATGAAACCATCAATGCTCGACCCTGAAGGATCATTCCTGATCGCCAGTATGATGCTTGATGTCATTGAAACATTTGGTCAGAAATTCGATTTCCTCGGCGGGCTTGAACTTGGTGCTGTCCCCATCGCTTCGGCCATTGCCCCGGTCTCACATCTGCGCAGCACCCCCATCAACACGTTTCTGATCCGCAAAAAACCAAAAGATCACGGCACAGAAAGTCTGATAGAAGGCCTTCAAAAAGGTGAAACATTAAAAGGAAAAAATATCATCATCGTTGAAGATGTCACCACAACTGGTGGCTCTGCTCTAAAAGCCATAAAAGCCGTGCGCGGCGACGGTGCGATCGTCGATCATGTCATCACTATCGTTGACCGTGAAGAAGGGGCAGAAGAGACATTTGCTGCCGAAGGATTGAAACTATCAAGCCTCTTTAAAAAGTCAGATTTCATCTAACTGCGCCGGTTACCAACCGGGTTATACTTTAACAAAATATCGGCCATCAGACCCTTGCGCTCGGAGAGTTCATTATTGATCAGAATGTGCATTTCTGTCGGTTTATAATCATTGATGATTTCGTCGGCAATCGGGTTACTGCCCACAAGGTCCATCCGGTTGGTCTGGTTCACATAAACAATTTCTGAAGTCGCGCTATCTATCACTTTAACGAATAAAAATACCGCAGCGATTTCATCAAATGACTGATTGAGCCGGTACACCCAAAACTCATGTTCTCGACCTGATGCCCCGACCCACTTTACCAGATCAAGATCCATGATTGCCCCCTATTATTGCTCAAAAGGTAACAGGCAAAAGGCAGCCCCTGACGCACACGCATGCCCGCCAGAATTCCCCAATGCCAAACAACAAATAAGCCGATTTCAAAAGATCGACCAAATTATTAAGCAAAGTATTTTTTATGAATTTACGCCCACATCCTGACCATTTCTTATACTAAAGTACAAGAAAAATCAACCGACTAACATCAACCGACCAATAAATAATTCGTATCCTGAAGATAAAATTTATTATCAGTTGATAAGAATTTTCACGTGGAAAGATATGAAAAAAGTCAGTGAGCTTCGTCCCAGTTTAGGGCAGAACGAGCATCAACTTTGAGCGGCACTTTAAGGTCAATCACCGGGAAATTTGCCTGTTCCATAATTTTCGTCACCAGCTTGATGACCTGTTCAGACTGAGATTTTTTAACTTCAAAAATCAATTCATCATGCACTTGTAACAGCATCAAAACAGGGGACTTTATACTCTCAAGCTCAGGTCCGATTCTAACCATCGCCCGGCGGATAATATCGGCCGCCGTCCCCTGTATCGGGGCGTTGATTGCAGCACGTTCAAAAAATGCTTTTTGTTGCCTGTTATTGGTTTTCACACCCGGATAATGCACCCGCCGGCCAAACAGAGTTTCAACATAACCCTGATCCGCAACCTGCTCTTTGATGTCATTCATATAGGTTTGAATGCCGGGAAATCTTTTAAAATAAGTTTTGATATAATCCCCCGCCTCAGAGCGAGAAATACCAAGTTGATTCGCCAGCCCGAATGCCGAAATGCCATAAATAATACCAAAATTAATCGCCTTGGCACGCCGTCTGGTCATCGGGTCCATATCTTTTAATGGCACCCCGAACATTTCTGAAGCCGTTAACGCGTGAATGTCCTGCCCTTCGTGAAATGCTTCAATCAATTGCGGAATGTCTGCCATATGCGCCAGAATACGCAATTCAATCTGGCTGTAATCCGCTGAAATCAGCACATTCCCCGCCTCGGCAACAAATGCTTTTCTGATCTCTCGTCCCTCAGCCGTGCGCACCGGAATATTTTGTATATTCGGGTCAGTCGAAGCAAGTCGCCCCGTTGAAGTTGCAGCGAGTGAATAAGACGTATGCACCCGCCCCGTTGCCTCATTAATAAACTTGGGCAACGCGTCCGTATATGTCGATTTAAGTTTTGAGAGCTGACGCCATTCAAGAATGGTCTTCGGCAATAAGCGTTCTTCCTCTGTAAGGTTCTCATCTACCGCCAGCGTTTCCAGCACACCCGCCCCGGTGGCCCAGGCCCCGGTTTTGGTTTTCTTGCCGCCAGTATAATTTAGCTTTTCAAACAGCACCTCACCAAGCTGTTTCGGGCTGGCAATGTTGAACGTCTCATTCGTTAACTCATGTATTTGCGTCTCTAATTTCACCAGCGTTTCAGCAAACCTCTGGCTCAGCCCGGCTAACATAGCACGGTCAACCACAATGCCCGCCATTTCCATTTCAGCCAGAACCGGCACCAGCGGTCGCTCAAGTGTTTCGTAAACCTGCATTTTCTTGTCAGCCACAAGGCGCGGCTTTAACACATGCCAGAGCCGAAGCGTTATGTCCGCATCTTCAGCCGCATATTTCGTCGCCTCCGCTAACGGCACCAGATCAAACGTGATTTGCGATTTCCCTGTGCCAACAATCTCTTTAAAGGAAATCGGTTTATGCTCGAAATAAAATTCGGAAAGTTCGTCCATGCCATGACCATGCACCCCGGCATCAAGCGCATAAGACATCAGCATCGTATCATCAATCGGTGCCATACGAATGCCCTGCCGCGCCAGCACCACCCAGTCATATTTTAAATTCTGACCAATTTTTAAAACCGAAGCGTTTTCAAGTAACGGCTTTAAAACCTCAATCGCTTCCTTTAAGGGGATTTGTACAATCTCCCCATCGCCAAGCAGATCAAGCCCGTCAGATGAACGATGCGCCAGCGGAATATAGGCCGCCCTGCCAGCTTCAAGTGCCAATGAGATACCAACCAGATCAACCGACATCGGGTCAAGCCCTGTCGTCTCTGTATCAATTGCCACATATCCCTGAAGTTGTGCTTCCTCAACCCAGTTGTTTAAAACATCAAGCGTATCAATAACTTCATAAGCAGTACTATCAATCGGAATGGCCCGTAAATCATTAAGCGCCCGCGCCGCTACAGCCTCAGCCCCGCCGCCCGTTACACCGCTATCAGAGCTTTCACCTTTTGCGCCACCGGAACCCGTTGCGGATTTACTCGAAGCTTTTTCAATCTTCGGCGCATCCACTCCAAAGCTCGAAGCGACCCGCTCTGTTAATTTGCTAAACTCCATCTCCGCCAGAAATTTAAGGATCGGCTCTTCTTCCGTTTCTTTCAGAGAGAGTTTCTCAAGCGGCATCAGATCAGGCACTTCTGTGCAAAGCGTCACCAATTCCCGGCTGATACGCGCCTGCTCAGCAAACTCAATTAGATTCTCACGCCGTTTTTTCTGCTTTATTGTTTCAGCTCCGGCCAGCAACTGGTCAAGATCGCCAAATTGCTCAATCAGCAATGCCGCCGTCTTCACGCCAATACCCGGCACCCCAGGCACATTGTCAGAACTATCCCCCGCAAGTGATTGCACATCAATCACCCGGTCAGGCCCAACACCGAACTTGGCCATCACTTCATCCGGGCCAATCACCTTGTTCTTCATGCTGTCAAACATCGTCACACCCGGTGACAATAACTGCATCAGGTCCTTGTCAGATGAAACAATCACCGCCTCACCGCCATCAGCCACCGTCTGCCGGGCATAGGTCGCGATGATGTCATCAGCCTCATAGCCATCAAGTTCAATGCGCGGTAATCCAAACGCATCCACCGCCTTGCGGATATATTCAAACTGCGGCACCAGATCTTCAGGGGCCGGTGGCCGGTGCGCTTTATATTCAGGGTAAATGTCAGAGCGAAAGGTTTTTCGAGCGGCATCAAAAATTACCGCAAAGTGGGTCGGTTCACCGGTTTCTCTGGTGTCCTGCAACAATTTCCAGAGCATCTGGCAAAACCCATGCACGGCGCCAACCGGCAAACCATCAGAGGGGCGGGTCAAGGGCGGCAAAGCATGATAAGCCCTGAAAATATAACCCGACCCATCAATCAGAAACACCCGCATTTGAAAACTCCTGCCTGCAAAAACCGAAAAGGGACCACCCCCCAGCAGCCAGACTATGCCATTAATTAAAGCCCCATAAAACCATCAAGGCCAAGTTTTACTCTATCTATTTTAGATCTGACCTATCAGACAACAAACCCATGAAACCAAGAAGCAACGGCACCCGTCAGACATGCAACGATAAACTGGGTAATGCTACACCCCGTATCCATAAACGCAATTAAGCTAAAAACAGTAGTTGCAGGCATTGTCTTAAGGCCTTCTCTTAAGGTGTTGTCTAAGACGTTTTCTTCAGGCATCCTTATCAGTTTCAGCCGCTTTCTTACCCAGCGCATCTTCAGGCGTCAAAGCTTCCTCGCCAAATTTCTCGCTGATATAATCCTGAAAATACTGGTCAAGCAGCGGGAAACCGCGCGCAAAGCGTTTGAAATCATCCCGCGCAATCCAGAGACAAACAGAATCTTCCGTCGCCCTGATACGGCCCGTCCGCCGCTCCCGGCCAAGAATAATCCGCTCGCCAAAATGTTGCCCGGGGCCATAGGTCCGGTGAACGTCTTCGCCTGTTTCCGGGTTTTTCAAATCCAGCTCAAACCCACCGCTGATTACCGTATAAAACCCGTCAGCAAACATACCCTTACTGAACACCACATCTCCTTTCCGGAAATGGATGTATTTTGTCGCCGGCTTCGTTGGCGGCTCAATCAAAGAAATATTACGCGGCACAAAAGAATGCAGCATCCAGTTGATCGCAACCCTGACTTTCGTCACCAGCCCGGGCAGGAAGGAAAGATAAAATGAGCGCCACAACAGCCAGGCAAAAAAGCCTTTGAGTTTAATGCCATTTACCTCAGCCACCGCTTTCGAGGCCCCAAGTGACGCCAGCGCCCCCTGGCTGACATAAGCAAATTCTTTCAGCTCCCAGCCATTGATCACCCGCCGGATATTCATCGCCAGTTGCTTACCTTCCCGAACAGCAAACTGCGCCGTTGGCGGCGCAAAATCCAGCCGGTCTTCAGGGTTATCATTCATCGGAATAAGCGCCGCATCTCCAAGCGCCCAGACATTCTCTTTACCCGGCACCCGCATGCAGCGATCAACCTTAATTTTCCCCCATTGCATCTCAAGGCCAAGCTTTTTCACAAGCGGATTAGGCCCGGTGCCAATCGTCGCAACAATCGTCCTCGTGTCAATCACTTCACCGGTTGAAAGCTCAGCCCCGTTCATCGTGGCAGAATTCACACCAACATTAGTCAGCACTTCAATGCCTTGTTTTTCAAGCTGCTGTTGTGCGTAATGACCAAGCGATTCTGGCAATTCAAGCAAAATCCTGTCCGCAAATTCAATCAGCTTAACCTGCACTTCTTCAGGCGAAATATTCGGAAAATAGTGTAGTGATTTATCAATCAGATGCTTGAGCTCGCCAACCGTTTCAACACCTGAAAAGCCAGCCCCCACAACAAGAAAAGTCAGCAAACGTTTTTTAATTTCCGGCAACTGCGCTACATCAGCATGTTCAAGACATCTGATCACCTGATTGCGCAACGTAAACGCATCACCCATATATTTCATGGTCAGCGCATGTTCGGTCAGCCCGGGAAACCGCGATAAATCAGCGCTTTGCCCCATCGCCAGCACCAGATGGTCATAACTAACCTCAACCGGCAAACGCCGCGTACCTTGCAGAACAGTGATGGTCTTGCTGTCAAAATCAATATTGATCACTTCCGCAAGCCGCACTTGAACTTTTTTCAATAGCAACCGAAGAGACGTAATCGCATCAGATGAATTAATCCCACCACCCGCAACTTCAGGAAGAAGCGGTTGAAAAACAAAGTAATTATCCTTGTTGATCAGTTCAATATCAACGCCTTCGCCCATTTTCCGGCGCAGTTCTTTCGCCGCAAACACCCCGGAAAAGCCACCGCCAATAATTACAATCTTCTTATTCGCCATTCTTTGCCTTCAATTTCTATGCGCTCCAGTCGCACCGCATTTAAAATTCCAGTAAGGAAGTTCCAAACATCACAAACACTCTGTGAGTAATTGCATCCGCACTTTATTCGTTGAGCGTAATTTCCTTATCACAGCCCCTTAATGAATAACATTCGCCATTCAACCAACATCCATCAATTAGACAGATAACCTCGCATGAATACACTCAGTCAGATGATTTGAGGAAAGTATGCAACTCATAAAAAAATGCTTACACCCTTTTAATACAAATAATAGAATGCGCCAGCGAAGTAAAACAAACTGCCAACTCCTGCAACCAATAGGGTAATAATCAAAAGAAAATAGCAAATAAGGGAATTGCCGGGCCGGATAAAGTCAGTTATGTTGGCGCCACTTCAAAAAAGCACCCGTAGCTCAGCTGGATAGAGCGCTGCCCTCCGAAGGCAGAGGTCGTACGTTCGAATCGTACCGGGTGCGCCATTACAATAAACATACTCACCCCTTCTCAAAAATTGAATTTGGACTAAATTCGCTCGGGTACTCTATTTTATCTTCGGAAATAGCATCTCATCAGATGCAACAAGTTTCTATTATGATCGAAATGGCATGAAAACAATATTTGTAATGATAATTTCTTCATCAACCCGTCTATTTCTAGCCTAGAAAAAAGACAATAGCAGAACTCTGCTTTTAATTCACAGCACAACTGAATACTGTCAATGTTATGATTACAGAATTCATACCAGACCTGATCATACCTTTCGCCCTGGCCTGCCTTGTCATTGAGCTGACACCGGGGCCGAATATGGGTTATCTCGCGATTGTAAGCGCAACAACCGGAAGGCCTGCCGGTCTGGCGACGGTTGCTGGCGTCACGCTTGGCCTGCTGATCATTGGCATCACCGCAGCACTAGGCTTATCCGCCATCATCGCAAATTCAAAATTTCTCTATGAAACACTCAGATGGGCAGGCATTTTTTATCTGTTTTGGCTGGCATGGGAAAGCTGGCACACCCCCATAGCGAAACTAGACCAACAACAAAAGAACACCCAAATCCTCGATGAGAAGAACAGCAAATATTTTTTAAGAGGCCTGGTCACCAATCTGTTAAATCCAAAAGCGGGTGTTTTTTATGTCGCCGTCCTTCCCGGATTTGTCAGTTCAGCAAATCATGTCACTGGCCAGCTCATTACTCTTTCGCTCGTCTATGTCACTATCGCCACAATCATTCACCTCACAATTGTCATGCTGGCAAGTTCCGCTAGCAGCTTGCTCGATTCAGCTGAGAAAAGGTTGCTCGTACGCCGCACGCTGTCCCTGCTTCTGGCCGCAATTGCCATCTGGTTCGGCTGGTCCACACGTCTTTAATCACAACAGACCATCCGTGAGTTTCTATCTCCCAAAACTCCTTCAAGCGCACTCAGGCTGGCTTGTGACAAATCACACAGATGACAGTCCCTCAATCCCCTAGTCTCATAGCCTTAGAAACAAGAAATGCAAGTTTGAGAGACAAAAGAAGATGAGAACACCATGACAAACAAATCAAAAAAAATCGCCAAAGCCACTTTCGCCATTGCCATCATCACTAGCGCCATCGCCATCACATCAATTCCGGCCAAGGCTGGCCCCGGCTTCACATTCGGGACAAGAGGCGTTTCAGGCCTTGATCTTGGCAGCGGAAGGTAATTCAAAACATCCTATCGAAAAACTATCCCCTCCCCAAAATCCTCATAACCCAAACCCCCGCAGCCCTCTGATAAGTACTCCTTCCTCTCCCAGCCTTATCAGAGGGTACTTATCTCATGGGTACTTATATTAATTGCTCCCAGATCGTCTGCGCAACAATGCCGGCATTATGATCTCGCCGACGGATTTTAAACAATTGCGATGGCTGTGGTGCAAACCCTTCTATATGCAGCGGCACCAGCACGCCGTCTTCAAGTTCCTTCTCAATCATATGTGTCGGGATTCCCCCCCATCCCATTTTGGAAAGTAATATCTCTTTTTTCGCGGCAAAATCAGAAACCGTCCACCGCAAACCGCCCGGTAACAAACCCCGGCTTTGCTGAAACTCACCGCTGGAGCTATCAGCAACCACCACTTGCGTATAGCTCTGCATTTCAGCTATCGTTTTAATATGAGAACTTTTTGCTGGTTCATAGTCAGCATGCGCCGCCTTCATAATCACAATATCCATAAACGGCACTGCCTCCACTTCATCAACCGGTACCCCATCCATAGACGCTATGATAATATCTGCATCTTGACGCATTAACCGCTCAACGGGCCCACCCATGCTTTCACGCGCCAGTCTGATATGTGTGGTTGGATATCCGTTTCTCACCTCGCCTATGATTCTTAAGATGCAGGTCAGCGGACACGTCGTCGTCACCGCCAGAAAAACCTCAGCCTCTTGTTTCGCACTCAGATTTTTTGCAACGCTTGAAAGTTGTTGCATCTGTTGCAGCACGCGTGTCGCCTGCCGATAAAACACATCCCCCGCCGGTGTTAACTTCGGTCGGTATCCGGCCCGGGATAACAACTCCAGCTCAATTTCTTCTTCCAGCTTTTTCAGCATATGACTGATCGCTGACTGAGATTTATTGAGCCGCACAGCCGCTCCCCGAAATGTCCCCTCTGTGACGATCGCGTGCAAAACCACCAATTGTTCATAAGTCATCAACCATCACCCCTGAAATTACAATCTAATATTTAGATCATTATTATGAATAATCAATATTATTTTTTGATCATAAATTCAGTTAGCGTCTGTTCAAATTCATCAATTAAAAAGGAACGACCAATGAAACTTTACTACAAACAAGGAGCCTGCTCTTTAGCCTCACACATCATCCTCAATGAAATCGGCGCGAATTTTGAATTGGATGAAGTTGATACTGCCAAAGGAGAAACCAAATCCGGTCGGGATTATAAAACCATTAACCCGAACGGCTATGTCCCCGCACTTGAACTTGACTCAGGTGAAATCCTCACAGAAGGCCCCGCGATCCTTCAATACATCGCTGCCTTAAACGGTGAAACAAACCTCATCGCCAAACAGGGCACAATTGAGCAAACCAGAATACAGCAACATCTGAACTACGCAGGCACCGAACTGCATCACGCATTCGGCCCTCTGTTTAGCAGTTCAATCACAGAAACAGAAAAACAACAAGCCAAAGCCAATGTCGCCAGAAAATTTGATTATTTGAACAAACTTTTTAGCGACGGCAGAACCTATGTCATGGGCGATAATTTCACAGTCGCTGATGCGTATCTTTTTGTGGTCAGCAACTGGTCCAACTTTGTCGGCATCGACCTGACCCAATGGCCTCGTATCAGCACCTATGCCGAACGTGTCAGCAAGCGTCCAGCCACTCAAACCGCTTTGAAAACCGAAGGCTTAATATAATGCCAGCCCAAAACGGGTTCAGCGAAATCTGCAAATTGATGGAGGCCTATTTCAAAGGCCTCCATCACGCAGATACCGCACGCCTCGCCAAAGTCTTCCACCCCGATGCCCGCTATATCAACATGACAGAGGGTGACTATATCAACAAACCACTTGGTGAATATTTCGCCATTGTAGAAAAGAGAACACCCCCGGCCAAAACCGGCGAGAAAAGAAAAGACAACATTATCTCTATCGAATTGGGCGGGGAAAATATGGCATTTGTCAAAGCCAGCATGACCATGATGCAACGCGATTATCTCGACTTCCTGACACTCACCCTGGATCATCATGGCTGGCAAATCATGAGCAAAATTTTCACATATACTCCAACCGAAAATTCAATAAAAAAGGAATACTGACATGCCATATGTATCCATTCAGCTCACCAGAGAAGGCGGTCCTGATGGTAATGGACCATCAACAACCGAAAAGGCTGAACTTATCAAAGGCGTAACTGACCTGTTGGTCAAAGTGCTGGGTAAAAACCCGGCCACTACTTTTGTCGTGATCGAAGAAGTAAACATGGAAAACTGGGGCGTTGGCGGCCTGCCTGTTTCAGAGTATCGAAAAACGATTGCTAGCAAAAACACGCAAAAGAGCTAGGTAAAACACTCTAATTTACCATTTTTCTATAACCCTTTAACAGCATCTTTCAATATATGAACGATTTGGGAAGAACGTAATAATGTGGTTTTTAGCAGTGTTATTCTGGTCGAAAAGGCAAACTAATCACCATATTCACCCATACATTTCAAAATTAAAGTGAAAATTCTTTAAACCCTCGGTTGAGTAAGCTTGATCTGACTACCGAGAATAAGTAGATTGTTTGGTTATAAAGGGAAAATTATCTAAGAGCATTGAAAAGATACTGTTCATGGGAAAAGCAGATAGAAACCCACAAATTACAGCAACAGCTCTCTTATTCATCAATATGTATCTTGAGACAACACACCTGAATCTAAGGGAATTGTTGCCACGGGTTGGTATTTCAGCTGATATAACAATGGAACCTCAGGTTATGGTTCCGCTTCGATCAGTAATCTCACTCTATGAAATTGCCGCAAAAAAACTAAATGATGAGACTTTGGGTGTAGTGATCGGATCTATGGCACCCATCGGTGCACCTGGTGTATTTGATTACACTGCCCTTTCAGCTCCAACACTTGATATCGCCCTTAAAAATTGGGTTCGCTTTCATCAGATGATAAGCGACGGCTTTTGCCTCAATTATGAAATTGATGGCGAAGAATGTGTATTAGAATGGGAGTTTTCAGATTACTATGGGCCAGATGCCCAGTTCATGGGGCTGGCTGAATCATTTGTAGCCTCACGGCTCAGACATTTAGTACAAGATGAAACAATTTCCATAACTGGCATATTCCAACATCCTCAACCTGAACGAGTTAATATTTATAAGAAACTCATCGGTGAAAAGCTCTACTTTGATGAACCTAAGTATCAGGTAAGGTTTCCAAAATATTTTCTCGAATTTAAACCACCTGGCAGCGAGCCCAACCTCTATACCCTCATTGAACAAGCCGCACTGGCTGAAATCGAAAATCGTGAAAACAGAAGTGATGATTTGTTTCGCATTACGCAGGAAATCAGCAATGCCATAAAAAAAGGGAAGGTATCAGTGAACATTGTTGCAGCTGAAATGGGCATGTCAACTCGTAGCCTTCAACGAAGTCTCGAGGTGTCAGGCACCACATTCAGCCAGTTAACCGATGATATTAGAAAATCAATGGCCCGTCGCTATCTACTGGAAACAGAAACCCCGATAAACGAGATTGCCTTTTTACTTGGTTATTCTGAACCAAGTGTATTTTCACGTGCAGGTAAAGCCTGGTTTGGTGTCGCCCCAAAAGATTACCGCAAACAAGGATAAAGAAACTTCACTTCCTCTGATTAATCTAATTCAACAACTTTGATATTCTTATTGATTTCCTGGACAATAGATTCCTGCACAATTTTTAAAAGGTTAGCCGTATAAGAGAGGTCAAGATCTTTGGCTTCAGAAATTGCAATTTCAACATTTTTTTTAAGTGATTCGATTTTTCTGGTATCTGGAATAACGACATTATTTTCCATAATTTTACTTTCCGTTTCATTCATATGCGATGGAACTGATCATCATTCCACCAAATTTTCTGGAAAAATTTGGGCTCAAATTCTCACTAAGTCCAACCAATATTATTTTTAATCAGCTAATTAAACTCGCCCCTTTGACAGGCACTGTTTCTCTTGAATCCTGAATATTATCAGATTATCAGTACGTTGTAGATGATGTGAGATGTCAGTAATTTGACAAATGATGCCTTTCACCTGCATACAAAAACCAACCCGATCATAAAAATTTCCTTCTCTGCAATCAGAAAATCACTAATCCATATCATCTAAATCCCACCCCACAGCTAAGGAAAAATAATGTCAGAAAACAAAAAACCCCTCTATTTAAACGCCAAAGAAATCCCTCTCCGCGAGAAACCGTCAAACTATCCTGAGCCATTTTTCAGCCGTATGAAATCACGAGAAAAACGAATATTGGGCGAGCCGTTCGGGCTCACGAACTTTGGTGTGAATTTAACGCGGCTCAAACCAGGTGGCATTTCCGCTCTTTTGCACCGCCACACAAAACAGGATGAATTCATCTACATCCTTGAGGGCACAGCCACCCTTAAAACCGAATTTGAAAAGGTCATCCTTAAAGGTGGCATGTGTTCCGGCTTTCCAGCCAATGGCGTGGCCCATCAACTACTCAACGAAACGGATGAAGATGTGGTTTATCTGGAAATCGGCGATCGAACCAAAGGAGATACCGCCACCTATCCAAATGATGACCTGAAAGCAGAACAGGATAGTAACGGCAACTGGATATTCACCCATAAAAACGGCACACCTTACAATGAGTGATAAAAGACCAACCAACAAACAAAAAGGGCCCGCAATAAACGGACCCTTTTATTCAATCATGATTTAAAATAGGCTTTTGATTAAAGCGCAACCCGTTTCGCAAGCCCCTGCTCATCAGCAAGTTTTGCAGCAACAGAAGCAACCGCTAGATCCTGCAAACCAACGCCAGTCCCATCAAATAGAGTGATTTCATCGTCACTGCTCCGGCCTTTATGATTGCCGTTAATCACCTCACCAATCGGCGTGATGTCAGCTTCTTTCAGCGTGCCGGCCGCAATCGCATGTTGCGCCTCGCCGATTGAAATTGATTGAGCGATTTCATCAGTAAAGACGCTGGCCGCAGCAACTAGGGCAACATCAACTTCCTGTTTGCCTTTAGTGTCAGTCCCCATACAGGCAATGTGTGTTCCTGGCTTAATCCAGTCTTTCATCATCAAAGGTTCAAAAGCTGACGTAATGGTGATGATCACATCTGCTTCAGCACCAAGCTGTTCACGTTCCACAGTTTCAAATGGCAATCCAAGCTCTTCAGCAACTGCGCCAAGTTTCGGCAGCATTTCGGGGTGGAAATTCCAGGCAACAACTTTTTCAATGTCACGCTGCTCAACAGCCGCTCTAAGCTGAAACTGGGATTGATGCCCGGCCCCAACCATGCCCAGCACCTTGCTGTCTTTGCGCGCAAGATGCGCTATAGATACAGCCGAAGCCGCAGCGGTACGAACAGCCGTTAAATAATTGCCGCCAACCAGCGCGCCAAGCCGGCCCGTGTCAGGGTCAAACAGAAACACCGTTGACTGGTGGTTTGATAAACCCTTCGCCATATTCCCCGGCCAGTATCCACCCGATTTCACACCAAGCGACATACCCGCTTTATCAAAACCGGACTTAAAACCATAAAGCGCATCCGCATGGCCAATCGCTTCCCGCACCACCGGAAAATTATAAGCGTCCTTCCGCGACATAGCACCAAACACACTTTCAACCGCTTTAAATGCATCTCCCCGGCCTACAATTTTTTGGCAGATTTCTTCTGAAACGATAAGCAACTCATTCCCAGATGCAGATCCCATATTCTTCTTCCTTGTCTTTTAATTTCGTTTATGTCTTTTTTCAAAACAACAAATTCTATTTGTTTCGTCTGATTATACTGATCATCTTCAAACTGGCTATTCTGCAATGCTCTGCAAAAAAACCGGCCTGAAGGTTGGGCTGAAGGTCCTCCTGAGAATTAGACCTGAATATCAGATCCGAGGATTGTTAAGCCGAAACCTCAAAAATGTTTCTCCGTCCACATTCAACTCACCATCATCAACAAAACCCAACCGGTGAACAGCTTTAGAATTCGGTCGACTTGGTGGCAGTAAAATAGTGATCGAATGTAGGCCCATGTCTTCAAAGGCCCAGACCTTCACCTTTTCAAAAATCTTTCGGCCCCAACCCCAGTAGTCTGGATGCAAAACAAGCGCGAAATCAGCGTCACCCTGCTCAGGCTGCAATCCACCCCAACCGGCAAATTCACCGTCAATCAGAAAGGCCCACGGGCCATATCCGTGTTCCCTCCAAAGCTGTTGCTTCGCTAATAAAAATTGCTGGCATTGCTCGGACGAAAAACCGTCTCTGAGCAACGGCATCTGCAAACCAACCTGATCATTATTCATCAACTCAATGATCAGCTCTTCTTTCACGTCACCAAGCTTGGCAAACTCAATCATCTAAAAACACGATCCCGCATTTTATAAATTACAAAAGACCGCGCCTGACAAAAGTTGACCAGGCACGGTCAGTTGAGAGGAAACAGAATTCACCGATTTAATAAGCTTTGCCGCGGGCAGAAATAGGCCAGATTTTCTCAACCTTGCCACCACGCACACCAACATACCAGTCATGCACATTACATGTCGGGTCACAGTGGCCCGGCACAAGCTTCAGTTTTTCGTTAATGTCCAGAACCCCATTCGGATCAGCGATCACACCATGCTCATCAGAACATTTGACATATTCAACATCATCACGGCCAAAAATCACCGGCAAACCACTATCAACAGATTGCGCTTTCAATCCGGCATCACAAATCGCTTTTTCAGCCTTGGCATGGCTCATCACAGAAGTGAGAATGAAAAGCGCGTTTTTAAACTCATGAATCCGTTCCCCCTTATCATTATTGATGCGTCCATAATCTGCATCCATAAAAGCATAAGACCCACACTGCATTTCATTATAAACACCAGAATTGCCTTCAAAATAATAAGAGCCAGTGCCAGCACCGCCAACAATATCACATTCAAGTCCAGCGTCTTTCAGAAGATCAACCGTCACCCGAACCTGCTCAATGGCTTTAGCAAAAATGGCTTTGCGCTCTTCAAAATCCACCACATGCTGCGCGGCACCCTGATAGGCCTGCAACCCGGCAAATTTCAGACCCGGCGCAGCTTCAATGGCTTTTGCAAGCACAACAACCGGCTCACCGTAAACCACACCGCAGCGCCCGGCACCGCAATCAATTTCAACCAGAACCTCAATTTCAGTACCGTGTTTTTGTGCCGCTTGAGAAAGCTCGCTGATATTTTCCATATCATCAACACAAACGATTGTGCGAGTGCCAAGTTTCGGCATCTTCGCCAGCCGGTCTATTTTTGCCGGGTCCCGAACCTGGTTTGAAACAAGCACATCTTTAATGCCAGCACGGGCAAAAGATTCAGCCTCAGAAACTTTCTGACAGCAGATACCACACGCCTTGCCAAGTTCCATTTGCAGATGTGCAACATCAGACGATTTATGCATCTTACCATGTACCCGGTGCCGCACACCCATATTCGCACAAAGATCACGCATCGTTGCGATATTTTCTTCAAGCGCATCAAGGTCAACCACAAGGCAGGGTGTCTGAATGTCTTTTTCATTCATGCCGACAGCAGCCGGAATGTCATAACCCACTTCATATTTACTCAGATTAATTTCGTTATTCATAATCGTCTCCTTAACTATCGATCCAGGGAAGTTTAGCCAAATCAACATTACCGCCGGTGATGATAACTCCCACCCGTTTGCCTGCAAATGTTTTTGGATTTTTCAAAATGGTCGCCAACGGCACAGCGCTGCTGGGTTCCATAACTATCTTCATGCGTTTCCAGGTTAATAACATTGCGTCAATAATTTCCTGGTCACTAGCCGTTAGGATATCGGTCACATATTTGGAAACAAAGTGCCATGTGTTTTCTTTCAATGGCACTTTCAATCCATCTGCAACCGTATCCGGCGCATCATCAGCGATGATATGCCCGGCTTTAAAACTCCGATAGGCGTCATCAGCCTGCTCGGGTTCAGCCGCATAAATTTCCATCTCAGGCGCGATATTGCTAAGGGTCAGACAGGTACCGGAAACCATGCCACCGCCGCCACTTGGCGCGATGACCGCATCAAGACCTGAAACATCTTCATTCAGCTCCAATGCACAGGTTCCCTGTCCCGCAATCACTCGGTGATCATTATAAGGATGCACAAAGTCCGCACCGCTTTCCGCAACTACTTCAGCAAAGGTCGCCTCACGGCTGGAAGTTGATGGCTCGCACTCAACGATTTTGCCACCATAACCAATCACCGCATCCTTTTTGGCTTGCGGCGCTGTCCGTGGCATCACCACCGTGCAGGGAATCCCCCGCCGGCCAGCAGCATAGGATAGTGACAAAGCATGGTTACCAGAAGAGTGCGTCGCCACACCCTTCTT
>JAJFHX010000035.1 GCA_021775425.1 Hyphomicrobiales bacterium
CGTCAGCCTATGTGATGGATGGGTAACGGTCTAAAGTCACCATTCTTTGCTGGCCTTTGAACCGATATTTTACAACAAATATTTTACTGCCTGTGGTTTCAATGCGCAGACCAAAGCCTGTTACTTTACTATCCCAAAAGTAAGTCCTCTTGCCATTTTTGGGTTTGGCAGCTTGAACCGTTCTGTCCGTTAAGTTGGTTTTGGCCATGGTGAGAAGCGACCCTCTGTTTGATTGATCAGGAGGTCAAAATGTCTACCAATTGTCTACCAAAATCAAGTAAAATCGCAAATTTAGCTATGTTCACTTATGAGCAGTAATTGCAAATAAATTATATAAAAACAATAAGATAAAGAGAACTTGTAAAAACCTATGATTTTCCTATTCTTCAGACTACGAATCAGGGGGTCGGGAGTTCGAATCTTCCCCGGCGCGCCAATAAAATCAATAATTTAGCGTTATTTTGTTGAAGGTCCAAATTGGCTGGAAGAAAAGTTTAACCTGCCAGCAGAACAAGCCTTATCTGATTATGAAATGCGAGCCAACAAGGACCGTGACTTTTCAGTTGAGCAGAGTGAAAATATTCAACCAGCTATCAGTAATTCCCACCACACAGTTCGATTGGCAACATACAATCAATCTCGCTGTTAAAACCCACGGCGGCATTTCAGTCACCGTAACCCCAAAACCCGGAAAATCTTCCAGCCGGATGGACCTAACAAGGGTATTAGGTCAAATGAATGATGATCAAAACACAAACTGGACCAACCGACGGGGGTAATGCTGATAATTATATCCTCATTCTTCCAGCATCAATTAGGGACGAGCGTCTCTAAATGCCTTCTCATCCAAAATCATAACTGATACCACATGTGGTACTTCTTCTTTTGTTATGACCCTAAGATACCCCTCATCTCCATTTTTAAAATAAAAATTACAGGGCGTATCACCAACAGGAGAACACAGATCAACCTCGACATAGCCTTTGTCATACATATCACGCGTAACAAACATGAGTTCATCAGGTGCAGCATTTTTAACAGAAACCCAACCACTGTTGAGAATAATCTTTCGGGCTTTTTCATAAGGCATATCTAATATTTTCGACTTGAAAGCTTCACCCTGAGGAACAGCATCAGAAGTAACATCTTGCGACAACGATGGTTTGCTCACCAAAACCAAAAGCGGCCATACAGCTATCACAAATAAAATCCAAAAGTTTCTTTTCATCATCATTTCCCCGTCAACGATATTCAACTAGCAAAAAACATTCTATCTTCAAAATTAAACAACCGGACAATGTTTAACCACGAAATTCATGCAATTTTCCAGTGCCATCACTGCATGAGGTTAATTTAGAAGGTAGAATGAGCCTCATTGAACAGCTCTCACAAATAGATTAGGCTCACTTCATGGAAGACACATTTGAGCCAAAAAGTATCATCCTGATGAGCAAGGGCATGCTTTTATAGACATATTTCTATCTGAGTTTAAGGTATATGTACCTGGCGATTATTCTGACTTTGTAAATAAGTGAAAAATACCTAAATTTATACAGCCGATTATAAGTCCGTTTTTATGCAGCAATAAAATTAGATCCTTTAAGAGGTATTAATTTTGAACGTATCACCAACGGAGAACTAATTAAAATTGTTGAAGCCGGCCATTGGATTGAAGGACCAGGTCATTACATAAGTAAAGATGTAAAGTGATTTTACACCAACCTGTCGACCCGTGACTTTACGGGCCACGAGTAGTTGGATGGCGTGGGTCTTGTTCATATGAACGGGCGGGTCTATGATGCTGAGCTTGGCCGCTTCCTGTCGGCTGATCCGCATGTGCAGGCAACCAGTAACCTGCAAAGCTGGAACCGCTATAGCCAGAGCACAATCCGACCGGAGTGAAGCGAGGATCGGGAAAATTGCGCGTAAACAAATAAGTTAGAGCATTCAATCGACCCAATGTAAGTAACCTATGCTCTAACTGCTGAATAACCCCTTGAGCTACACAGACCCAAGCGGCTACTTCTTTAAAAACCTGTTCAAGGCAATCGGCAAGTTATTCTCGAAGGTCTTTAAAGTCTCTTTTAAATGTCCCTGTCAGTCGCTCGTGCGCCTTCCTCCTCTCTTGAGCGTCAAAGGAAATTACGCAAGCGGTGCCTGTTTTTGAATTTCTTCCCGTAGAAAATCTATAAACATACGAACACGGCGCGGCTGTGTTGCCCCGGCTGGATAAACCACCTGCAGCGCGTTTGGTGCCGGTGAAAATTCTTTCAGCAGAGCAACCAGTCGGCCAGTGCGCAAGTCCTCATCCACATCATAAAGCGATTTCAGAGAAAGCCCGTGCCCGTTGATGCACCATTGCCGTACCAGTTCACCTTCATTGGCTATTCTGTTGCCTCTCACCAGTTTCGTCGTTTCCCTGCCATCAATCATAAACCGCCACTCACGGTCCACCTCAATACCAAAGCGCATCAACAGGCAGTTATGAAACTGAAGATCATCCGGATGTTTTGGTCGGCCATGTTTTGCCAGATAGCAGGGGGCAGCGCAGACAATCCTGTGATTTTCACCGAGTTTGCGCGATCGAAGAGTGCTATCAGAAAGCGCGCCGAATCTAAGTGCCAGATCAAGCCCCAACTGGGCAATGTCAATATAACCATCATTTAAAATGATATCGAAATTCACCAATGGATGCAGAGCCATGAACTGATCCGCGAGCGGTACAATCCGGTTGCGGCCAAGGTCAACCGGTGCGCTTAAATGGATTGTGCCGGAAATATTTTCAGTGCCATGTCTGATGCGCGCTTCAACTTCTTCAGCCTCAGCCAAAATCCGCCGCGCGCCCTGCACCAGCTCTCGTCCTTCATCAGTCAGGCTGAGGGAGCGGGTCGTTCGGGTCAGCAACCGCGTGCCATAATAGACTTCAAGTGCGGCCAGCCGTTCGCTGACAGTTGCCGGCGAAAGGTCGAGGTCTCGCCCGGCAGCCGCCATGCCACCCTTTTCAACGATCCGTAAAAACAGTGTTAAATTGTCTAATATCATTATATGGATATTCCGAATTACTATTTCGAATATTACTATATTATCAAACACTGCTGCAATAGCTAAATTGTCTCAAACATTACAAAACTGATCGAAACATAAAGGTGTAACAACAATGACATCGAAGCTATTTTCTCTCTTGGCATTTGGTCCGGACAAACTGGAAAACAGAATTGTCATGTCACCAATGACCCGCGCCAGAACAACCCAGCCGGGAAATATACCAAATGCCATGATGGCAGATTATTACGCACAGCGCGCTTCAGCCGGGCTGATCATCACCGAAGCAACACAGATTTCAAATCAGGGGCAGGGCTATTCTTTTACACCCGGCATTCATACAAAAGAGCATATTGAAGGCTGGAAACTGGTAACCGATGCGGTCCACAACAAAGGAGGGCGCATTTTTCTCCAGCTCTGGCATGTTGGCCGTATGAGCCATGAAACCTTTCACAAAGATGGCAAAACGGTTGCCCCCTCAGCAATTGCGCCTGATGCGCAAGTCTGGGTTGTTGACCCGGCAACCGGTGTTGGCAATATGGTCAATTGCCCGACACCGCGCGCTCTGGAAAAAGCAGAGATCAAAGAGATCGTCAAGGATTTCGCCGTCGCGGCAGAAAACGCCATAAAGGCCGGTTTTGATGGTGTTGAAATTCACGGCGCCAACGGATATCTGATAGACCAGTTTTTACGCCGCACCTCAAACCAGAGAACGGATGAATATGGAGGATCACAGCAAAACAGAATTCGTTTTCTAAAAGAGGTAGTTGACGCCGTGACAAAGACGGTTGGTGCAAACCGGACCGGCATCAGGCTCTCACCTTTCATCACTGAGCGCGGCATGAAAGATGATGAAATAATTGAAACCATTTTATTGGCGGCAAAAGAGCTGGATAATATCGGCCTGCTTTATATCCATCTTTCCGAAGCTGATTGGGACGACGCCCCAACCATTCCAGAGAAATTCCGTCATGACCTGAGAAACGTCTATAAAGGTAACATCATTGTCGCGGGGAAATATACCAAACAGCGTGCTGAAGACATTCTGAATAAAGATCTTGCAGATCTCGTTGCCTTTGGCCGCCCCTTTATCGCCAACCCGGATTTGCCGCGACGCTATATGGAAAATCTGCCACTATCTGTCTTTGATGCACCGACTTTATTTGGCGGGACTGAAAAAGGATATAGCGATTACCCCAGCTGGGGCAAAGCCAAAGAATTAAAGAAATAAAGAACTAAAAACAAAGGAGAGACCCCATGAAAGCCGTGGCCCTGAAACAATATTTACCCGTCAGCAATCCAGATGCATTCCTTGATGTAACCTTGGATTTACCAACCCCGACAGGCCGGGACATTCTCGTTGCCGTCAAAGCGGTCGCCATCAATCCGGTGGATACAAAAGTGCGGTCACCAAAAGATATCGTAGAAGAAACTCCAAGAGTGCTCGGATGGGATGCAGCCGGTGTTGTTGCAGCTGTCGGGCCGGAAGTCAGCCTGTTTAAAGAAGGCGATGAAGTTTATTACGCAGGTGACATAACCCGCTCTGGATCAAACGCTGAGTTCCAATGTGTTGATGAACGCATCGTTGGTGTAAAGCCAAAAAAACTATCCTTTGCAGAAGCAGCAGCTTTACCGCTGACCACCATCACAGCCTATGAAGCTTTTTTTGATCGCTTAAAAATCGATCCGAATGGTGCAAATAAAGGCGAAACAATCCTGATCATCGGCGCGGGTGGTGGTGTTGGCTCAATCGGCATCCAGTTAGCAAAACTTGCCGGTTTGACGGTTATCGCCACCGCATCAAGGCAGGAAACCACTGACTGGGTGAGAGAGCTTGGCGCTGATCATGTTGTCAATCACCGGGGAGATATGGTCAGCGCTGTTCGTGCGCTGGGCATGAATTTCGTCGACCATGTCGCAATCTTTAATGATATGCGCCACTGGGAAACCGCCGTTGAACTGATCCGCCCGGAAGGTGGCATCGTCACAATTGATGATACTGACCTGCCAATGCCGATGGCCGAAATGAAGCGCAAGGCTGCCAGCCTGCATTGGGAGTTTATGTTTGCAAGAGCCATGTTCCAAACACCAGACATGATCGAGCAACATAAACTACTGACAAAAGTCGCAACGCAAATCGACCAGGGCCTCATTCGCACAACCCTCAATCAGGTGCTTTCCCCTATCAACGCAGAAAATATGAGAAAAGCCCATGAACTCGTTGAAACCGGCAAAGCCAAAGGCAAAATCGTGGTTGAAAATTTCTGAGATGGTGCAGATAAAAAACGAAAAAAGGAGAAACGAAAATGGCCATATTTGAATTGCGGCACTATAAAATCCAACCCGGTAAAATGGATCAGTGGCTTGAATTTATGGAAGATGAGATCATCCCATTTGCTATCTCGAAAGGTGCCGTGCTGAATGGCAGCTTCCGCGCTGTTGAAGATGAAACGAGCTATATCTGGCTGCGCCGTTTTGAAAGCCAGCAAGAGAAAGAAAGGATTTATCAGGCCATATATGAAAGTGATCAATGGAAATCCTACTTCTCACCAAAAATTGGGGAGCTGATAGACAGAAGTCAAACCGAAATTAAAGAACTGACCCCGACCAGTCGCTCCCCGCTCCAGTAAGGCGGCAATGATCAGCTGAACTGTAAGGCATCCGGTTCAAAACCTCTCTTGCAGTTCAGCTGTTTTATCTACCGTTTATTATTAAGAGCCAACCTTCATGATGAATTACCACTCTGATGCTGCCCGGTTCTTATAAAAGACAATGCCGGGCCACTTAACCATTTGTCATGCAGTTTCCGGCTATCATCAGGAGCGGCTTCCCTTTCCCTCATGCCATAATCTCGCACCACTTCCGCAACCCGTAAGCGGTAATCAGCAAACACACCTTTGCGGCCTTTGGTCTGAGCTTCGCGGTGCGCTTCAAGATTGCGCCAGTTTCGGACAGCAGTCTCGTCCCTAAAAAATGATAAAGACAAGATCTTCGTTGGCTCTGTCAGGCTTTGAAACCGCTCCACAGAGATAAAACCATCAATTTTCTCAAGCGCCGGTCGCAACTCAGAAGCTATGTCCATATAATCATCCTGCCGGTTTGGAGCAGGCCAGACTTCAAAAATAACAGCAATCATAATATTAAAACCTCCTGTTCAGTCCTTAAAACATGATGGCACCATAGCCCATTGCATGACGATAATAGTTCGATTAAGGTCTAACTATGCAAGATGGTTTCTGTGATAGTGTCGAAACGGCTTTAGCTTAGATGTGCCAATGAAAGGAGCAGCAGAGTGAAAGAAGGACCAGACATAGCCCTGCTAGGCGCGTTGATCGGTGATCCGGCCCGGGCTAATATCCTCACCGCCTTGATGAGCGGCAAAGCGCTGACCGCCAGCGAACTGGCAGCAGAGGCCGGCGTGACGGTGCAAACAGCAAGCACACATTTAAAAAAATTAGAAGACGCGCAGATGATCAACCGGCGGAAGCAGGGGCGCCATCGTTATTTTTCTCTGGCTGATGAAGATGTTGGAAAATTACTCGAAACTATGATGGGGCTGGCTGCAAAGCACGGTTTGTTGCGCACAAGAACCGGCCCAAAGGATGAAGCCTTAAGAAAAG
Organism: Hyphomicrobiales bacterium; assembly: GCA_021775425.1. Lineage (GTDB taxonomy): Bacteria > Pseudomonadota > Alphaproteobacteria > Rhizobiales > HXMU1428-3 > HXMU1428-3. The sequence continues at coordinate 6,663 of JAJFHX010000035.1, forward strand.
CAAGGGTTTGCTATAATCATCTGGCGGGAGACTTAGGCGTTCAGGTTTATGATAGCCTGTTGTTGAACGGGCATCTGGTGGAAGAGGGTGATGACGTCAGCCTGACAGATACTGGCGTGCTACTCTTTGAAAATTTAGAGGTCGATTTCACACCACTTAAGAAAAGCCGCCGCCCACTTTGCAAAGCCTGTCTCGATTGGAGCTCAAGACGATCCCACCTTTCAGGCTCACTCGGCACCGCATTGCTGGCAAGAATTTATGAATTGGACTGGGCCAGAAGAATAAATGGATCACGCGTCGTAGCGTTCAGTCCGAAAGGCGAACAGGAATTTATCAAATGCTTTCCAGTATAATGCCAACAATAAAAGGACAACTTCCTCGAAGTGCACCCTTCTGCTAACTGAATAAAATGATTGAATATAAGCCTGAATTTCAAAGCCCCGTTATCTGCCTGAAGCATATCAAGCAGATAACGGGTGAGAAGAACTTAGATCAGACGGCCCGAACTTTAGATAAGAAATCGTTCATAGAGCCGCGCAGATTATCAGAGCGTTCATGCAATTGAGCAACGGACAGTTTCATTTCCGAGCTAAGCTCACCGGTTCGGCCCGCACTACCGCTCACTTCACCGATTGATTCTGAAACTTTCTCAGTGCCGTCCGCAACACTCGAAACGCTCATGGCAATCTCGGAAGTTGCCGCGCTTTGTTGTTCAATCGCGCCGGCAATCGCGTTAGAGGCTTCCGATATCGCATTGACCATTGCCGCCACGGAAGATGTGGCTTCAATTGAAAGTGAGGCAGCAGCCCTCATTTCAGAAATCTGGCTGTCAATTTCGTCGGTCGCTTTTGATGTTTGTGCCGCAAGCGCCTTCACTTCAGAAGCAACGACGGCAAATCCTTTACCAGCTTCTCCAGCCCGTGCTGCTTCAATCGTCGCATTAAGCGCCAGCAAATTGGTCTGCTCAGCCACATCTGTGATGAGTTTCGTCACATCACCGATTTTACCAACGACTTGCTGCAACGTTTCAACCGCCTGATTGGACCTCACAACTTCATTGGAAGCTTCTCGTGCCCGCTCAGCAGATGACTTAATCTGTTCATTAATTTCTTTGGTAGAGGAGAACAGCTCTTCAGTGGCGCTGGCAACAGAGTTGACATTGTTCTTCGCTTCATCTGATTCTCTTGAAACCAACCTGGCTTGCTCTGTCGTACCGTTCGCAAGGGTTGATAATGTACCAGCCGTTTCATTCAGCCCGCCAAGCGCAGCAATCATTTCTTCACTGATAGTAAGAACGGTATTTTCAAATTCAGAGGCAACCGCTTCCATCTCATTGCGGCGCTCTTCTTCTCTGATCCGTCTTTGCTGTTTTGCCTCAGCTTCAAGTTCCTGATTGCGGGCGATACTTTTCTGGAACACACCAAGCGATGCCCCCATCGTACCGATTTCATCACCTCTGCTGCCATAATCAATAGTCTGACTGGTATCACCCTCTGCCAGCTTCTGTATAATCGAACTAAGCTGACTAAGCGGTTTAGAAACAAGGATATGATTTAAATATCCAAGCACAAGTGCAAACACACCAATCATCAATGCACTCAACAGAGCAATCATTTGCACCATAGATAATTCACTGTTTTGTAAACCAAGCAACACATCTTTTTTGGCATTGAGTGCCGCCGTCAGCTCCGCACTTGATTTAACGATATCACCAAGCAACATGGTGTTTTCGTTGGTTAATTCGAGCGCTCTGGCAAGGTCAACAGTGTTTGGGTCACGCATAAGTCGAATTTGCCGGCCAGCAAAATTATTCAACCAGCTGTTCCAGCTTTTTTCAACAGCCTGAAGTTTCGGCAACGCCTCATCGACTTTACCTTCAATACCAGTATGGAGTTTCTTCAACCGGTCTCTGATTTCTACTGTCTTTTCCTCAGCTTCAGTAACCCATGACCGGTCACCCGTCAGCAGGAATGTCTTTACGGAAAGTGCCTGATCAAATATTGCCTTTTGCAATTCAGAAGCATCAGTGGTGACATTCTGAATACTTGAAGTCTCATCAACCGCTGAAAGCGCACTTAAAACTTTACCCGAAATAACCATGGCAGTTATTCCACTAATCAAAGCAAGCGCCAGAAACGCACCAACACTTTTCTTTGTAACAGACATATTCGATATCATTATTTTTCTTCCTGTAACAACTAGTACAATGGTGCAGAACGGCGCTGTAGCTCAGTCAGGTTGACCTCAACGGTCGCTGAGCCGATCGCTTTACTGGTTTTCTGATCTGCAAGGGTAAGGTTTAGCTGGGCCCGCCAGATTTTGCGTTCGGCGTCCCATTCAGGCTCATCAATAAAGACGGCATTCGAGCTGACTTTAAATGTCTTTTGAAACTTGGCTTCGTCACCCTGCCAGTAGTCACTGGTAATCGCGCTTTGGCCGACATTCAGCCCGTTTGTATCCATAACGAAAATTTCGGTATAAAGGCCGAGATTTTGCGCCTGCACCCGCAATAAATAAACTGAAAGAGGCGCGGTAAGTGTTGCGGAAATCAGCGGTTTGTCATCTTTCTTGCGCTCATCACGCCACTGCTTATCAAGCTTGTCGATGTCAGCTTGTTTTAGCGAACCGCGTTTATCATTTTGCGCCTTAATCGAAAGAGCCACAATCGGGTTCGCAAGCCAGACCCGTGTCTTCTTTATAAATTCTTCATTTATAAGCGCTTTTGCATCAGGTGCATTAGGGTTTGCGTGAGCAGGTCCATTAAAAAAAAGCCCAGCAACGACCAGGAGTTGAAAAAATTTCCACATAATTTACCTCAAGTTCCGTGTACGAACGAAAGTAAGTATTCTTAGTTAAAAAAGTGTGATCTTGGCACTAATACACGTGAAAAGTTAATTTTATCACGATCAGATCGCAGAAATGCAGCATGATATGCTGAATTGTCTCTGTCTCGCACTCTGTCTATAGTAATTTCACAAGTATCGATCATGATTAGCTAGGGCTTTCACATGTTTAAAAAGAACATCAATCCTGTGTTAACAAACCGGCGTGAAATAAAACAAAATACCCTGCTGGATAATCTCTGGTGGGGTGCTTTTTTGTTGGTCTGGGGATTTGGTGCCCTGTTATTCCTCGCCTGCGTGATCGATGGAGACAGCGCCGCTTTACCTCTTCTTGGTCTGGCCCTGTTGCATTCAGCACTGGTTAGAAAATACCGTCAGATCTGGTTGCTTGTGCTGGCCATCATGTTAACAGGCTACATCGCCACCAACCCCCACATGTTTGAAGGAACCGGGCTTAAAATCACGGCCTATGAAAAATTTAAAAAAGACAAACCTGAAATTCTGAAAAACATTAATAAAGACGTGCAAGAGGGAAACTATCAGGAAGCATTAAAGAAAATTGACAATCTGGAATATACTGATGAAGAAATCAGTTTTATAAGAAAAGAAATCATCAAATTAAGGGACAGTGCAAAGCTCACCCCTCCCGAGGAAGAAAAGACCACACCTGAAATCATTGCTCCTGAAAAAGAAACACCATTAATAAAACCTGATGCAGAGCCAGATCAGCAGCAAACCAAAGAAGAAGGCATAAAACTTTAGCATAATGAGCGACGCCTCTTTGCAGCTGAGCCATGCTCACAAAGTTTTAACAATGTTTACGACCGGAGTTGCTTTTTCCCATAACTGTCAGCCGGTGAGCCAGCGATAGCAGAAATATTAAGAAGGCCTCTGGCTGTGATCGACGGCGTCACAATATGCGCCTCATTGCCCATGCCCATTAAAATAGGCCCAACCTCCAGCCCGCTGACTGTAGATTTTAAAATATTCCGCGCTGCACCGGCACTGTCAGTGCTGGCAAAGACAAGGGCGTTCGCTGGCCCCTCTAGGCGGGAATCAGGCAGATACCGTGCCCGCATCAACGGGTCCAAAGCGGCCTCAACATTCATCTCCCCATCATATTCAAAATCAAGCTCCTGCTCGTTTAGGATTTCCATAGTCTCCCGCATTTTACGGCCGGAATTGGTGTCCATATTGCCAAAAATGGAATTCGAGCAAAGCGCAACTTTTGGCACTTGACCAAACCGGCGCACATGCCGTGCCGTTGCAATCACGGTTAAAGCGATCTGATGCGGCGTCGGGTCATGGTTCACCTGTGTGTCCGCAAGAAACAGCGGGCCGGTCGGTAAAATCATCAAAGATAAAGCACCAAGCGGCGTTCTAAGTCTCTGTCTAGAACCAAGCACCTGCTGAATATATTTAAGGTGCCAGTGATACTCACCAAATGTCCCGCAAATCAGACAGTCAGCATCCCCTCGTTTCACCGCCATCGCCCCAATGGCAGTTGTGTTCGTACGCATAATCGCCTTGGCAAGATCAGGCGAAATTCCCTGGCGGGAAAGCAATGCGTGGTATTCCTCCCAGTAAGCCCGGTATCGGATATCAGCCTCAGGGTTCACCAGCTCAAAATCTTCACCGATCTTTAGTTTCAATCCGGCATCATTAATCCGCTGCTCAACAATCGAAGGCCGGCCGATCAAAATAGGTTTGTCGATCATTTCTTCAAGAATAGCCATTGTCGCCCGCAGCACCCGCTCATCTTCGCCCTCGGCAAAAATCAACCGGCGGCTCTGCGTTTTGGCTGCTTCAAATAAAGGTCGCATAATCATTGAAGATTTAAAGACCGCACCGTCAAGCGTGGCTTTATAAGCGGCCATGTCAACAATCGGCCGCTCGGCAACACCAGTTTCCATCGCCGCCTTCGCTACAGCTCCGGCAACAACAGACATCAACCGCGGGTCAAAAGGTTTCGGTATCAGATATTCAGGCCCAAAGCTAAGCCGCTCATCTTTATAAACGGCAGCCGCTTCCGCGCTTGAAGTCTGCCGCGCCAGTTTGGCAATGCCTTCAACACAGGCAATTTCCATAGCGTCGTTAATTCCAGTCGCTGAAACATCAAGCGCACCTCTGAAAATAAACGGGAAACACAACACATTATTCACCTGATTGGGATGGTCACTCCTGCCGGTGGCGATAATCGCATCAGGCGCAGCTTCCCGGGCGAGGTCGGGTAAAATTTCTGGCGTTGGGTTTGCCAAAGCCAGAATGATCGGCTGTGAAGTCATTTTCTTCACATAGTCGGGTTTAAGAATGCCAGGGCCAGATAAACCAAGGAATAAGTCGGCCCCTTCAATCACTTGTTCAAGCGTGCGTAAATCAGTTTTCTGAGCAAATTCAGCCTTTTGCGGTGTCATATCCGCAGTCCGGCCTTCATAAACAAGCCCCTCAATGTCACAAAGCCAGACATTCTCACGTTTCACCCCAAGCTTTAACAGCATATTCAGGCAGGCAATACCCGCAGCACCACCGCCGGTCGAAACCACTTTAATGTCAGCTAATTCTTTTTCTACAATGTGGCAGGCATTGGTCACAGCCGCACCCACAACAATCGCCGTGCCATGCTGGTCATCATGAAAAACCGGGATCTTCATCCGCTCACGGCAGAGTTTCTCAACAATAAAACAATCCGGCGCTTTAATATCTTCAAGATTAATTGCCCCAAAGGTTGGCTCAAGCGCGGTAATCACATCAGCCAGTTTTTCCGGGTCAGTTTCATTCAGTTCAATGTCAAAGCAATCAATATTGGCAAACTTCTTAAATAAAACCGCCTTGCCTTCCATCACAGGTTTTGAAGCCAGCGGGCCAATATTGCCAAGCCCCAGAACAGCAGAGCCATTCGAAACAACCGCCACCAGATTGCTTCGCGCCGTATATCGCGCTGCGTTAGCCGGGTCAGCCTTGATCTCAAGACAGGCTACAGCAACACCAGGTGAATAAGCAAGCGCCAGATCACGCTGGCTTGCCATAGGCGTTGTTGGTCTGATTTCTAATTTTCCGGGTTTAGGTAATTCGTGGTAGTTAAGCGCGGCCTGGCGAAAAGCCTGATCTTTATTATCTTTTTCATCTAAATCTTTTGGCGCGCTCATTGATACCCCATCTAACACTTGTTTTTCCAAACCAAAAACATACAGCAAAAGAAGAATATAAGTAAATTTTAAAACCAAAATATTGCAGACAAAAGACATCACCTGCCAGGCATTATGCTGAAGGCCAGTTTTTCATTGCTATAGCGACAATATTTTGCAGCTCTTTTTTGCTCACGCCGCTTTTCGCCTGCACGGCGATACCAGAATTCAGCGCCATGATATAACAGGCAAGCGCCGCCGGGTTTGCGTCTTTAGGCAGGTCACCTTCATCTTTGGCTTGTTGAAATCGTTGCTCCATCCAAGTCTCTGCGGTCCGTCGCATGTCTGTCATCATTTGGCGAATATTGTCAGATTCCGGGCTGGTTACTAACGCCCCCTGTATCATCAGGCAGCCTTCAGGCGCATCGGGCATCGTCACCAGTTTCACCTCATGTTCAAGGATATATTTCGCCACCTCACGGGCTGTTTTTTTCCGAAACGCCTCATGATAAAACCCGCCATTTTCTTCACTGTAGAATTTGACCGCCTCAAGAAATAATGCCTCTTTATTGCCAAACGCTGAATATAAACTCGGCACATTCACCCCAATTCGCTTCGCCAGCAAAGCAACGGAGGTGCCTTCATAGCCATGTGTCCAGAAAAGTTTCAAAGCAATATCAAGGGCTTTCACTTTATCAAACTGACGTGGTCGTCCTCTTGCCATATATTTTTGTATCAATCGCTAAATAATTGTTGACGAAATTACCAGCTTATATATTAATAGTGATCACTAAATAAATCAAGTTTATGGGAAAACAGTTCAAGGGCAAATAATGTCCCGTTATGAACAACATTCTGGTCGACCTGTTATTGCAGTGTAACAGATTGCATTGGTCACTACAGTCCTGAGCTAGAAGATCATGATGCCGTCAGAAGAAGACACAATGTAAAGGAGCAAATATATGACTTATGTAGATGGATTTGTACTTTCAATTGAGCAAGACAAAATTGAAGAATACCGTGAGATGGCAGAAGCCGCTGGCAAAACCTGGCTCAAACATGGGGCGCTAGAATATAAAGAATGCATCGCCGATGATATGGAAGACAAGGGCTTCTGTGCAACCTTTCCAGCCACCTTCAAACCCAAACCGGGCGAGGTCATGGTTTTTGCCTATATCACCTATAAATCCCGTGAGCACCGTGATGAGGTTAATCAGAAAGTCCATAATGACCCTGAAATGAAAGAGGGTTGCAATGCAGATGACATGCCGTTTGATATGAAACGCATGTGCTATGGCGGCTTTAAAGCCATTGTGGAATGCTCGTAAAGCCGGATGATTTCTACCACCTGATTTAGAGCTGCTAAGAAATTGATAAAGGAAACAAAATGAGTGAAAGCACCTATCACGGCAGTTGCCATTGCGGCGCTGTTGCTTATGATGTCACTTTTAATCTTGAAGCTCTGATCACCTGCAACTGCTCCATCTGCCAGAAAAAAGGTACAATCCTCGGTTTTACCCCCGCTGCAAATTTCAAATTGTTAAGCGGCGAGGATTACCTGCAGGATTATCAGTTCGGGGCAAAAAACATCCACCACCTGTTCTGCAAAACCTGTGGTGTCACCTCATTTGCCAAGGGCACCATGCCCGATGGAACAGAGATCAGAGCCATTAACATCCGGTGCCTCGAAAATGTTGATCTGGAAAATCTGAAAACCAGCAAGGTCGATGGCCGGAGCTTATAAACGAATATCGGTTTTAAACGTTGCAAAAACATATTCTGCATTACCATTCTGCGAGAATTAAGTAGCGATTTTGCAGCTCTTTTTGAGGGCTCGTTCCTGGGATAGTCGCACCCACAATAGAAAGCCTGAAAAATGCAAACTAAGCTCGAAACACCAGGGCCAAAAGAATTTATTGCTATGATGGCTGTGCTGATCTCGGTCGTCGCCATCTCGATAGATGCCATGCTTCCGGCCCTCGGTATCATCGGCAAAGAGCTGAATGCCAGCCATAAAAATGAAGCACAATATATCATTTCCTATCTGTTCGCGGGCATGGCCATTGGCCAGCTGATCTGCGGTCCGTTATCAGATGCGCTGGGGCGTAAAAAAATCCTCTATGCTGGTTTGTTCATCTATCTGATCGGCAGCCTCATCTGTCTCTTTGCTGAAAATATGCAAATGATGTTTCTCGGCCGGTTTATAGAAGGGATTGGTGTTGCCGGGCCTTATATTTCCTCTGTTTCCATCGTCAGGGATAAATTCAGCGGCAGAGGCATGGCGCGGATCATGTCTCTGGTGATGATGATTTTTATCATGGTGCCAGCCATCGCCCCAGCCATAGGTCAATCCATATTATATGTGAGAGACTGGCGATACATTTTCCTGCTCTATATTGTCTATGCAGTCATAGTCAGTTTCTGGATCATGACAAGGCTGGACGAAACTCTGCCGAAAGAAAAGCGAATACCCTTTAAAATCAGCAACATCATAGAAGGTGCAAAAACGGTCCTGCATAACCGTGTCACAGTCAGTTACACACTGACAATGGGGCTTGTGTTCGGTGCCCTTCTTGGCAATCTGAATTCGATCCAGCAGATTTTCCATGTGCAGTATAATGTCGGCCAGATGTTCGCTTTTTATTTCGGCTTGCAGGCCCTGGCCATGGGCGCATCCTCACTGATAAACTCAAGGCTGGTTGAAAATCTCGGCATGCGCTATATCTGCCTGCGCGCGGTTTTGATCATGGTCATCACTTCTTTGATAGTGCTGGGTGTAAGTTTGATAGGCCCCGTCCCGTTCTGGGTTTATTTCTTCTATGGCATGATTCTGTTATTCTGCATTGGTTTGCTGTTTGGCAATTTAAATGCACTGGCAATGGAACCGATGGGGCAAATTGCTGGCATGGCCTCAGCGATCATTGGTGCTGTCTCTTCTCTTCTCGGCATCACCCTAGGTACCATCATCGGGCAGCTCTATAACGGAACACTGGTGCCGATCGTCGGCGGTTTATGCATTCTCGGCACAATTGCTCTGATCATCTTCCATTTTGAAAAATCACACCTCACACATAATGAACAGGCAACCGGCTCCGAGTAGCGAAAAATTTGCTGAACTCTCAGTAAGGCAGCCAATAATCAGATAGTGAAATTGGATTGCACGTACCAAAAAAAAGCCCCGAAGTGACAAAACTTCGGGGCAAAATGCACAGGCTTGCAAAAAAAAATAATCAGTTGAACGTGAGTTTATTCAGCAAAAGCGCGCTCAATCACAAACTGGGCCGGGTTATTGTTCGCCCCTTCAACAAGGCCAAAATTTTCCAGAATGGCTTTTGTGTCTTTCAACATTGCAGCGGACCCACAAATCATCCCTCTATCCGTTTCAGGGTTAATCGCCGGAACGCCAAGTTCTTCAAAAAGACGGCCACTTTCCATCAGGTCAGTAATCCGTCCCTGAACCGGGTAGTCTTCTCTGGTCACAGAAGTAAAATGCCGTAATTTGGATGTATCGAACAATTCATTCAGCATTTCATCCTGTTTAATTTCAGCCACCAGGTCTACGCCATATTGCAGCTCAGCAACTTCCCGGCAACTGTGAGTGAGGATCAGCTCATCAAATTTTTCATAAGTGTCAAGATCACGGATCAGGCTGGCAAAAGGAGCGATCCCGGTCCCGGTTGAAAACATATAAAGACGTTTCCCGCCAATCAGCGCATCGTTTACCAGAGTGCCTGTTGGTTTTTTGCGAACAAGCACTTTGTCACCCGGTTTGATTTTTTGTAAGTGCGAAGTAAGCGGACCGCCATCAACTTTAATGGAATAAAACTCAAGCTCTTCATCCCATGAAGGGCTGGCAATTGAATAGGCACGGTAAAGCGGTTTGCCTTCAATCATCAGGCCAATCATCACAAATTCACCAGAGCGGAAGCGAAACCCCTGTGGGCGCGTCAGACGAAATTTGAATAGCGTGTCAGTATAATGCTCGACCTCAAGCACTGTCTCAGCAAAAACACCATCAGGAATTTTCACAGGTTCTTCAGTGCTAAATTCACCTGGGTTTTGAGTGGCTATATTCATATCGGTACCTATAAATTAAATAATAAAATTATGCAGCTTCGCTGGCTTTTTCACTGAGATGTTCAAGCTTGCCTTCAACCTCGTTCCATTTTTCAGCGTCTGGCAGTGGGTCTTTCTTTTCCGTAATCACAGGCCAAAGCTCAGCATATTTCGTATTCAGCGCAATCCATTTTTCCGCCTCAGGGTCAGTATCAGGCAAAATCGCGTCAGCCGGGCATTCCGGCTCACAAACGCCGCAGTCAATGCATTCATCCGGTTTGATAACCAACATATTTTCACCTTCATAAAAACATTCAACCGGGCAAACTTCCACACAGTCTGTGTATTTGCATTTGATACAATTCTCGTTGACGACAAATGTCATGACATCTCTCCAAAATTCAAAACTGCTTTAAAATATTTAAAAACAGCTTTGCCTCATTTTGCATAAAGGGTCAGTCAACTAATTGCTATCTCACAACGTCCTTTCCATGGTTTGCTTGTCTCAAATGAAAATTGCCAATCACTTTGAAACACTAGGGATCACATTCATGTCACAAGCCGCCCCAGACATCAGTCAAAAAATCAGCACCCAAACAACCACTTCAAAGTCGTTATCTGATCAACACAAGCAAAATAATTTTAGGGAAGATCTCGAAGGAGAAGCGCCCGAACAAGTGCGAATATCAAAAGACAAAAAAACAATGACCCTTATATGGAGTGACGGCGCAGAAAAATCAATATCTGCTTCTGAATTAAGGGATAATTGCAGGTCTGCCCAGTCAGTTAAGCTTCGTATAACGAATCTCGCAGTCCCCGCCCCAAAAGATTTAGCCATCAAAGACGTCAAGCCCATCGGTAGCTATGGCATCAATATCGTTTTTTCAGACGATTTCGATCGCGGCATCTATCCCTGGGGCTATCTGCAAAAAATCGTCAATGAAACCAAAGAAACCAACCAAAGCTGAGCGCTGCTCAATAATCAAAATGAACCAAATGCAATAAGTTGACCGACAGCAAAATCAACTTGTCTTAAGTTAAAGAAAATCCTCATCAGGAGAAGAAAAAATGGATGAAATCAGTTCGGGTCTCTCAGAAGTAGAGTGTGATATTCTTGTAATCGGTGGCGGCACCGCGGGCCCAATGGCAGCTTATAAAGCCAGAAAGAAAAACCCAGACGCCAAAGTAATTTTGCTGGAAAAAGCCAATGTAAAACGTTCAGGCGCTATTAGCATGGGCATGGATGGGTTGAATAACGCAGTCATCCCCGGCTATTCCACACCAGAACAATACACAAAAGAAATCACAATCGCTAATGACGGCATTTGCGATCAGGATGCAGTCTATCGCTATGCTAAAGAATGCTATTCAATCATTGAAGAGCTGGATAAATTCGGCATTCGCTTTCAGAAAGATGAAAACGGCGAATTTGACGTTAAAAAAGTTCATCACATCGGCACCTATGTACTTCCCATGCCAAATGGCGACACGGTGAAAAAAGCATTATACCGCCAGCTTAGAAGAGCGCGGGTCATGATCTCCAATCGCTTTATGGCTACAAGATTGCTAACCGGCAAAAACGGCCGGATTGCTGGCGCGATTTCGGTCAATACCAGAACCAGTGAGTTCCTCGTCATTAAAGCCAAAGCCGTGATCATGTGCACAGGCGCCGCCGGTCGCCTCGGATTGCCAACATCTGGTTATATGTTTGGCACTTATGAAAACCCGACCAATTCAGGTGAAGGCTATACAATGGCCTATCATGCGGGCGCGAAACTTGCCAATCTTGAATGTTTTCAGATCAACCCGCTAATCAAGGATTATAACGGCCCCGCCTGCGCCTATGTCGCCGGCCCCTTGGGTGGTTATACAGCAAACGCCAATAACGAGCGTTTCATTGAATGTGATTACTGGTCAGGCCAGATGATGCAGGAGTTTCATAACGAACTCTTGTCTGGTAAAGGCCCTGTGTTCCTGAAGCTGAACCACTTGCATCAGGATACAGCAGATCATATTGAAGAAATTCTTCATACTGTAGAGCGCCCCAGCCGTGGCCGTTTCCATGAAGGACGAAATACCAAATATTCAGAAACAATGATCGAAATGCATATTTCTGAAATAGGTTTCTGTTCTGGTCACTCAGCCTCGGGTGTATTTGTGGATGATAATGCCAGAACCACCATCGACGGCCTCTATGCTGCTGGTGACATGGCAAGCGTTCCGCATAACTACATGCTCGGTGCTTTCACCAATGGCGCAATCGCCGGTGAACATGCCATCGATTACGTCAAAGATATGGAGTTTGATGAAATCGATCAGGGTGAAGTTGCCAAAGAGCAGGAGCGCATCCTCGCCCCGACCAAACGCGAAGATGGCATCCCGCCAAATCAGATCGAATTTAAAATTCGCCGCCTTGTAAACGATTATCTCCAGCCGCCAAAGGTCGACAAAAAATACGAACTTTGTCAGTCCCGCCTGGCTGAAGTGCGTGAAGACATGGAGCAGAACATGATGGTTAGGGATGCGCATGAACTGATGCGGGCTACAGAAGCTTCAAGCATTCTCGATTGTGCTGACATGGCGGCCCACGCCTCTCTATACCGCAAGGAAAGCCGCTGGGGTCTTTATCACAACCGCGTCGATTATCCGGAACGCGATGATGAAAACTGGAAATGTCACGTGCTACTGTCAAAACAGGATGGCGTCATGACCTGCGAAAAAAGGGACGTCAAACCCTACATCATCCCGATCAATGAAGATGAAAAAGACGCCTATAACAATCAAAGGGTTCAAGCCCAGGCTTAAACCTGATCACGAGCGAAAATTTAGATTACCAGAATGAATATGAATGGAGTGACTTATGCCAATAGCCAATAGTCCAACAACCGTCCCCGTCGTTGTCGACGAAAAGAAATGCATCGCCGATAAAGGCTGCACTGTGTGTGTCGACGTCTGCCCGCTTGATGTTCTGCGCATCAGTGAAATGACCGGCAAAGCCTATATGAAATATGATGAATGCTGGTACTGCATGCCCTGCGAGGCCGATTGCCCGACAGATGCCGTCACAGTCAACATCCCATATTTGCTAAGATAATTAATAAGAGGCCCCTTCACCATGGAACATTTTGAAGCCTATACAGACCTGGACGACATCGGCGAAAAGCTGAACGATAGCGATCCTGCCGTTCGCAGAATTGCGGTGATGGAACTGGCTGATGAAGCCTCACCAGATGCCATCCCGTTTATCGGCAAGGCACTGGAAGACGAAAGCACCGATGTTCGCTTGCAGGCAGCCATTGCCCTTGGGGAATTTGATGGTGTTGAAGCAGCCAAAGCCCTCGCCGTTGGCTTGCAGGATAAAGACACCAAAGTGGTGCAGGCCGCAGCAGATAGCCTTGCTGAATTAAAAGACCCGGCCGCAGCCACTCCCATTCTGCCGCTTACCAGCCATGAAGACCCGAATGTGAGAGCAGGCGCCCTTCGCGGCCTGAAAGAACTTCGTAATCCGGAAAGTCTGGCATATGGCATCAAAGCCTTAAGTGATCCGATTGCTGGCGTCCGTGTTCAGGCCATTGGTGTGGTCGGTTATCTGAAACCTGAAGAAGCGTTGCCAGCACTCATTAATTGTGGCCGTGACGAAAACCCAAGTGTGAGAAGAGCTGCCGTTGGTGCTTTGGCATTCTCACAGTCACCCCATGCCGCAACAGCACTCATCAATGCACTAAGTGATGAGGATTGGTCCGTCAGGGAAGTTGCAGCCGAAGTTGTTGGAAAGTCAGATTTTGAAGCGGCGATTGATCCGCTCATCCCCTTGCTTGAAGATGAAAACTGGCAGGTTCGCATCAAAGTCATTCGCTCACTTGGCAAATTAAAAGCCGTAAAAGCAATTGAAGCCATCGCCCCGGCGCTTGATCATAAAATCAGCAATCTAAGGAAAGAAGCCGCCGCTGCCTTTGGTGAAATCGCCCACCCTGACGCGCGTCCATATCTTGAAAAACTGGTTGATGACGCAGACCCGGATGTCCGCAAAAATGTTCGCTGGGCACTTGCAAAAATGTAGGCAGAACAACGAAGTAAAAACCAGCAGGCAGGAACTGAGGAGCAACATAAGGTGGTCAGAGTGTCAGACAAAAACAATCCATTCCAGCAAAGGATTGAACATGCTGACAGCAAAGAGCCCGCCACCATGCAAGATAATGTTGTTTCAAACTCCGGCTCAAATCGGAAAATAAAATATCAGCAGGTTAAAAATATCCTCATCCAGCGCATCATGTCGGGTGAATATCCAACCGGCAGTTATCTGCCAAGTGAAAGCCAGCTGGTCAAAGAGTTTTCTGTCAGCCGTGTCACCATTCGTCTGGCACTCGAAGAAATGCAAAAAATGGATTTGCTGAACTCTCGCCAGGGCAAAGGCCATATGGTCAAATCCATGATGGCCCGTCAGGATCTCGGACGTCTTCAGGGGTTTGGTGAAATCATGGCGCCGCTAGGTGTCGAAACCCGCTCAAAAATATTAAGCGTTGAACAAATCATCGCCCCGCCAAATGTGGCTGAGGGCCTTGGCCTCAAGCCAAAGTCAGAAGTGATCAAAACCATTCGCTTGAGAATAGCCGCCAATATCAATATGTCGATGGATGTAAGTTACTTTCCTCTCGATATCGGCCAGCATCTGATCGGCCTGGATTTAGAAAACAATGACGTCTTTCATCTCCTGGAAACTGAACTGGGAATAGAGATCAGTTACGCAGACATCATCATGGATCTTGTCAATCCATCAGAATTTGTCTCAGAACATCTGGCAACACCCATGGATGATCATGTTTTAAGAATAGAGCGCATTACCTATGATTTAAGGTTCCGGCCTATTGATTTTGAATATATCTACGGCCAGCCGGAAACACAGCAGTTTAAAGTCCGCTTGCCAAGATGGTGATGAGCAAAATGGTAGATGATCACAGACGCAGATTTCTGCAAAATAGCGCAAGCACCGCCATGCTGGGCCTTTTATCAACAAGCCTGATCAACACCAGTTTTTTCAACGAAAGTTTAATAACAAAAGCAAAAGCCTCAACCGGCCTCGCTGAAATTAATTTCACCTTCACCGCGCCCAAATTCTCCCTCCCTGACATGAACGGGAAAATCCATAAATCATCTGACTATTACGGCAAAGTTGTGTTGATTTCTTTTTGGGCCAGCTGGTGCCCCCCTTGCCGAAAAGAAATGCCATCTCTGGCAAGGCTCAGTGAAAAATTACCAAAAGACAAAATCGAAGTTCTTGCCGTCAATGTGGGAGACAGCGAGGAAAAAATCGAAAGCTTCCTAAAACGGATTGATAATCCGGCCCTGAAAATTCTTACCAATAAAAACAGCAGTGTGATGGGGGAATGGTTCCTGCGCGGCCTTCCTGTTAGCTACGTGCTTGATCAAAAAGGTAACATTAAACTGGGTGCCGTCGGCGGCCTGGAATGGGATACCCCAGAGATCGAAAAAAAACTATTGGCGCTGGTTAAATAACAGCTGCCAGTGATTGTGTTTTGCGATCATTAGATGCTTGCCGGACCCAGTAATTTCCCGTCAATTTTCATGAACTCAATCGTCAGGTCATGTCAGCCAGCCCCGGCAATCTTGTGTAAAAGTTACATAAAGAACAGGCATAGTAATCGGCTTTTACCGGCAAATCTGGACCATGCCGGAACTGCCACCAGCCGATAAATCATGAACTTGTATTATCCCTCAACTTAGCAGAAAGACTATGCAGCATGCAACTGCAATTTGCATAATCATTAGGCAGTTCAAAAAAATGTCTAAAAAAAACCCAAAAATTAAAAAATTAAAAAAATATTAATAAATATCAATGGGTTAAAAATTTGATTTCAACAGGCATTTAAGTGGCATGAATATTGATACTCCTAGTAGGGATACAATATGGGCCCTACGATGATGTAATATAAGTCATCGCAATTAAGGAGTATTTGAAATGAAATTTTCACCTCTTCTGCTAGGATTGGGATTGGTCTTAACCTCACCTCTTCCTGCACTTGCGGAAAAAATTAATATAGCTGTTGGTCACCAGAGTATGTGCACAGACACATACACAGCAGGCATTGTCGTCAAGGAAATGAAGTTCCTTGAAAAGTTCCTCCCAAAAACCGGAAAATACGCCAAGGCCGAATACAACATCACCTGGAGTGATTACTCATCCGGCGGCCCGATCACCAACCAGATGTTAGCGAATAAATTGAATTTCGGCGTCATGGGTGATTACCCGCTGATCGTCAACGGAGCCAAATTTCAGGCAACAGACAGCCTGCGCACATTATACGTTGCAGGCACAGGCTACAATCTGAAAGGCAGCGGCAACGCAGTTGTCGTACCTGTGAAATCAGACATCTATTCATTCGAACAGCTGAAAGGCAAATCTGTATCAACACCAGTTGGCTCAGCTGCTTGGGGCATGCTGTTAAAAGCGCTGCAAGATGCCAAAATGTCGAAAGAGATTTCTCTTAAAAACCAAAGCCCGGCCGTGGGTGCAGCGAACATTGCTGCTGGCAAGATTGATGCCCACTCTGATTTCTGCCCCTGGTCTGAAATTATGGAATTCCGTGGCACAGGCCGCAAAATTTACGATGGCAGTGAAGCCGGTGTTCCCTATCTGCACGGCGTCGTTGTGCGGGAAGATTTCGCCAAAAAATACCCGGAAGTCGTAACCGCCTTTATTAAGGCCGTGATCTATGCTGGCCAGTGGATTGAAGAAAACCCGACCAAGGCCGTTGACCTGATGGAAAAATGGACCGGTGTTGAAAAAGAAGTTCTTTATATTTACTTCTCCAAAGGTGGCCACCTGTCACTTGATCCGACCATCAAAACTAAATGGGTTGATGCTTTAAAATTCAATCACACAGTGCTGGTCAAAGAGAAAGCCATCCCCCCGCTTGATTTCAAAGAGTGGATCACAGAGGACTATGTAAAAGCGGCTTATAAAGAGCTTAAAATGGATTATGAAGGTGCAAAAGCTGACCTTGTTGATCCGGAAATGGCCAATGCAAAACTCCCGGCTGAAATCTGGCACTCAAGAGACGGCATCTCAACATACGCCACTCTTCCAGAATTCCTCAAAGCTGTCAGCGATTTCCAAAGCACAGGCGCCAAGCTGAATTCAACTTATGTCTATGACAAATCCACAGGGTTGAAACTGTTCGGCAAAACCGCCTTCTTTGTCAAAACTGCAGATGGAAATTTTGAAACATTCCTCAGAAAACCAGATGCGGATGCTTTCGCCAAAGAAAACAAAGGTGAAGTCATTGATCTGCCAACAGCGGTCGCTTCGATAAGCGCCAGCTAATCAAAATTTAGGGGCGCAGAGTCTTGCAAGATCAAAGACCCTGCGCCCCGCAAGATAATAAAAATGCAAGTTGCTGCAATCAAAGAGCCCAACCAATTAAGAGATTATGTCCCCGGAGGAGTAAATGAGCGGAACATCAGCTGACCCAGAATTATCTGCCATCGAAGAGACAAAAACCATTGATGATGGCCCGGATAATTCACCAACAACACCAGAAGAAAAGAAAACATTTTTCGAGAAAATAGACCTTGCACAAATCGGTCTGGTTCTAATGACGATGGTGCGAAAACACGGTCTGAATTTTTCAGCCAGCATAGTTTCATTGATGCTTGGCATTCTATTCTGGCATTACGCAACCAAATATAATTTAAATTTCTATATCAATTTTGAAAATATCCCCTCGCCATTAAAAGTATGGGCTGCGTTCCTGGCTCAGCTCGCAGATACAGAATTCTACATCCACATCGCCGTCTCGATGAAACGCATCATAATCGGCTATGTATTTGCCATTTTGCTCGGCGTGTTAGCAGGCGTTCTGATGGGCCGTTCGCGTTTTTCTCGCGCAATGATCTATCCCTATATCGAAGTATTGCGGCCAATTCCGGCCGTTGCCTGGATCCCGATGGCCATTCTGATGTGGCCTACCGAAGAAGCATCGATCATTTACATCACCTTCCTTGGTGCCCTGTTCCCGATTATTTTAAACACCCTGCACGGCGTTGAGCAAACTCCGGAAGTTCTGGTCCGCGCGGCGAGGTCATTAGGGGCTTCAAGATTGCAGATTTTCTGGCACGTGATCTTGCCGTCCGCCCTACCAAGTATTGGCGCCGGTCTGGCCATTGGCATGGGTGTCAGCTGGTTCTCGCTTCTCGCGGGTGAAATCATCTCAGGTCAATACGGCATTGGCTATTTCACATGGAATGCCTACTCCCTCATCAACTACCCGGACATCGTTGTCGGCATGCTGGTCATCGGCGGGCTTGGCACATTATCCACCTACGCGGTTAGTCTGATGATGCGCCCCTTCCTCTCATGGCAGAGGAGAGCAAGATAATGTCAGCCATGATACGAGCCGACATCAAAAACCGCCTCAACATCATCTGGTCTTCCAGCCTCAGCCGCTGGAAGACCTGGCTCGGCATAACGCTAGGGTTTACGCTGTTGTATTACCTCGCTTTAATGGCGGCATTGATCCTCAAATTCGGTAACTATCCGAACTATGCTGTTGCCTATAACTGGCCGAAAAATGTATGGAAAATTATTCAGTCAACACCATCCTATTCAGACATGCTGCTCATCATTGCCGATGAGTGGCTGCTGGAATTTGGATATATGAATTATGATTTCGGTAATGGCATCTCTGAATGGGGGCTCAATATAATCCCTTCCAAAGTTCTGGTCGTATTGATCCTGGCTGCGTTAATCGCAACAAATTATGCCCTCCTTGTCAGCAAACGCCACTGCAAGCTTGAAAATAAAGTTCAGTCTTCATCAGCAGCGGGCGTCGGTGCAATGTTTGTCGCTCTCACATCAGCCACCATGTCCTGGGTTGTTTGTTGCGCCACCCCAAGCTGGATCGTTGGCCTCTCAATGATGGGCATGGGTGTCTCACTCTCATTATGGCTTGAGCCAATTGGCCCCTTCGTCACCGCCCTTGGCTTCGGCCTGCTGTTTTTTTCACTCTATGTCTTGTCGAGCCCTGCTCAACCAACCAGCAAAGTTGAGCCGGTTGGAAATAAAGAAAACAAAAATTACTACAATCCTCTCCCATCTGAAGGAGTAAATTGATGGAAACGCAAATCATCACCTTTGAAAGTCATAAAAACAAAATCGCCCCTGAAAAAGAGCGTCTTGGTCATATTGAAATTGACAAGGTCGGCATCACCTTTGGTCATGGTTCAGAAAAAGTAGAGGCTGTAAAAGAAACGTCACTTGATATTCAGCCCGGCGAATTTATTTGCCTGCTCGGCCCGTCGGGCTGCGGCAAGTCAACTTTGCTGAATTCTATCGCCGGATACGTCACGCCCTCTTCTGGTGAAGTTCTGGTTGATGGCGAACTGGTCGAAGGCCCCGCCCCCGAACGCGGCATGGTCTTTCAGCAATATTCATTATTTCCCTGGAAAACCATCAGCGAAAACATTGCCTTCGGTCCAAAAGTTGCGGGCAATACTGAAAGTGAATGCAGCTCAATTGCAAACACCTTCCTCGCCATGATCGGCCTTTCAAAATATGGCAACAAATACCCGTCTGAATTATCTGGCGGTATGCAACAACGTGTCGGTATCGCAAGAGCGCTAGCCAACTATCCAAGCGTCCTCCTGATGGATGAACCCTTTGGCGCACTTGACGCACAAACCAGATTAATGATGCAGGAAAATCTTCTCTCCATTTGGAGTGAGTTCAACATCACAGTTGTCTTTGTCACCCATGATGTGGATGAAGCCGTCTTCCTCGCAGACAGAGTGCTGGTCATGAGCGCCAGCCCCGGTTCCGTAATCGCAGATCTGAAAGTCAATCTCCCCCGGCCCCGCGCACCGGAAATCGCAACAAGTGATGATTACATGGCATTGAAAAAACAATGTCTGGATCATATCCGCGCCGAAAGCCTGCGCGCTTTTGAACAACAGAATAAGTAATCATTAAGGGTAGTCTTATGTTGAAAAAAGTCACGATCATACTGATGTTTTTGGTCATCTCATTAGAAGCAGCTTTTATCAGCCAAACTGTAAGTGCGAGCGAAGTTAAAGGCGTGATTCTGGATGAACCCTCACCCATCAAAGAGTTCAGCCTCAAAGATCAGAACGGTGATCCGTTTAATGTCGCTTCTCTCAAAGGCAAGTGGTCGCTGATTTTTCTGGGCTTTACCCACTGCCCCGATGTCTGCCCCTTCACCCTATCAAATCTAGACGCAGTCCGCGCCGAACTCGCCAATAAAGTATCGCCTGAAAAATTACCGAGAATCATTTTTCTCGCCGTTGACCCTGAGCGTGATGCTGAACTGCTAAAAGACTATGTGAAACATTACGGACTTGATTTCACCGGCATAACCGGAGAGCGCAAGCAAATTGATAGCCTGGTCAACAGTCTTGACGGTTTTTATCGGCTTGAGAAAAAGAACAAGCAGGATGATGCATATAACGTAACGCATA
>JAJFHX010000036.1 GCA_021775425.1 Hyphomicrobiales bacterium
GAGAGATTCGCAAATTCATGAGAAGGTTCATTGCGGATCATGATGAGAGGTCAAAGTGAATTTCTCTCAACGCCACTGTAAAACAAAAACGTATGAAAGGAGTCATTTTACATGGCATCTAAAAAAGTTAAGTCACTGAAAAAAGAAATCAAATCAGTGAAAAAAACGATCAACAAACAAGAAACAAAATTGAAAAAAGCAAAAAAAGCGCTGAAAAAAGCTGCTTAGTACCAATACTGATTTTGCACCAAAACTAAAAAAGGCCAGTTGATTCAAACTGGCCTTTTTTATGAATTGCTTGTTACCACATATACCTTTTATGCGGCAGCTGTCTCTGATAGCTCTTCTATTTCACCGGCCTGATTACGGCGATCAACACCATCATAATTCGGGTCTTCATTTTCGCGTCTGTCAGCCGGGCCATCTCTTAAGCCGGTTAAAAAGCGAGCAACTTCAGCTTCAAGCGTCTCAGTTTGCTTTGAAAGCTCAATTGCAGCATTAGCCACACTGGCGATGGAATTTCCGGTTTCTTCAGCAGATCGGCTCACCACACGAATACCTTTGGTTACTTCATCTGTTCCCATTGCAGCTTCCTGCACATTCTTGGAAATTTCCTGCGTCGCAGAACCTTGTTGTTCCATCACGCTGGCAATATTTGAAGACGCATCATTCATGCTGCTAATGGCTTCACCAACCTGATCTACAGACAGAACGGAGCGGGAAATAGCTTCCTGAATTTCCTTGATATGCTCGACAATATCTTCTGTTGCCTTGGTTGTATCTTTGGCAAGTTCTTTTACTTCTGCGGCCACCACTGCAAAACCTTTTCCCGCATCACCGGCCCTGGCAGATTCAATCGTTGCATTCAAAGCCAGCAGGTTTGTCTGATCAGCGATGTCAGAAATAAATGAAACAACCTCTTCAATCCGTTTCGCCGTTTCGGCGAGGCTGGACATCTGCTCAGTTGTATTCTTAGCGTCTTTCACAGCATTCTGGGTAATAGCGGCAGAATCATTAATCTGACGATTAATTTCCTGAATAGAATAAGACATTTCTTCAGCTGCAGTCGCAACAGATTGAACATTATTGGAGGCCAGCTCAGAAGCGGAAGTCACTTCACTCGCCTTACCATTTGTGTCTTCAACAATTTCAGTAATATTCCCGGCAGTTGCACTCAGTTCTTCAGAAGTGCTGGCCATAATTGTCACAATATGCCCGATGCTGTCTTCAAATTTCTGAGCAATATCAAGCATGGTTTGCTTTTTCTCGGCTTCAGCCTGTAGCTTCATTTCCTCTTGTTGCTCTCTGAATGCATGCGAAGCAATCAGGGTTTCCTTAAACTTCGCATAGGCCCTGGCAACCGCACCAATTTCATCATTAGAACGAACAGGCACATCAACAGAAGTATCTTCTTTTGCGATCGCGTCTAACCCGCTCACAATTTCCGCCAATGGCTTTGAAATGCTCCGGGAAATGAAAATACTCGTAACAACGAGGCTGAAGAATAACGCACCAAGACCAAGCCCGATCAGCAATTTGGTAGCAAAGTTTCCATCCGCCTGCGCTAGTGACACGGCTTCAATGGAGAAGTTCTCAAAAATAGTCACCAGTTCCGCAGTCGCTTCATCGACGACCTTTTGCTCTTTCAGTATTTTAGGAATGAGCATGAGAACAGCAAAAGAATTATTTTTCCGCAAATAATCAATCGCTTTTATTGAATTTTGAAAATATTCATCCTGTTGGGAGGTAATAGAAGCCAGTTTCTCAAAAACACTGATAAAAAGGGTCTCTTCATTAGGACTTTTGGCATCAGATAAAAGCGCAGAGAGCTGCACAGAGAGTTTTTGCAGCTCTTCAGTTACTTGTGCATTTTGATTTTGAAAGTCTTTTGCAATCTCTTCAAACTTACCAATCACAATCGGCTCGGTTTTGAGAAGGTTTCCATAACGCAGCAATCTCTGAAAGTTGATAGATTGCTCTAAACGTAGCGTGCTTAATTTTGAAAGAGATCTGGATAAGGGTAAGTTCCGGTCAGAGATCGTTGTTATCCCGTCGCCGATTTTATTCATCTGCCAGATACTAAATCCGGAAACAACCATCAGCATGTAAAGAACAATGCTTTCAATCCCAAAAACCTTTTGAGCAACAGATTGGTTAAAGGAAAATATTTCGGGTAGTTTAATCTTCAATTTTTCTCTCATCTCACCCAGGCCTTATCCAAAAGTATAATAAATTATAAATTTTAAGAGCTACTCTGAGCAAACATGATGAAAATTAGGTTAAGTAATTCAATAAAATATTAAATTTATTGTGAGGAAAACTTAAGATTATCAGTATTTAGCTAATTTCTATTCTATTACTGCCATTTCAGGCAATAAATTCAATAAATCAGACAAAGAGAACAAGAACAGAGCCCAAAATACTATGAAACAGCCCCAAGTCGGTCAAAACCAAGGGAAAGATCATCAAACAGATCTTTCATGTCTTCATGTCCGACATGAAATCTGAGGGCAGGCCCTTCAAAAGGCCAGATAGTTGCTGATCTGTAAGGGCGCGGGTCAAACGGCAGAATTAGGCTTTCATACCCCCCCCATGACCAGCCCATCGAAAAGAGGCGCAGCCCGTCAATCATCGCTTCAAGAGCCTCATCAGAAACGGGTTTTAAAATCGCCGTAAACAGCCCCGTACTGCCAGAAAAATCACGGCGAAATAATTCATGGTCCGGGTGAGAGGTAAGGGCTGGGTGCAGCACCGTTTCAACTTCGTCTCTTGTCTCAAGCCAGCGGGCAAGCTCAAGCGCCGCAGATTCGTGGTGTTTGAGCCGCACACCAAGTGTGCGCAAGCCACGCAGCGCAAGTTGAGTGTCTTCTGGCCCGGCACAGATACCAAGCGAATAAGCCGTTTTCCGGATCGCTTCAGCAGCCTTCCCATTCGAGCTGACGGTGCCAATCATCGCATCTGCATGACCAATAAAATATTTCGTTCCAGAATGAATGCTCACATCCACCCCTTGTGTTAAGGGCTGATAAAAAAGCGGGGTCGCCCAGGTATTATCAATAACTGTGGTGATGTTTTTTGGCTGCGCGGCAGCCACAATTGCCGGCACATCCTGTATTTCAAAACTTTGCGATCCGGGGCTTTCCAGAAAAATCACTCTGGTATTGTCTTTTATCAGTCCTGCAATCCCGGCCCCCACGCGCGGGTCATAATAACTTGTCTCTACTCCCATCTGCCTGAGGGTCGTGTCACAAAAATTCCGGGTTGGCTGATAAACACTGTCAGTCACCAGCACATGGTCGCCCTGTTTTAA
Organism: Hyphomicrobiales bacterium; assembly: GCA_021775425.1. GTDB lineage: Bacteria > Pseudomonadota > Alphaproteobacteria > Rhizobiales > HXMU1428-3 > HXMU1428-3. The sequence goes on from JAJFHX010000036.1 coordinate 3,311, forward strand.
CAACCCTAGCAATGCCGTGGTAATAGCAGAAAGCCCTGAAGGAGTGAGAATGCTGTCATCTGCCGCTTCAAGTTCATTGAGCGCACCTTCAAGTGCATCATAAGTCGGGCTGCCCTTGCGTCCGTACCAATATCCATAGCCACCATCCTTCATGGATTGAACCGTAGGGAACAAAACGGTTGAGCCTTTGTATAATGGTGGGTTCACAAACCCTTTAGACGCCTCATTGTCACGCCCGACATGTACAAGCCGGGTGTTTGTATGGGAGATATTATTCTGATTTTTGTTTTTTGATTGAGAGTATTGATCGTTCATTAAAACGGACCCTAAAGAAAGCTGAAAAGTTGAAAACAAGATGGGATTATGAACGGGCCGGTCCTGAATGTACAGAATTTGATTGCCTAACCAAACGGTTGCCCATCCTCCCGGCGAACAGCAACAACAGCAGAGCGCGGCAAATGCTCACCCATCAAAGGATAATGGCTCCCGCCCTTTTCGCCCGGGTGCTGAATGCCAACAAACAGCGTCGCTTTATCGGGTGACCAGCAAATCCCGGTCACTTCGCACTCCCGAGGCCCGACAAGAAACCGGCGGATTTCCCCTGTCTGTGTGTCGCCAACAAGCATCTGATTGTTGCCCATACCTTCAAAATCACCACTATCGGTATAGTTCCCATCCGTCTGTATCCATAACCTGCCTTTTGAATCAAAAGACAAACCATCAGGCGCGTTAAACATATTCCCCGAATTGATCTTTCTTGATCCGGCCTTTTCATCAGAGTGTTTTTGTGGGTTTCCGGCCAGTGCAAATAATGACCACTGAAAACCGGAAGCCGTATGGTCGCCCTTATCAGGCTGCCATTTCAATATCTGGCCATAAACATTTTTGGCACGCGGATTAGGCCCGCCAACTGTTTGCTCATCACCGCCCTTATTGGGTTTAACACCGCGTTGTTTATTATTTGTCAGAGCGCAGCAACATTCAGCTCTGTCTGGGTGCACCGCCACCCATTCAGGGCGGTCCATTGTCGTCGCCCCCACTTTTGAGGCCGCCAGTCTGGTATGGATACAAATTTCAGCCAGCGGCATGCCTGTTGTTTCCGGGGTGAGTGGCAGCCACGCCCCACGAAGGTCGTCATAAAACTTGGCAACATAAAGCACCCCCTTATTCAGCAGCTGAGACGTTGACACACCTTCAACGTATGTCCCGTCAGAGACATATTTATAAAGGAATTCACCGCGCTCATCATCGCCCATATAAACAACCACGTGTCCGTTTTCGGCAACAACAACTTCAGCATTCTCATGTTTAAAGCGGCCAAGTGCTGTTCGTTTTTTAATGGCTCTTGCCGGGTCTTTAGGGTCAATCTCAACCACATAACCAAACCGATTGGCTTCATTGGGCTCAAGTGAGATATCAAACCGCTCTTCAATCTTATTCCAGTCATAACCCCAGCCCTTCACGCCAATGCCATAGCGAGCAAATTCCGGGGTGACGTCAAAATCAGGGTCTGAAGAGGAAAAATAGCCATTAAAATTCTCTTCGCAGCTTAAATAAGTCCCCCACGGCGTCACCCCATTACCGCAATTGTTAAATGTGCCTAATACACTTAAACCCGCTGGGTCATCTCGGGTTTTTAACAGATCATGACCAGCAGCAGGGCCGGCAATTTCCATTTCAGTCATTGCCGTAATGCGCCTGTTAAACGGACTGTCAGAAATGAGCCTCCAGGCGCCGTCTATAAAGTCTATCTCACAAATTGAAACACCGTGAGCGGCCATGTTCTTCTGAAGGTCATCCTCAGTTTCAGCCTTCCCACTCTCCCTGTTATGAAAGAAAACTCTGTTATTTGTGTATTCATTATTCACCACGAGGAGCAACCGGCCTTCATGGGTAAAAAGAGACATCCCGTCATTATTATCCCCAAAAGACTGGCGCTGCATTTCAGCCGTCAATGGGTTGGTTTCATCAAAGTTCGACACACCTGAAAACAACGAGTCACCCCATTTCACAACAGGGCTGGCGACAAAACCATCAGGAACAGTCACGGTATCAAGACCATTGGCCACAACGGCATCAAATGCAAAGCTGTTGTTCATTTTGGTATCTTCTAAAGCGGTAAAATTCAAATGACTGTTTTTCGCGCTCGCAGATCTGGTGGATAATAAAAACTGGCCAAGTCCAAAACTAATAACCCCGCCCATAAATTCACGCCGTGATAAAGCGCGCTCAATGATAAGGTCAAAGCCTGTGGTTTTGTCCCGGGGTGAGTTCCGCTCATCAAAGTCATCAAAAGAAATATCATCGGCAATGTTCATATGGGGCTCATAAATAAAAGTTGAAATCCGGTCCTCACTTAAACGAGATCAGACACAGTTTCATGACAGAATTTAGATTGAATAAGGCAAAATATTTCAAAAATTAATAAAGAAATTAGGGTTTTTTCCGGTAGCTAAATTAGCAATACTTTCAGCCTAAGTGACTAATTTTCAGTAGAAATTTATTTCGCGGAATTTGCAACATCTTGGCAGCATTTGTATGGGGAGTACGTAGAGTGGAGGGTGAGACAAAGCTCTGCCTCATTCAAGGCATACATTAAATGAATTAACAACACGCCGCATCCACTATATAAGGTCAGTTATAGCAGACAGAGATAATCAGGTTATTGGGGCGAATGGGAGACGAACATGAAACACAGATTGATATACAGTTTGATTGTGGCAGCGTTAACATTGGCCTTGCTACCCCTGGATGGTATGACTTCACCAGCAATGGCTGGCAAGAAAACCAAAACAATTCTCGGCATTGCTGTAGGTGTTGCAGCTGGTGCGCTGATCCTGAATGAAGTATCGAAAGCCCACAAGAAGAAAAAATATAAAAAACGCCATCACAAAAAGAGATACCACAAAAAGACCTACCAGAAAAAGAAGCACTACAAATCCAAAAAAGCAAAAAAAGCGGCTGTCCATTGCCACACAATCGGCAAAAGACATTATCATAAAGAATTTAACGGCAAATTCCTTCATGCTCATGAAGCTGAGGAAGGCTGTGGTTCATATCGCCTGAATAAGAAACATAATGACGGTCCCGGCACCGGGGCATACAAACCCAAAAATGTGAATAGTGTAGATCCCTGGAAAAGATGCAAGCAGGACTTCTCATCTTTCTCAGATGATGGCACCTACCAGCCACAGGGCAATGGCCCAAGAAAACTATGCCCTTACCTCTAATCAGATGTTTGGGGCATCATAAAGTCTCATATTAAGAAGGAAAATATTCCGTGTTGAATTAGAAACCACCCGTGAAAGCGGGTGGTTAGTTGCTGCTAGCGTACCGAATAGTTAAATTTTCGTAGTAAATTTACAAAATTAACACTTTTACTTCATTCGATAACTGATCATTAACCATAAAAAACTAGCATTCATCATTATTCAATTAAACAATTCAACTTTTGAATGAACGATCCAGGAATGAATGCAATGAAGTTTAACCTAAACAACCTCAAAATATCGACAGCAATATCGGCCGTCTCTGCCATATTAATCACAGTCGCTTTATTACTGCTTGGGTTGAACCTCTTTTCAATCTTGTCTGATGAAGTGGCCAGCCAGGCAACTGAGCGGCAAAACACCAGTTTAAAAACGGCAGCCACTATTGCCGGAAAAGAAGTGCCAGGGCTGGAAATTGTCTGGGGCAAAGATCAATCAATAGAGAAAGTCGTTCTGGATAAAATACCTGAATTTACATCCCATGAAATGATAGACCAGATCGGCCGCGCCACTGACGAAACAGCAACCATTTTCATTTGGGATGAAAAGACCAAAGATTTCTGGAGAAAAACCACAAACATCGTCAAACCAGATGGCAAAAGAGCCATTGGCACACAGCTTGGTCAAAAAGGCGCAGTTTATCCTGTAGTAACAAAAGGACAAACATTCCGCGGCGAAGCCGTGATCCTCGGCCTCCCTTACTATACCGTCTATCAGCCTATTTTCACCAAAACCGGTGACATTGTCGGCATTCTTTATGTCGGCGTGCAAAAAGATAAAATCACGTCCATGCTGAATGAAATCATGTTCAAATTTGGTATTGCATTCATTGCCATGCTTGGCTTGTTCATTCTGGCAATGACATTCCTGACCCGCAAAATACTTGAGCCCCTCCCCGATCTGGCCGGTTTCACAAAAGAAATTGCAGAAAACAATCTCGATGTTGAAATAAAATATACCGACAGAGAAAACGAAATTGGCAATCTGGCAAGGTCTGTAAATGTACTCAAGCAACGCAGTCAGGAACGGATGAAACTATCCGAAGAGCAAAGCAGACAGGATGCAGAGAAAAATACCCGCCAGCAAAAGATGGATGAGCTGGCAAAGAATTTCCGCTCTAATATGCAGCAACTGATTACATCTGTTGCCGAAAAAGCAACCGGCATGGAAAATACAGCACGTAATTTAACTGGCATCACCAATAAAAATGCTGACCGCGCCAACCAGACTATGCAGGCAAGTGAAAACACAACTGGTAATGTGAATTCAGTAGCAAGTGCCGCTGAAGAATTATCCTCTTCAATTGCTGAAATCAGCCGGCAGGTTACGGATACAACAAGCATCGTCAGTTCAGCAACCGAAGGTGCAAGGTCCGCTAATGATAATGTATCCTCACTCGCTCAGGCAGTCAGCAAAATCGGTGAAGTGATTGGCTTAATTCAGGAAATTGCTGAGCAAACCAACCTGCTGGCGCTGAATGCCACCATCGAAGCAGCCCGTGCTGGTGAAATGGGCAAAGGTTTCTCAGTCGTTGCAGCCGAAGTGAAAGAACTTTCAACCCAGACATCTAAGGCAACTGATGAAATTCGCAGCCAGATTACGGCCATTCAGGAATCAACCACAGATGCCGTAAATTCAATCCAGTCGATTACCAAAACGATGGATGAAGTCAATTCCTATACATCAGCAATTGCCTCTGCCGTTGAAGAGCAGGGCGCAGCAACCACTGAAATTTCTCAAAGTGTACAAAGAGCGGCTGATGGCAGTGGCACTGTTACACAAAATATGGGTCAGCTTTCAGAAACAGTTGGTGAAACAAACCAGTCAGCACAAGAAGTGCTGGCAGCCGCAACTGATGTCAGTAAGAATACGGAAGAGTTATTAAACTTAGTGAATGAGTTTCTTGAAACTGTGAACGCGGCATAAATTCACTACCACCCATTTTTAAAACAAAAAAGCCCTCTGTCTCTTGATTGAGACAGAGGGCTTTCATTTATCTCTCTGAAAAAATCGGAAATGAAATTGTCTTGTATTGAAGTCTGATCTTTAACAATCTGACCCGAATTAAAAATTCACATTCTGGATCACATAACCACCGGCAAAAGCAATAAGGCCGGAAATCACAATATATGGCAGCACAGCAACAAACGCACTCAGCAAACCAACAAACGCTTTAAACACCCCTTCAGCGGCACCCCATATCTGCCTCGCTGAGCTGTAAAGATAATAAGCAATGGCACCAAGCACAATCGCCAAAACGACCATCTTCCAGATTGGTAAAGCCTGCCAGTTAGATTGAAAAATATCTACAATTTGCCCAAACGACCATGTCCAGACGATCTGTAAAAATTTCAGGATCGTCTCAATTCCATTCGTTAAAAACGTAACGATCTGCCTTATGATCTGTTCCATAATGCACTCCCATCCCCATGAAAATTGAGCGTAAACAGAAAGTAACCCCTGTTACGCAGTATCCCGCTAACCCAACAATAGAATATTGGGCCACGCCGGTCCATAACATTAAACCGGGCTCTTTCAGCGGTGAAATGAAACCATAACATGAAGAAAAGGATACACACAGAACCCGCAGGTTTTTCTGGCGCTGGGTGCTTCTGCCTGAAAAAGTCTAGCTATGCAATTTCATCACCGCCTCAACAGCAGGCCTGGCAGACATCGCCTTAAAGTGCTGTAATATTTTCGGGAACCGCTCAACATCAACACCATCAGCATGAAGCCAAAGGCCAACAAGATATAAATACGGATCACAGATGGTGAAATGGTCTCCCATCACAAAAGGCCCCCTTAGATAGTGGTGTTCAATCACCTCAGCGCAGTCTGTCATGTTTTCTGTGACTTTGGCAGTCATGGTCGCATGCGCAGCTTTATCATCAGACCAGCGCGAACCACGGTGTTTGTGAGCATGGGCAACATGCACAGTTGCAGCAAGATAATTGTTAAATTCCTGCACCTGCGCAAATCTATATGGGTTTGTGGGAATGAGACCGGCATCAGGGTTCGTCTGCGCCAGATAAACCAGTATCGCAGGCGTCTCTGTCAGAATGCCGTCTGTAGTGAGCAATGCCGGCACTCGTGCTTTGGGGTTAACCGAAAGATACGCCTCAGATTTCTGTGCCTGTTGTGTAAAGTCTACCAGTTCAGTCTCATATGCGACACCGAGCTCTTCAAGCACGATATGCGGCGCAAGTGCAGCGGTACCTTTAAAGTAAAAAAGTTTATTCATCTGGTGGGTCACCTGTAATTTGTAATTGTTCGTTGAAATTGGCCGGTATTCATTGTCACCGTCGCGGCGGACACATAAGTTTTAGAATTAAATCAGTTAGTTAAAATCAGTTATGAGCAAATTAATTATAAATAGGATACTTTGAACAGCCCAATAAACCAAAAACCAAGCAAAACAAAATGTTACAATAATGGTTAGAATTTATGCCTTTGTGTTAGCAAAACTAGCGGATAAACTATAGCAGCATGGCTCAGAAAAAATGAATGTCAATAAGAATGAACATCTGAGCAGCAACTATCAATGACGATAAATCTGCCATGATGAATTTCAGCATGCAGGCTGTAAGAATTAAGAGCAACTATTTCCTGGGAGGAAACAGTGTCAGCTGCCGGAGAAAAAACAAAGCTGAAGAATATAAATGTATCTGTCTGGCGCGGTGATAGTGCAGGCGGCACTTTCCAGAACTACGCCGTCCCTGCACAGGAAAGTCAGACAATTCTCGATGTCGTCGCCTGGATTCAGCAAAATCAGGATCCCACACTGTCATACAGATATGCCTGCCGCGTCGGAATGTGCGGCTCATGCGCCATGATGGTCAACGGCCAACCTCGCTGGACCTGTCGCACCCATGTGCAGAAGGTCATCAAAAAAAATAAACTTGTCATCGCTCCATTACGTAATCTGCCGGTCATCAAAGACCTTGCCACAAATATGGATGAATTTTTTGATAAATGGGTTAGAGCCGAAGGGGTGTTTCATCCCACCAGAACCCGCGATGATGAGATAGAAAAAATCAACCCTGAAACGTCAAAACGCGCCAGGGCCAATGCCGCAATTGAATGTATTAATTGCGCTGTATGCTATGCCTCCTGCGATGTGGTGTCGTCCAATAAAGACTATCTCGGCCCGGCTGCCCTCAACCGCGCCTGGTCTCTGGTCAATGATGTACGTGATGGCGCGCTAGACCAAAGGCTTGATGCTGTCTCTAAATCGGGCGGGTGCCACAATTGTCATTCACAGCATGGCTGTGTGAAGTTCTGCCCGAATGAACTAAACCCGACAGCCGCCATCGCCGGCCTCAAGCTGGAAACGGCAAAAACCATGTTCAGACGCCGGAGGTAGAGCTTATGCTGGATTTAAGATTATACATGGCGCAGCGCCTCACCGCCCTCATCATGGTGCCGCTCACATTCGGCCATATCGCTGTGATGATATACGCCATCGAGGGGGGGCTTTCAGCAGCAGAAATTCTGAGCCGCACCAAGGGCAGCCTGGCCTGGGCCTTGTTTTACGGTACATTCGTTGTCGCCGTCTCTATTCACGGAGCCATTGGCCTGCGTGTTATCATGTTTGAAACCTTCGACCTGAAAGGCAGACCGCTTAGCATCTTTTCATGGGCTGTTTTTCTCAGCCTGCTTTACCTTGGGGCACGGGCAGTCTATGCCGTGACAACAACATGAACCGGCACCGCACACATACACTATGGATCGCCTTTATTCTGCACCGCTTCTCGGGTGTAGCTCTGGTTTTATTTCTGCCACTGCATTTTTATCTGCTCTCCATGGTGCTGACAGATCCGGAAACGGTTGATCAGCTATTGCACTGGACCAAACATCCGCTAGTTAAAGTCGCTGAATTTGGGCTGGTATTTTTGCTTTCAGTACATATTTTCGGCGGTCTGCGCTTAATGGCCCTTGAATTTCTACCCTGGGCTTCCTGGCAAAAAACAATGGCCGCTTTTTCTGTTGCAGTTTCATTCCTGATTTCCTGCACTTTCTATTTGAGCGCCGTTTAAGAAACATGAGGAGTAGTAAATATATGACCACGCGCCAGAATATAGACCGGCACGATACTGACATCCTCATCCTTGGCACTGGCGGCGCCGGGCTGTTTGCCGCTCTTCATGCGCAAAGAACAGCGCCCGATAAAAAAATCACCATTGCTGTTAAAGGCTTAATCGGCAAATGTGGCTGCACCCGCATGGTGCAGGGTGGGTATAACGTTGCCCTTGGGCAGGGCGACTCAGTTGAGCGCCATTTTATGGATACGATACAGGGCGGCAAATGGCTGCCAAATCAGGACATGGCCTGGAAACTTTGTGAAACAGCCGTGGTTCGTGTGCGTGAACTGGAAAACGAAATCGGCTGTTTTTTTGACAGGAATGAAGACGGCACCCTTCATCAGAAAGCCTTTGCCGGCCAGACTTTTGACAGAACCGTCCACAAAGGTGACCTCACCGGCATCGAAATTATCAACCGCCTGATGGAACAGGTCCTCTCACGCCCAATAGAAAAACTACAGGAACACCGCGCCATTGGTCTCATCCCCTCAAAAGACGGCACAGCTCTGGCAGGTGTGTTATTTATCGATATGAGAACCGGCGGGTTCAGGTTCGTGCGCGCCAAAACAGTGCTGATGGCCACCGGCGGCGGCCCGACAATGTACAAATACCACACACCCTCAGGTGACAAAACCATGGACGGTCTGGCCATGGCTTTAAGGCGCGGCTTGCCATTAAGAGACATGGAAATGGTCCAGTTCCACCCAACCGGGCTGCTTGGCGGCGCGGGGACAAAAATGACCGGTACCGTTCTGGAAGAAGGCTTGCGCGGTGCAGGCGGCATCCTTCTGAATAACCATGAGCATCGCTTCATGTTTGATGTGGATGAGCGCGGCGAACGAGCAACAAGAGACATCGTCAGCCGCGGTATCTATGCGGAAATGCGCAAGAACAACACATCCCCAAATGGCGGGGTTTACATTTCAATGAGCCATCTTGGGCCGGATAATGTCCGTAAAAAATTCCCCGGTATGGTCAAACGCTGCGCCGATAGTGGTTTCGATCTGGCGGGTGACAAGGTCGAGGTGGTGCCAACAGCACATTATTTTATGGGCGGCGTTGTCGTCGACCCTGACACAAGAACCGATTTGCGCGGGCTTTATGTGGCTGGCGAAGATGCAGGCGGCGCACACGGCTCTAACCGCCTTGGCGGCAATGGTGTTGCTAATTCTACCGTTTATGGCGGTGTCGCAGGTGACGTGATGGGCAAGGACATTCAGAGTTTCAACGCCCTTCATGAGCCGGATGAAACCATCCTTGATGAAGAAATATCAAGAGCCTTACACCCGCTTAGCAGAAAGCCAGCCAACATCCAGACTTTGCGAAACAGGCTGATGGATGTAATGTGGGATGAAGTTGGCGTACTGCGCACCGAAAAGGGCATCCTTCGTGGGCTTGCGGCTTTGGATGACATCACCAGTGAATTAAGCGAACTTGGTGTCGATGGTGGCAACCTTGCTTTTAACCTGACCTGGCATGACTGGATCAACCTGCAAAGCCTTTGTGAAATTTCTAAAGTGATCGCCAGCGCCGCCTTATCGCGTGAAAATTCACGCGGCGCCCATTTCCGTGAAGATTTCCCCGAAAGCGGCAGCATGGAAAGTTCCTATTTCACCGTGGCCCGCCAAAAGGGTGACGAACTCAACGTAGCAAGAGAACAGGTCGAGTTCACCATCGTGAAACCGGGTGAAACCCTCTTGAAAGACAATGAAGCCGAAAGCATGTTGGAGGCGATAAAATGATATCAATAGATCTTATTCAGCAAACAGCGGAAACGCTGATGGATAAAGCGGCCATCGAAATTCCGGATGATTATCTGGATGGACTGAAAAAAACCGCCAGTCAGGAAGATGGAGACCTTTCATCATTCGTGCTGCAAGCAATGCTGGAAAATTATCAGGCCGCAAAAGAAGACCGACGCGCGATGTGCGGTGATACAGGTTGCCCACGCTGGTATGTAAAAATGGGCAATGAAGCACAAATCGAAGGCGGCGCCATAGCACTTGAAGCGGCCCTGCGCCGCGCAACGGCAAACGCAACCAATGGCGTACCATTGCGGCCCAACCGCGTTCATCCTTTATGGCGCACAGACCATGATAACAATGTCGGTATCGGCGCACCCGAAATTGAATATGGCTTCGAGCCTGGTGGTGATTGGGTTGACCTCATCACCGTTCACAAAGGCGGTCTGTTCGGCACAGATTATCGCATGCTGTTCCCAAGTGATGGCATTGAAGGCATCAAAAGATTTTATCTGGATTGCCTCGTTGCCTTTGGCAAAAGGGGGCTTGCCTGCCAGCCTGCTATCATTGGCATTGGCCTTGGTGGGTCAAAAGATACCTGCATGGTACTTGGCAAACGAGCCGCCTGCCTGCGTGTGGTCGGTGACAAAAATCCTGATCCGAAAATAGCTGCACTTGAAGATGAATTTAAAGAATTGGGCAACAGCATCGGCATGGGTGCGATGGGCTTTGTGGGTAAATCCATGGTCATCGATTGCAACATCGAAGTTGGCTATTGCCACACAGGTGGCATGCAAATGTCAGTTCATGCTTTTTGTCTCTCTTCAAGACGTGCCGTCGCCCGTGTTTTTGGCGATGGCCGTGTGGAATACAGAACAGACCCCGACTGGTTCACAGATTATCAAAGAAGGGATACCGTTGAATGGAACATTCCGGAAAACCAAACAAAATCCGCTTAAGCACCAACCCCACCAATGAAGCGCTAAGCAAACTGAAAATCGGCGATATTGTTTATCTTGATGGTGTTGTGTACACAGGCCGCGAAGGCGTTTACATGCGCGCCATTGAAGATGGTGAACCCATCCCGATGGATCTTCCCGCTGAAAGTGCCGCGAATTTCCATTGCTCCCCCGCCGCCGTTCAGAATGAAGATGGTTCGTTTAACATGGGCGCGGTTACAGCCACGGCCTCATTCAGATTTTCCAAATGGATTGGCGCCTGGTTTAAAATGTCAGGCGCAAAACTGATCCTTGGCAAAGGCGGCATGAGCCCGGAAGACTATAAAAAACACTTTGTCCCCAACGGCGCGATTTATCTGACAACAGTTGGCTATGGCACAGGTGCTTTGTTAGGCCGCGGCGTCAAACAGGTCAGAGCTTTACATTGGCGCAAAGAGCTTGGCCTCGCACAAGCCATCTGGGTCATTGAAGTTGAAAACTTCGGCCCTTTCATTGTGGAATCTGACCTTGAAGGCAACAGCCTGTTTGAGCGTGAAAACGCCAAAATCGCGGAAAATCTCTCTAAAGCCTATGAAGGTACCAGACCTGCGGTGCTAAAACGGTTTGGAGAAACAGATGACCGAAAAGACGAACTGATATAGCCTGAAAAAGTTCAGCTGTTTTTTATTGTCAAAATTAAAGGATTTCCAGTTAGATGCCTGCCAACGACAATCCCGATATCATAAATCCATTTCTTGATGCTTCCAATCGTGTTCATATTGAAGATGGCAGCTACATCAGAAATGAAGTTGACCTGGCCAACCGTAACTCAGGCCTGCTGCTGGAATTATTGTCTTGTGACATCACCCCAATTGGCGCGCACTACCTCCTCAATCATTTTGACGTGCCGATATTAGACAGCAGCACGCATACGCTCGCTTTTGAAGGCGCCTTTGAAGCCCCTTATAAAATCACACTGGATGAAATTAAATCCCTGCCAAAAATCACCATGCCGGTAACGCTGGAGTGTTCCGGCAATGGCCGCGCCGGCGTTCAGCCAAGATCAAGATCAATGCCCTGGCTATATGAAGCCGTTGGCACGTCAGAATGGACCGGCACACCCCTAAAACCATTATTAGAACAAGCTGGCCCGTTGCAGGATGCAATGGAGATTTGTTTTACAGGTGAAGATCGGGGGTTTGATAAAGCGATTGAACACAATTTTGCCCGCAGCCTGACCTTGAAACATCTGGAAAATCTTGAAGCACTACTTGTTTATGAAATGAACGGTCAACCATTATTACCCCAGCATGGCGCCCCCTTGCGGCTGATTGTGCCGGGTTGGTATGGCATGGCCAGTGTCAAATGGCTTTCAAATATCACCGCGTTGACTGAAGCCTTTGATGGCTATCAGCAGGTCGGCACCTATCATTACCGTAACGACCATGACGATCCGGGCATCCCGGTTGAAGACATCCGCGTAAAATCACTGATGAAACCACCGGGTATCCCTGACTGGCAAACCCGCCAGCGATTGGTCGAGCAGGGCACAGTCCCCCTCATGGGCCGTGCCTGGTCTGGTGGTGGCCGCAACATCACAAAAGTTGAAGTCGGCATTGATGATCAGTGGCAGGAAGCCACACTGGATAGCAATCAGCATGACTATGCCTGGGTCAGATGGCAGCATGAGTGGCAGGCAAAGCCGGGCCGTTATACCCTCCGTTGCCGGGCAACCGATAGCGAAGGCAATGTTCAGCCCCTTACCCCGCCGTGGGATACGTCAGGCTTTGGCAACAACAAATGCCAGGAAATCATCGTTTTCGTGAGATGAATGTGCTCATCACGTCTAAGAAATGTCATGTCTCATTCTGAGCGAGTGAAAGCGTTTGATATGGCATCAGCGCTTCCGGCAAGGCTTCAACACCAAGGCCAGCACTTTCACGAAGGTCCATCATCCCCTCACTGATTGATAAGTCAAACAGTTCCCGCAGCGGGTTGGGGTTGGCATCAACCTCAAGCCGTCCATCACCCCGTTCACCAAACCCGGCCGCCGCCAGCAAATGAGCCGAAGCAAGAAGACCAATGCCGCCACCAAGAAAATGCGGACAATAGCGGATCTTTGCCTGAATGATAGCACGCGCCACTTGAAAACACCCCGTAAACCCGCCCCATTTCGCAAGATCAGGCTGCAATACTCCAAAATGCTGGCTTATAATCGCAGCTTCAAATTCCGCAAATCCGGCCATATTTTCCCCGCCGGCAAGAGGTACTGAACTGGCCTCAGAAAGCCGCTGCCAATCATCAAAAGGTGCGTCAGCAGCAAGCGGTTCTTCCAGCCATCCAATTTGAAGACCTTCCATTCGTTCGGCAAATCTAATGGCTTCAGAAACACCCCAGGCCTGGTTCGCATCAGAAAAAAGCTGTTCTCCATCTGATAGAGAGCCACAAAGTGAGCGAAGCTGAGTGATGTCATTATCATGCCCAAAACCAATCTTCACTTTAAACGCGGTATAGCCAGCCTGACGGCAATCGCCAATCATCTCAGCCCCACGGTTGATATGAATGCCGCTTGCGTAAACGGGTACAGTTTCATTCGCCGCCTCATTGAGATATATTCGCAAAGGCAAACCTTTTCGGCGAGCACAAAGGTCATAGGCCGCTATATCCAGACCGGCGATCACATGCCGAAACGGCCCCCATTCACCACACTGAAGCGCGCGGATATGGGTTTGGCTTTCAAGCTTGTGGAAAAAATCAGCAGGGCTTTCAAATTCGACCCCCAAAACCAGGTCAGCAATATCTTCCATCAGAAGTCTGGCCCGGTGTTCCGCACCAGCTGCTGGCCAGTTGGCAAAAATCTCACCAAATCCAAACGCTCCGTCACGGTCAGTCAGCTTGACAAACACAGCCGGCCTGTCACGCATAATGCCAAACGAAGTCGCAACCACCTTGGTGATCGGCACACGGTAAACAGAGCATTCTATTCGTGAGATGATGAAAGGGTCGTTCTGAGGCAAAGAAGAGTTGTCTGCTATCATATTTACACCAGCTAAATCAGTTCTCTAATCATCAGCACCAGACCGGAAACCAGCATCAGCGCAATCAACAGCCTGCGAAACTGATCATCTTCAAGCCGCTTAAAAACCATAATGCCGATCTGAGCCGATACCATTGTCACGGGTAAAGCAACACCAATTATAATCAGCGTTTCTAAAGTATAAGCCCCCTGTAGTGCCAGCAGAAATGCTGATAGTGCAAGTATGGTCACATTAAACGGTTGCAATACAGCACGTTGTTCTGCCTTTTGCCAGGGGCGCAGCGAACACCACATGGTCGGTAAAGCGCCAGAAAGACCAGCCGCCGCCCCAAGAATGCCACCTAAAAAACCAATCACCCCATCAATAATGGGTGTTGGCCGTGTCATTGTTGGCAAGTCTTTTCTGAAAGTAAAAAAGCCACCATAAAGAATAAGAAACCCGGCAATGACCAGTTTTAAATATTTCGGGTCAAGAACTGTCAGAAGATATAACCCGAGCGGAATTCCGAAAATTGCCGGAACAAGAAAACGACCAAGCCGCGGCCAGTTGATAGATTGCCGAACCAGCACAACCCCCTGAATGCCACTGAAAACTGACATCGCCAGAACTATCGCAACCGCTTGAACCGGCGGCATAATCTGCAACCACCAGCCAAGCGCAAACAGGGAAGTACCAAACCCGGCAAGCCCGTTAATGAAACCTCCGGCCGCGGCACCCGCCACCAGCAATAAAATAAATTCAAATGTCATGTGATTTAAGAGGCCTTTGCAACTGTTTCAGGGGTGCAATGGCCAATTTCAACGGCCCTTGCAAGCTTGCCATAAACAGCATCAAGAACTCTGACTTTAACGGTATCATGTCTGTAAAGCAGACCAATCGTCCGCGAACAACCATTTTCACCAAGTGAAATCCGTTTAAGCGGAAGCGGGTTCGCCGCAGCAACACAGCGCTTGGGCACAATAGAAACCCCAAGGTTACAAAGCACCATGCTGGAAATTGATTCAAGGCTGACAAGTTCCATACTGTCAGTCACTTTAATCTGTTTGGCCCGCAACCAGTTTTCAATTTTACCGCCAACAACCGCATCACGTGTAAAACGGATAAAAGGATTATTTTCAAGAAGATAGATAGGGTCGTCACTATCAGTCTCAAGCGAAGCCAGCAACTCCATCGGCTCAACCGCAATCTCCCGCCAGGATTGCACCGCTTGTAAAACATTTGGTTCCGTCACAATCGCGGCATCAACCGTACCGCGCTCAACCTGCAGCGCGAGATCAGTCGTCAACCCCGGCACCACAAACACATGCAAATCAGGATAATCACGTTTCAGCATTGAAATGGCAAACGGCACCAGCCCGGTTAATGTGGTTGGCACAGCACCCAACACCAGATTACCGCTCAAGCCGTCATCACCAACAATCGAAGGCACGATATTATCATAGGCGTTGACAACTTCTCTTGCCTTAGCCACCAGCGCCCGGCCAACCGGCGTTAACTCCGGTGTCCGTTTGGTGCGATCAAAAATGCCGATGTTCCACTCTTCTTCAAGCGCTTTCATCTGCTGGCTTACCGCCGCATGCGTGACATAAATTTCATCCGCCGCAGCACTGAAGGTTCCGTTTTCAGCCACTGCAATCAGTGTTTTTAGCATTCTGATGGACATAATCGATTTTCTATCTCTGTTAAGTAAGGCTTACACAAAAAGTAATAATTTGTCGCTGTTATTAATATTCACTTAACAATAAAATTGTCAAGGAGCTAATAAAATATATACTAAGACCTGGTTTCGTTTCATAATTGAGTGAATAGATAATTCTAAACTTCTGGGAGGAAGAAAATGAAAATCAAGATGATAGGTGCATTTTGCGCCTTGCTATCCGTAACTGTATCCGCCCCGCTAATGGCTGCTGAATATCCAGACCGTCCCGTTAATATGGTTATCCCATATGGTGCTGGTGGTGCAACTGATATATCAGCACGCACCATTGCAGAACCATTGACCAAAGCTGTTGGCCAGCCCCTTGTCATGGTCAACAAAAAAGGGGCAGGTGGTGCAATCGGTTCTGTAGCAGTTCAGAATGCCAAAAAAGATGGCTACACCCTTTTATTCGCTCGTGTTGGTTCCCACTCTGTCAGCCCAGCGATGAAAGCCACACTGCCGTACACACTTGAAGATTTCCGCTTTGTCGGTGTTTACGAAATCAATCCGGTGGCCTGCGCCGTTAAAGCTGATTCGGATATTAAATCGATGGCTGATCTGGTCAGCAAAGTAAAAGCCAAACCGGGCACAGTTTCTTACAGCTCTTCAGGTGTTGGCTCTATGCTTCATCTCGCTGGTGCCATGGTTTTGAAAGAGTTTGGTATTGAAAAGCCATTGGAAGCTGCAGTGCATATTCCTAAAAAAGGTGGCGGTGCCGCCGCTGCTGCCGTGCTGAAAGGCACAGCGACTTTTATCTGCACAAATTCATCTGCTCTGGCAAGTTTTGTGAAAAACAAGCAATTGCGCCCGATTATGGTGACCACAGCCAAACCAATTGTTGGGTTTGATGCCCCAACCTCAGTTGATCTTGGCAAACCAAATCTTCAGCAACTTGTAGGTTGGACAGGTGTTGCCGGTCCAAAAGGCATGAGTGATGAGATTGCAAAAAAATGGGGCGGTTACCTGAAGGAAGCCACCAGCAATGAAGAATTTGTAAAGAAGATGGAAGCCCGTGGTTCAATCATCCGTTTGATGGAACCTCAAGAGTCTCAGGATTTCATCAATGGACAATACAAAATCTTCCGCGCCCTGGTTGATGAACTCGGTATGCGTATTAAAGGATAATACGCTTAGCGACAGCGTGTTCGTATCTGAATAATTCTAATAACAACAAAACAACACGCTTCAAAAAATAATGAGAGCATTCTTCTGATAAAAATAAAAAAATATGCTCTAATTAAAAAAATCATATTTTGAGGAGTGAGGCACACTGTAAATATCACGGTGTGCCTCAATCGGGAGGAAATTCCTTGCAGGATCAGACCACCACCAAACTGCCAGGTGAAACCGCTTCAATCACAGATGATATACCAAATGGTAATCAGGATAGTGAAGCTGTAAAAAATACCAGAACCCAGACGACTATTGGCATCTGCGCCATTATCTTTGCAGTTTTCACTTACTTCGTCGCTATACCATACGGTGTATCGACACCATCAAATGTATCGAATATTGTTTTGTCTCCCTTGTTCTGGCCCAATATAATTGCGGGCTTAACCGGGCTGGTCGGGCTAGGACTGATATTAACGGCGAAAACAAAAATAATGACCATCACGCAAAACGAACCACCTTTTAATTTTTATGCCAGTGGTGGCTGGCAGCGTCTTGGCATTTTTGCCGTGTTACTCATCATCTATATGGCCTCCATATCAAGGCTCGGAATAGTATGGAGCTCAATGCTGGCCTTTATCAGTCTCGCATTAATAATCAAAACCAATCACAAAATCACAGCGCTCATCGTCGCTGTACTGATGCCACTGGCGCTTTATGCCTTCTTCGCCCATGTCGCCGGCATTGCACTCCCGCAAGGGTTATTCGTGAGATTGCCGTAAATGAAACCCAGAAAAATAAAAATTAAGAGGAAGTCATGGATTTTCTAGGCGATGCATTCCTGCAGAATATTATGGCCGGATTTGCGCTTGTCGCTAATGTTGAGAGCATTGCTGCACTTGGCATAGGCGTGACAGTTGGCGTTATCGCGGGTGCCATCCCCGGCATGTCAGCGACTATGGCAGTCGCGCTGACATTACCATTTACCTTCTCGATGACACCGATTACCGGCATTTTGCTGCTTCTCGGCGTTTATAAAGGGGGCATTTTTGGCGGTTCTATTCCAGCCATCCTGATTAAAACGCCAGGCACTCCCGCTTCAAGCGCAACCGTGCTTGATGGCCACCCGATGGCTGAAAAAGGCCAGGCAGGCAAAGCACTGGGCATGGCGCTCTGGTCTTCATGTACCGCTGATCTGATCTCAAATCTCTCGCTGATTATGTTCGCGGGCTGGCTGGCCTCGTTTGCTCTCAGCTTTGGCCCGCCAGAATTTTTCACCCTCATTCTTTTTTCCCTGACTATCATAGCCGGCGTATCAGGTGGCAGCCTGCTGCTTGGCTTTCTCTCTGCAGCAATGGGGCTCTTACTGGCAACCATTGGTCTTGATCTGGTCTACGGCACCGGCCGGTTCAGTTTTAATGATACCAATCTTATGGGCGGCCTGAATTTCATTGCCGTGTTGATCGGTCTGTTCGCCATTCCAGAAATACTAACCATGGTCTGGGACCCTTCACCAAAAACTGAGAAACGCACCAAGCTGGGTGATAACTGGGTCACGTTCAAAGAATATAAATCCTGTTTCAAATCCATTATTCGCGGCAGTTTCATCGGCGTGTTTTTGGGTAGCATTCCGGGCATTGGCGCAGCGCCATCGGCCTTTCTCTCTTATAGTGAGGCCCGCAGAAAATCACCCAATAAAGAAAATTTTGGCAAAGGCGAAATTGAAGGCGTGGCCGCCTCAGAAGCTGGAAATAATGGCGTCGCTGGAGCAACGCTGATCCCACTGTTGGCACTTGGCATCCCGGGCGATGTGATAACGGCCATCATCATTGGTGCCTTCATGATCCACGGCCTCCAGCCCGGGCCGCTGATGTTTGTTACCAATGGGGATATAATCTACGGGCTGTTTATGGGCATGATCATCAGCTCAATTTTCTTGTTTTTCGTTGGCTCAGTGGCTATTCGCGCTTTCCGTTTTGTAGCTGATATTCCAAGAAGTTTATTGTTCCCAACGATATTAATCCTTTGTGTTTACGGGTGCTATGCGGTCAACAACAGCATCTTTGATGTTGGTGTCATGTTCGTGATTGGCTGGATCGGTTTTGTCATGTTACGATACAACATCCCGGCAGCTCCCTTCCTCATCGCCTTTATTCTCGGGCCATTGCTTGAAGATAATTTCCGCCAGGCCATGTTAATGTCAGGAAGTTCAGCTTCCATACTGGTGCGCGGGCCAATCACCTGGTTCTTCTGGACACTGACCATCATCACGGTCGTCGCCATCATCCGCGCCGGTATAAAAAACAGCAAAACCACAGCAATTGAATAGGACATTTTAAAATGACTGCGAGTTTAAGCAACAACACGCTTTTTCGTGAACAAGCCTTTATGTCTGGCATCTGGCAGGACGCTGAAAATGGCGCCACCGTCGAGGTGATTAACCCAGCAACCGGAGAGCGCATCGGCAGCGTCCCAGCCCTCACCAACAGTCAGATCACAACAACCATTAAAGCGGCCGAACAGGCCTTTCAAAGCTGGCGCAAAACAACCGCCGCCGAGCGCGCAGAAAAAATGCGCAGCTGGCATAAACTGATTATTGAAAACAAAGAAGACCTCGCCCGCCTGTTAACAATAGAGCAGGGCAAACCACTTGCTGAATCGAGAATTGAAATTGGTGGCACCGCGAATTTTATTGAGTGGTACGCGGAAGAAGCAAGAAGGGTCTATGGAGATATCATCCCATCACCTGTTAACAACAGACAAACTCTGGTGACCAAACAACCCGTTGGAGTCTGCGCTGCTGTCACCCCGTGGAATTTCCCTTCGTCTATGATCGGCCGCAAAGTCGCCCCGGCCATCGCCGCCGGTTGCTCAATGATCATCAAACCATCAGAGCACACACCATTCTCAGCACTGGCTCTCGCCGTTCTGGCTGAGCAAGCCGGTTTCCCAAAAGGGTTGATAAGCGTTGTCACTGGGGATTCTAAAGAAATCGTCAAAGTGATAACTGACAGCAAAACCGTGCGCAAACTTTCTTTCACCGGTTCAACCACTGTTGGCAAGCTGCTCATTTCACAATGTGCAGATACCGTAAAGCGCATGTCAATGGAACTTGGCGGCAATGCACCTATCATCGTTTTTGAAGATGCGGATATGGATGCCGCCGTTGAGGGTGTCATCAATACCAAATTCAGAAACGCAGGCCAGACATGCATCTGCGCCAACAGAATATTCGTTCAGAACTCCATTCGTGAAACTTTCATGGCCCGGCTCAAAGAAAATGTCGCCAAAATGAAAGTCGGCTCCGGCCTTGAAGAGGGAACTGTTATTGGTCCGATGATCCATAAAGAGGCCGCAGAGGAAATGACCAATATAATCAAAAAGGCAACAGATCAGGGCGCGAAAATTTTATTAGGCGGCAACCCACACGAAAAAGGCATCTGTTATTTCGAGCCGACCATCCTAGAACATGTGACCACAGATATGGATGTGGCAAAAAACGAAATTTTTGGTCCCATCGCACCTGTCATCGGCTTTGATACGGAACACGAAGTCATCGAAAAAGCAAATGATACAGATTATGGCCTCGCCTCATATCTTTATACAAGCGATCTCGGCCGTGCCTGGCGCATGTCCGATGAGCTGGACTATGGCATGGTCGGCATCAACGAAGTGGCAATTTCTAACGAAGTCGCACCATTTGGCGGTGTCAAACAATCCGGCTTTGGCCGCGAAGGTTCTAAATACGGCATCGACGAATATCTGGATATCAAATATCGCTGCATGGCCGGGCTGGAAAGATAAGTGCCCGCCATGGAATGATGAATTCAACAAGCCCCAAACACTGGCCGGTTGAAACATCACAAGTTTCAAATTCAAAAAGACTCAACATAATAAACCACACCCAGTGGGCTAAAAAGAGGAAACATCATGCGAGGGGCAGACCTTTTAATTCAAACTCTGGCCAAAGCCGGCGTAACAAAAATATTCAGCCTTTCGGGTAACCAGATCATGCCGGTTTATGATGCCTGCATTGACGCGAAAATCGAAATCATCCACACCCGTCATGAAGCAGCCGCCATTTTTATGGCCGATGCCTGGGCTCAGCTCACAGGTGAAGTCGGTATCGCCATGATCACCGCCGCCCCCGGTTTCGCAAATGGCATGGGCCCGCTTTTCACAGCAAGATTATCTGAAAGCCCTGTCATTCTATTATCAGGAGATTCGCCAATCAGTCAGGATGGAAAGGGAGCATTTCAGGAGCTGGATCAGGTCTCTATTTCCGCGCCCTTAACAAAAGCATCCTGGCGCGCCAGAAGTGCGGCAAATCTGGGAAATGATATCGCGCGTGCCATAAGAACAGCCACCTCAGGCAGACCAGGCCCGGTTCACATTGCCTTGCCGTTTGATGTTGTGGAAGATAAAATTGATGATGTCAGCCTGCCATCAGAAAACGCTTTTAAAAGAGAAACTCAGCAAGCAACCAAAAGAGACCTTGAGCAAATCCGCACGCTGGTCGAGCAAGCTGAAAAGCCTCTTATCTTAACTGGGCCGTTATTGAACAAAACCAGAGCGGGGCAACTCATAAATGAATTAGAGCAAAGTCTTGATGCCCCCGTTATCACCATGGAAAGCCCAAGGGGCTTAAAAGACCCGGCATTGGGCTCATTCGCGGAAGCTTTAATGCAGGCCGATCTGATACTAAATCTGGGCAAAGTGGTGGATTTCACACTGGGCTTTGGCAACACCTCTGTCTGCTCCCCATCCTGCAAATGGCTTCTGGTTGACCCAGACGCAGACATGCGTGACCGCGCTTTCCTTAATCTCGGCAGCAGGCTGGTGAAAACCATCGCGGCAGACACACGCTCAGTAGCAAGAGCCCTCATAGAGAATGGAAGCAGGGCAACCGACAGAGCCGAATGGCGCCAGCACACGGCTGAGCTCATCAGCAAAAGAACAACCAACACTGACAAACTGGTGGAAGGAAAAATCTCACCCGCCGCACTTTGTGAAGCCGTTCAAAGGCAGATCGAAAAATCAGAAAACAGCCTCGCCATTTGTGATGGCGGGGAATTTGGCCAATGGGCCCAGGCCGGCACAAATGCAAAAGATCGACTGATAAACGGCATATCCGGCGCGATTGGTGGATGTCTCTGCTATGCCGTTGGCGCTAAAAAAGCCCGCCCGGACGCGAGCATCTTTGCATTGATGGGCGATGGCACTGTCGGTTTTCATTTTGCAGAATTTGAAACCGCCGCGAGAGAAAACACGCCCTTTGTTGTTATCATCGGCAATGATGAATGCTGGAATGCCGAACACCAGATCCAATTGCGCAATTATGGACCTGACCGGCTCATTGGCTGCCAGCTGAGCGGTGCAAGATATGATAAGGCCGCCATCGGCCTTGGTTGTCACGGTGAATATGTAACCGAACTGGCAGATCTGGATGCAGCACTTGAGCGGGCCGTGAGCTCTGGCAAACCAGCCTGCGTCAATGTGGAAATTGCCGGGCTTCCAGCCCCTGCCGGAAGTGGCCACTAGCAGGAATGAGACGCAAATGAAGGCGGTCCGCTTTAAAGATAATCCGGTTATTCATCAGGCGCTCCATGCGGAAATCGGTGATAATATCAACGGAGCCTCACTGATCAGAGTGCCGGATTGGGTGAAAAATCCACTCGCCCGCTATTATCTCTATTTCGCCCACCATAAAGGCCGCTATATCCGCATGGCTTATGCCGACAATATCGAAGGCCCGTGGCTAATTCACAAACCGGGCGTGTTAAATGTCAGCGAAACTCAGTTTGAGAAAGAAGACATCACCAGCCCCATAGAAGCAAAAGGTAGCTGGGCCAAAGCCACAGGCGGGCAGTTTCTATATGCCCATGTTGCGTCACCAGATGTGCATGTTGATGAAAAAGACCAGAAAATTCTGATGTATTATCACGGGCTGCTGGAAGATGGTGAGCAGAAAACCCGCCTCGCGGTATCAGATGATGCCCTCACATTCACTTCACTGGAGCCACTCCTCGGCACACCCTATTTTCGTGCTTTTGCCTATCAGCAATATATCTACGCCTTTGCCTGGGGCGGGGCTTTGTTTCGCGCCGCAAACTGGCAAGGGCAATTTGAGCAGGGGCCGGATATTTTAGCCGCCTCAAACATCATTCCCGAAAACCAAACCATCCGTCATGTCGCGGTCCGGCTCAATTCATCTGAAAACCGTGAAAATGACCAACTCGAGCTGTTCTATAGCTGCATCGGCGATAATCCTGAAAGCATTTACCGTTCAGTCATTCAACTGAGTGACAACTGGCACAATTGGCAGATAGGAAAACCTGAATTAATTCTCCGCCCGGAATTAAACTGGGAAGGCGCTGATCTACCAGAAAATCCATCAAAAGTCGGGGCGGCAGAGGGACCAGAAAACGGCTTGAGAGACCCCTGCATCTTTAAGGACAATCTGTTTTATTGCGGCGCCGGGGAAACGGCCATAGGCTTTGCAAAACTCACTGAGTAAAAGAAAAACGTGCAAACCCGAAGAAAATCAAAATAGGATAAATGAATTGAAATGAGTGCTGTTGATCATGTTCAGACGGTTATCATAGGCGCAGGCGTTGTCGGCCTTGCCATTGCAAGAAAATTAGCGCGCCGCGGTCATGAAGTAATCATACTTGAAGAAGAACCTCTCATTGGCCAGCACACCAGCTCTCACAATTCAGAAGTGATCCATGCCGGAATGTACTATCCGGAAAATTCGCTCCGCGCCAGATACTGCGTGAAGGGGCGTGAGATGATGTATGATTATTGCAAAACGCGCCATATCAATCATCAGGCAATAGGCAAATTAATTGTCGCGACGCAGGATGATCAGATCAATCGCATTCATGAACTTGAAAGCCTTGGCCAAAAAAACGGCATCAACGATTTAAAACAACTGTCTGCAACGGAAGCAAAAGAGCTGGAACCAGAGCTGACATGCAAAAAGGCATTGCTCTCACCCTCAACTGGAATTGTCGACGCCTCACACCTGATGCTCTCACTATTAGGTGAAGCTGAAGCCGAAGGGGCGGTGCTGGCCTGTAACACCAGATTGAAATCAACAGATATAAAAGACAGCAAATTCATCCTCTATATGGATGATGACGAGACGGTCATTTCCTGCACCAATCTGATTAATGCGGCTGGGCTTGGTGCCTGGGATGTGGCAAGGAATATGCAGTACTACCCAGAGCAAAAGATCCCAACCCAGAATATGACCAAAGGCAACTACTTTGTGTTGCAAGGTGCAAAGCCACCCTTTACGCGTTTAATCTATCCCGTTCCTTATGATAAATCCTTAGGGGTTCATTATTTAAGAGACCTTGGCGGTCAGGTGAAATTCGGCCCCGATGTCGAGCAGCTCAAAGAACAACAAATTGATTATAAAGTCGATCCCGCCCGCAAAGCGTCATTTGAGCAGAAAATTCGCCTGTTCTGGCCAGAACTGCCAGATAATGCACTGGTCCCGGATATGTGCGGCATCAGGCCAAGAATTTCTGCGCCGAAAGAAAAGATGGCAGACTTTCTGATTGAAGCGGAGGCTGATCACGGCATCAAAGGTCTGGTCCAGCTATTTGGTATTGAATCGCCCGGACTCACTTCGTCCCTTGCCATCGCCGAATATGTCGGCTCTCTTTATGAGTGAGGGACAATCCTATTCACGCTGCTCATTACCAACTGTTCATTGCTCATCTGGGTGAGAAAACAAAGCCCTGTTTTGCTTGACCAGAGCGGCGATGAAGTTCGCCACCGTCTTAATCCTTAATACATCACTTTGAGAACTGTGCCAGGCAATCCAGTATGGTCGTGTGATTTTCTTAGCTGCCAGAATGGGTAAAAGATCATTCATCCCGTAAACCATAAAATCATGCAAAATACCAATGCCCGCCCCGGCTCTGATCGCTTCGAGCTGGCCAACAGAGCTGGCAATTTCAATGGTTGAGCGCCATCCCTGTAAAAAGTCCTGCACATAATTGAGCGATGGCGTCGCATTGAGATCATCCACATAGCCAAGAAGACTATGATCATTCAAATCTTTCAACTGTTGAGGGGTGCCAAACCGGCGGATATAGTCCTTAGAGGCATAAAGACCAAGTGTGTAATCGGTCAGTTTCTTTCCGGTCAACCGGCCCTTAACAGGCCGCCCGACCAGAATAGCAATATCAGCCTCGCGCTGGGAAAGAGAGAAACTGCGCTGGATCGGTACCAGTTGAATATGAAGATCCGGGTGCTGGCGGCTCAACTCCCCAATCCGGGGCGCAAGAAACGAAATCCCAAACCCGTCCGGCGCGCCGATTCTGACAGTGCCAGTCAGTCTGGTCTCGGTTTTATCCTGCTGCATTTGTACTTTTAAAAAGGCAGCTTCAATTTGCTCAAACTCCGGCAGTAAAGCCCGCCCCGCTTCAGTCATCTCACACCCGTGCGTGCGCCTGATAAGCAGTTTCTGATTAAGCGAGGTCTCAAGCGCAGTAATCCGCCGGCTAAGCGTAGCCTGGCTCACACCAATGCGTTTAGCTGCCCCAAGCATCTGCCCGGCCCGCGCAACTGCCAGAAAATATTTCACATCATCCCAATCCAAAACTATCATCCGTTCAGTTATTCAAAAATGCATAACAGTTCATCATTATATTATCTTGTTATACAGAAAATGATATGCAATTTTGTCGGCAACAGAAAGAAAAAATATAAAATTAGCGGACAATTTATGGCGAGCAAGGAGCCAACTATGACACAGATAGGACATTTCATCAGCAATCAGCAGCAGGTTGGTACATCAGGGCGGGAGCAACCGGTTTTTAATCCGGCAACAGGTCAGTCAGAAAACAGCGTGGCTCTTGCATCTGTTGAAGAAGTCAACACAGCCGTTGCAGCGGCAAAAGAAGCCTGGCCAGCATGGAGCAAAACACCACCCCTTCGCCGCGCCAGAATTCTGGATAAATTCAAAACCATTCTCTGGGAACGGGCAGATGAACTGGCCGAAATAATCTCTTCAGAGCATGGCAAGGTTCATGATGATGCCGTGGGCGAAGTCACCAGAGGGCTTGAAGTTGTTGAGTTTGCTGTTGGCGCTCCGACCTTCCTTAAAGGCGAGTTTTCAGAAAATGTCGGCTCTGACGTAGACAGTCATTCTATTCGCCAGAGCCTGGGCGTCGTCGCTGGCATCACACCGTTTAATTTTCCGGCCATGGTGCCAATGTGGATGTTCCCGGTTGCCCTTGCTTGCGGCAACACCTTTATTCTGAAACCATCAGAGCGCGACCCGTCAGCCAGCTTGAAAATGGCCGAGTGGCTGAAAGAAGCGGGCTTGCCTGATGGAGTCTTTAACGTCGTGCAGGGTGATAAAGAAGCTGTTGACGCTTTGCTTGATCATCAAGACGTGAAAGCCATCTCTTTTGTTGGCTCAACACCGATTGCTCAGTACATCCATCAGCGCGGCACTGCGAACGGAAAACGCGTTCAGGCACTCGGCGGCGCAAAAAACCACATGGTCATCATGCCTGATGCGGATCTTGACATGGCTACTAACGCATTGATGGGCGCAGCCTTTGGTTCCGCTGGTGAGCGCTGCATGGCCATCTCTGTGGCTGTTCCGGTGACAGATCAGGTCGCTGACGCCTTGATTGAAAAGCTGGTGCCAAAAATTGAAGCCCTGAAAATCGGCCCGGCGACCGACAAAGCCTCTGAAATGGGCCCGCTGATCACCAAAGAGCATATGGAAAAAGTAAAAGGATATATTGATAGCGGTGAGCAGGAAGGCGCTAAAATCATCACGGATGGCCGCAGTTTCAGGCAGGAAAAACAAGGCTATGAAAACGGCTTTTACGTTGGTGGCACGCTGATCGATCAGGTCTCACCAGAAATGAAAATCTGGAAAGAGGAAATCTTTGGCCCCGTTCTGTCAATTGTCAGGCGGCAGTCTTACAAAGATGCCGTTGACCTGATCCATTCATGTGAATACGCCAATGGCACAGCCGTTTTCACCCGCGATGGTGATACAGCCAGAGCCTTTAGTCAGGATATTGAAGTTGGCATGGTTGGTGTGAATGTACCGATACCTGTGCCGATGGCATTTCATAGTTTTGGCGGCTGGAAAGCGTCTATCTTCGGTGATCATCACATGCATGGTATGGAAGGGGTGCGTTTTTTCACTCGCATTAAGACCACAACCACCAGATGGCCTTCCGGTCAGCGTGATGACCCGCAGTTTTCAATGCCAACTCTTGGCTAATCAAAAAAGCCAACTCACTGTTAAGCTACGGAATGAACTTTATAATTATTTAGAAAATCAATTGAGCCGGTTCACAAAACTGTCAGTGGCTTAAAAAGCTGAATGCTTTAAGTTAAAACAAAATAAAACAAATAAATGGCCACTCTATTCAGAGTGGCCATTATCATGGGGAAGGAGTGTCAATCATGATAATGCCAAGAGAAAAAACACCAGACCTTAACCTGCCAATGGTGGCGGGTGGTCAGTTTGTCCTGAGTGAAGAAAAAGCTGAGCGGGGCACGCTGGTCTGTTTTTACAGAGGGCTCCATTGCCCGATATGTGCAAATTATCTGAAAGAATTAGAAAAACAAACTGAAGCATTTGCAGAACGTGGGTTTAACACCATCGCTATCAGTTCAGATAGCGAAGAGCGGGCCAAATCAATGGCTGAAAAAGTTGAGGCCAGCAATCTACGCTTTGCATATGGGTTAGATCTTAAGCTCGCAAGAGACTGGGGGCTCTATATTTCTGCTGGAAGAGGGCTGACATCCATCAACATTGAGGAACCGGCTTTGTTCTCTGAGCCCGGCCTGTTTATCGTCAACAACGACCAGACTTTATATTACGCCTCAGTGCAGACAATGCCATTTTCCCGACCACATTTTTCTGAACTGGTCGGCGCACTTGATTTTGTCATTAAAAATGATTATCCCGCACGCGGTGAATTTACCGGGGCCGTTTAAAACCGATCCATTAAACAGCGACACGCTAATTTTGAATTTATTTACTGAGCAAAATTAGTGGGTTGCTGATTAACCCTGCCGTGACCTGCAAAACAGGCCGGCCATCCCAAGCAAAGCCCAGGAAGCAATCAGCGTCATCCCGCCAAAAGGAGCAAAGCCGGTAAGGTTTGGCATCTTCAGTAAAACAGATAAGTAAATACTAAAGCAAAAAACAACCACACCAGCAATAAAACCCAGCCCGGCTATGCGAAGCCAGTTAGAGCGGGCAAAATCAGTTTTCCCAAACTGAGCCAGACCAATAGCGACAATCACCGCCGCATGAATAAGATTATAGCGAAGCGCCGTTTCTATCATGCTGAATGTTTCAGGTTGTATCGATGCTTTCAGACCATGCTCAGCATAAGCGCCAAACCCAACAGCAAAACAACCAAGCAATGCACCAGCAAACAGGATCATAAAACCAGCCTCTTAAATCAATTGGAAGATAGATTTGTGATGGTCAATTAAGTTATAAAGAACTTAGACTTCATTACAAAAGAATATCAAAGCGCACAAATTATTTATTTAGCCGCAACTGATCATGCTGCATTATTTAATACGCGTTTCTGGCAATGCTCATTAATCTTTTGAATTAACTGGTCAATATCAATCGGTTTTGAAAGATACTCATTCGCACCAAGTTCCATATATTCATCAATCGCTTCTTTTAGCGCATTAGCGGAAAGAATGATAATCGGTATATCTTTATAAGTTTGATCAGACCTGCGAATTCGTTTAATCGCCTCATCGCCGCTCATCTTTGGCATCTGAATATCCATCAACACAATATCAAAAGCACGCTGATCAAGCTGCGCCAGTGCTTCGAGGCCATTGTTGACCATGACCAGTTCAATGCCCTCATCGTTTAAAGCTTCAGAGATAACCATCTGATTAACGAGATTATCTTCAGCCAGAAGAATTTGCAAACGACTGTCGGATGAAAGTCGCTCAGGTGTTTTGAGGTCCTTCTGTATTTCATCAGCAGTGAGGTCATCACTCAATACAGCTGGAATGGTAAACCAGAAAGTCGAGCCATTGCCAGGTGTGCTGTGAACACCGATTTCACCGCCCATAAGATGACAGAGATCTTTTGAAATAGTCAGGCCAAGGCCACTCCCCCCATGCGAACGCTGGTCTGTATTATCCACCTGGCTGAAGCGATCAAAAATTTTAAGTTGATTAATTGCCGTAATGCCCGGGCCAGTATCATTGATTTTAAACAGCAGTTTTCCGTCATGGTTTTTTTCGACCAGCACACTTATTTCACCGCTATCAGTAAACTTAACAGCATTGCCAAGCATATTGATCAACACTTGCCTGATGCGTTTCGGATCGCCTGTATAATTTTCTAGGCAATCCTCATTAATCTGATAACGAATGTTGAGGCCCTTATTCACTGCAATTCCGGAAACCGTATTGACAGCGATTTTCACAAGCTCTTCAACATCATACTCTTCTTCCCAAAGCTCAATCAGGCCCGCTTCAATTTTGGAAATGTCCAGCACATCTTCGATGATTGTTAAAAGTGATGTACTCGAAGAACATATGGTTTTGACATAATCTTTTTGCGTTTCATTCAGCTCAGTCCGCCCAAGCAATTGAGCCATCCCCATCACACCATTTAAAGGAGTTCTGATTTCATGGCTCATATTGGCAAGAAAACTGCTTTTGAGTTTATTGGCATTTTCAGCATTCAGTTTTGCCGCGTTCAGCTCACCCAGTTGCAGCTGGTAACTCTCAGTGACTTTTTCCGTAAGTGTGATGGCCCGTCTGTTGGATCGGGTCAGCAGAATAAACAGAATAAATAACAACGTATCAATGGATATCCCACCAAACAGAATAATCCATGGCTGGTTATTGCTGTATAGCGCACGGAAAGACTTAGCACTTTGTATTTTAAAATTCCACGTTCTACCATAAGCGGTGAGCGGCACAGATTTTGTCAGCTGTGGGTCAGGGTCATAATCAGCGTTTGTTGGCTTTAGTTCATCATAAAGCGGAACCGTACCGTCGGTCACTCTGATGCTGACATGGCGGTTTTTCTGATGCAGCGTCCCGGCCATTAGTTTGCTCATTACAAAGGGAGCATAAACAAGCCCGGTAAAGTTTTGCTGCCGTAGAGCCAGACTTTTATCAAGACCATTTTTATAAAAGGGCGTATAGAACAGAAATCCAGGTGTTTTGGCTGCATCCTGAACCAGAGTAATCGGCCCGGTAATTTGAGCTTTGCCAGTGTCTCTCGCCTTTAATGCGGCTCTATAGCGGTTCGTTTCATGCGCCAGATCAAGGCCAATCGCCTGCTGATTGTCCATAAAGGGTTCAATATAAGTGATGGGTAAATATTCTTTGCGTATCCGTTTTGGATGCACATCAAAATAAGCTCGCTCAGCCTTTTTTTGAAACAGGTATTGATCTAACTTCAATGTGGTTGGCAAATAATGCACCACACCAATGCCATTGATACCCGGATATTTAACATTCAGATGCAAGCGATTGGAAAAAGTACGCCAATGCTGATTATCAGTATTACCACCATTAGCTTCAATGACGGCAACCCCGCTCCAGAGTGCATCTTCATATTTTTGCATTCGTTCAGAAACAAGTTTGACAACCTGCGAAACTTCGCGATCAAACTTCAGCATGGTCTTTTCTTCAATTTGCAGCTTGGCAAAATACCAGGCCCCAAAAGTTAGCACAAGTGACCCGGCAAGAACGCACCAATGAACCCAATGTAGCGCAGCACCATCATGAATGTCTTCCAGCTCATTGCTGATTTCCTGATAGTCGGTCTGGTATTTACTCATGGTACTGATACTTCTTACTTAGTTACTGGATACAAAAAAACACCGTAACAAATAAGTATAAGCATTCAGTTAAATAGAAATTAGAAAAGTCAAATGTGCGAATGTGAGGCATCCATAGAGGCTCCTTCTTAAACCTCAGGAGCCAAAAATCAGCCAACTGATAAATGCAGCACTGCTGACCCAACAATTTTGGTTGATTGAGACATCACATCCCAAATTGCAATCAGGAAGAATTGCTTAAAATTGCAGCTTTAACAGCAATTTATGCGATTATAATGCATCACATTGTAAGAGTTTTTAAAATTAATAACAATTCCAGCTTTATAAATCTCTGTAACAAATTTAAGATATAATTTATATTAGTAGAATTGCACCGCAATAGTATACGTCAGCGTAATGTGCTCATCAGAATTGAATGGCAACATATGACAAATGCACTTCAAATAGCGGTAGTTGATAACCAGCCGATATACCGCCAGGGCATCGAGTACTTACTTCGATCAGCACCTGATTATTGCCTTGTCGCTGAGGGAGAGAACCTTAGTCAGGCCGTAGATATTTCCGTAAATAGCAAACCTGACATCATGCTCATTGATCTGAATATTCCAGGGGGTGGGTTAAACGCTCTGAGGCAAATTCTGAGTCAGAACAACGCCATTAAGATGGTTGTGCTGACAGATGTGAATTGTGAAACCCAGTTCCTTGAAACATTTAAATCTGGCGCGAAAGGCTTTATCGCCAAAGCGGTTGAAGGTCAGAAACTGTTACGCATCCTGAAAACCATAGGTACAGGCGGCACCTATGCGGAACCGTCACTCGCCAGTTCATGCATTTCACATCAGTTTTACGGCAGTAATGAAAAAAAGCGTATGCTTGAATTGCTGACCAATCGGGAGCAGGAAATTTTGGAACTGGTAGCTGAAGGCAAAACCAACAAAGAGATAGCCATCTTCTATAAAATTACAGAGAGAACGGTCAAATATTTTATGACCAACATTTTACAAAAGCTGAATGTTCGTAACCGCGTTGAAGCGGCTCTCGTCGCTGATAAATACCGCCAGAAAAATGAAGACTTTTCGTTTCGACTGAATTAACGGTTCGGCCGGGCCAAAATTAACAGGCCGCCTATTCATCACCTTCTTTGAAAGAGCGCACCTCAATCCCATCCTTCACACTGGCGCGATAGTAAACGGTTTTCCCGGAAAATTCTTTCTCGCGTAAGCCCGTGAGCAAAGGTGTTAAAAATCGTTGAGGGCCAACAGCATCGATAATCCAGTAATTATCACCGCTTTTCCATTCTTCATTCTTGAGGG
Organism: Hyphomicrobiales bacterium; assembly: GCA_021775425.1. GTDB lineage: Bacteria > Pseudomonadota > Alphaproteobacteria > Rhizobiales > HXMU1428-3 > HXMU1428-3. Next base: position 35,333 of record JAJFHX010000036.1, read on the forward strand.
AATAGTCAGTTTTGCTTTCATCAAGCAAATGCGTATGAATTTCATCAGAAACAGCAGCCCAGATAATCACACCAACAGGAATGGTCTGACCACTACCTTCTTTATGTGCTTCAGCCAGGCGGTATTGATTATAGAGAAATGGCGGCACAACACGTTCATGTAGTTCTTTAAGTGTTATCTGCTGATGAGCCGCGCTCTGCATCAGGATCGTTACGATATTCCCGAACTTGGCGGCGACCAGCTGACCATTTAGATAATCAATCTGCGCCTTACTGGGAGCGACTCTCTCTTCAGTGTTCGCGTCAGTCGTGGTTTTTGTTTTTTGATCGTCAGTTGTTTCAATCGTACTCATGATCCAAACGTCCTTCCCTGGCAAAGCTCCCTAATTCAAGGGCAACAGAAAAAACTTCGCTGATTAACACTAAGTATCGCCTCTGAATGTGTCAATTTATCAGACTGTTAATCGGTCAACAGGGTTAAATCGAGCAATGTTCAGAGTGGATGTTTATTGAGAGGACGTCAGTAATTCGCCAGCACCTGTCCATAAGTACAGGCTCTTTTGATCATAAGTACAGGAAATAGACTGGCTTCAGGTACAGGCCATGTTCAGCCTATTGGTACGTTACGCGAATATTCATTTAGATTTAAAATAAATCCAGAAGAGGTGTGCCTGCACATGCGCTCATCTCGTAGTAAAATCAGATAACCCGCTGAATTATCTGCATAAAAAGTTCGCTGCTTTTATCTCATAGAAATTACATCTACTGGTCAGATATGGCGGCGATGGGGAGTTCAAAATGGTCGCATTCACAAAACATGATTTACAATTCATTCTGGATGGCATCACTGTCTCAGAAACTCACGCAAGTTCAACAAACACCATCATCACCACAATCAATGGTGATGTCTGGACTGTCGCAGACCTTGAAACCAGCCGTCAGATTTTACTGGACCTGGTTCCAAATTCCCTGGAGCCGATTGGCATGCGCACCATCACTGGTGAGCTTAACAATCTGGTTATCGGACAAGAAGATTTTGGCGCCCTTGGCGAATTCCCCCGCCTGCTGGACCCCGACTATAGAGATGACGCAACCACCGGCAACACAGAAACTCCTTTTGGCTTTGGACCGATGGGTCCTTTCGTGACAAACACAGATTATGCAAATAGTGATGGTGATAGTTTCAACGGCGCACCAGGTCCTGTTTCAAATGGAGATGTTGTCGATAGCGACCCTCGCATCATCTCAAATCTAATCGTTGACCAGACAACAAACAATCCTGTTGCCGTATATGCCGCTGGCCTGAACGATGGATCAGAATTAAATGGAGACCTGTTCTTCATTCCGAACGTCGCTCCTGACGAAGGCCTTTCAGCTCCTTTCAATTCATGGATGACCCTGTTTGGTCAGTTTTTCGATCACGGTCTTGACCTCGTCAACAAAGGTGGCAGCGGCACAGTTTACATGCCGCTTCAGCCAGATGACCCGCTTTATGTGGAAGGCGGATTTACCAATTTCATGGTCTTAACACGCGCCTCTGTTGATCCGGGCCCCGATGGTGTGATCGGCACTGATGACGATGTCTCTGACGCTGTCAACAAAACCTCTCCCTTCGTTGATCAGAACCAGACATACACCTCCCACCCTTCGCACCAGATTTTCGTTCGTGAATATGAACTAGAAGACAGAGGTGATGGCCTTCGCCCTTATTCTACAGGTGCACTGATTGAAGGCGCTGGCGGCGGCATGGCCACCTGGGGTGAAGTAAAAGAACAAGCCCGTGATCTCCTCGGCTTTGAACTGACTGACCGCGAAGGCCTTGACATTCCGCTTTTCGCCGTTGATCAGTATGGCGAATTCATAAGAGGAGCCAATGGCTTACCTCAAATCGTCATGGCTGATGGCACCCTTGTTGAAGGCAATCTGACAACACCGGTTGTCATAGATAGCTCAGCCGGGGCACCAGGCACAATTGACGGCGCCGAAATTGCGCCAAGAACAGGCTTCTCATTCCTGCTGGATATCGCACATGAAGCCAACCCGATTGACAGTCAGACAGGGGCATTCCTAAGCGCTGACACAGACACAGAAGTCGGCCTGAGTGAACCGGGCGCTTATGATAATGAGCTCTTGGATGCCCACTTTATTGCAGGTGATGGCCGTGCTAACGAAAATATTGGCCTTACAGCCGTTCACCATGTTTTCCATCAGGAACATAACCGTCTGGTTGAGCAAACAAAAGAGGTGCTTCTTTCATCCCTAAACAATGCTGATCTGGGCACCGTAGGTGATGAAGATGGTGCCATTGCCGCACTAGAAGTTTTAAACGGCTATCTTGAGGTCCCTGTTACTGCTATCCCAACAACACAGGCTCAGATTGACGCCCTTATATGGGACGGTGACCGTTTATTCCAGGCAGCTAAATTCGGTACAGAGATGCAATATCAGCATCTTGTTTTTGAAGAGTTCGCCAGAAAAGTACAACCACTTGTTGACCTGTTCGCAAGTTATGAAACCAGCATTGACGCAAAAATTGTCGCTGAATTTGCCCATACTGTTTATCGTTTTGGTCACTCTATGCTGACAGAAACAGTTGATCTGATGGATACCGAAGGCAATCTCACAGAAGTCGGTCTCATAGAGGCTTTCCTTAATCCTTTCGGCTTTAACCAGGCCGTAAATGAGATGGGCCAGGTATCCGAAGCTGATATTCTGGCGCAGGATTCATCAATAGCAGCCGGTGCCATCATCCGCGGTATGACACGGCAGACCGGCAATGAAATTGATGAATTCGTTACAGAAGCGCTGCGTAATAATCTTCTTGGTTTACCGCTTGACCTTGCGGCCATTAACATCGCCCGCGGCCGTGATACTGGCATCCCGACACTGAATGATGCCCGTGCTGATTTTTATGCAGGCACTGGTGATACAAAATTAAAACCATATGATGACTGGGTAGATTTTGCTCAGAATATGAAACATGGTGGCGCCTCAATTGTTAATTTCATAGCCGCCTATGGCCAGCATAGCCTTGTTCTTAGTGCTACATCTGTTGAACAAAAGAGAGCCGCCGCTCTCGCCATCACAACAGGGGTTGATCAATCTGGCACAGACAGCCTTGGCAATGCTTATAACTTTGTCGCCCCGACAGACAGGCTTGAATTCTTAAACAGCACCGGTGCCTGGGAAACAGCTGAAACCGGTCTCAATCTGGTAGATTTCTGGATTGGCGGTCTTGCTGAAGCCATAGAACCATTTGGCGGCATGCTCGGCTCAACATTTAACTTTGTCTTTGAGCAACAGCTGGAAGATCTTCAGGATGGTGACCGTTTCTATTATCTTGGCCGCGTGGCAGGACTTAACTTCCTCAGCCAGTTGGAGCAAAACTCCCTCGCCAACATGATCATCCGCAATACAGACATTGGAGACAATGGCGGTGACCACTTACCGGGTGATATTTTCTCAACCCCCGCCTTTATTCTTGAAGTTGACCAGTCACTACAAATCACCGGATTGCCAAGCCCGGATGTCGCGATTATGGAATCCGGCACCGTTATGGTAGAAAATGCAGACGGTGCAACATGGCAAACCATCACATTTGATCAACCCATTGAAAACGCAGTTGTTTCAATGATGATTAATACTTTGTCAGATATTGACCCCGCCACCATACGTGTGCGCAACATTACAGATACTGGCTTTGAATTCCAGATTGATGAATATGATTATCTTGATGGCATTCACGGCACAGAAACAATCAGCTGGGTTGCCGTTGCAGCCGGCGAACATGTCCTCTCTGACGGAACAATCATTAAGGCAGGTACTGTTGAGGAAGACGCTGCCGGCAATAGCAATGTTGCATTTGGTGGCACAGAAACATTCTCTGGTGCTCCCATTGTGTTAACCCAGGTTTCAACAGTAAACGAAGACACAGCAATACTCACCCGCGTTCAGACAATTGATGCAAATGGCTTTAATCTGCGCTTGTCTGAGCAGGAAGCTGGCGCTGGTGTCAATGGTGGCACACATGCGACTGAAACTGTAGGCTGGATTGCCATTGAGGCGGGCGACGGAACACTGCTGAGCACCGGCCTGACAGGAGATGGTGTCAATCACAATACAGCAAATATTACGCATAATGGTGGCTTTGCAAACACCGTATTCATTGCCCAGATGCAAACCCGTGATGGTGGTGACCCGGCAACGGTGCGCGGTGTCAGTTTTGACGGAACAAATGCAAGCCTCTTTATTGAAGAAGAAGCCTCTGCAGATGCAGAAACCAACCACACCGGTGAAAATGTCGGCTATCTGGTGCTGCCAACAGGTGTCATCACAACACCCGGCGCACTTAATGCTGACCCGGTCAATGATCCGCTCGCACCAGGCGAAGTAAACCCCTTCCTTGACATTGGCGGCAACTCACTTGTCATCCGCGAAGATCTGGATAATGACGGTGACAATGACCTGCTTCACTATACAGGCGGAGATCATGTCGTCCTTGGCGGCACAGAAGAAAATGACACCATCATTGGCAGCATCGGCGATGATACCCTATGGGGTGACGGCGGTGATGATAACCTTGAAGGCGGTGATGGCGGTGACATCATCCTCGGTGGTGATGGTGATGATGTGATCACTGATATCGGCGGCGTCAACAACCTGCAAGGACAGGATGGTAATGATGCCATTTCAGCCGGTCCGGGTGAGGCGCTTATCCTTGCTGGTGCTGGTAAAGACTTTGTCTTACAAGGTGCTGATTTAGCTGAAACATTCGGCGGGCTTGGGGATGACTTTATCCATGCCGGAACAGAATCAAACATCCTCTTTGGTAATGAGGGCAATGACTGGCTCGAAGGCGGCGGCGGTAATAACCTTCTGGTTGGTGACAATGGCGACCCCTTCCTTAACAGTACATCTGGCGGTCATGATGTCTTTATTTCTGGACAGGGTGATGATGATTATGACAGTGAAGGCGGCGACGACATCATGGAAGGCGCTGATGGCATTCAGCGCTTTGAAGGGCTAAACGGCTTTGACTGGGCAACATATAAAGATGTTGATCAGGGTGTGAGCGCAGATATGCTCCTTCGCGCCTTTGATGAAACACCACTACCCCCCTCAAATGTTTCCATTCAGGACAGGTTCGATTCAGTTGAAGGTCTCTCTGGTGGGCGCGGCGGTGATATTCTTCGCGGCAGTAACCAGACAGCTGTGGAAATTGCGACTATTAATAACGGCAATAACAGTGTGCTGCGGAATTTTGATCTAATTCAGGGCTTGAGAGAAGGTGATTTTGGCGGCGCCTTTGATGGCAATACAATTTTTGATGCCGCTACAACAGAATGGGGCGAGGGTGATATCATCCTCGGCGGCGCTGGTAGTGACATTATAGAAGGCCGTGAAGGTAATGATATTATCGATGGTGACCTCAAACTGGATGTCCGCCTGCTTATTAGAGATAGTGGCGGTGCTCCAATCGCCACTGCCTTTAAAATGCTTGGTGATTTGTACGCGGTAGATGCCAATGGCACCCCCTTAACAGATATTAATGGCGATTACATCCCCGCACCTCTCGGGCCAAATGGTGAATACGCATCTTTGAATGATGCCGTTTTCAACCGGGCTGTTAATCCTGGCAATATCGAAATTTTGAGAGAAATCATCGATGAAAGTGAAATGAGTGATTTTGATACGGCTCAGTTCTCAGATGTTTTCGCCAATTATACGATTGACCTTACACCAAATGCAGAAGGCTTTATTCGTATTCAGCATGATTCAGTCGCTGGCGCTAATGATGGCCTTGGCATTGATGGAACCGATCTGGTACGAGGCATTGAGCGTCTGCAATTCGCTGACCAGGTAATCAACCTGAGTGCAAATAATACAGTTGCAACAGGCATGCCTCAAATCGTAGATCCGGTTTCTGGGCTGCCAGTCACAACACCGGCCATCGGACAGGAAGTGCGCGCAACGCAGGGCGATATTTTTGATGCAGATGGAACTACCACATCCACCTTTGTCTATACCTGGCAAATGGAAGAATCACCAGGTGAGGGTGACTGGGTCGATATCATTATATTAACGGTTTCTGGTGATGACGCCCCACTTACAGGTGAAGTGGTGACATTACCTGATGAAGTGCTGGGCCTCGCCATTCGTGTGGTTGCCTCCTTCCAGGATGACGCTGGCGTCATAGAGCAGGTTGTCTCACTGCCAACTGATCTTGTTGGCAATTCGGTTGCGCCCACAGGAACAGCAGGAGCCGATATCCTTCTTGGTACACCATTTGATGATGTCATTAATGGCGGCGCTGGCAATGATGAAATATTTGGGCTTGCCGGGAATGATGTGCTGCGCGGTCAGGCTGATGATGACGTGATTGAAGGCGGTCTAGGTAATGACATTATCTCTGGCGGCGGCGGCCTTGATGAGCTCTTCGGTGGCGACGGTATGGATACCATAGACGGTAATGGCGGCGCAGACCTGCTAGACGGCGGTGATGGGAATGATCTGCTGCGTGGTGGCGGCGGTGCTGACGAGCTGCTTGGCGGAGCAGGCGATGATGATCTGCGCGGAAATGCCGGTGCAGATGAGATATCTGGTGGCACTGGAAATGACGACATCCGCGGCGGTGGCGGTAATGATGAAATCCTCTGGGTCGCAGGAGATGGCCGTGACACAGTCGATGGCGGTGGCGGCAATGCCGACGTCTTCGATATCACGGGCGATGCAGCCATAGCTGAAACCTTCCGTATTATCGCGGTAACACCGCCGAACCCTGACCCGGGCCTCGGGCCAATTGCCGCTGGCACAGAAATTATCGTCACCAGAAATGACGGAAGCGGTGAAACCATCATCGCAGAGCTGCAAAGAATTGAAGAACTGGTGATAAATGGCGTCGACGTGGACGCAAATGGCGGCGCAGCAGTTGGTGATACCATCCTGGTTTCAGGTGATTTCACCAACACAAGCCTCGCCCTCAACACAATCACAATCAACGGCACCACAGGTGATGACACGGTTGATATAACGGGGCTCTCTTCAGCCCACCGCATTGTCTTCCGCACCAATGGTGGTCAGGACATGGTCGTCGGTCAGCTTCGCGCACAAGATGTGATTGAAGTCGCACCAGGCCTTACCCCAGCTGATTATGACGCACCGGTTTATGATAGCAACACCGGGTTATGGACCATCACTCAGACAGGTGGCGGGCATTCAATTTCATACCCCGGCACACCAACCAGTGACCAGCCAATGCTTGGGTCTTCAACCAGCAACACAGATAATTTTGAATTCACAGTTGATGATGTCCGCGAGCTTAAAAATCTGGTCCGCGGTCTGCCATCAGAAAATCTGGATGATGACACAGCCCATGCAACAGGCATTCGTGATCTTGAGGGTACCGGCAACAATGTCGCCAATCCTGACTATGGCTCATCAGATCAGCCTTTCATCAGACTAACGGATGCCCATTACGGTGCCTATGATGTAAGCATTGGCAATTTCTCTGTCAACCCGATCTTTAACGGGCTTGATGCGAGAGAAATCAGTAACATTCTTGGTGATCAGGAAGCAGGCTTAGCCAAATCAGAAGAAGAAACAAACATCTTCTTCATGGCCTTTGGTCAGTATTTTGATCACGGTCTTGATTTCCTCCCCAAAGGGGGCAATGGCGTGCTTGAAATCGGCACAGGGGCCGAAGCGGGCTTTGCAGACTTAACCCGCGGGTCAGTGCATGGCTTTGACGAAAACGGCGTGCCGGAACACCTCAATAAAGCTTCGCCATTTGTTGATCAGAACCAGGCCTATGGCTCCAATGAACTGGTTGGCCAGTTCCTGCGTGAAAGCATTAAACTGAGCCCAACGGATGATCACGGCGTCGCTGGTGCAAGATTGTTTGCCGGCATACCAGACCCGTCGAACCCAGCATTCAATCTCTTGCCATCTATGCGCGAGCTGATCCAGCACCATTGGGAAATGGACACCATGTTTGTCCATGAAACACTTCCCGGTGGTCAGATGTCATTCCGTGAATATTTCACAGATTGGCCTTATGCAGACGCAAATGCACCGGGCGGCGTGGCAGTTGGCACACTGGTTGATGAGTTTGGTGTCATCAACGAAGCCATGATTCCGGCCTTTAACGGTGACTTCATGGGCAGCGGCTACATTCTGGTTGGTGATGCCAATCCGTTTATTAATCTGCTTGACCACTATGTGGCTGGTGATTTGCGGGCAAATGAAAATTATACCCTCACATCAATCCACACCATCTGGGCCCGCAACCACAACTACCATGTTGAAAAACTATTGGATGCCGGTTTTGATGGAACTGCAGAAGAACTGTTCCAGGCCGCAAAAATTGTCAACGAAGTTGAATATCAGCGCGTTGTCTTTGATGAGTTCGCAGATGTTCTGCTCGGCGGTTTGAAAGGCAGTGGCCAGCACGGCTTTGATGACTACAACCCTGATGTTGACGCCCGCATCTCGCATGAATTTGCAGGCGCGGCTTACCGCTTCGGCCATTCACTGATCAGTCAGACCATTGAAATCATAGATGAAAACGGTCAGGTAAAAGAAGTGTCACTTGTCGATGTGTTCCTCAACCCGACAAATGACGCCGAAGCCTTCACAGCACCTCTGCCTCCAGGGTATGTACCACAACCAGGTTATGAGCAGATTGGTGTTGATCCTGTAATCGCAGGTATCACCAACCAGCAATCAGAAGAGGTTGACTTTAACCTCGTAGATGCGGTTCGCAACGACCTGGTCGCCATTCGGGCTGATCTGTTTGCCTTTAACGTCTCTCGTGGCTGGGATCTTGGCCTTGGTACCTTAAACCAGATCCGCGCTGACCTTCTGGCGTCTGAAGATCCTTACGTGAAGGAAGCCGTTGACCGTGTTGGTGAAGACCTTGATCCATACACGTCATGGGAAGATTTCCAAGAGCGTAATGAACTGAGTGATGCTGTCATCGCGCAGTTTATGGCAGCCTATCCTGATCTGGTCCTCAACACACCAGAAGAGATTGCAGAATTTGTTGCAGCCAATCCGAACATCCAGCTAACAGGTGCCAATAACAATATCGTTAAAGGTATCGACAGAGTTGACTTCTGGGTCGGTGGTCTTGCTGAAGAACATGTCAACGGCGGTGTCGTTGGCTCCACCTTCTGGGTTGTGCTGCATGAGCAGTTTGACCGTCTTCAGGAAGGTGACCGGTTCTATTATCTTGATCGTGCTGATGAATTTGACTTCTACGACTTCGCAAGAGATGAAGGCTTTGCCGGTATTATTGAGCGCAACACAGGCCTTGAAGGCCTTCCGGAAGATATCTTTGAAGTCAATGGAGACGGTGCCAACGATAATGACAACGATGATGATGACGACACAGATGATGATGACAACGACAATGGGAATAATACCGGTGAGTTTATCTATACTGATGATGACGTAGCCGAGTTGCTCAATCTGGTTCGTGGTCTGCCTTCAGAAAATCTGGATGATGACACAGCCCATGCCACAGGCATTCGTGACCTTGAAGGCACCGGCAACAATGTCGCCAATCCTGATTTTGGCTCATCAGATCAGCCATTCATCCGGTTAACGGATGCCCATTACGGTGAATTTAACTCAAGTATAAACAACTTTGACATCAACCCGATTTTTGACGGGCTGGATGCAAGAGAAATAAGCAACATCCTTGGCGATCAGGAAGAAGGCTTAGAGAAGTCAGAACAACAGACAAGCATCTTCTTCATGGCCTTTGGTCAGTATTTCGATCACGGTCTTGATTTCCTCCCCAAAGGAGGTAATGGCGTGCTTGAAATCGGCACAGGGGCCGAAGCGGGCTTTGCAGACTTAACCCGCGGCTCTGTTGATGGCTTTGACGAAAACGGCGTGCCTGAACACCTCAATAAAGCCTCGCCTTTTGTTGATCAGAACCAGGCCTATGGCTCCAATGAACTGGTTGGCCAGTTCCTGCGTGAAAGCGTCAAACTGAACCCAACGGATGATCACGGCGTCGCTGGTGCAAGATTGTTTGCCGGCATGCCTGATCCTGACAATCCAGAATTCAATCTCCTGCCAAACATGCGTGAGCTGATCATGCATCACTGGGAAATGGACACCATGTTTGTTCATGAAACTCTTCCCGGTGGTCAGATGTCATTCCGTGAATATTTCACAGATTGGCCTTATGAAGATGCAAATGCACCGGGCGGCGTGGCTGTTGGCACACTGGTTGATGAGTTTGGTGTCATCAACGAAGCCATGATCCCCTCCTTTAATGGTGACTTCATGGACAGCGGCTATATTCTGGTTGGCGATGCCAATCCGTTTATTAATCTGCTTGACCATTATGTGGCTGGTGATTTGCGGGCAAATGAAAATGTCACGCTGACATCCATCCACACCATCTGGGCCAGAAACCACAACTACCATGTTGAAAAACTACTCGAAGCAGGCTTTGCCGGTAACGTGGAAGAGCTGTTCCAGGCCGCAAAAATTGTCAACGAAGTTGAATATCAGCGCGTTGTGTTTGACGAGTTCGCTGATGTTCTGCTTGGTGGCCTGAAAGGCAGTGGCAACCACGGCTTTGATGAATACAACCCCGATGTTGATGCCCGCATCTCGCATGAGTTTGCTGGTGCCGCGTACCGCTTCGGTCATTCACTGATCAGCCAGACCATTGAAATTCTGGATGAAAATGGCAACCCGCAGGAAGTCTCTCTGGTAGATGTGTTCCTTAATCCAACCAATGATAATGAGGCGTTCACAACACCGCTGCCTCCAGGCTTTATACCCCAGCCGGGTTATGAGCAGGTCGGTGTTGATCCGATCATCGGTGGCATACTGAACCAGCAATCAGAAGAGGTTGACTTTAACCTCGTAGATGCGGTTCGCAACGACCTGGTCGCCATTCGGGCTGATCTGTTTGCCTTTAACGTCTCTCGTGGCTGGGACCTTGGCCTTGGCACCTTGAACCAGATCCGTGCTGACCTTCTGGCATCAGATGATCCTTACGTGAAGGAAGCCGTTGACCGGGTTGGCGAAGACCTTGATCCCTATACGTCATGGGATGACTTTAAAAATCGCAACGGGCTAAGCAATGCTGTGATCGCACAGTTCATGGCCGCTTATCCTGATCTGGTCCTCAATACTCAGGAAGAAATAGATGCCTTCATGGCAGCCAATCCAAACATCCAGCTCACTGGTGCCAATAATAATATTGTTAAAGGCATCGACAGAGTTGACTTCTGGGTCGGTGGTCTTGCTGAAGAACATGTCAACGGCGGTGTCGTTGGCTCCACCTTCTGGGTTGTGCTGCATGAGCAGTTTGACCGCTTGCAGGAAGGTGACCGCTTCTATTATCTCGATCGCGCCAAAGACTTTGACTTCTATGACTTTGTAAAAGACGAAGGCTTTGCCGGTATCATTGAGCGTAACACAGGCCTTGAAGGCCTGCCGGAAGATATCTTTGAAGTCAGCGATGAAATTGCTGATGCCAATGATAACAGCAATGATGATGACGACGACGATGACGATGATGATGACACCGATACATCAGATGATAATGATGATAGCGGTTCAAACTCCAATGATGACACCGTTGACGGGGCAACTTCACTGGTAGCTCTAACCTTAACCGGTACCGAGCTTAGCGATACGCTCATCGGCCAGGGTGGCGCAGATGTTCTTGCCGGTATGGCTGGCGACGATACTCTGATTGCCGGTGACGGAGACGACACAGTCTCTGGTGGTGATGGAAATGATCAGATTGTCGGCAACGATGGCAATGACCTTCTGCTTGGCGGTGATGGTGAAGACCTTATTATCGCTGGTGATGGTAATGACACCATCTTCTCAGGAGATGATAATGATCACATCATTGCTGGTGACGGAGATGATCTGGTCAATGCCGGCGCTGGAGACGACTTTGTCGATTTAGGAGCGGGTGATGACACAGTCTTCGCAGCCCTGAATGATGGCAATGACGTTTATATCGGTGGCGAAGGCGCAGGTGATACGCTTGATTTCTCCTCCATCACAGCAGATGTAACAGTTGATCTCGGAAATGGCAGCTTTGGCTCAGCCGCCAGCAGCCAGACCGGAACAGACACCATCAGTGGCTTTGAAGATGCCATCGGTGGCGCTGGCAACGATACATTCATTGCTAATAATGCCCAGAATTCATTCGCCGGCGGCATTGGCGACGATATGTTCGTCTTTAACTCAGCCACAGCCGCAAATGGTGATCAGATCACAGATTTCACCTCAGGTGATAAAATTGATCTGACCGGCATTGAAGCTGCAAACAGCTTTGGCGGTGACGGTAAATTTGACCTGTTGGGTGATGCAGCAGTGTTCACAGCGGCCGGTCAGTTAATCGTCAGGGCAGAGGGAGAAAGCTTAAGATTAGAGGGCAATGTGGATAATGATCTGGATGCAGATTTCTCAATCCTCATATCAGGTAAATCTGAGCTTGATTCATCAGACTTCAGTTAAGGCTAAACCAATGTGGCCCCTTTACAATAATTGTTAAAGGGGCCACAATAAGCCTTTGTTAAGCATACTTGGTCTGGAGATCGTTATTAGTAATTAGATCATGGGGTAATCGGATGCCGAATGTTAAGAGTAAAGGCACCAATGGGGATAAAACACCAATTAATGTGATGGGTGGGATGAAGGGAATTATCTTATTCCTGTTTATCTTGTCTGGTGTTGTCAATGTGCTGGCACTGACAGGTGCCATCTATATGCTTCAAATCTATGATCGGGCATTAACCAGCCAGAGCATTCCCACATTGCTCGCGCTTTCCTTTTTAGCCATTGGTCTCTATTTATTTCAGGGCACACTTGATGTCGTTAGGTCTCAGATTCTTGTTCGTCTGGGCGCTAAATTTGATGAAGGCCTCGCCCCTCTCACCCATAAAGTCACCATCGACATGCCCCGTTTCGGTTTTTCACTCGCTGAAGCCAAAGAGCGCAGCCGCGATGTGGATACAGTCCGCTCATTTATGTCCGGTCAGGGGCCGCAGGCCTTGTTTGATCTACCCTGGATGCCGCTTTATATTGCGTTCATCTATTTTCTCCATCCCCTGCTTGGCACCATCACCATCCTCGGTGCCATTGTACTGGCCACCCTCACCATCATCACAGAAATACTGACCAAAAAACACGCCCAGGAAGCGAACCAGTCTGAAGTTCATCGCGCAAATATTGCCAATGCGCACACAAACAATTCAGACATCATCAGAGCGATGGGGATTTCAGAACGAGCCGTTAAAAGATTTGAAGAAATTAATGACAGACACCTGAAAATTCACACCAGACTAAATGACATTTCCGGCACCTTAACAGGCCTTTCCAAAGTTCTCCGCATGATGTTGCAATCAGCTGTGCTGGGCTTGGGGGCTTATCTTACAATTCAGGGGCATTTAACCGCCGGTGCAATTATCGCCGCATCAGTCGCAGCCGCAAGAGCTCTTGCCCCGGTTGATCTGGCCATCAGCCAGTGGAAAAGCCTTGTCATCGCCCGCCGCAGCTACGCCCGCCTGAAAGAAACCCTCGCCGCGATGGATGATGATACTCAAATGGTGGAATTACCAGCCCCTGCTTCATCCGTCCAGATTGAAAATATCACAGTCGCAGCACCCGGCAGCGGGGCAGTTGTCCTTTCAGATATGAGCCTTTCCTTAAACAGTGGACAGGCCCTTGGTCTGGTCGGTGCAACAGGCGGTGGTAAATCAACATTTGCAAAAGCCGTCACTGGTGTCTGGCCATTGGTGCGCGGTACAGTCAGATTTGACAATGCCGATATCAAACAGTGGCGCCCCGAAGAACTTGGCAGGCATATGGGCTATCTGCCGCAGGATGTCTCACTGATGGATGGCACAATTTCAGAAAATATCTGCCGGTTTGACCCTGAACCATCGAGTGAAAAAATTATCGCAGCCGCAAAAGCCGCTGGCGTGCATGAGCTTATCGTCAGATTGCCAAATGGCTATCAGACCGAACTCGGTCCAAATGGCATGTCACTTTCAGGCGGCCAGAGGCAGCGCATTGGTCTTGCCCGCGCGCTTTATGATGAACCGTTTTTAATTGTCCTTGATGAGCCAAATTCCAACCTTGATCTGGAAGGCGATCAGGCCCTCACCAATGCAATTAATTCGGTCAAACAAAGAGGTGGCATTGTCATTGTGATCGCCCACCGCCCAAGCGCGATATCCGCCTGTGACACGGTTGGAATTATCAAACAGGGTCAGCTGGTAGCCCTTGGTCCGAAAGATGAGATTTTAGAAGATTTAACCCGCCAGAGTTTGAAGCCGGTCGCCAAATCAGAACCGCAAAAACAGGCAGGTTAATAAAGCCAGCAATAAAGATTATTAACAGTAAGAACAGGTCGTAAGCCATGAGGCAGATTGAAACCATCAGAGAGGATCAGATTGGCCCCGATGGTAAGCCTTTGCGTAAATATGAATTTATTGACGGGCAAACTGGCGCGACAGGTCTGAAATTCGCGATAGGTCTTGTAATTGTCAATGTCGTTCTTGTCTTTAAAGACTTGTTTTTTTCGGCTTCTAAAGCGGATGATAAAAATAATCTGAATAACGGAAACGATGAACAACAACAAAAAGAAATCATCACCCAAAAAGCGGCAGCCCTGCCAGAACTGGTTCAGGAAACAGAGACAAAAGAAAAGAATGAAGTGCCGTCAGACGTTACCAGTTCCGGTTCTTCCAAACGCTACTTTGCCGGTAAAACTGAAAGCCTGTTTGATGAAGCTCCAAAAAATTCAGGCACGGCCTATAGTTTTGAGCAGAAATTAAATACAGGCTCTCACGCAACCAGCAACCCGTTTGAAAACGTCATTCAATTCCCCGGTGTTTTCCGCGTCACCCCGCTTAATTCTGGCCCGGATTTAGGAGGAGGAGCCGGATCATCAGGCCCTGTCAATCAGAACAACAACTCTGAAGATGATGATACGACCAGCGATGACACAGCCGAGCGCAACAGACTGCCCATGCTGAACGGCGCGGTTGTCTTTTCATCGCTCTACGTGAACCAGTCAATCATTTTGGCTGAAGCTGATTTTCTCCGCGGGGCCTATGATCTGGATGAAGACGCCCTTGCGATCAATAATCTGATCGCCAGTAGAGGGACAATCGAAGAGCTTGAAGACGGAAAATGGCAATTTATCCCGGACCCTTATGATCTGACAGACATCACGTTTCATTATGAAATCTCAGACGGAACAGGCGCAGTCCAGCAGATTGCTCATCTGTCATACACAGAACTGCCCGGCGGGGATTTTGTCGGCACTGAAGAAAATGACGTCATCGTCGGCAGTGGAGGCAGAGATAAAATTGAAGGCCTGAGCGGTAATGATACCATCCTCTCACGAGAAGCAGCCGACCTTATTGACGCTGGCCCGGGGGATGATCGCATAGTCGCCGGAGAGGGTGATGATGTCATATACGCTGGCTTGGGCAATGATGTTGTATTTGGCGGCACGGGTAACGATCTGATTTTTGGCGGCGCAGGTGATGACGTCCTGATGGGGGAAGAGGGCGATGATGAGATTTTTGGTGATGCGGGCAATGATCAGATCTTCGGTGGCATAGGAAATGATAAAGCGCTTGGCGGCCTGGATAATGATAAACTTGAAGGCAATGAGGGCAACGATTTTCTCGATGGAGAACAGGGCGCCGATGAAATTTCAGGCGGCAGCGGAAATGACATTCTGATCGGTGGCACAGGTGATGACAATGTCAAAGGTGATAGCGGAGATGATCTCTTCATAGCTCTCAGCAATGATGGAGATGACCATTATGATGGCGGCGACGATGTCGACACTTTAGACCTGAGCGCCATAACATCAGATACTGACATTAACCTGGCGACTGGCACCGCAAGCGGTGCGGAAATTGGCACAGATGAAGTGCTTAATTTTGAAAATGTCGTGGCTGGTCGTGGCAATGATACAATCACCGCCAATGAAAACGTCAATTCCCTTTGGGGTAATTTCGGTGAGGACATTTTTGTGTTTCTCTCTGGCAATAACAGCGGCAAGGGAAGTGGGCATAGAGATCGTATTGAAGATTTTGAAGTAGGTGACAAAATCGATATTTCACTGATGGATGGAAATCAGGGTGAAGACGGATTGCAAAGATTGAGCTTCAAATATGATCAGGCCGAATTCGATGGCGTCGGCCAGGTGCTCTATAAATATGAGAATAATGACACAACTGAATTCACTCTGCTGCGTTTTAAATATGATGAAGATGATCTCGACGAAGCCGATTTTGAAATAGAAATCACCGGCAGACATGTCTTTACAGAAGACAACCTCATCACCTGAATACGGAAAATAATAGTACAACCTAAAGGTCACTTAAATAATGAACCAGCCGCAAAACAATAACGCAGCTACAAACCAGAAAAAGAAAAAATCTTTTTCTATTCATAAGCATGTGTTTTTCGGAATCTTCACCATGAGTGTACTGATCTTTGGCATTGGCGCATGGGCCGCAACAGCTGAACTCTCAGGCGCGGTGATTTCACAAGGACTGATCGTTGTTGATAAAAACGTCAAAAAAGTTCAGCACCGTGATGGTGGCATCGTGTCAGTTATCAATGTGAAAAATGGCGACCGCGTCAAAGCTGGTGACGTTTTACTGAAACTGGAAGACACACAATTAAAATCTGAGCTGGGTGTAATTCAGGCCCAATTGATAGAACTGGCCGCCCGCGGAGCCAGGTTGACAGCAGAAATCAACAGTGAAGATAAAATTGAATTTCCTGAAAATTTTGCAGCCAATGGCCCCCATGCTTTAAAAGTGATGAAAGCCGAAAAGCGCTTGCTCGATATTTCCATCTCTCACAAAAACAGTCAGAAAGAACAACTGACTTCGCAAATAGAGCAGTTAAAAGAAGAAATCACCGGCATCATTTCCCAAAGGGATTCCAAACAAAACCAGCTGAAGCTGATCAAAAAAGAGCTAAAGCAGATCAAATTTCTGCATGATAAAAAATTGACCTCCATCACCAGAGTTTATTCTCTCGAGCGTGAAGAAAAACGGCTTGATGGTGAATATGGCGGCCTGGTGTCCCAAATCGCCAGAACCAAGGGCAAAATCAGTGAAATCAAAATGCAGATTTTATCCATCGATGAAGGCGCACGCCTGCAAGCACATAAAGACCTGCGCGCTTCAGAGGCAAGAATAGCTGAGCTCGAAGAAAGAAAAATCGCAGCGATTGATCGTTTAAGCAGAACAGAATTAATCGCACCGCAGCCCGGCATTGTGCATGAATTGACAGTCCACACAATTGGCGGCGTTATTACCTCAGCTGAAACGGTGCTGGTAATCGTGCCGGTACATGAAAATATGAAAATTGAAGCCAAAATCAACACAACCGATATCGACCAGGTCTTTGTTGGCAGAGACGCAAAATTACGCTTCTCAGCATTCAGCCAGCAATCCACACCTGAATTGGACGGAAGAGTAATTCAGGTTTCAGCCGATGCATCAACAGACCCGAAAACAGCACAACCCTATTATCTCGCAGAAATTGAGGTCAAGCCGGAATCCAAATCACAGTTGAAAAATCTCAGTCTTGTCCCCGGCATGCCGGTTGAAATATTTATTTCAACCGGAGAGCGTACAGCTCTCTCATATTTGACAAAACCGATAAGAGATCAACTGCAACGTGCGTTCCGGGAAGAATGACAAGGCGTGAAACGTTTGTCTTTCATCAGAAAATGCTGTTTCAAATCAATAACCCAGTCAATATTGCTCATTCATTAAATAAATCAATAAAATTGGTTGTATTACGTAAAGATTCAACCAAAATTTAACTTCTTCCCCTTCAATGTGATTATTAATTCTTATTGCACGAAGGGGTGTTTCTTATGAAGCGGGTAATATTTTGCGTCGTCTCAGTTGTTGTTTATGCGCTGGGGCTAACATCCGGAGTTTATGCTTCGGACAAACAGATGGAGACTTTAAAGCAGCTATATAAAAGGCCGCTCTACATTCCATTTCCAAAGTCAGCCCCTTATTCACCTCAATTGGCGACCCTTGGCAAAAAGCTGTTTTTTGACCCAAGACTCTCTGGCGCCAAAAACATGAACTGCGCCAGCTGCCATAACCCCTCCTTTGGTTTTGAAACACCCGTAGCGCTGGCTGTAGGTGCCGCAAATGCAAAACTGGGAAGGCACGCGCCAACAACTCTGAATATGGCCTGGGTAAAGCCGTTTTTCTGGGATGGTCGTGCCAAAACCCTTGAAGATCAAGCCGAAGGCCCCTTGACGGCTGAAGTAGAAATGAATGGCAAATTCAGTGAGATCGTGCCCGAACTAAAAGAAATTGCTGAATATCAAAAATGGTTTGACCATCTTTTCCCGGGCAAAGGAATTACAAGGGAAACAATCCTGACCGCCATCGCCACCTATGAAAGAACCATAGTTTCGAACTGGTCTCCATTTGATCGCTGGGTCGAAGGAAATGAAACGGCCATTAGTGAAAGCGCAAAAAAGGGCTTCGTGTTGTTTAATGGCAAGGCCAACTGTGTCGCCTGCCACACAGGCTGGAATTTTACTGATAATAAATTCCATGATATCGGAGCCGACACTGAGGATATTGGCCGCGCTAAATTTGAGCCAAACAATCCAAAAGCGATGCATGCCTTTAAAACACCCGGTCTGAGAAACCTGACACAACGCGCTCCGTTTACCCATAATGGATCACTGAGCAATCTTGAAGCAATCGTCCTGCATTATGAAACAGGTGGCATCAACCGCCCCTCAAGATCAGTCGACATGATACCTTTTACCCTCTCTGATACAGAGCGCGAAGATCTGATTAATTTTTTAATCTCACTGACAGCAGATAAATCTGAAGTGGCAATGCCGGTATTACCAAATTGATTTCAAGGAAAATAAAATGTCTATAAAATATAAAATACTCATACCCATTATCGGTGCCTTGCTGTTTGGATTTATGTTATCTGGAGCTGTTGCCTGGATGGCCCTCAACCAGGGTAATAAAATGTCGACAATCAGCCAGGAGGCACTGGCAGAAGACCAGTTGGGAGCTGAGCTTCGTGAAAAGTTTTCTGTGGCGACAGGGTTTATTAACAAAGTCACCTCTATGGCAGATTTTGTCGATGAGCAGGAAATCAAGAAAAACTACAGTACGGTGATTGAGCCCATTGACCAAAACATCACAGATATGGAACAGCTGGTCCATAGTGATACTTTGATTGAACAAGCTAAAAACTCTGAGAACTGAATTTCAGAGTTGGATGGTCGATGTGAAACTCATTCTCGGTTTGGAAAAAGGTAATAATATTCCCACCATTGAAGCAATCGATCGCAAAAAAATCACCATTGATCAATTAATTTCTGACATCAGCAGTATTGTCTCAAGTGAAACAAAAACCTCACTGGAGAATTCAAAACAATCTATGAATACCGCCATGTTCTGGGCGATGCTATTGTCTTTTGCTTTTGTTCTTGTTGGTAGTGCAGTTTCACTATTTCTCGTCAATGGTATTTGTCAGCCATTGGTTGATCTGGTCAGGGCTGCTGAGCGGTTAAACGCAGGTGAAACCAGCATCACATTTGCAGGTTTAGAGAGAAAAGATGAAGTCGGAGCCGTTTCACGCGCAATCGCCGGTTTTAAAGATGGTGTTGCCAAACGCGGTGAACTCGAAGCTCAGGCCAACCTCGATCATCAACAACAACGCGACAGACAACGCTCAATCGAAACTTTAATCAGTGAGTTTCAGGAAAGTTCAAATCAGATTCTTGTCTCCGTCGATGATAAAATGAAAATTATGGAACAGTCAGCGCTGTCCCTGGCTTCATTGACCGAAGAAACATCAGGAAAATCCCTGAATGCATCTGACGCCTCCAATATTGCTTCGTCCAGTGTGCAGTCAGCCGCATCTGCTGCGGAAGAAATGTCAGCATCAATTAATGAGATTGTCTCTCAGGTCAATCAGACAACTGCGATTGTTCAGAAAGCGACCGATATGGCGCATCAGACAGATCAGGAAGTAAAAGAACTGTCAGACGCCACCTCAAAAATTGGAGATATCAGTTCTTTAATTCAGGAAATCGCCGAACAGACCAATCTCCTCGCCTTGAATGCAACCATCGAAGCGGCAAGAGCTGGCGAGTCAGGTAAAGGTTTCGCCGTTGTTGCTCAGGAAGTGAAATCCCTTGCAACCCAGACAGCCAAAGCCACGTCTGACATTTC
This sequence comes from Hyphomicrobiales bacterium, assembly GCA_021775425.1. Lineage (GTDB taxonomy): Bacteria > Pseudomonadota > Alphaproteobacteria > Rhizobiales > HXMU1428-3 > HXMU1428-3. Next base: position 55,596 of record JAJFHX010000036.1, read on the forward strand.
AGAGCAGATCAAGATGATCCAGAGCGCATCTGGCAATACAGCCGGGGCCATCAAGCAGATTGTGGAAACAATGAACGAAGTCAACAGCTATGCCACAGCTATTAACGGAGCCATGGAACAGCAGGGTGAAGCAACAACTGAAATTAGTACCAGTGTCATGAGAGCATCAAACGGAACAAAAGAAGTAGATCAGAACATTTCCAGCGTCAGCGAAGCGGCGACAGAAACCAGCCAGACAGCCAACAATGTGGTCAAGATCACAAGAGAAGCCTCTGAGGAAACCGCAGAGTTAAACAAGATTGTGCAAAAGTTTCTTGAAAAGGTAGCTACAGCCTGATGGTGAATTTAATCGCTAATCACAATCTCATACCACTTTGGGTGAGAATCAGCTAATATGGCGTGACTTTTAAGTTACTCTGAAAGGGATTTTGGAGGCAGCTATCAATTTCATTGTTTATAAGATAGCAATCTTACGTTGTGTGAGAGTGACCAATCATATATAAAGTTCACTAGTTAGTTTGATACGGACCAGTGTACTGGTATAGCGTTTTATAGTTTTATGTCCGTTTTTTTTATATTCCGGGGGTTATCATGAAACGACTAAAATGCTTAAAAGCACTGACTTTAATGTTATGTGCATTCATCTACATAAATTCTTCCACCACACCAGCTTTAGCAGAAGATCCTTCTGACGCTTACGTATTCCCGTTTGCCTCTGTCTCTGGCACAGAAGTTTTCAAAGATAATTACGAAAGCTATGTCGGCGGATATGTTGCCTTGAATGGTGATCTGGATAAGAACGGCCTCATCCTGCGGCTTCTGTTTTCATATGGTGAGTATGATTTTCATGATGGGACAAATGCCATCGACGCAGATTATAGACAAGGCGATATCATGCTTGGTTACCAGGTCATTCGCGACGATGTGAATTATAGCTTGCTTGTCGGTATTGATTATGAAAAACACGATCTCACCCCAGACTCGCCAAACTTTAAATTACGCGGGTCTGACATCGGCTTTAAAGTAGCCTGGGGGGCTGAAACTGAAAGATACAAACAGTCACCATTATACTGGGCGATCCGCGGTGATTACACCACAGCATACGATACTTATTATTCTATCTTCCGTCTCGGCTATGATGTCGGCCGTGTAGTCATTGGTCCTGAAGGCTGGGTCCTTGGTGATGAAACTGGCGATGCAGCACGGATTGGTGCCTTTGCACTTTACGATATCAACTTAGGAAATAAAGTCGGCACAATCTCTGTCTCAGGTGGTTATCAGTTTGTGGACAATGCTGATGCTATAAATGGAAACAACTTTGGTGAAGAAAGTGCATATGGAACAGTTAAGTTCACCATGGGCTTCGGGCACTAATTTTTCTGCCATCTGATATACTGATAACCGGACAGAATATCTAAAATAAAATGGGCCGCTCTTTGATAAGAGCGACCCATTTTATAATTTTGGATTAGCCACAAATTACTTTGATTGCTAACACGTTAAGTTAGGTCTAGTGCTGAGTGAAGCTCTCTGATTTAGAACGGACAGGCTCAGAACAAGTATCACTAAGCACGTCTTCAACGCTCACCTCTTCCAGAGAGAAACCAAAGTCCTTAATCAACTTATGATCGTAGTGGGAAAGCTGCGGCTGCCAGCCTTTCACGATCCATCCTCTTTTAACATCACCAAGTTGGTCTTTAAGTACAAACGCTTTCATAATCACGGCCTTTTCATATCTGTTTAATTACGAATGCTAGATTTGCAATCATCAGTACCGGCCGGCTTAACCACACCAAAAGTATTCTGGTTAGGGTCACGGATAATCGCAATCTGGTGCCCACCAGCTATTTCAAATGGCCTTTGCAAGATTGTGCCGCCCGCTTTTTCTGCAGCCTCTACCGCATCTCTGACATTCTCAACCTGAAAATAAATCAGCCAGCCTTTACTTTTGATTGTCTGATTATCAAGTTGAGTTTCATTCATCATCCCGGCAACTTCCTGATCACCAGACATAAAAATAGTATACTTATCGTCTTCTGAAACAGGCGTACTGTTCAGTTCATTCAGGCCGACGAACTTGCTTTTCCAGCCGAAAACATTGGCATAAAATTTCCCAATCGCAGCTGGTTCAGGGGCCAGCAATTCATTCCACCAGATAGAGCCAACAACAGGGCATTCCGAGTTGGAGGTTGTAAGCTTGGTGTTGGTCGAAATTTCAGCGGCTTGAACTGAACTGCTTACAACTGGTGAACTAATCACAACAGCCAGAGCCACAGCAGCCCCCGCTATCACTTTAAGGTGGTCAGACCAGCTTGAGTTGAATTGGAAATTGAATTCAGGACGGACAAAGAATCCGTTAAATGATTTCTTTGACATTTTGTTCTCCCACAAATAGCAAAAAACATAAGTTGAATATTTGATTGTCGTTATTTGCACTTAATAATACAGGGAGCTGATTTGACTGAAAAATCATATCAAACATTAAGGTTACTTGTAGACATTAATGGAGCTCTTATGAAAACTTGCTATAAAAATTCACCCTCAATTGGCTGAGAATTTCTTCCGTTGAATACGAGCTATGAATTAATTAAATGATTTGTGTTTTAATCTGCAAAAACCAGCCTGCATCAGGTTCTGGAAAAACAGAGATTTAACAACTCAAATGAAAAAGGATTGGGTTCTTGAATGTTTTAAGCAGAAAACAATTGGTCTGTTTTCTTCTCGTTGCTCTCATAGCAGCATTTAGCAGTATTGTTTGTTACTCCAATTCACATGATAAAACCTATACAGTTGAAGACGTTGTCTTCAACACCAATGTCGTGCCGGATACAACCAATGACAAACCTCTCGATGTAAAGTCGAAACTTTATCTGCCTCGAAACCGGAAAGACCCGGTATCCGCCGTTATCATATCCCCATCAAGTGGCGGAGTTGAAAAAGAAAGAGAACTCTATTACGCCAGAAATCTTGCTAAATCCGGCATTGCCGTATTGATAGTAGATAGTTTTAAATCACGCGGCTTAACCAATTCCGTCTATGATCAAAGTGTCCTCGAGACCTGGCAAATGGTGAATGACGCGATTGGTGGCTTAAAGTTTCTAAGTAAAGACAACCGTATAAACAGCAAGAAAATCGGCATCATGGGCGTCTCAAAAGGCGGGTCAGTCGCCATGGATACAGCTCATACTATTGTTGGCAGATGGGCAGGTGTAATAGGCATCAGGTTCGCTGCTCACATCGCCATCTCGCCTGATTGTAACTGGACCTTCCGTTCAAACAAAACAACAGGCGCACCGATATATTTTATGCTGGCAGAGCTGGATGATCAGACACTGGTCAGCGCCTGCGTTAATAAGGCCAAAAGGTTGAGTGAAGCTGGCAATAAGTTCGTGAAAACCACAATCTATAAAGGCGCTCACCATGCATGGGAAGAACTGGGCAAAGAACCGGAATTTGATTCGAATGTCGAGAATTTCTCGGAGTGCCGCGTCTGGGTTGAAAATAATGGCAAAATGAGATCAGCAGATACCAACGAAATCATTGATGATGAGGACTGGTATGGCTGGGCATCTGAGAACTGCAAAAAATTAGGCGCGACATGCTGCGGCGGCACCAGAGAACAAAAACAAAAAGCCATGCAGGATATAATTACGTTTCTTAGATGGTATGACTTTTAAAACGATTTAGATATGAAATCAAAAAGAACTGCGCAGTTAGAAAACTGCGCAGTTCTTTTTTAAAAACCAGTATTCTAAAATTCAGCAAGAAACTAAATTTCAGAATGACCTCGGGTTATTCAGCAGCAAGCCGCATTAAATTCCCCAAGCCAAGTTCGGCAAGAATAGCCTCATGCCCCCCAGGTTTCAGCCATTCCTTTTGAATGTCAGCTGTAAGCGAGCGAAGCGGGTCAAAATAATAATAAGTTTTTAAAGGGTCGATACACGGTGATCGATAACCGATAATTCCATATTCCTCATTTTGATACTCAAAGCTATGCACATCTCGTTTGCCACCACCACCAGGCGCATCCACCACAAATAACGGCGTATTAAATCCAGCCGTCGCTCCGCGAATTTCACGTTCCAGATATTGAATTTCCTGAACCGGTACTCTGAAATGCTCGATGCTCTTGACCATATCGCAGGCATAAACATAATAAGGCTGGATGTTAACCCGCCCCAGTTTTTTATTGAGTTTAATAAGTGTTCCCGGGTCATCATTCACACCCCGAAGCAACACGGTCTGATTGCGAACATAAATGCCTTCAGCATGTAAACGGCGCATCGCTAGTTCCACTAGCGGCGTCACTTCATTCGGGTGGTTAAAGTGGCTGTGAATATAAACATTTTTAAAGAGCGCCCGGCCATAATTAGCGACATCAACAATGGTGCGGAACCAGTTCTCATCAGAAAAGAATTTCATCGGTTGAACTGATAGGGCTTTCGTCGCAAAACGGATGCGACGCACATGCTCAATGTCAAGCAATGCCGTGCCGATTTTTTTAATCATGGCGGGTTTCAAGCGGGCAATATCACCACCAGAAACCACGACATCTTCAATGACAGGGTGTGAGCGGATATATTCAATCGCATCATCCCAGTATTTCGGGCTGGAAACATTGTCCTTTTTAACCGTTTCTGTGTCCTGTCCAACCGCATAACTTCTGGTACAGAACTGACAATAAACCGGACAAACCGAAGTCACCAGAAACAAAACTTTATCAGGGTATCTGTGCACCAGGTTGGGAACCGGCGATGTTTCACGTTCACCAAGCGAGTCAATTGTCATCGCTGGGTGGTCCGGCTCAATTTCAGAGAGCATAGGTAGGAATTGTCGGCGGATTGGGTCGGTTTCAAAACGATCCCATTCGATCATTTCCATAATATAAGGGTTGATACGAACCGACATACCAACCTTCTTCAGCCCTTCTTTCACCTCCGTGAGAGTTGAAGGTTTGAGAAAAGAACCTGCAATCATTTCTAGCTGGTTCACATTATTGACCGAAGATCTGTCCTGCCATTTATGGTTTAGGAAATCAGACCGGGCAATTGTTTCATATGGACTTGATGACTTTCCAAAATGGAACAAATTCGTTTCAGCCATGATACACCTCCGCACTATTTATTAATTTATAGTTACAGAGGCGCAATTGATGTGCCGCAGAGGGTCAGTTTCTATCGTGAATACTTATTAACCTTAACATTCGTCAATCTTTACGAAGAAAAGCACTCGTGAATACTGTGGCATGAGCATTGCTTCTCACTGACCAACAAAGACGAATTGCGGCGAACTGCATGCGCGAACTTATTTTGAATTTCCGCGCAAGTTCGTTAGAATTTTAAGGCACTGAGAAAACATGTTTCGACAAAAAAATATCACACCCGCTACCAGTGAACGGTGCGGCGAAGGGCAAAACCTTCTTTCGAAAAACAGTGCCGAGAGAACTTCACCTAAACAATCAGCACTTTATGCTGCCTTGCCAGCGGCACAGCGTTCCACACTAAGTGAACGACTGGAAGCTCTGGAATGGCATCATCATCAGGAAAAAGCAGGCCGCACTCAATCAGATCTTACCCCAACGTGCCTACATGAAATATTTGAACAAAGTGCCGCAAAAACACCGCTGAAAATTGCTCTGGAGTGCGCAGAACGCCGCTGGAGCTATGCAGAAGTAGATGCTGTAGCAAATCGCCTGGCTCGGTTTATAAGGCAAAAAGGCGTCATCAAAGATACTTTCGTTGGCCTCACACTTACCCGTTCAGAATGGCCGATCATTTCTATTCTCGCAATCCTCAAGGCCGGGGCAGCCTATGTCCCGCTAGAGCCCTCCATGCCGACGGATCGGAAAAGATACATCGCCGAAGAAGTCGGCTTTAAACTGATCCTGACAGACAGCGAAAATCTGGAATCTGTCCGGCAGTACACCAGTGGCGACATCGCCGTACTGGAGGAGTTTGAGAGCAATAAATTTACATATGAAACGAAGTCGCTACCACAGGATCACCTTTCAGCAGCGCCCAATTCAGTTTGCTACACACTGTTCACATCCGGTACAACCGGCCGCCCGAAAGGTGTCGTAACAGAACACAGAAATACCGTCCATTTTGTAAATGCCTTTAACAAAGTCTGCACAACCAACGGGAATGACAGAATTTTTCAGGGCTTTTCACTAGGTTTTGATGGCTCAGTTGAAGAAATGTGGATGGCATTTTCAAACGGAGCAACTCTGGTTTGCGGCGAACAATACACGCCGCAATTTGGCGCTGAGCTCGGCACATTTCTGGATCAGCAAAAAATCAGCTTTTTCTCAACCGTTCCAACATTGCTTTCAACCCTGCCGAATGATTTACCGCATATCCGTCAGTTGGTTGTTAGCGGTGAAGCCTGCCCGCCTGATCTGGTAAACAGATGGGCGACAGAAGACCGGGATATGTTAAATGTCTATGGGCCAACTGAAGCCACAGTCAACACAACCGCCGGTAAATTGCAAAAAGGTAAAGACGTGACCATCGGTCGCCCCTTGCCCGGATATGATCTTTACATTTTGGATGAGAAGTTAGCCCCAGTTGCAAAAGGTGAAAAGGGAGAACTATATATCGCCGGTTCCGGTATTTCTCGCGGTTATTTAAACCAGCAGGATTTAACTAGAAAAACTTATATCACCTGGCACAATCAGGAACTGAGCAATGCGAATGCCGCCACACCTGAACCCGGCACCCGGCTTTATAAAACCGGTGATCTGGTGAGGTGGAATGAAGAGCAGGAGCTTGAATTTTTCGGCCGTATAGACAGCCAGATCAAACTGCGCGGCTTTCGTATTGAATTGTCAGAGATCGAAGCCGTTTTACTTGAACATGAAAACATCACAGCAGCAGCTGTGAAGCTCTGTGAAGTCAATCAGTTGCAGCATTTGGCAGCCTATGTGCTGGTCAAAGATAAAACGATGAATATAGATCGCACAGACCTCCTTGCAATGATGCGCGATAAATTACCGGCTTATATGATCCCGTCTTTCTTAGATGTGCTGGATACATTTCCAAGAGTGGCAAGCGGTAAAGTCAACATGTCACTGTTGCCAGAACCTGCGCAGCATCTTGTCAGTGAAAAACCAGCAGCCGATCAAGAGTTCACAGAACCTGAAAATGAATATGAAGCCGCCATTGCCAGCATTTGGGCCGGGCAGTTTGGTGTTGAAAGGGTCGGCCTTGATCAGAATTATTTCACAGACCTCGGCGGGCACTCACTTCTTGCCGCGCAAATGGTCACCAGCCTTTATAAAAGCCTGAACCTTAGTGTCTCTGTGCGTGATATTTATAAATTCCCAACAATTGAGAAACTAGCGGCACATTGCGGCGAGCTGGCCGAAGCTGTGTGTAAGACTGAAAACGAAAATGGTGGACGAAAAAACAGTCCAAAACAAAAATCATTAAAAGCCTGGCCCTGGTCAACGGTCATCCTTCAGATAATCTATTTCCTGATAATCGTTCCTTTGCTAACACTGCCTCTGGTATTAATCCTGCCATTGGCGATTGAGACCATGCAAAGCCAGTCGACCCCGGTCATCCTGTTGGTCTTGAGTTTCGCACTTGCCGGCGGCACATGGGCCGCCTTGCTGATTATGGCCATCGCTGCAAAATGGCTTTTAATCGGCAGATATAAGCCCGGTCGATATCCTCTATGGGGCAGTTTTTATATCAGGTGGTGGATAGCCTCACGCCTGCAATATCTGAGCTTTATTTCAGCATTTAATGGCACACCCTTTATGTCGTTAATTCTTCGTGCCATGGGGGCAAAGGTTGGCCATCATTGCTGGCTTAACCCAAGTGTGATCTATGCCTGGGATTGTATCACGATTGGTGATCATGTCAGCATCGGCAAAGACACCCAGATGCCTTGCCTCAGAGTAGAAGACGGACACATGATCGTCGGCAGCCTTACAATCGGTGACAGATGTTTTGTCGGTAATCATTCATCACTTGGTTTAAACGCTGAAATGGAAGATGACGCGCGACTGGACGATCAGTCTCTATTGCCGGATGATTTTAAAGCCACGAAAGCCTGCCAATATAGAGGGTCTCCACCTGAAAAAAGTCAGGTACCTGCGCCAGATGGCGAGATGCTCGTGCCGGGGCATTTCAAACTGGCCCTGTTTGGCTTCCTGCAAACCATCTCCGCAACAATCGTCACTGCCGTGACCCTCGCCCCTCTGGCACTGGCGACCTGGTTTGTCTCAATTCTGGTGCTGCATTATTCAGCCATGATATCGATCACGGCTTTTGTCATTTCAGTACCGCTGACACTATTCATTTTCACATTCTGGTCAGCTCTGTGTAAAAAACTAGTCCACCCAAACCCGAAACCCGGTGTTTACCAGCTCTATTCGATGGAATATCTGCGCCACTGGCTATCTGACCTGATCATGAAGATCATCAAGCTTGCCGGTTTAACCATTTTTACCACCCTTTATCTTCCACCATGGATGCGTATGCTCGGAGCCAAGCTCGGCAAACACACCGAAATGTCAACGGTCTGGAGCATCAACCCAGAGATGATTACAGCAGGTGATAGCGTGTTCTTTGCAGACGGGTGCATGGTCGGCGGTACCAGAACTCACCTTGGACGCTTTGAAGTGCAGCCCAATATCATCGGTGATCGCTCCTTTATCGGTAACGGCGCTATTCTCTCCTCTGGCAACTGTGTTGGGTCAGACTGCTTGCTGGGCGTTCTTTCCTCGACACCAGATCATGACAAGCCAATCGAAGACAACACAGACTGGCTCGGCGCGCCAGGCTTCCAGCTGCCCCATCGCGACAAAGTAACATGCTTTAATGAAAAGCTGACCTACAAGCCTTCACGCATGCTCTATCTGCAGCGGGCCATCATTGATGGCCTCAGGGTTATCCTGCCGGGTTATATATATGGCGGCTTTGCCATCCTTTCCCTGCTGATCGTACTGGCCGTTTACGATAGATATGGCGTCTGGGGGGCATATACTGCCATTCCACTGTTAACCTGGGTCGCATTGGTCTTGTGCATCACCTCCGTTGTTGGTTTGAAATGGCTGATCATGGGCCGCTTTAAACCTGTTGTCGTGCCCCTGTGGAGCCCCTATGTCTGGTGGAATGAATTCATCAACGGGCTTTATGAAAGCCTGCTATCTCCATGGATCTCAAATTTCTTTGGCACCCCGTTCGCCGCTGTCATGCTAAGGATGATGGGCTGCAAAATCGGTAAATATTGCTATATTGAAACGGATCTGTTTTCCGAGTTTGATCTGGTTAACGTCGGGGATTATTCAGCGTTGAACGCGGGCTCTGTTATTCAAAACCATTTGTTTGAAGACCGCGTCATGAAATCATCATATGTTAATATTGACGAAGGCTGCTCAGTCGGCAATATGAGTGTCGTGCTCTATGACAGTGTCATGGAAAAGGGCTCTGTCCTCGGCCCGATGTCTCTGTTGTTGAAAGGCGAAACCCTGCCAGTTGATCAGAACTGGAGTGGCATCCCCACCTCTCGTCAAAGCTCATAAATCACACATTGCTGTTGATCACTTGTCAGTTGTTTTAAATACATTGACCTGTGATCAACAGAGCAGAAAATGCCTGCCAGAATAAAGCCTTCTCGTTGAATTCAAATCTTTGCCTAAAGTCGAAAATTGCAACAAACGCATTTCGATAGCTGCAAACAATGCGGTTTTCACCCTCGGCTGATCATCCTAGAAAAATGCATAACCACCTCGAAAAACGAGGAATAGTCGAAACTTTAGACCATTATCCAGTGTTAAAACATGCAAAAATATGCAAAAAAAGATAAAAAATGGAAGCGATCAGGGAAGAAACATTATGGATCAGATACTCAACACACCCAGCAAAGCTTTGAATTTTCTGACAGAGAAACTGAAGATCAAACAAAGATATGACAATTTCATCGGCGGTGAATGGGTGCCACCAGCTGAAGGAAATTATTTTCAGAACACCTCACCAGTTGACGGCAATGTGGTGTGTGAGGTGGCTCGCTCGACCGAAAAAGACATTGAAAAAGCGCTTGATGCCGCCCACAAAGCCAAAGATGCCTGGGGCAAAACTTCACCGGCTGGCAGAGCGGCCGTACTATTAAAAATTGCAGATCGCATAGAAGCCAATCTGACAGAAATCGCCACAGTTGAAACAATAGACAATGGCAAACCCATCAGAGAAACCAAAGCCGCAGACATCCCTCTAGCGGTTGATCATTTCCGCTATTTTGCCAGCTGCATCAGAACGCAGGAAGGCGGCATTTCAGAGATTGACGAAAACACAGTCGCCTATCATTACCATGAACCATTGGGCGTCGTCGGGCAGATCATCCCATGGAACTTTCCGCTTTTAATGGCAACCTGGAAAATCGCCCCGGCTCTGGCGGCAGGCAATTGCATTGTCCTCAAACCGGCAGAACAAACACCGTTCAGCATTATGGTTTTAATGGAACTGATCGGTGATTTGCTGCCAGCCGGTGTTTTAAACGTCGTCAATGGTTTCGGCGTTGAAGCCGGCAAGCCTCTGGCCTGTAGCCCGCGAATTGCAAAAATCGCCTTCACAGGTGAAACCACAACTGGCCGCCTCATCATGCAATATGCATCTGAAAACATCATCCCTTCAACGGTTGAACTCGGCGGCAAGTCACCCAACGTGTTCTTTGCTGATGTCATGCAAAAGGATGATGCCTTTTTTGATAAAGCCCTTGAAGGATTTGCGCTCTTTGCCCTCAATCAGGGGGAAGTCTGCACCTGCCCGTCAAGAGCACTTGTTGAAGCTTCGATCTATGATCAGTTTATCGAACGCGCCATTGACCGCGTTAGAAAAATAAAAATGGGCAACCCGCTGGATGATAGCACAATGATCGGCGCGCAGGCGTCATCAGACCAGCTTGAAAAAATCCTCGCATATATCGACATCGGAAAAAGCGAAGGCGCTGAGTTGCTAACAGGCGGTAATCGCGCGGTACCATCGGGCGAGCTGCAAAATGGATATTATGTCGAGCCAACCGTTTTTGCCGGCCACAATAAAATGCGTATCTTCCAGGAAGAGATTTTTGGTCCCGTCCTCTCAGTGACAAAATTTGAAAATGAAGCTGAAGCACTGGCTGTTGCCAATGACACAATCTATGGCCTTGGCGCAGGTGTCTGGTCGCGTGATGGCTCAACCGCTTATCGCATGGGGCGGGGAATTCAGGCCGGGCGTGTCTGGACCAATTGCTATCACCTCTATCCAGCTCATGCGGCATTTGGAGGATACAAACAATCAGGCGTTGGCCGTGAAAATCATAAAATGATGCTGGATCATTACCAGCAAACCAAGAACGTATTGATGAGCTACAGCCCCAATGCCCTTGGTTTTTTCTAGGTTGCTCTCATTTTCTGAAAGCAATAAACAAACGAAATAATCACACGATCGAGGAGGGGGTTCACCCCTTCCCGAAAATGCCAGAAAGAAAGCCACTAAAGTGAGTGAAACGGAAAGCCGCATTCATCAGAGCAACAGCGAAAGATCTGAAATAAGCAATGCCCGCGTTGCGGTGACAGCATCTGCAGCAAAACTCATCAATGAGCTAAAAGAAACCCATGGTGCCTTGATGTTCCATCAATCTGGTGGCTGCTGTGATGGCAGCGCACCGATGTGTTACACGGATGGTGATTTCAAAGTGGGCGGCGCGGATGTTTTGCTTGGCGAGATTGAAAGCTGCCCGTTTTACATTGGCAAGGCACAATATGAAGCCTGGTCCCACACCCATCTCACCATCGATGTGGTTAAAGGACGGGGCAGCGGCTTTTCACTTGAAGCGCCGCTGGGCGTCAGGTTTTTAACCCGCTCGCGTTTGTTCACGGAACAAGAATTAAAGCACTTAAAACAGCACTAACTATCGCGTCATTTTTTTCTCTATATTGATCTTTCTCTATAAGGCTGTGATGAGCTGCTCAAAGTATTGACTGCAACGAAAAATCGCAAGCCGCAGCCATGATGGTTCGCCCCAATCTGACCAGATACATAAAATGCTCACATTGCAGCGTTATATGCAATACATTCAAAATTGACGATCAATGTACAGCATTGGTGAGTAATCCAGTCAAAAACAAACATCACAATCCTAGGGAGAAAATCATGCCTGTAGATGTAAAATACACAACAAAGGCCTTCGCAACCGGAGGCCGGGATGGCAAAGCTCAAACTGAAGACGGAACATTCAGCGTTTCACTCACAACACCAACAGAATTGGGTGGTGCCGGCGGTGAAGGCAACAATCCGGAACAATTATTCGCCTCAGGCTATTCAGCCTGTTTTTTAGGGGCAATGAAATTTGTCGCGTCACAAGAATCTGAGCTAACAGTACCAGATGACGCCAAAGTCACCGCAACAGTTGGCATAGGCCCCCGCTCAGAAGGTGGCTTTGGTCTTGAGGTCGCGTTAGAAGTGTCTCTGCCGGGCGTTGAAAAAGCAAAAGCAGAAGAGATGGTCAACAAAGCCCATGAAGTCTGCCCCTATTCAAATGCAACCCGAAACAATATTGATGTAAAACTTTCTGTCGTCTGACAACATTAACCCGGGTAAATAGAGTCTATTCTCTCTTTACCCACATTACTTTTAACATAAGTGAAGGGATAGGGAGCTCAATTTGACTGAAACTGGTCCGACAAAATTTTAATTCGCTGCCGGGTCACGTCAGCAAGGCAGCTGCTAACCAGCATTGATTGCATGCAGCCACCCTCAGCCGAAAGCCCATAAGAATGACAAGCAAGATCACGGTAACTAATCCAGGCACGTTGTGCTTTCTTTAATGCTGTCTGGTGTGACTGATCAAGCCCTGTAATGGAACGGCTGTAAATCACATTCAACTCAGCATCCACCACCTTGTAATCCTCAGCCGCGCAAATGTTCATCTCAGTCTGTGTTTGCGGGTTACCACAATCAGCATATGCAACTGTTGTCCCGGCTAGCAAAAACAAGAGAGGCAACATCAGGTAAAGTCCAACGTCTAACAGTCTGTACATAACGTCCAATTCCTTAAATACTGATCATAAAACCGCTTCATCACCAATGTGGGGTGACTTAATTTTTGCACACATTCAAACGGAGAGATAGCGGGTAATCAGAAAACAGATGTCTCTCCTTTGATCTTAATATAAAAACGGTATGCCAGTGCGTTATCCTGAACCATCCACAAAGGTTTGATAAATAACGATCATCTTTCAATCGACAAAGTTTCTGGTTAGAGAGAGAAAGTGCGGATATATTATCTGTCATGTGCATCAGAACCAAAAGAAGAGAGATCAAAATGTACAATCAGCATATTCGTGTAGACTTTCCCCTTCTGGCAAGCCTGACTTTATTCAGCCTGTTGATGCTGGCGTTGCCATTAACAGCACAGGCCAGCACATTAGAAGAAGTGCAAGGGCGCGGTGTACTCAATTGTGGTGTCAGTGAAGGGCTGAAAGGTTTTTCAGATCAAAACGCCGAAAAGAAATGGACCGGGTTTGATGTTGACTATTGTCGGGCCGTCTCTGCCGCGATTTTTGGAGACCCCGATAAGGTGAACTATGTCCCCTTATCCACCAGCAACAGATTTGAAGCGTTAAATGATAAAAAAATTGACATTCTTGCGCGCAACACAACCTGGACTTTATCACGTGATGTTGAGCTCCAGCTGAGCTTCATCGGCACAAGCTATTATGATGGACAGGGTTTCATGACCAGAGAAACCTATGGCTTATCCAGCGCATTACAACTTGCTGAAGCAACCATCTGCGTTCTGGAAGCAACCACAAGTGAGACCAACGCCACTCAGTTTTTCAAAGCAAGAAACATTAATGTCAACTTCGTAAAATTCACCGATCGAGAAGAACTCATCAAAGCTTACGATGGTGGTAAGTGTGAAGCATTTTCAGCTGACCGCTCTGGCCTTGCTAGTGTCAGATCTCTCCTTAGCTCACCAGTTGAACATATCCTGCTCCCTGAAGTGATCTCGAAAGAACCACTTGGCCCCGTTGTGCGCAGCAATGATACGCAATGGATTAACCTCTCGCGCTGGGTGCTGTTTTTACTGATCAACGCAGAAGAAGCCGGATGGTCGCAGGAAAAAGCTGCGAAAGGAGAATTGCCGCAAAGCATTCAGATATCTGATGAAGTCAGCAAAAAACTGGGGCTGAAATCCGGCTGGGCCGTGAATGTTATCAAATCAACCGGCCACTATGGTGAAATCTTCGCCCGCAATATCGGCGAGCAAAGCCCTCTGGCCCTGACAAGAGGGGTCAACGCCCTGTGGTCAAGAGGCGGCATCCTATACGCCCCGCCAATGAGATAATCACAAATTTTAGGGGGAGCAGAAAACCATTAAAAGGACCGCTAAATGCAAGGCCAGAGAATAACGCCAGAAACATTAAAACCAAAAAGAAATCAGGCCGGAACTTATCCTGATAAATTGCCAGAGAAGCTGCAAGTCGGCATTCTGCGAGCAGGTCTTATTTCTTGCTGTCTGGGCGGCGCTATTCTTTCCTCTGGCATAACGGCATCAATGGCACAACTACCCGGCCAGAATATCGACAAAAAATTATTGACCGAAAACCCCTCTGGCAGCCTCTCTCTGGCCATTCAAAATCTGTTTGAAGACGAAACAGCCCTGCCTTTACCAGCCCGGCAAGAACGCGAAGCACTACGTGGCTACTACATTGAAAATAACGGAAAGCCTCTTTGGGTCGGAACATCGCGTATGAAATCCCTTGTCAAAGTGATGCGCGAAAGTGAAAGGGAAGGGCTTCAACCTTCAGCCTATCCGATAAAAACGCTAGAGCGAGCCCTGCGCGTTGTCCATCTGGGTGAGCCCGAAGCAAAAGCTCAGGTCGAGCTTTATTTCTCAGCATTTTATCTCCGCTTCTCGCGTGATCTGAAAATCGGCCGTTTCCTTCCCTCCAAAATTGACCCCAAACTATATTGGCAGAAGAAAAAACTGGATACTCTTACAGCCATGAAGTTGGTCGCAAAATATGAAGATTTCACCAAACTCATTCCAGCCCTTCAGCCTCAGATCAGGGAATATGCCAGACTAAAGCAGGTCCTGGCCGCTTTTCGCCGCATCGAAAACGCAGGTGGATGGCCAGCCCTGCCAATTGGTAGCCTCGAGGGTGGTATCGTCAAACCCGGTGAGGAACATAAACTGGTGCCAGCACTGCGCAAGCGCCTGAAAGTGACAGACCAGAAACTTCGTAAATCTACCGAAATACAGGATTTAATTTATGATGCCGATCTGGCTGATGCCGTGAAACGCTTTCAGAAAATGCATGGCCTGGAACCGGATGGTGTGGTCGGTAAAAGAACATTATTTGCACTGAATATTTCGGTCACAGATCGCATTCGCCAGATCATAGTCACCATGGAGCGCTGGCGCTGGATGCCGGAAAACCTCGGTAAAAACCATATATTGGTGAACATCGCCGGATATCAGTTAAAAAGGGTGAGCAATAATCGCGTCGTTGATGTCATGCGCGTTGCCGTCGGCAAGCCGTATCATCAGTCACCCGTTTTTAGTGACAAGATTGAGTATCTCGAATTTAATCCCTATTGGAATGTCCCGAGGTCAATTGCCGTCAAGGAAGAATTACCAAAATTAAAATCCAATCCGGCAGCGAGAGCCGCAAGAGGTTTTGAGGCTGTGATTGGCAAAAGGGCAGTGCCATTAACAGCGATTGACTGGAGTACAGTATCACCGGGTAATTTTAAATATCGTCTGCGCCAGAAACCAGGTTCAAATAACGCACTGGGCCGGGTAAAATTCATGTTTCCAAACCGATTTAATGTCTATATGCACGACACCCCTTCACGCGGGCTGTTTAAAAAGGCGCAGCGGGCATTCAGTCATGGCTGTATCCGTTTAGCAAGGCCAATTGACCTGGCCGAGCAATTGTTAAAACCGGTATCCGGCTGGAACAGAACATTCATAGATCAGACCATCGCCAGCCGCGAGCGCACAGTGGTAAAACTACCAAAACCATTACCGGTGCATCTCACCTATTCAACCGTCTGGCTGGATGGCGACGGAGAAGTCCAGTTCCGCCCCGATATCTACCGCCGCGACGCCAAACTCGAAAAAGCCTTATCTGGCCGTTTCATGAGTTTTTAGCTGCTCTGAAACTAAGAATTCAGATGTTAACGGACGTGATCTTGGTAAGAGAAAGCGGACCCGTCATGTTAAGGGCCGTCGGTTTTCATTACCTTATACAAAATGCTGCAATTGCAAAAAATAATTGCTGCAGTTGCAAAATAAATCAAAGTCTCTATATTGGTAGTGGGTAAAGGGCACTAACCCACGACATCAATTCTGCCATAAGTCATAAGGAACAATGAAGGTAACGCAGCTCATATGCTAGCGACAATTGTTAGAATTACACCTTTCACAATGCTCCTTATGAGTGTTGGATTGTTGATGCTGGGCATTGGACTTCAAAACACTTTATTGGGTGTAAGGGCCGGGTTGGAAAGTTTTTCGAGCCTGGAAGTTGGCAGCCTGATGGCCTGCTATTTTATAGGCTTTCTTGCCGGGTCATTATTGTCACCATATTATGTGTCGAACGTCGGTCACATCAGAACATTTTCTGCACTTGCGTCTCTTGCCTCCTGTGCCGCTCTCCTGCATTTACTGAAAGTCGATCCCGTTTCATGGGGTGTGCTCCGATTCATTACTGGGTTTTGTATCGCCGGACTCTATCTTGTTGTTGAAAGCTGGCTCAATGGCCGTGCTGAAAAAGAGTTTCGCGGCGTTCTGCTATCGGCTTATTTTTTTGTAAATCTGGGCGGTGTTGCCCTCGGGCAATTATTACTTCAAACCGATGATCCAAAGAGTTTCGAATTATTCATTTATGCGTCTGTTCTGGTTTCACTGGCGATACTGCCAGTGGCACTGATGCGCACAGAAGCACCGGCCCCCACCCGGACAGTTAATTTCAGTTTCACTAATCTCACGCGAATATCT
The DNA here is from genome assembly GCA_021775425.1 of Hyphomicrobiales bacterium. Lineage (GTDB taxonomy): Bacteria > Pseudomonadota > Alphaproteobacteria > Rhizobiales > HXMU1428-3 > HXMU1428-3. The sequence goes on from JAJFHX010000036.1 coordinate 72,594, forward strand.
CACTATGCACTGGTTGGAACTGCCATGGCGGGCATTGCCAATGGTGCATTCTGGGGGCTTGCACCACTATATGGGGTGCAAATCGGCGCGTCACCAGATGAAATTGCCGTTGCCATGACCATAATTATTCTGGGAGGTGCCGCATTGCAGCTCCCGCTTGGGCGTTTATCGGACATAATCGACCGCCGTATCGTGATGAGTGTGGCCAACGCTCTGCTCGGAATAATGGCAGCTCTGATTGCAATTGGATTTAGCACAAACAATACTCTCATGCTAACGCTGGCCTTCATTTTCGGTGGGTTGCTGTTAACGCAATATGGGCTCTGTATTGCCCATGCCAATGACTTCGTAGCGGACGGCGATTACGTTCAGCTGGCAAGTGCTCTGCTGCTGGTTTTCGGTGCTTGCGCCGCCATTGGGCCGGTTATTGGTGCTGTCTTCATGACAATGTTTGGCCCAAGAGCAATTTTCTGGCTCATTTCTGTGGCCGCCTTTACCAGCACATTTTACGCCCTTTGGCGTATGTCACAACGCCATCCTGTTGAGGCGCCGGGCGCGCAGGACTTCGCGCCTTCTGCCGCAGGATTATCGGGAGCAATCCTCGCCCCAAACCAGGCTGCCTTCGACGGGGTCGGTGATGAATCACCAATCGAACCACTTCCGGCACTAAACGAAGACACAGATTTTTCAGCCACACAAAGTGAATAAGGAGAAATTTTGAACAAACTTGACCAATGGGAAACGATCCCACGGAGCTATCGGAAAATTGTTGTGATAGGGGCAGGTTCCTGGGGAACAGCTCTTGCAGCAGCTGCGGCACGTGCAGGCAGGCAGGTTCATCTCTATGGCCGGCGAAGCGAGATCGTGGAAGACATAAACAAAAACAAGCGCAACAGCGCTTATCTGAACGACGCGCCGCTTCCAGACGGGATAACAGCCTTTACCAATATCGAAGAAGCCGTCAGAGGCGCTGATGCCGCGCTGCTCGTAGTCCCATCAAAAGCCATACGTGAGACAGTGCAAAAAATGGCACCCGTCTTAACGAAATCGATGCCAATCGTCATTTGTGCCAAAGGCGTTGAACCGGGAAGCGGCTTTCTTCTCAGCGAAGTTGTAACAGACGAAATACCCGGTCAGCCCATCGCCGCGCTCTCAGGGCCGACATTTGCCGATGAAGTTGCAGAAGATTTACCAACAACTGTCACCATAGCCTCTCCATTAGCAACAGGTGAAATGTTAAAAGACAGCATCGCCGCAAATCTGGCCTTATCACTGAGCGCCGGTTCATTCAGGGCCTATGTCTCTGACGACCTGATCGGTGTTGAAATCGGCGGCGCGATGAAAAACGTAATTGCCATCGCTTGCGGTATATCACGTGGCGCAGGTTTTCGCGCAAACATGACAGCAGCACTGATTACAAGAGGCCTTGCGGAAATGACACTGCTTGCCACGTCTCTTGGAGGCCACGCGAATACGATTTCTGGTCTGTCAGGCCTCGGCGATTTGACATTAACATGTTCAAGTGAACAGTCTCGCAACCTGCGTTTCGGCCTTGAACTTGGGGCAGGGGCAAAAAAAGATCAAACCTTTAACGGATCTCCGGTGGTCGTAGAAGGAATTCGAAACGCCGTTTCTGTCACAGACCTTGCCCGCAAACACGGGTTGCATCTGCCGATTTGCGAAGCGGTTCGTTCAATCGTTCATGACCACGCCGACATTGTCACGACGCTGAGTGAGCTGTGGGCTCAGCCGATTGAGGCTGAATCCAACGAAGTCGAGATCACATTCCGTCATCCCAATGCTTCAGGGGCACGTGAAAAAATCGAAGAACTGATTGGATAAGCTAAACAATGACTGAGTTAACTGAAAACCAATCGCAACAGATGCCTGCGTTCTGTCTGGCGACAGACCTTGACGGCACATTTCTAGGTGGCGAAAAATCTGAACGTCTGGCGCTGTATGACTGGCTGGAAGCTCATCGAGCCGCCATCCAATTGGTGTTTGTGACGGGACGCGACCTGCCGTTTATTGAAGCTTCCTGCTCAGAGGGCATTATGCCATGGCCCGACTATGTCGTCGGAGATGTCGGGACAACTCTTGCGGTGCGCTGCAGCAAATCCCGGCGCCTTATCCCCGTGGGTGAGCTGGAAGCACCAATAAAAGCCAGGTGGGGCCAGGGCTTCAACCATATTCGGCAAGCTCTTGATGCTGCACCAGGCATCAGTCCACAAACCGGAACCTTTCGGCATCGTATGAGTTACCATTATGATCATCAGGCATTTGACCCGGAAATAAAGATAATGATTGAAAAAGCAGGTTTTGATTGCCTGATTTCTGACAACCGCTTTCTTGACGTGTTACCAAAAGGAGTGAGCAAAGGCCCGTCTTTATTGCGGCTTCTGTCCTGGCTGAGCATGCCAAAATCAAATGTACTCGTTGCAGGTGATACCCTCAACGACCTTTCGCTATTTGAAACGGGACTACGCGGTGTTGCTGTTGGCAATTCCGAACCAGCATTGATTGATAAAATCAATAGCCGGGAAAATGTTTACTTCGCCAAAAGCCATGGAGCGAGCGGCGTATTCGAAGCCATAACAGCATTTGGCTTTCGTGAAATTGTACAAAATGCGGCAAAACTGAAACAGGAGATAACTGCGTGAGAACTGAAAAATCAGATCTGGTAATTGTATATCACCGCCAACCATATGAAGAAGTTGAAGAAAACGGAAAAGTTGTGCGCCGTGAAAACAAAAGCCCTAATGGCATTGTGCCAACTTTAAAGAGTTTCTTTGGCCACGTTGATCAAGGGGCCTGGATCGCCTGGAAAGAAGCGGAAAACCCGAATGAGCCTGACTTCGAGCGCGTCATTAAAATTTCAGACGCTTATGGTGATTATCGCGTTTCGCGCTTGCCGCTGTCTGCCGATCAGGTGCGCAGCTTTTATCACGTGACGTCAAAAGAAGCACTTTGGCCTGTCCTGCATGCTTTTCGGGAGCGTTATAATTATGACCCGGTAGACTGGCCCACATTCCGTGAGGTTAATTACGCCTTTGCACAAGCCGCGGCGCAGGAAGCAAGTGACAACGCAACAATCTGGATCCATGACTACAATCTCTGGCTTGTTCCGGAATATTTACGGCAAATGAAACCGGATGCAAAAATTGGTTTTTTCCATCACACGCCATTTCCCGGCCCTGATACATTCAACATCCTGCCATGGCGTCAGGAAATTATCGGCTCGCTCCTGAAATGTGATGTGGTTGGATTTCACATAGCGCGCTTTGCACAAAATTTCGCAGCAGTCTGTGAAAGTCTGTTTGACATTGAAGCCGTGCAGCACACACCTGTCGAACTGGTTGATGAGGTTGTACGACCCGCACTAACGGAACTGAAAACACCAAAGACAATAAAATACGATGGGAGGGACGTGCAAGTCGTTGCCACGCCAGTTGGTATTGATGTCGGATATATTGAAGACCGTGTCAATGATCCCGAAACCGCACAACTTGAAAAAAGAATACGTGAAGAATTAAACGGCAAGCGGCTTCTCTTGTCAGTTTCAAGAACCGATTACACCAAAGGCGGGGCAGAGCTGCTCTATGCCTTTGAACGTCTGCTTGAACGCCGGCCGGAATTGCATGGCACGTTACGTCTGATGCTTGTCTCAGTTGCTGCCAATCGCGGTATGGCGGTTTATGATCAGGTTCAGCAGGAGATCGAAGGTTTGGCCGGTCGTATCAATGCCCGTTTCGCAGAATTTGACTGGCAACCGGTTCACCTTATGTCAACACCCATTCCATTCAAGGAATTGGCTGCGTTTTACAGACAGGCCGATGTATGCTGGATTACACCACTTGCTGACGGTCTTAATCTGGTTCCCAAAGAATTTGTCACCACACGCGACGATGTTGATGGGGCGCTTGTCCTCTCTGAATTTGCCGGTGTCTCAGTTGAACTACCCCAGGCTGTGCTCTGCAATCCATTCTCAGCACGTTCTATGGATCATGCCATTGATCAGGCGCTTGATATGCCACCTGAAGAGCGCCGCCTGAGAATGAAAGCCATGCGCGAAGTCACACGGCGCCACACAATCACTGACTGGGCTGACGATCTGCGTGAAGCAATCGCAAATGATGCACCACCTCAGATGAGTGAAAAACAAAGTGAATTTGTCTGATGAAGCCTGAAGATAAGCTAAGCTAAGCTTTAAATTTAAGACCGGCTATGATCTTCAGCATGACCATCACTGTGGCGGCTATGACAAACCCGCATAAAGCGACCTTAGAAAAAGTCTCCATGGTACCTTCAATCAGTATGGCATGCACAACTGTACCGATAACGATCACAACGACCAATAAACTATGAGCAATGCGCCAGCTGCGCGGTCGCAGTTGCAACCGCCGGCGCAACAGCGCAAGAACGGCGGTTGCACAGATTGCCCACATGGCAATCACACCCCAGTTTGAAAACGGTGTCGGAGAAGAAAACAGCAGAGCATCAATAACATCAGGTGGGCTGGTTATCCAAAGGCCGCCAACGTGAACCACCACCGCGATTACGAGTGCGGCTCCAATCCAGCGGTGCGCCTGCCGTGCCTGGTGCAAGTGTAGCCCTGGTAAATATCCACCAATCAATAGTGGCTGAACCAGCAAGAGCCCGAGGCTGATAACCCCAGCAAAACACGCAGTGATATAGATAGCGTCCCGCCATGCAAGGAGCGGGCTCGCACCAGCAAAAGCTAGTGGCACACCAATAGCGGTGAACAGAGCAACCCAGATCAGGATACCCGATACTTTGCTTTTCCAGACAAATGCTTTACGAGTTGCTCTCACCCGATTTGATAACATTGATTAGACCGGCTTAAGAACGAAATGGGCCTCAAGGCTGGTGTCTTTTGAACTCGCCATAACGGGACGCAAAAAGACGGTTTCAAATTCATCACTATCGTAAGCAAGGTGACCATGAGGTTGTCCAAAAGCGGGAACAATCTGCGGCATCTCAAGACGGAACACACCGTTTTCATCAGTAAGTGTGGCCCCATGAGATTTTGGATTGCTTTCATACCCTTCCGTTGTGTGAGCCCAGATTTGGATCCTTTGGCCAGCCAGCGGTATTCCATCACCGGCACGTCGCACAGTACCACTCATCCAGAACCCTCCGCCACCAATCCGCTCTACAATAGGAGCTCCGGGCAGGTAGTTATTAGCCCCGCCCTGCATGGTGGAAGTCGGGGCAAATTCTTTGGCATGCGCCGGTGGCACCAGGTTCGGGAATAACAAGCTGGAATTTTGAGCCAGGCCAGTTGCTATCATTGCGCTGCCAGCAGTGATGAATTTACGGCGATTAAGATGAAAAGGTCTCATGTCGGATCCTCCACGAGGTCATGAAATGTTCACGAGTTATGATCTCACTTAATGCAATAGAATATAGTGTTTTGTGTGACAGTCCTCAATTCACAAATAAGAGAGATATATAGAATTACCCAACCATGGATATGGCCACAGTAGGAATATCGAACTCAATGATAAACAGGGGAAGTAAATTTAGGGAGATAAATAATGGTGCCGGCTGCAGGAGTCGAACCCGCGACCTACTGATTACAAATCAGCCGCTCTACCAACTGAGCTAAGCCGGCCCAAATTCAGGAAAACTGTAGAAGATCACAGCTTTATTCACATTTCATATAGAAATCAATCTGCACGAAAACGCAATATGAAATGCATTGCACTGAAAACATCTTAACGAAAGAATGACTTCAATATTCAAAAACTGTCGCACTTGGGTGACGGTTAAGAATAAACCTCATTTTCAAAAGATGAGAACAGCCTTCTAACCTAAAAATAATTTTCAATCTACCCCTAAATTGATTATTTTTTGTTTACCAAAAGAGACAAAATTCCAGAGCTGCATGGGTGCCTTGGCATGAAACATGCTCTTAAGGATTCTATAGTAATTTATTGATACAAATTTTTTAAACGTTTTCTTTAAAAAACAAGGTCAAAGTTGGAGTTTCACATGCGCCGTCTCGCTCTTATTATCCCTGCACTTATATTAGGACTCTCATTCACAGCCCCTTCAACAGCTGAAGCCAGAAAGGCAAAATATTGCCAGGGCGATCATCTCCACTATGGAACAAGTGATTCATTTAAATCAAAAAAGCAGGCTTTCAGGGATGCGATCGCTAGCTGGGCCGGGTTTACCGTCTTTGAATATGGTGAAGCTTGGGGCCATTGGCGCCTATCCATTAATAAGGCCGTTAACTGCAAGAATAATGGCGGCCTTTGGAAATGTAGCATTCAGTCAACACCCTGCCGCAAAGCCACCAAAGCAGATGGACGTAAAAAATTCCGCTAAACTGGAGGTATTTTCGTTCATCTAAAATAGCTAAAAACATAAGCTCTCAGATAATTCTGAGGGCTTTTTTGCATCTAACCATCTGTTAAATATAGATATATTAAAGCTGAATAACCCATTCAGCTTTCGTTCAGGTTGAAAATCGTAGCTTTGTATCAACAGTGATTAACAGCTTAGCCAACACTAACTAGCCAAAGCATCACTTGATCGAGAGCAATTAGTTTCAACCACGGTCTTTTAAAGGACCAACAGAAATCTCGGGAGGTTTCTATGAACGCATTAACGAAAAAGTTAACGATGACCGCGGCAACACTTATGTTGGCCCTCGGTGTCACTACAATTCAAGTCAATCAGGCACAAGCCGGTAAAGGCGGACGCATCATCGCAGGCGCCATCGCAGGCGCAGCCCTTCTGGCCATCATCGGCAGCGACCGTTCACATGCAAGAGGTCACCGGTCACACCGTCGTTATGGCAGACATAAAGTTTGTTATGACAGATGGGGAGATCCATACCGCTGCCACCGCTCATACGGAAAACGCAAGCATTGGCGCAAAAACCGCCGTCACCGCGACCATTGGTAAGCGCGTTAAAAAGTTGTCACGAAATAAGTGACGAGTAAGAGCCCGGTTTTTTAAAAGTGAATAGTCCCCAAGCTGAGAAAAACCGGGCTCTAAAACAAAAAACAACATCTCATATGTTGTAAAATTTTCAGTCCCCCATCCCCTAAACTGCACAGGAAACTGTGCAGTTTTTCCCCGTGTTTGCAGCTCATGATATTTATGAGAAATTATTGGCAAGTCATTATAAAACTTCATTAAATTTTCGTTAGAATTGTCAAAAAACAGCTTGAATCGATTTACATGCATACAATTTTCATGGCATGATACCTCATCTCTTGGAGTAGAAGGAGTATCCTAGATGAAACTTACAAATCTACAATTGCCTACCAAAGCACTCACATTGCTTTCAGCAATTCTGGTTGCTTTGTTTGGATTAACGACAGGGGCTGGTGCCGCCTCAATAACGAAGGCACCCAAAAACATTGAATTACAAAAAACACTGGCACTTGACGCTGAAGACGTCATCAAAGTCGGCCATCGTCATCGCCGGCACTGGCGCAAGCATCGTCATCGTCGTTACTATCGTCACAGATATTACAATGACTATCCATATCGCTACAGATATGGCTATCACAAACATCGTCACTGGAGGAAACATCGCCGTAAAAGAAGACTAAAAAGACATATCAGAAGGTTTTTAAGACACCAGCTAAGACATCACTGGTAAGTCGTCACTTTTAAGAATTTAAGGTAACAGTTAAATTCGTTAAAAACTTTCAATAAAATGACCACCACGAGAAATCCTGGTGGTCATTTTATTTTCTTCTGGCTTGAACGTGTGTTTAGTAAATGACTTGAGCTAAGAATAGCTGATTATCCGGGTTGTTTTTGAAAATGGTGAAACGCAATCGCCGCAGCATTGGACACATTCAGGCTGGCAAAGGCTCCGCCAGCATGGATCCTGCAAATGAGGTCGCAATTCTCTCTGGTCAGGCGGCGCATGCCCTTTTCTTCGGCACCAAGCACCAGTGCAATTCCTTGCCCGCCACCGCTTTTGTCAAATGGGACTTGTTGTTCAAGCATTTGCTCCCCCTCTCCATCAAAGCCGATCCGCTGGTAGCCAAGCGCGCCGAGTTTGGCAAGCGCCTGAGAAAGGTTTCCGACCAGTATAACGTCGACACTTTCAAGCCCGCCAGAAGCTGTTTTGGCCAGCGTGCCGGAAAGGGGCGGGCTGTTGCGCTGGGTCATAATTAAACTGGAAATGCCAAAAGCGGCGGCCGAGCGAAGAATAGCCCCGACATTATGCGGATCAGTCACCTGATCAAGCACCACCACGCAGTCATTGCCAAAAAGGTCATCTATACTTTTTTCAGCAAGCGGTTTCGCGAATAACAACGCCCCCTGATGTACAGGCTCATCGCCAACAAGTTTTGAAATGTCTTTTGGTGATGCGTCTTCAAATTCCGGCAGTGCTGCAGATAATATCTCACTGATCCGCCCGGCTGCATTTTGAGTGAGATAAAGTTTTTCAATCTGCCTTTGCGGGTTGGCTAGTGCAGCAGCGACAGCATGAATACCCCAGATAGGATCACCAGCCCGGTTGGTATCCTTAGAACCGTTTCGCCGGGATTTTCGACCATCCTGAAAACTGCGCCGTTTATTAGTTTTGTTCATGTAATTCTGACTTTCTGCAATCAGTATATGGCAACCGGGCCCGAACGGGGTACGCACTGTTGAAATGCATATTAGACTTCGTCACTGTCATGAAATAGCCTGAAGATACAATTAAAACTGTGATCAATTGCTCCTGACTATCGGAAAAATACAAATGGAGCAAATTTCAGGTTGACACAACCCGCGATAATTTCCATATACAGTCGTTCTCGCTTAGATTTTTTCGAGGAAGAAATCCAGCGGAGGGGTGGCCGAGTGGTTAAAGGCGTCAGACTGTAAATCTGATCTCTTCGGAGTACGTTGGATCGAATCCATCCCCCTCCACCATTTTATCTGGATCAAGACCTAAAGTCGGGTTAAGTTATTTTGTCTAGCCAACCTGAAAGGGTGTAAATAAGCGCGGTTGCGTAGTGGGCAACTAAAGCGCCGTCAAGAATGCGGGTGTAGCTCAATGGTAGAGCAATAGCCTTCCAAGCTGAAGATGAGGGTTCGATTCCCTTCACCCGCTCCAACTTTCTCAAAGCTCTGAACTAGTCAACTCAGTTGCTAAGGCACAATCACCGCCAGCATATCAGGGGCGGATGCCTAGTGGGCATCTGAAGCCCCGTTAAATAAGCGCCGGTTGCTTGTGGGCAACCTGAAGGCGCATCAAAAAAGTAGGCATCTGAAGCCCCGTCAAAAATGAGCACTTATATATCCACAATCCCGCTGTTCTTCGCCTTCATTTCCGGCTCGACATGGATCGTCACCAGAATTTCCGGGACAGAAGCCTCAAGCGCATCCTCAATCCGATCGCAAATGATATGTGCATCTGAAACGGACATGTCACCAGGCACCACCAGATGAAAATCTATAAAAATCATGTTGCCAGCCTGCCGGGTTCGAATGTCATGCGCCTCAATCGCCCCGCTGGCTTCAGCAGCGATGATGTCATGAAACCGGGCGAGCATTTCCTCTTCAACGGCCTCGTCCATCAAACCTATCAGTGAACTGCGGATAACGCGCCAGCCTGAAATCAGAATATTCAGCGCGACAAACATCGCCAGAATGGCATCAAGAACATAAAACCCAGTAATGATCGCCAGCACCAGACCAACAGTAACGCCGATAGAGGAGACCACATCAGAAAAAAGATGCCAGCCATCAGCCTGAAGTGCAGGAGAGCGCAGTTTTCTCCCCCGGCTTAAAAGAACATAACACCAGCCCGCATTAATCAAGCTGGCAAGCAGATTGACATAGAGACCATTATAAGATGAAAGCTGCTGCATCGGCTCCCAAAGCCCGGCCAGTGCTTCCTTAAAGATCAGCACCGCGGCAATAACAATCATCACCCCTTCAAGCACAGCACTGAAATACTCAGCTTTGTGATGCCCATAAGGATGGTTCGCATCAGCTGGTTTGGCGGCGATCTGAATGGCAATCAGGGCGGCAATGGCTGTTGTGATATTGACGATACTTTCAAGTGCGTCAGAATAAATCGCAATCGAACCTGTCATATAGTAGGAAAGCATTTTGATGCAAAGCACCAGAATGCCAATAAAAATGCTGCCAATGGCAAGTTTTGTAAGCTCGGTCAATGTAACAGCACTCTCCAACTTGTTCTGTCCGATATGACTGCCTGAAGTCAGTGAGAAAACAGAATGTTTGATTGATACGGTAACCTGAAAGCAGGGGATATCTGCTTACCACAGCTAAAGCAATTTATGAAAAGTTGCGAAAATCACTGATGAAAAAGCCTGAATGAAGCAGATACATTAGAAAAATTAGCAAATTTATGTTATAATCACGAAAGATTCTTAAATTTGTGCTGTTATTGGTGCTGTTAGATGCCAAAAGACTACGAAATTACGATATTACTTTGAGGATATGAAAGTCTGCATTGCTCACAATCAGCAATTTGAGCCAGAATTATCTGTTCATTGAGAAAAAAGATTAAAAATCTGTTCTTTTTCTATTGAACTTGTCCATAATATGTCGTAACAATCTTCATTTCCAGGAATATAGGCTGCATTAATCGCTTCAAGGCGCTTAGTGGGGTCTCTTTGTTTATGCTCGATTAAGTTTCGAAGCCTGAATGAAAGGCTGGGGCAGCAAGCGGGGTTCTCTACAATGCAGGCAATTTGGCTGCGAACTAAGAGAGTGAGCTGTTGTGACAGGTGATTCAGCTTTAGGAGTGTAGCTCAATTGGCTAGAGCACCGGTCTCCAAAACCGGGGGTTGTGGGTTCGAGTCCCTCCACTCCTGCCACTGTCTGATGTGTGGTTATAAAATTGTCAGCGGCAGGGTGGCTAACGTAGCTTGAAGGTGACTTATAGGTCTCGTTAAGTGATGGGTCTCATAAGTGACAGAGCTCATAAGTGACAGAGCTCATAAGTGTCGGAGCTCATAAGTGTCGGTAAGGTCGTGAGTTTAAATATATTGCTGGTTGAAGTGTTTGGTGTGAATTAAGAGATACAGGCAGATAAAGCGCAGTTTAGTCCGTAAAAAGTCAGTTTGATATGCCTCTGAAGCAACAATTGAGTGTTTGCTTGAGGGGTATTTTTGGCATCTGCGATTTGGTTTGAGTTTGATGGTCCCGCATTTGTTGCCGGGAGTTCAGTTTAAGTTGAGATCGCCGGGTGGCGAGTTTCGCGAGTTTGTAATTCAGGTGTTGGCTGATTTGTGCTTTAGAAATAGCAGGGCAGACCAGTCGTAAGGATTTTAAGAAATATGGCAAATCCATTCGAATTTATACAGGAAGTTCGTGCAGAGATGGCCAAGGTTTCCTGGCCGACGCAAAAGGAAACTGTGGTCACGACAATCATGGTCCTGATATTGGTGGCAATGGCGGCGGCCTTCTTTTTTGCGGCGGATCAGGTGCTGAATATTCTGGTCCAATTGTTAATTGGCACGGGCTCGGGTCAATAAGTTTTTCGGTGTGATATACAGGGGTTGAAACAGCTATGGCTAAGCGTTGGTATATTGTGCACGCCTATTCAAATTTTGAGAAAAAAGTTGCAGAGGCCATTCGCGAGCGTGCCGTAAGCGAAGGGCTTGAGGATCAGTTTGAAGAAGTGCTGGTGCCGACTGAAGAAGTAATTGAAGTGCGCCGTGGCCGTAAAGTGGCTTCAGAGCGCAAGTTTTTCCCCGGTTATGTGCTGGTGAAAATGGATATGACCGACGAGGCTTACCACCTCATAAAGGATACGCCCAAAGTAACGGGTTTTCTTGGCTCAGAAAGTAAGCCAATACCGATTTCTGAAAAGGAAGCGCAAAACATTCTCCATCAGGTGAAAGAGGGTGTCGAGCGGCCAAAATCAACCATCATCTATGAAGTAGGTGAGTTGATCAAAGTGCTGGATGGCCCGTTTGAGGGCTTTACCGGCCAGATCGAAGAAGTTGACGACGAGCGCCAGCGAATGAAGGCAGCTGTTGAGATTTTCGGACGGGCAACGCCCGTTGAACTGGAATTCAGTCAGGTGAAGAAAAAAGTCGACGCCTGATTGAGTGTTGTGGGAGGTTTTGTTGGCTGTGCCAGGCGAACGGAGCTGTACCACATAACCCTAAATATGATGCGCAGGAAGCATCCATCGTGAACGAAGTCGTAAAATCAGTTTGTGCTGATGGCAGGGCATCGTTTGGGTCGCAAAAAACGCATCTGGATTAATCACAGGCATCAGCCTGAAAGGGAAATATAATGGCAAAAAAAATTGAAGGCTATTTAAAGCTGCAAGTGCCTGCTGGTCAGGCCAACCCCTCTCCGCCCATCGGCCCCGCATTGGGTCAGCGCGGAATTAACATTATGGAATTCTGTAAAGCGTTTAACGCCGCCTCTGGCGATGCTGAACCAGGCTCACCGATCCCGGTCAGCATCACAGTGTTTAACGATAAGTCTTTCACCTTTGAAATGAAGACACCACCCGCTTCTTTCTTTTTGAAAAAAGCAGCAAAATTGAAAAAAGGTGGTCAGGAGCCCGGTCGTGCTGTTGCCGGTTCTGTGACAATGGCGCAAGTGCGTGAGATTGCTGAAAAGAAAATGGTTGATCTCAATGCAAATGACATTGATCAGGCCGCAAAAATTATTGCTGGTTCTGCCCGTTCAATGGGCTTGGAAGTGAAGGGTTAAGCAGATGGCGCACGGAAAAAGATTTAAAACGGCGATTGATAAAATTGACCGCACAAAAGCTTATAACCTTGAAGAGGCCGTTAAGCTTATTAAAGAAACTGCAACAGCCAAATTCGATGAAACCATTGAAATTGCGATGAACCTTGGCGTTGACCCAAGGCACGCTGACCAGATGGTTCGCGGTGTGTGTGAACTGCCAAAAGGTTCAGGCCGCACATTGCGTGTTGCAGTTTTTGCTAAAGACGACAAAGCAGAAGAAGCAAAAGCTGCGGGCGCTGATGTTGTGGGCGCTGAGGAACTGGTTGAAGAAGTGCAAAAAGGCAATATCAACTTTGATCGTTGCATCGCAACACCCGATATGATGCCTCTTGTTGGCCGCCTCGGTAAAGTGCTTGGCCCGCGCGGCATGATGCCAAACCCGAAAGTCGGCACAGTAACACCAAATGTTGGTGAAGCTGTGAAAAGCGCCAAAGGTGGCGCTGTTGAATTTCGCGTTGAAAAAGCCGGTGTCATTCATGCCGGTGTTGGTAAAGCCAGCTTCAGTGAAGCTGACCTGGTTGAAAATATCCGCGCTTTCATTTCAGCGGTAAGTAAAGCAAAGCCAACTGGCGCAAAAGGTACATTCATGAAGCAGGTGGCATTGTCATCAACCATGGGCCCTGGCGTTAAGGTAGAGGTGAGCTCGGCATCTTAAAGGCCGGGTTTTTTAAAGTTTTGTGAAGGGCATGCCCTTCACAATAAGTCTATAAGAGGCAGGCTCATCTGAGCATGGTTCTTATAGGGAGAGAGCTCAGAAGATTAACCGGTTATCCGGAAAAGATTTTGGGTTTTGTCCTGTCCAAGACTGCAGGTGCCAATTTTAAGTTGGTTTAATCATATGGCCTGCATAGACGGGAGTTGAACAGATCAATTGTGGTGCGATGCACCCCATTAATCGGTTTGGACTTCTATCGGTATCTTGAGCCACAAAGGCAAAAGATACTGGGCAGGCAAGTGAGCGTCGTCTTTAAAGGGCAGGGTGAATACCTTGTCTGAAAGAGACGGCAAAGGTAAGCCGCAAAGTTAAGGTCATCTCATGTGAGGTGAAACGCTTTGCAATAATGGAGTGAGCTGGTGGATAGAGCAGAAAAATCTGAACTCGTTGCCGCGCTGAACGAGAAGCTGGGTAATTCCGGCGTTATCGTTGTGGCCCACTATGCAGGTCTCACTGTTGCCGAAATGACTGCGCTTCGCAGTCAGATTCGTGAAGCAGGCGGAACCATGCAGGTGGCAAAGAACCGGCTCGTCAAGCTAGCCCTTGAAGGAACAGAAGCACAGGAAATAGCAGATCTGTTTAGTGGTCCAACATGTATCATGACCTCTGAAGACCCTGTTAGTGCGCCAAAGGCTGCAGCTAAGTACGCTAAAGAAAACGACAAGCTCGTTCTCTTGGGTGGTGCGATGGGTGCAACCATTCTGGACCAGAACGGCATTAAAGAGCTTGCATCCTTACCATCACTTGATGAGCTTAGAGGTAAAATTGTTGGCCTGCTACAAGCACCAGCCGGCAATGTTGCACGGGTTCTTAACGCACCAGCAGGTCAGCTGGCGCGTGTGATGGGAGCTAAGGCCGCAAGCGAATAGCTTTTCGAGTTCCAAGCAATTTAACAAACCGATTATATAGGAAAATAAAATGGCTGATTTAGATAAACTAGTAACCGAGCTTTCAAGCCTGACTGTCATGGAAGCTGCTGATCTTGCAAAACGTCTTGAAGAAGAGTGGGGCGTTTCTGCCGCTGCTCCAGTTGCAGTTGCTGCAGCTGCTGGCGGTGACGCTGCCGGTGCTGCTGAAGAGCAGACTGAATTTGACGTAATCCTCGCCTCTGCTGGTGACAAGAAAATCAACGTGATTAAAGAAGTTCGCGGTATTACAGGTCTTGGCCTGAAAGAAGCGAAAGATCTTGTTGAAAGCGCACCAAAAGCCGTTAAGGAAGGCGCAAGCAAAGAAGAAGCTGCCGAGCTTAAAGAAAAACTTGAAGCAGCTGGCGCAACAGTTGAACTCAAGTAATTGAGATAAATTGAAAAAGGAGCCGGATATCTTTGGCTCCTTTTTCAACCATCAAACGGAAACAATCTGACAGTTGTTTAAATTGACTGAAACAAGGCCAATTTAAAGAACTGTCAATCAGCAAAACGAGGCAGAATTGCCCGGGGCGCTGTTAAATTGACTGACAAGCTGAACAGGCAACCCGTTCTATAGCGAAAAGAGCGTGGTATTGTTGTTCAGCATATAAGCACCAGAGGAGCTGATATGGCTAAGACGTTCACCGGTCGCAAACGCATAAGAAAAAAATATGGCTCAATCCCGGAAGTGGCAGAAATGCCGAACCTGATTGAGGTTCAAAAAAGATCATATGATGAATTTCTAATGGTGGATGCACCAGAAGGTGGACGGGCAGATGAAGGCTTGCAGTCTGTATTCACATCTGTATTCCCGATCACGGATTTTTCTGAACGCGCCACATTGGAATTCGTCTCATTCGAATTTGAAAAACCCAAATATGATGTAGAAGAATGTCAGCAACGTGACATGACTTACGCCGCACCATTAAAAGTGACGCTGCGTCTCATCGTCTTTGATGTCAATGAAGAAACCGGTGCTAAATCGGTCAAAGACATCAAAGAGCAGGATGTCTATATGGGTGACATCCCCTTCATGACGGATAACGCCACCTTTGTTGTCAATGGCACAGAACGCGTCATCGTCAGTCAGATGCACCGTTCACCAGGCGTGTTCTTTGATCACGACCGCGGCAAAACTCACTCATCCGGCAAACTGCTTTTCGCAGCACGGATCATTCCTTATCGTGGCTCATGGCTCGATTTTGAATTTGACGCGAAAGACATTGTCCATGTCCGCATTGACCGCCGCAGAAAACTGCCGGCAACAGCCTTGCTTTATGCGCTGGGTCTGGATGACGAAGAAATTCTCGAGCTATTCTACGACAAGCTGAACTATAAGCTTGAAAAAAATGGCTGGAGTACAGCCTTCGTTGCTGAGCGTTTCAAAGGTGTAAAACCACAAGCGGACATCATCAATGCCAAAACAGGCAAAGTCGCGCTTGAGGCTGGTAAAAAAGTAACCGCTCGTCAGGCAAAAAAACTGGCAGACGATGGTTTGAAAGAAATTCTCTATTCAGACGAAGAGCTATACACTCACTATCTTGCTGAAGAAGTTGTCAACATGAAAACCGGTGAAATCATCGCCGAAGCTGGCGCTGAAATCACAGAAGAATTACTGCAGAAGCTCAAGGATTTTGGCCTCAAAGAATTGCCAATTCTTGATATCGACCACGTCAACACTGGCGCCTTCATGCGCAACACTTTAATGGTTGATAAAGCCAATAACCGTGAAGAAGCGTTAATTGACATCTACCGTGTCATGCGCCCGGGTGAACCACCAACCGTTGAAGCTGCAGAAGCTGTATTCAATGGTCTGTTTTTCGACCCTGAGCGTTATGACCTTTCAGCCGTTGGCCGTGTGAAAATGAACATCCGCCTCCAGCTTGAATGTGAAGATACAGTTCGCACGCTTCGCAAAGATGACATCATTGGAGTAATGAAAACTCTGGTTGATCTGCGCGATGGCAAAGGCGACATCGACGATATCGACCACCTTGGCAACCGCCGGGTTCGTTCAGTTGGTGAACTGATGGAAAATCAATACCGCGTTGGCTTACTTCGTATGGAGCGCGCCATTAAAGAGCGCATGAGTTCTGTTGATATTGACACTGTCATGCCGCAAGATCTGATCAACGCCAAACCAGCCGCCGCGGCGGTTCGTGAATTCTTTGGCTCAAGTCAGCTCTCACAATTTATGGACCAGACCAACCCATTGTCAGAGATCACCCACAAACGCCGCTTATCGGCGCTTGGCCCGGGCGGTCTGACACGTGAGCGTGCCGGTTTTGAAGTCCGTGACGTGCACCCGACCCACTACGGTCGTATCTGCCCGATTGAGACACCAGAGGGACCGAATATTGGTCTGATCAACTCATTGGCAACCTATGCCCGCGTTAATAAATACGGCTTCATTGAAAGCCCGTATCGAAAAGTGATTGACGGCAAAGTCAGTGAAGAAGTGGTCTATCTTTCAGCAATGGAAGAAACCCGCCACTATGTTGCGCAGGCCTCTGTTGCCCTCACTCCTGAAGGCAAATTCGCTGAAGACCTGATCAACTGCCGCCACGGTGGTGACGCCCTGATGGTGCCATCTGAAAAGGTGGATTATGTTGACGTTTCACCAAAACAGCTTGTTTCTGTTGCCGCAGCGCTCATTCCATTCCTTGAGAATGACGACGCCAACCGCGCGTTGATGGGTTCAAACATGCAACGCCAGGCTGTGCCTTTGCTGAAACCGGAAGCCCCTTTTGTTGGCACCGGCATGGAAGAGGTCGTCGCCAGAGATTCAGGCGCTGCTATCACAGCCAGAAGAACCGGCGTTGTCGATCAGATTGACGGCACGCGTATTGTTATTCGTGCAACCGAAGAGCAAGACCCGTCAAAGCCGGGTGTTGACATTTACAACATGCGCAAATTTCAGCGCTCTAACCAGAACACATGTATCAACCAGCGCCCATTGGTGAAGGTGAATGATACTGTAAAGGCCGGTGACATCATTGCGGATGGCCCGTCAACTGATCTGGGTGATCTGGCGCTGGGTAAAAACGTCCTCGTCGCTTTCATGCCGTGGAACGGTTACAACTTTGAAGACAGTATCCTGATTTCAGAGCGCATCAAACGCGATGACGTCTTCACCTCAATTCACATTGAAGAATTTGAAGTGATGGCCCGCGATACAAAGCTCGGCCCTGAAGAGATCACAAGAGACATTCCGAACATTTCGGAAGAAGCGCTTAAAAATCTCGACGAAGCCGGCATTGTTTATATCGGCGCTGAAGTGAAACCGGGTGATATCCTTGTTGGTAAAATCACACCAAAAGGCGAAAGCCCGATGACACCTGAGGAAAAACTCCTCCGTGCCATCTTTGGTGAAAAAGCCTCTGACGTGCGTGACACATCTCTGAAACTGCCGCCAGGTGTTGCTGGTACAGTCGTCGAAGTGCGTGTCTTTAACCGCCACGGCATCGAAAAAGATGAGCGTGCCATGGCGATTGAACGTGAAGAAATCGAACGCCTCGCAAAAGACCGCGACGATGAAATGCAGATCCTTGACCGGAACGTTTATGGCCGTCTGAAAGATGCGCTCATGGGCAAAGAGGTCGTCAAAGGCGTGCAGACCATCAAAAAAGGCTCTAAAATTTCTGAAGAAGCCCTTGATGATGTGCCACGTTCCCAGTGGTGGGAAATCGCCCTTAAAAACGAAAAAGCAATGGCCGAAGTTGAAGCCATTCAGAAGCAGTATGAAGAAGCCAAAAAACTTCTCGAGCAACGCTTCGTTGACAAAGTCGATAAGCTCCAGCGCGGTGATGAACTACCACCTGGTGTGATGAAAATGGTCAAAGTTTTCGTCGCTGTGAAACGGAAATTGCAACCAGGCGATAAAATGGCCGGACGTCACGGCAACAAAGGTGTGATTTCACAAATCGTTCCTCAGGAAGATATGCCATATCTTGAAGATGGAACGCCTGTTGACATCGTTCTCAACCCGCTTGGTGTGCCAAGCCGGATGAATGTCGGGCAGATTCTGGAAACCCACCTTGGTTGGGCCTGCCGCGGCCTTGGTCGTCAGATTGATGACGCAATGGAAGCTTACCGTGTTGAAAAAGACATTTCCGTCGTCAAAAGCACGGTCGAAAAGGTCTATGGCGACAAAGACATCGTCGATGATTATACCGAAGAAGAATTGTTCGAGCTTGGTCATAATCTTAGAAATGGCGTTCCCGTCGCAACACCCGTATTTGATGGGGCGCACGAACCTGACATTGTTGAACTGCTTGAGCGTGCCGGTCTTGATGCGTCAGGCCAGGTCACATTATTTGACGGCAGAACAGGTGAGCCGTTCGATAGAAAGGTAACCGTTGGTTACAAATATCTGTTGAAACTGCACCACCTTGTGGACGACAAAATCCACGCCCGCTCAATCGGACCATACAGCCTTGTCACCCAGCAGCCGCTTGGTGGTAAAGCTCAGTTCGGTGGCCAGCGCTTTGGTGAAATGGAGGTCTGGGCGCTTGAAGCTTATGGCGCCGCCTATACCTTGCAGGAAATGCTCACAGTTAAATCAGACGATGTCGCCGGCCGCACCAAGGTCTATGAAGCCATCGTCCGCGGTGATGACGCCTTTGAGGCCGGCATCCCCGAAAGCTTTAACGTGCTGATCAAAGAAATGCGTGCTCTTGGCCTGAATGTCGAACTTGAAGAGTTCAAGGATGTTGAACCTGAACTTGATGTCACATTCGAGCAATTGCCAGCTGGACAGGCCCAGTTACCTGAACCTGAAACAGCAGAACCAGACACAGCCGAGCCAGATGCCGCTGAATAAGCCGCAACTTGCTGTAATAATTTAATCAAGCGCAGTTGAAACAATTCAACTGCGCAGGACTGAAAGAGAAACCTCTTTCAAAATGGAGAAATGGGATGAACCACGACGCCGTCAATCTCTTTAATCCTCAGACCCCGCAAGCCACATTCGATCAAATTCGA
>JAJFHX010000037.1 GCA_021775425.1 Hyphomicrobiales bacterium
GGACTATCGATTCTAGGCGTTTCGGCGCCGCTTGAGATGCGGTAAACTAGATGTACGTTGTGATTCGGGCTTAAACTGAGCGGGTTAAGGAATATACAATATGTCGGATAAGCTGACCGCATACCGAGGTGAAGGTTTTCACTCTCAACAAGATGGTGAAACGCCCCAACAGAATTATGGGATAGATCCAAGAACAGGATTGCCATATCAGGGCTCGCATTACGGTGCTCAAGGTCAGGCTGAGGGAGGCCAAATGGCAGATCAGAATTATTACCAACAACAAGGTGCCGGTTACCAACAACCTCAATATGGATCGCAAGACCCTGCAGCAGACCCCTATAATCAGGGGCAGTATGGTCAATCTCCTGATGCTAGCGCTGATCCTTATGCGCAATCTCAATATAATCAGGGTGCTTATGGGCAGGATGGACAAGCTTATGGTGCTCAAGGGTATGATGCTCAGTCCCAGCAGTTTGGACAGCAGGGGCAATATGATTATTCGCAACAGGGCTATAGCCAGCAAGATTACAATCAACAGGATACTGGAGCTTATGTAGAGGAAGTTGATCCTTACATGGCGGCGCATCAGAATGCGACCCCTCCTTATGATCCTTCAGCTCATTCTCAATATCCTTATGGTCAGGGGTATGAGCAACAGAATTATGGTCAGCAACATGACCAGCAGCAATATTATCAGGCTCAGGTCGATACCGGCCAGTCACCTGCTCTTTATAATGAAGGGCAGCAAGGGCATGACGCTTATTATCAGCAGGCAGCAGCCAATGGTTTGCAAACGCCTGATGGATATGGCTATGACCAGCAGCAACAGGGCTATGGTGATTATGGTTCGCAGTTTGCTGGTCAGCAGCCTTTGCCGCCTATGCAAACCGGCATGCCACAGATTAATGACCCTTATGCACCGGCAGCGGTTGTCACTTCCGGGCTGGGTTCAGCTCAGGATGCAAGTTACAGCAGTGATATGCAAACGCCGGGGCGGAAATCATTCCTCGTTGGGACAATGATACTTGGTTCTGTGATTATTGGCGGCGGTGTTGCCTTTGCTTACAAATATTCAGGTGATGCCTTAACCGGTGATAAAGCACCGGTGATTACGTCTGAAGGGGCTGATATTAAATCGAAGCCAGATAATCCTGGTGGTCGTGAATTTGCCAATCAGAACAAAAAGATTTTTGCCCGCCTTGGGGACACTGGTGTTAAAGCCGAAGCAGCTGCGATTGTAACGACGACTGGTGAACCTGAAGTTGTTGAGAGCTTGCGCGGTGAGATCAAGGATAATAATGGTGCTGGTAAGCTTGGTAATGAAAAAGCTGCGGCTGATAATAATGATGGTGGACCAAGACGGGTTCGGACCTATCGGATTGATCGCAATGGAAACCAAATTCTTGATGGCGCGCCGAGCCGGGTGGCTCTTGCTGGCACGGATGTAAAAGATATTACCGGTGTGACGGCTGATACAGGTAAACCGGCGCGGGCTGTGAAAACTCTTGATACCGGTTCGTCTGTTAAACGTGCGGCGGTTGAGCGCAGGGTTGCTGCGGTCGCGAAACCGGCTGCGGCTGCTGATGGTGACTTTGTTGTGCAGGTTTCTGCGCGGCGCACACAACAGGATGCGCTTGCAGCGTTTTCAGGTCTGCAACAGAAGTATAGTAATGTGATTGGTGATTATCGTCCGCTTATTCAAAGAGCTGACCTTGGTGCGAGAGGGATCTGGTATCGGGTACGTGTCGGGCCGATGAAAACCAAAGAAGATGCGGCCAATGTGTGTTCTGAACTGAAGACAAATGGTTATAAGAACTGTCTTGTGGCATCACGGTAATTTTTGATTGCGCTGAATAATTTATATCAGCTGATCTGTTTTAATATTCTGAATTGAATTATAAAACTCTCTCTTCTAACGTTCTTTGTTCTACAAGGGATGTCAGGAGAGAGAGTTTTTTTTGAGCTTTGGCTAATCAAACTGTTTTAGGGAAAATCTGATGTCGAGACTAGCATTTATATCGGGAGTTGAAGGAACAGAGCTTTTGCCTAAAGAGCGGGATTTTTTTGCTGATACGGCTCCGCTCGGGCTTATTCTATTTGCACGTAATCTTGAAAATCATGAACAGATCAAGCGGCTGGTTGGTGATGTGCGGGAAGCCGTTGGCGCTGAACAGTTCTGGGTGCTGATAGACCAGGAGGGAGGCCGGGTACAGCGGCTGCGTCCGCCATTATTTCCTGATTTGCCTGCTGCAAGACGATATGCCGAGCTTTATCAACAAGATCAGAGGAAGGCGCAATTGGCGGCCTATGAAATTGGCAAGCTGATGGGGCGGCGGTTGCTTGATCTGGGCATCAATATGAATTGTGCGCCTTGTCTTGATGCGGCTCAAACAGGAGCGCATGAAATTATTGGTGATCGCAGTTTTGGGAATGTCGTGGATGATATTGTTGCACTGGGGCGCAGGGAGGCGCAGGGGCATCTGGCTGCCGGGTGTTTGCCGGTGATCAAGCATATACCGGGGCATGGGCGGGCCAATGCGGATAGTCATCATGATCTGCCGGTGATTGATGCCAGCATTGAAGCGCTACGGTCAGTAGATTTTGAACCGTTCCGGCAACTTAATGAGATGCCTGTCGCTATGACAGCGCATGTGGTTTATAGCGCATTTAATGAACCAAAACCGGTCAGCGCTTCATTCCGGTTGATTAATGATATCATCAGGGCTGAGATTGGCTTTGAGGGATTTTTGATGTGTGATGATGTCTCTATGCAGGCACTTGAGGGTTCAATTGGCGAGCGGACAGCGGCTGTATTGTCTGCGGGCTGTGATGGGGCTTTGCACTGCAATGGGATTATGGATGAAATGATTGAAGTTGCTGAAAATTCACCAGAACTTTCGGGCCGTGCGCTTGACAGATTTATGCAATCATTTGACATGATCGTGCATCCTCAACAGATTGATGAAAGTGACGCGCTTGCATTTCTTAGTGAGGACTGGGTTCAAGCTGGTTGAAACTTGTTTCTGTCAGGTCAATTTAGGAGTGTCAATCTTTGACAAACAAACCAACATCAACTGCTTCTGATGAGGAATGGGAAGCGGACATGCCAACCACTCAGGATGAAGAGGTGTTGTTGGTTGACCTTGATGGGTTTGAGGGGCCGCTAGATCTGCTGCTGGCGTTATGCCGGGCGAAAAAAATTGATCTGGCGAAACTTTCAATTGCTGAGCTGGCAACGCAATATATTCACTATATTGAAAATCTGAAAAAACACCGTTTTGAGATTGCTGCTGATTATCTGGTGATGGCGGCGTGGCTGGTGTTTTTAAAATCAAAACTTTTGTTGCCTAAAGCTGAAGAGGCAGGGGATGAACCCTCTGGTTCATTACTCGCGGCGCAACTGGCGTTTCGGTTAAAGCGACTTGATGCGATGCGGCAAAAGGGCAAGGAACTTATGGCTTTGCCACAGCTCGACCAGGAATTTTTCACCAATGGCATGCCGCAGGGCATCAGTGTTGTGGTTCAACCGACTTATAAAGCTGAGCTCTATGAACTGCTAAAGGCTTATGCGGGACAAAGAGAGCGGCAAAATCAACAGTATGGGTATAAGGTCAAAAAAAGGGAAGTGTGGTCGATCAAAAAGGCCCGTGACAGGCTTTCAGCCATGCTTGGGATCTCTATCGAATGGGCGCCGATTAATGATCTGATTGCGCTTTTTCTGCAAGGTGAAGATATGCAGAAAACAACAGTTGCCAGCACGTTTGGCGCGACGCTGGAAATGGCACGGGATGGGCTGATTGAGTTAAGGCAATCAGGCCATTTCACACCGCTTTATGTGAAGACACTTGATGCGGGAAACGATCAACCAAAGGAGAGGGGGCAAAAGCCGGCCAATGACAGAATGGAAGGGCGCGGTGATGACTGATGCTGCCAAAACCGGGCATGAAAGTGAGAATGATGCCTTAAGGGTGCTTGAGGCTTTGCTGTTTGCCTCGCCTCAACCGCTGGGGATCAAGGAACTGGCACTTGAGTTTGAAGAGGGTGTTGATGTGGCGCAGTTGATTGAACAATTGCAGCAGATATACCAGCCTCGTGGTGTTCATCTGGTTGAAACCGGGGGCGGGTTTGCTTTTCGAACGGCTGTTGATCTTGCGCCGATGCTGACCAAATATAAAAAGGTGCAAAAAAAGCTTTCCAAAGTGGCGTTAGAAACTCTGGCGATTATTGCTTATCACCAACCAGTGACACGGGCTGAAATTGAAGATGTGAGAGGGGTACAGATTTCCAAAGGCACGCTTGATGTGCTGCTTGAGACGGGATGGGTTAAAATGCGGGGGCGCAGACGTGCACCGGGGCGGCCAATCACTTATGGCACGACTGAACTTTTTCTCTCTCAGTTTGGGATGGCGCGGATTTCAGATTTGCCGGGTCTTGGTGAGTTGAAAGGTGCCGGTTTATTGGATGGAGCTTTGCCGCCCGGGTTTGAAGTTCCTGTGCCAAGTGATGATGACGCTTTAAGGGCTGATGAAGAGCCGTTATTTTCAGAAGAAGAACTGGCCGCTGAAGCCGAGCTTGGGGCAGAGGAAGACCCGCTGCGCTACAAATCAGATGAAGATGAGATCTGAGTGTTTTTAACCAAGTCTGGGTTTGAAGCTGTTCCTCTTCTGGTGGATGTGGCTTTATAGGTCTTTCAAGTTTTTGCTCTGATTTAGTTTGCTTTTTTTCATCGGTCTATACAAGATGGACTGCATTTGTCATAACAGGCGAATGGTTATGAGTTAATGACCTGATCAGAAGCCGTGAGCCGAAAAATTCTTATGTTTACAAATCGAGGTGGATACATCTTTTGAGTTCATCATCACCAGGCTGGGGGCGTCGGGGGTCTGCTGCGGCGACAATTGCTGCCAGATTAACATTCGATAAGCTTACAAGAAAATTTGATGATAAACCGGCATTAAGAGGTGTAAGCCTTGATGTGGAACCGGCTGAAACGGTTTGTTTGCTTGGTCCATCGGGGTGCGGCAAGACAACATTGCTTAGAATTGCTGCCGGGATTGAACAACCGGATACGGGCCGGGTTTTATTTAATCATCAGGAAGTTGTCGGGCCGTCTGTATTTACGCCGCCGGAAAAGCGCGGCGTTGGGCTGATGTTTCAGGATTTTGCGCTGTTTCCGCATTTAACCATTATAAAAAATGTGATGTTCGGACTTAAAAACCTGAAACCGGCTGATGCAGAGCGGGTTGCACTGGCGACACTTGATCGGGTTGGTCTTGCGCATTATGCCGCTGATTATCCGCATATCCTTTCAGGTGGGGAGCAGCAAAGGGTCGCGCTTGCCCGTGCGATTGCCCCCCGGCCAAGTATCATTTTGATGGATGAGCCTTTTTCAGGGCTGGACCCGCGGCTTCGGGATCGTATCAGAGAAGAAACGCTGGCAATTCTGCGTGAAATGCGGGCGACCTCACTGATTGTGACGCATCAGGCTGAAGAGGCCATGCGGATGGGGGACCGGATTGCTGTGATGCGGCAGGGGCAGATAGTTCAGGTGGGGGCCAGTGAAGAGATTTATAATCAGCCAAATTCTTTATTTGTGGCGCGAATATTTTCTGAAATGAATGAAATTCCGGCAATTGTCAGGGCGGGAGAGGTGGATACAGCTTTTGGCCGGTTTAAAGCGCCGGATCTGGCTGATGGAGCAGAAGCTGTTGTCGGGGTTCGGTTTATGGCGATGGGAATTTCAAAAAAAGAGCCTATAGAGCCACAAAAGGGTGTTATTGGCCGTGTAATAGATAGAAAGTTCCTCGGTGATGCGGCTCTGGTTGAAATCGTTGTGGATGGCGTGGAGCGGCCGCTGCAGGTTCGTTTACGTGAGAGTTTAGCCCCCAAAATGGGCGATGAGTGCTATGTGGTGGTTGATAAAGAAAAACTACTGGTATTAGCCAATGATGATTAGTTGGCTTTACTTTTACTATTTTAACTCTATATAAGTTGCTTTGGTTGCGCTCAATCGTTGTTTTGTTTTATTGTAGAAAAGTGTAAATTTATGCGCTTAGGCGCTGGGAGAGAAAAATTATGGGTTACCCAGGAATCTGGCAAATATTGATCGTTTTGCTGCTTGTTGTGCTGTTATTTGGCCGCGGTAAAATTTCTGATTTAATGGGCGATGTTGCCAAAGGGATTACCAGCTTTAAAAAAGGCCTGAAAGACGAAGATACCGATACGGCCAATTCTGATGTTCATTCAATTGAACAGGGCGGCGATGCGGATAAATCAGGCTCAGTACAAAAAGAAAAAGCTGATCTCTCATAAAGTCAGCAGGTTTCGTCTATCTTTGCTAAAAGTGTTTATGGTGTTCCATGTCCTTTTAGCTCAGGAGATTTACTGATTTTTCTGATAGGGTTGGTTGTTTTCAACTGCATCTTGGTTTTAATGGAGTTTTTCCATGTTTGACATTGGCTGGAGTGAATTGCTTGTTGTTGGACTGGTGGCGTTGATCGTCGTCGGGCCCAAAGAGTTGCCCGGCATGATGCGCAAAATCGGGGCTTCCATTAAAAAAATAAAACAAATGGCCGGTTCGTTTCAGCGTCAGGTTGAAGAAGCCATGGATGAAAGCGAAATCAGTGAGCTGAAAGACAGTGTCAACGATCTGAAGAAAGACCTTTCACCTGGTAATCTGATGGGTGAAATGGGCGATGACATGGGTATGGAAGATATGGATGAATTTGACCTCGACAAATGGAACGAGCAAATTCTCGAGGATGAAAAACGCCGTCTCGCCAATCCAATTCGCGGGCCTCAGAGTGAGGCCGATAAAAAGGCCGTTGCAGATGATGATGGTGAAGGAGGATCGTCTGGTCCTGAGGTGATTTCTGAAACACTCTCGCCAGCACCTGATGTGTCATCAGATAAAGAGGCGGAAGCACTGGCGCTTGAACCTGTCAATGAAAATGAGCCGCAATCACAGTTGGACCCTGACGAGAAGTCTCAGGTTAAACCACAAGCTAAGACTTAACGCCTGGGCTTGTTTGTTTAAGACCGGGTGATGAAGACTTAAAGGGGAACAAGAATTAATGAGTGTGGATCAGATTGAAACCAGCAAAGCGCCGCTGATTGCTCACCTGGTTGAATTGCGCACCAGGTTGTTATGGTCTCTTGTGGCGATGGCGTTTGCATTTGTTGTCTGTTTTTATTTTGCTGATAACATTTATAATTTTCTACTCGGCCCTTATGAAGCAGCAGTTGGCCCGGGGCAGATTATTGATATGCAGTTTACGGCGCCGCATGAGTTTTTCTTCACGCAGCTGAAGCTTTCTCTTTTTGGGGCGTTTGTCATTTCGTTTCCGATTATTGCTTCGCAGATTTATCGGTTTATCGCACCTGGGCTTTACAAAAATGAAAAATCAGCATTTCTGCCATATCTGATCGCGACACCGGTATTGTTTCTCATTGGTGCGGCGATCGTATTTTATATTGTCATGCCGCTGGCTATGTCTTATTTTCTTTCCTATCAGCAAGCGGGTGAGACGGGCGTTCGCATTCAGCTTGTTGCTAAGGTGAGTGAGTATTTTTCACTGGTGATGGCTTTGATTATGGCGTTTGGAATTTGCTTTCAATTGCCGGTGGTTCTTACTTTGCTTGGCAAGGCGGGTTTTGTTACGTCTCAAACTTTGAAAGACAAGCGCCGTTATGCGGTTGTCGCGGTTTTTGCTGCGGCTGCCCTTTTAACCCCGCCCGACCCAATGAGCCAGATTGGCTTGGCGTTACCGACCTACCTACTTTATGAAGTTTCGATTTGGATGGTCAGGATGGTTGAGAAAAAACGTGAAGAGCGCGAGCTGGAAAATAGTTAGGGATACTAATCTCGATTTTTTTTCTCACGGCATTTTTGATGCGCTTCAGATTGTCCACTAAGCAACCGCGCTATGTAATCGCCTACGAAGTGCGCCGTAACACGGCGAGCTTTGCTTGTCGCTTCGTCATGTACGCAAGCTGAAGTAGCTTGCACCCTTCTTTGTATATATAGATCACAGTAACTCTCCTAAGTGTAAAATAATCGCCGCGGTATTTTGGTGTTCAGTTGCCCACCAACAATGGGTGTTAATATCATCGTGGATATTTTTTGTGGTATCTGGTGTTTTTAGTGGTGGCTGATTGTAAAAATTGAAAATAAGTACAATCTGCATTGTTTTTCTTCTGGTTTAGTTTTATCCATGTCTTTGGGCGTTTCTGCCTGTGGTGAGCTATTTTTTAAGGGGTGTTTTATGTTTGATCTGAAATGGATCCGTGAAAACAGTGAGGCTTTTGATGAGGGTCTGAAACGTCGCGGGCTTGGGCCATTATCAGCTGAGGTTCTTAAAATTGATGAAGAACGCCGCTCGCATTTGCAGGCGTTGCAGGATGCCCAGGCCGAGCGCAATAATGCTTCGAAAGAAATTGGCAAAGCAAAAGCCAGCGGTGATGAAGCGGCAGCGAATGCGGCGATTGAAAAGGTTGCGAAAATAAAAAGCTTTATTCAATCTGGCGAAGATACCGAGCGCGAGATCAATGAGCGGCTCACCGCCTTGTTATCATCCATCCCGAACCTGCCGCATGATGATGTGCCGATTGGTGAAGATGAAACGCAGAACGAGCTGATGCGTCAGGTTGGTGGTGTGCCATCATTTGATTTTGAACCGAAAGAACATTTTGAAATTGGTGAAGCGCTGGGCTATCTCGATTTTGAAACGGCTGCCAAGATGTCAGGTAGCCGGTTTGTGTTGCTGTCCGGACCGTTAGCGCGGATGGAGCGGGCGCTGGCTCAGTTTATGCTCGACCTGCAAACGGAGACACATGGTTATACAGAGGTTTCACCGCCGATAATGGTCAAAAAAAACGCGCTTTATGGCACAGGGCAATTGCCAAAATTTGAAGAGGATCTTTTTAAAACAACCGGGGATCATTACCTCATTCCAACGGCAGAAGTGCCGCTCACAAATATTGCGGCTGATTGCATCATTGATGATGATTATCTGCCGCGGCGCTATGTGGCTTATAGCCCTTGTTTTCGATCAGAAGCCGGCTCAGCCGGGCGGGATACACGAGGGATGATCCGCCAGCATCAGTTCATGAAGGTTGAGCTTGTCTCTATCACGAGGCCGGATCAGTCTGACGAAGAGTTAGAGCGGATGACGAGTTGCGCTGAAGAAGTTTTAAATCGGCTTGGCCTTGCTTATCAGGTGTTAAAGCTTTGCACGGGAGATATGGGTTTTGGTGCGCGGCGGACCTTTGATATTGAGGTCTGGCTGCCGGGGCAGGATACATACAGGGAAATTTCAAGCTGTTCTGTTTGCGGTGACTTTCAAGCGAGGCGGATGAATGGCCGTTACCGGGTTGAGGGAGAAAAGGGGACACATTTTGTCCACACGCTCAATGGATCAGGCCTCGCTGTTGGGCGCACGCTCGTGGCTGTGCTTGAAAATTACCAGCAGGCGGATGGGTCTGTTGTGGTGCCTGAGGTGCTTCGCCCTTATATGAACGGGCTTGAGCTGATTGAACCGGCCAAAAAATAAACCCTTATTCATTCTGTTCGAGAGTGGCTGTTGGAGAGTGGTTGATGCGAATTCTGGTGACGAATGATGACGGGATTGATGCTCATGGCATTGAAGTGCTGACAGAGCTGGCGCTGGAGCTTTCTGATGATGTCTGGGTGGTGGCGCCTGATGTTGACAATAGTGGTGCTTCGCATTCTCTTACGCTGAAAGACCCGCTGCGCCATGTGGAAGTGGCACCGAAGCGGTTTTCACTGAAAGGCACACCAACAGATTGTGTGATTATGGGGGTGCGGCAGTTTTTGGGGGATACGCCACCGGATCTGATCCTTTCAGGAATAAATCACGGACAGAACATTGCAGATGATGTGACGTATTCAGGCACGATTGCAGGGGCGATTGAAGGCACTCTGCTTGGGATTCCCTCTATCGCACTTAGTCTCACAACAGGCTCGAAAAATGTACATTCAGCTTTCTGGGAAACGCCAAGGCAATTTGGCGTACAGTTGATTAATGATGTGCTGGCAGCCGGGGTTGATAAGGATGTACTGATTAACATCAACTTTCCTGACTGTGAGCCTTCTGAAGTGGCCGGGCAAATGGTGACGACACAGGGGCGGCGTGACCAGGGCTTGCTGAAAATTGATAGCCGGACAGACCCGCGCGGGCGGGATTATTTCTGGTTTGATTTTGAGCGGCGCTTATCCAGACCTGAAAAAGGCACTGACCTCTGGGCGATTTATAATGGTTACATTTCCATTACGCCGCTGCACCTTAACCTGACACATTTTGAAAGCTGTGTTGAGTTGGGTCAGCTGCTAAACAAAAATTGAGACTGATAAACTATTAAACTCTGTTTATTAATTTGCCATTTGCCCCTTTTCGATCATAATTGTGGTTAACTATAAAGTGTGGTGCTCTGCCTTTTGCTGGCAGTGTTTGCCAAGATTGTGCACGAAATCGCGTTTTGTGTTGTGGGGGCTGGCCGATGTTTTCATGGGCTACAATTGGCGGAAACTTGCATCAAACTGATTTATCGCGCCGTTTTTAACGAATTATTAACCATAACTATTGAGGTTAACGGCCTAAGGGGTGACCGTTAAGGGTTTGTTAAGGTTTACGGGGCTTAAATTAACTCTGTTAAATTGGGGCATTCCGTCCCATTAATATGTGTGCGTGATTGAGGCCTGTTGTGAGTAAAGTAACGCGTTTATCAATGATTGTGGCTATGTGTGTCGGGTTACCGGCATGTAGCTCGAATATGACCAGATTTGATTATCCTGTTCTTGGGATGAATGATGGACCTGCGCCTGAGTCCAAGAAGCAGTCTGATTTTGATCGAACTTATGGTCAGAATGATTATAAAGCTCAGAAAGATTATCGCTCTTCTGATTACCAGCAACCTGATTACAGACAATCCCAATATAAACAGAACGATTATAGCCGCTCCGACTTTAAACAATCGGCTGACAGTAATTCATATAATCGGGATTACAGAATTAAAGATGATGCGCGCCGTCAATCCTATAAGCAATATGCTGACAATAGAGATGTTTATGACACCAAGGGGCTTGATAAGCGGGGCATGCAACGCGAAGAGTTGCCAGCGCTAAATGAGCAACAGCGCCGCGAGCCGACCTATCGTTATGTGCCGCGCAAAGAAACGACGTATCAGCCAGTTCAACAAACGCAGAGATCAGAGCGGATTTCTTCAACAGGCCAGCATGTGGTTGTTGAAGGCGATACGCTTTATAATATTTCCAAGCGCTATGATGTGACCACTTCTGAAATTCGCAGTGCGAATTATATGGATGGCAATGACATTAAACTCGGCCAGCGCTTAACCATTCCCGGGCTTAAAAAATCATCTGCCGGACAATATGCTAAAATTGACACAGGTTCAGAAGCCTCTTTAAAGGCCGGGTCGACTTACCGGGTGCAGCGTGGTGATACGGTTTATAACATTGCGCGCCGGGCTGGGGTGAAACCGGAAGATCTGGCTGAAGCAAACGGGCTTTCTGATGTTTCTTCTGTGAATTTGGGGCAGGAACTGACAATTCCGGGTAAGAACCGGATTGAAAAGCCGGTTCGTGTTGCTTCAATTGACAGAAAAGCCGGTTTGAAAAAGGCTCAATCGAGAAAAACACCGGTTCCGGTTCGTAAAAAGCTTGAGGCACGAAACAAGATTAAATCTGTTGATTCAGGAGCAAGACAGCGCTTAACAGGTGGTCAGCGGTTTATGTGGCCGGTAGGTGGTCGTATCTTATCAAAATTTGGCCGTCAGAAAAGTGGCACGATCAATGACGGGGTGAACCTTTCTGTTCCGGCTGGTACGAAAGTTAAAGCTGCTGAAGGTGGTGTTGTGGCTTATGCCGGCAATGAGCTGAAGGGTTATGGCAACCTGGTGTTGGTGCGGCATAAGAATAACTGGGTCAGTGCTTATGCGCATAACAGCAAGCTGCTTGTGAAACGGGGTGATAAAGTGCGCCGTGGTCAGGTGATTGCTAAATCTGGTAAAACCGGTTCTGTACATCAACCGCAATTGCATTTTGAATTGCGTAAGGGCTCTAAGCCGGTTAATCCGATGAAATATCTGGCGATGAGATAGGTCTGAAAAATTCTGATAAATAGATTTGGATAAATCTTTTTAACTGTTAATCAAATGCCGGGGTGGATGAAATTCACCCCGGCATTTTTGTATGTTTAGCTGATCAGATGCTTATCTGCTGATCTCCCAGCAGATGCTGGATAAACTGCATGGCGACACGGCCAGAGCGGCTGCCGCGCTCCATTGACCAGAGGTGGGCGCGTTTGATGACCTCTTCATCGCTTAGTTTGATGCCGTATCGATGCGCATAATTTGTCACCATCTCATCATACTGGGCTTTGTCGCAATTGTGGAAGCCGAGCCAGAGGCCAAAACGATCTGAGAGTGAGATTTTTTCGTTAGAGACATCATTGGTGTGGATGTAATCAGTTTGTGCATATTCGCTCTGGTCACGGGTAAGGAGATGGCGCTGATTTGATGTGGCGTAAAAAATCACATTTTTGGGTCGCCCGGCAATGCCGCCTTCAAGCAATGCCTTGAGGGATTTGTATGACGGGTCGTTTGGCTCAAATGAGAGGTCGTCACAAAACAGAATAAAATAAAAGGGCTGTTTTTTTAGAACGGCGAGGCAATCATTTAAAGTGATGATGTCTTCTCTCAGAATTTCGATCAGCTTCAGGTCTTTGTAGTTTTCGTTTTCAGTCAGCTCATGGTGAATGGCTTTGACAAGTGAGCTTTTGCCCATGCCGCGTGCGCCCCAAAGGAGGGCGTTATTGGCTGGAAGGTTTTTTGCGAAGCTTTCTGTGTTAGCCAGTAGTTTTTGCTTTTGAGGTTCAATGCCAATCAGGAAATCTGAGGCGATATGGTTGATTTCTTCAACCGGGATAAATGACCTGGTTTCGCCTTCCCAAAGGAACCCTTTTGTTTTGTTAAAATCGGGTAAGGGAGCGGGTTTGTGGCTGATTTGTTCCAGAGCATCAGCGATGCGGGTGAGTTGCTCTAAAAATAGATGTGATTTCGTCATACTATTGGCTCATCGTTCATTATATCTATTGATTTATTGGGATTTTCTTTGAAATCGCACTATAGAGCTTCATGGATGACTTGCAATGGATGAACAAGAGGTTATATTCAGCCTTTGTTTATTTCGTGAGCAATTTTTTCTCAGCTATGATAAATAAACATGATTTCAACAGCTTTGAGCTTTAACGCTTGTGATAAGGAATAAGATTTTATGCTGATTACGCCTGCATTTGCACAATCAACCACTGGCGGTGGTGGTGGCGATATTCTTGGAACAGTGATGCTGTTTTTACCGCTGATTGCGATTTGGTATTTCCTTATCATCAGACCGCAGCAACAACAGGCCAAAAAGCATCGTGAAATGCTGGATAACCTGCGTCGCGGCGATAATGTTGTCACTTCAGGCGGGTTGATCGGTAAAATCACCAAGGTGATTGATGATACTGAATTTCAGATTGAAATTGCTGATGGTGTCAGGGTGCGGGTCGCTAGAGGTTCCGTTGCACAGATACAGTCGAAGACTGAGCCTGTTCAGGATAAATAATTAAAAACTT
Source organism: Hyphomicrobiales bacterium (assembly GCA_021775425.1). Classification (GTDB taxonomy): domain Bacteria; phylum Pseudomonadota; class Alphaproteobacteria; order Rhizobiales; family HXMU1428-3; genus HXMU1428-3. The sequence goes on from JAJFHX010000037.1 coordinate 13,656, forward strand.
ATAAGAAGAATAAGCGCCGCTTACCATTCTGGCGCTGTGGTTGGTTTGAAAGGCATTTTCTATGCTGCATTTCTCGAAATGGAAAACATTTACGATCTGGGCGATTGCTCTTATTGGTATTTTCTGTGCCGCTCCTAATCTGATCCCGGAAAAGGATCTGGCGAGTTATCCGGCATTTATGCAGAAATTACGGCTCAATTTAGGGCTGGATTTGCGCGGTGGTTCGCACCTTCTGATGCAGATGGACAAAAATGTTCTGATTGAAAAGCAGATTAAAATTCTGCGCGGTAATGTGCGGAATGTGCTGAGGGGCAAAAAAGAAGGCGACAAACATGTTGGCGCCATTCGTTATCGTGACCTTTCAGCAAAAAAAGACCGGGTTGAGTTTAAACCTTCTGACCCAGCTGATCTGGACCGTGCTTTTGAGGCCGTTAAAACGCTGATCACGCCGTTACCGACGACGTCTTTCGGCACAGTGCCGGGAAATAACCTTGAAATTGAAAAAACGGCAGACGGGCGCATTACCATCAAACCAACTGATCCTGCCATTGCGCAGCGGATCAGCACGACGATTGACAGTGCGATTGAAGTTGTGCGGCGCCGGGTTGACGAACTTGGTACGACAGAACCTTCTATTCAGCGCCAGGGCGATGACCGGATTTTGTTACAGGTGCCGGGTTATGATAACCCTGAAAAACTGAAAGACGTTGTAAAACAGGCGGCGGTGCTTTCGTTTCATCTGGTTGTGCGGCCAGCGACTGCACAAGATGCAGCAGAAGGGCTGACTGAACCTGGGACAACGATTTACCCTTCAAAAGACCAGTATTCGAGCCACTATATTCTTGAAGATGAGCCGCTGATTACCGGGGCTGATCTGGCAAATGCACAGCAGAGCTTTGGGGCGCAGACAAACAGACCTGTTGTGACCTTTAGGTTGAATTCAAGGGGCGCAATCAGATTTGGTGAAGTGACGACTGATAATGTTGGACGGCCATTTGCGATTGTGCTTGATAATCAGGTGATTTCAGCGCCGACCATTCAGGAGCCTATCACTGGTGGTACGGGCCAGATTTCTGGTAACTTTACGGTTAGTTCGGCTGATGATCTGGCGATTTTGTTACGCTCGGGTTCGCTTGAAGCGCCGTTGACTATTCTTGAAGAACGCACTGTGGACGCCAGCCTTGGTGCTGACTCGATTGCGGCCGGTAAGCTTGCTGCGATGATTGGCCTTGCCGGTGTAGTTCTGTTTATTCTGGTTGCATATGGACAATTCGGCATATATGCCAATGTTGCATTGCTGATTAATATCGCAATGATTGTTGGTGCGCTTTCGTTGTTGCAAGCAACGCTGACCCTGCCGGGTATTGCTGGCATCGTCTTGACAATGGGTATGGCGGTTGATGCGAATGTGCTTATTTTTGAGCGGATCCGGGAAGAGCTGAGGGCTGGTAAAACAGCGATCAGTGCGATTGAATCCGGTTATTCGCGGGCGCTATCTACCATTCTTGATGCCAACATCACGACGTTTCTGGCGGCGATCATTCTGTTCTGGCTTGGCTCAGGCCCAGTTAAAGGTTTTGCTGTGACGTTGTCGATTGGTATTTTCACTTCGGTGTTTACAGCCTTTGTCCTGACACGCTGGCTGATTGCAGTGTGGTTGCGCTCGAAGCGTTCTAAAACAGTTGAAATGCCGATATAAGGGGTTCGATCCATGGTGTTTAAAGGTATTGATTTTGTCCCTCACGGTACAAAAATTCCGTTCGTTTCAATGCGGACGATTACATTCATTCTTTCTGCTCTGGCGATGGTTGCCTCGATCGGGTTGTTTTCAACCAAGGGCTTGAATTACGGTATTGATTTTATTGGCGGCACGTCAATTGAAGTGCGCAATAAAACCGGCCCCGCTGACATTGCTGATGTTCGCTCGAAAGTGGGCGGGCTTGGTTTTGGCGATGTGCAAATTCAGCAGTTTAATGACCCAAGAGATGTGCTTGTGCGGATTGAATTACAATCTGGTGGTGAAGAAGCGAACCAACTGGCGCTTGATAAAATCAGAGTGGCGCTTGGAGACGGGTTTGAGTTTCGCAATACGGAAGTGATCGGTCCGACTGTTTCAAGTGAGCTGACTGAGGCTGGTATTATTGCTGTTATCACTGCGATTATTGTGGTGCTGATTTATATCTGGCTCAGGTTTGAATGGCAGTTTTCTTTAGGTGCTGTTCTGGCGCTGGTACATGACGTGATTTTGACGATTGGTATTTTCTCGTTCCTGCAGCTTGAGTTTACGCTTTCTATTATCGCGGCGCTTTTGACAATTGTTGGTTATTCTCTCAACGATACCGTGGTTGTATATGACCGGGTGCGGGAGAATTTGCGGAAATTTAAAAAGATGCCACTGGCTGACCTGCTTGATGTTTCGATAAATGAGACTTTATCGAGAACGATCCTGACATCTGTTACGACCCTTATCGCCCTGGTTTCGCTGTTCGTTTTTGGTGGTGAGGTTATTCGCGGCTTTGTGTTTGCGATGATCTGGGGTGTGATTGTTGGTACTTACTCATCTATCTTTATTGCTTCGCCGGCATTGTTATTGCTTGGTGTGAAGCGTGACTGGAGTGGGCTGGGTGGTGCTAAATATAAAGAACCTGGCACAGCTAAATAGAACTATTTTCAATCATCTATCTTATCACCTGATATTTTCGGGGATGGTTTCCTGATTGCGCCATGATGTTGATTTATCACTCGCAATGGGTGGGAATGGTGTGACACCAGTTTCCCGGTCTGGTGCATAGGGAATTATTTCATGAAGTTTCTGGTTTGTTGTTTCATCTTAGTTTTGTCCTTTGCTTTGCCAAAAGATGGGCAGGCCTTAGAGATGACAGAGAAAAATGTCATCACTCATGATGAATGGGGTGCGTATTTCAAAAAAGCGGCTATTGCCGGGACGATCGTGATTAAAAAAGATGGTGAGCCGGGGTTGCATGTTTATAACCTCCAACGTGCGCAAAGCCGGAGAGCACCCGCTTCAACATTTAAAATTTTCAACACGCTGATTGCTTATGAAAGCGGCGTTGTTACAGATGATAAAAAGCTTTTTAAATGGGATGGCAAACCCAAATGGATCAAGGCATGGGAGCAGGATTTAAACATTCGTCAGGCGATTGCTTTTTCGGCTGTTCCTGTTTACCAGCAGATTGCGCGTGAAATCGGGGCGGCGCGGATGGTTTCATTCCTCAAGAAACTTGATTATGGCAATCATAGTATATCTGGTGGGATTACTAGGTTTTGGCTTGATGGCGGGCTGGTTATTTCAGCTGTTGAGCAGATAGAGATGCTTGAAAAGCTGTATCATGCCCGCTTGCCGGTTTCAAAGGAGGGGCAGGCTTTTGTGAAAGACATTCTGCCCGCAGCGAAACGCGGATGTTTTACCGCGCATGGCAAAACCGGATGGGCGTTTACCAATAAAAAACCTGATCATGGCTGGTGGGTTGGATGGGCGCAGCAGACTTCTGAGGCAAAGCCAATTTATTTTGCGCTGAATGCTGATGTTAGGGATAAATCTCAATTGGGTTTGCGGCAAAGTCTTGTGTTTGATGTGCTGCATGATTTTGTTCAGCTTCGTGAAAAGGAATGTCAGGTTAACTGACAAACAAGAGCTTATGACTTTAGATGCCTATTATCCTGAACCGATTGAGCTTGAAGCCTATGGCAATGGCGGGTTTCGATTTGGAGATATGAGTCATAAAGGATCGTTGCTGATCCTTTCAAGCGGCATTTATGGCTGGCCTTATGGCTCATTTGAAGACGTTACAATCGACAGTTTCAAAGCGTTGTTTGATGAGGCTGAGCGCCATGAATTTTTGATTTTTGGGACGGGTGAGACACAGAAATTTCCGGGTGTCGAATTTAAGGGTGCTTTTATTGAAGCGGGGCTTGGTCTTGAAGTGATGGATACAGGTGCTGCGGCCAGGACTTATAATGTTTTGCAGGCGGAGGGGCGCAAAGTTGCTGCCGCTTTGATTGCGGTCGATTAGGGGTGCTTTGTGACTGACCGTCAGATCATTGAAGAACAATACTCTATCATTCAGTCGCGGCTAAAGCGGCATGACTATGCGGCTTATCTTACCACACGGCTTGCTCATAAAACCAACCAGGAAAAACTCTGCTGGCTTTTTGGATTTTTTATGGAGTTGCAGCGCATCCCTTATAAAGTGGATGAGCCGATGCTGGGGGAGATCAGGCTGCAATGGTGGCGAGATCAGCTTAAGCGGATGGCGCGGGGGGAAAGTGTTGGCCATCCGGTGGCTGACGGGCTTGGGCCGTTTCTTGTTGAAGCACAAAATGAGTTAAAGACTGAAGCCCTCCTTGATGTGCTGAACGAAATCATTGAGAGTTTTCTGTTTGAAGTGAGGCGCGTGCCTCTGGCGACAAAAAAAGAGTTGATGGATACTCTTGATCAGCGCTATGGCGGGCTGATCAGAGCGGGGTTGCTTTTTACACATCGGCCAGTTGATGAACTGAATGATGTCTGCCGTGAGGCCGGGATTGCCATTGGCATGACTGAGATGATGGCAGATTTACCGCGCATTCTGCAAAAAGGCATCATGCCGTTGCCGCAAGATGTGCTTTCCTCTTTTGATTTGTACCATGAAGATTTTTTCAAGGAAGAGAAACTGCCTCAAAAGACCCTTGCGCTGGGCATGATCGCGGATGATGCTGTGAAGATAAGCTGGGACATAAAAAAATTGTTTCAAAAAGTTCCCCGGGCTGACAGGGCATTGTTTGTGCGCTGGCATCTGGTGCCTGCGTTGCTTTCTAAGGCGCTTTCTGAACGTGGAGAAGGGGCTTTGACCCTGACACGGCTTAACCCTCTCAAGGTGTTTTTTATTATGCTGCGCGGTCTTTATTGAGGAAAGGACTTTCCCCGTCCTTTAGGGCAAAAAATAACTTCTCTCACAGCGCCGACATATTTTTAAAATAAAACGATGATCATAACTTAGAAGATAAGCTTGTTCGGATAAGGTTTGTATGATGCGTTTTGTGACTTGTTTGTTTGGGGTTATGAGTTGGCTGGTTACTTTATTCAGTCTGAGTGCTGGTGTTTTCAGTTTGCTGTCTGTTGCGGGAAATTCTCAGGCTGTGGCGAAGATGAATACGCTGAGGGTCACTCAATTAAACCCACCAGAGCTTAATGAGACTAGTCCGAATCATCCTATCAGGTGGGAGCTCAGAAATCCTTTCCGGTTATTTAAAGACCCGGCTCTAACAGAGTTGCACAGCATTTTGCGCAAAGGGTTAAGTGAGGAAGAACGCCAGACACCAATTCTGAGTATTGAGCGGCGGCTTGCTGCTGAAAAACCGCATGGCTGGGCGGAAATGTTTTTTGATAAAACCTGCTGGTCGAGAAATCTTGGATCATACCATAATTGTGATGGTGAACAGCAAAGCTACCTGCATCCGAAATCTCATGAAATTTGGGCTGAATATCAAACTGCTGCTGGTGAAACTGCGGCTGGTGACGCTACTACTGGTGCTGCTAAGGGTGTTGGGAAACAGTGTCAGTGGCAGTTGCTTGAGGCTGGCTCAGATCAGCTCATTGGGGAGCCAATGGCGCGGCCTTGCGATGAGCGGGTAAATTTCACCGTACCATATCCACAAGGGGCCAGGCTTGCAGTGGCGACTGATGAGGGTAAGAGATTTATTCAGACCATCAAGGTGGAAGATGTTTTCATTGTTGGCATTGGGGATAGTTTTGGTTCTGGTGATGGGAACCCTGATGTGCCGGTTCGGTTTTCTTCTGAACGCTCTGTCATTTATGGCGGCAAGGGGAAGGGTGATCAGGTGAAACGGGCCTATCCGACACGGGCTGGTGATTGGCGCGAAGTGGCTGATGCCGAATTTATGAAACGCAAAGCATTATGGCTTGGGCAGTCCTGCCATCGGTCGCTTTATTCGCACCAGATCAGGGCGAGTTTAGAGCTGGCTTTATCAAACCCGCAGCGGGCCGTGACTTTTGTTGGTTTTGCCTGTGCTGGCGCAGAGATCACGCATGGAATGTTTTTGCGATTTAAAGGGAATGAATGGTCACTTTCGCCGCCGCGGCTTTCACAGATTTCTGCTGTGGCGAAGGCCCAGTGCGGGGCGAATGTGCCGAAACCAACGATTTATTCACGTGCCTTTGGGGTTGATGGCAAGCTGGATATTCTGCATGACCTGACTGTCTTAAAATGTGATCGTGAGCGAGCGCGCAAAATTGATCTGCTGATGGTTTCAATTGGCGGGAATGATGTGAGTTTTTCCAGTCTTGTTGCGAATGTGGTGGTTAAGAACACCATCAACCTTAAGACAATTGGCGGGTGGATGGGGGCCATTCTGAATTCTGATCAGGCTTCTTACAGAACCAGTGAATTGAAACTGCGTTATAAGGCGTTGCGACGGGCGTTTCATAATGTTTTGCAAATTCCCTGGAAAGAGGCTGACCGTATTTTACTGACGGCCTATCCGAATATGACTTTTCGGGATAAGGGGCAGAAAGTCTGTGATAATGGCTCGCTTGGGATGACTGTTTCTCCGGTGTTTTCACTTGCAGCGGACAAAGCCGGACGGGCTGAAAAATTTGCCAATCGGTTGAACCGGATGATGAAACGGGTGGCCAGAGATTATAAATGGACATTTGTTGATGAGCACCGGGAGGCGTTTACCAGCCATGGGATTTGTGCGCGTAATGAGGAGCGGCTTGGATCGCTTGCTGAAAATCTGCATCTGCCTTTTTATGAGAATGGAAAATGGTCTCCCTTTAATCCGGCTGATTATGCGCCTTATGCCAGCAGAGAACGCTGGTTCAGAACGCCAAATGATGCCTACTTAACTGGTCATTTGCATTTGTCTGGTCCGGTAATTCGTAATATCTTCAAAATTCAGAACTTTAGCCAGTTGCAGGTGTTGATTGCCGGGACATATTCCGGTGCGTTTCACCCGACTGCTGAGGGGCAGGCGGTGATTGCAGATGCGCTTGCGATTGCGGCTGACAAAGTTTTAAAAAAATATGGGCAGTAAGCCCTGCTTCAAAACGCTCTGACAGGGGCAGAATTGATGATAATTATATTGTCTATGAATGGGACTGGACATTTATAGAAGATATTATGTGAGGGAGTTGGAATATGGCACGTTTTTCAGCGGTTGTTGGTGCCGTTTTGCCAAATGTGATTGAGGTCGGCAAGCGTTTTCCGTTTGCGGTGTTGTTCAGCCTCATTTTAACAATCTGGCTGTTGCGCTCTGTGATGTACCGGATTGATGTTGATATCATTACCTTTGGGTTGCTCTCTTTATTTTTTGCAGCGGTTGGTGTGCATCTGATGGCGGAGCGGCGGGGCTGGTCTTTGCCGGTATTGCTGATCGCTGCGTTACTGGTGTTTTTTATCCTTGCCCTGATGTTTTATTTTGATGATGTTTCAGCGCTGACACCTGTGATGATGACTGTGACGATTGCGATTGCCGGCAGCACGATGCTTTATCTGTTTGAAGGGGCCAAACGAAAAGCTGCCCGGGTTGAAGCCGCAAAGAAAACGGGTGCCACTGAAACTGCTGATGGGCGCTGGCTTAATGAAGATAATCGGAAATACTGGCATTTTAATCATCAGTACTGGTTCAGTTTTGGCATTGCCATTCTGGGTGGGTTGCTGGTGGCCGGGCTGCTTGCGCTGTTGATCGGGGCATATTCGACGCTGTTTGATAAAACAGTTTACAGCCGGGTTTATAGTTACACATTTATAGTTTCGCTGTTTTTGATCGCGCCGTTGTTCTGGCTGTCTATGCTGCCGGATGATTTTAATGAAATGGTCAATGAAGGTGAGCCGGTTGAGTTTACGTCTAAGGTAACGGGGCTGTTTGTTAAATATCTGTTTGTGCCGTTTTTCTTTCTGTTTGCACTGTTGTTTCATGGGCTTGCGATTAAAATTGCGTTTGACGGGGCGTTTCCGAAAGGCCAACTGGGCTGGTATGGCCTGGCGCTGGTGATTGGTTGTATTGGTACTTATCTGATGGCGTTTCCAACACGAAACTCAGCCGGGCCGCTGGTGAGGATGTTTACCACTAACTGGATCTGGTTTCTGCTGGTGCCGCTCGGATTGATTATGACGGCGCATTTTATCCGCATTCAGGAATATGGCATGACGCCGCTTCGGTTTTATCTGGCCGGGTTGTTTTTATGGGCGCTGGTGCTGATTGGTTATACGATATTTGTCCGCCAGCGGGGCGGTGTGTTTGACCTTCGGGTGATTTTATATCTGGCGATGCTGGTGCTTGGACTTTCTAGCTTTGGACCATTTGGGGCTGAGGCCGTTTCAACCAGCTGGCAGAAATCACGGTTGATTACATTGCTTGCTCAACAAGGGGTGCTTGATAAAGGTGTGATTGTGCGGGCTTTGCCTGATGATGAGGACATTAAGGCGAGTGATGCGCGGCAGGTGCGTCAGATATTGAATTTTTTCCGTAAAGGGCGACGCGGGGAGATGCTTTCATTTTTGCTACCGCAAGAGAAGAGACAGGTCATTGAGGCGGAGCTTGCTGGTGCACGGCAAAAGAGCGGGCGTAAGAATGAAACCGTGATTGCTGTTTGGGAGGCGCTTGGAGAAAATGCGCCAGGTTTCAGACCTGCCAACAGGCAGCATTACAGTTTCAGGACGAATGCTCCGAATTATTTTTCGCTTACAAAAGGCGGGGCGCTGACGGGTGTGTTTTTTTATCACTTTAAAAATAAGCCTCGCAATAAAACAAATGAAGTGGATGACCGGTTGGTCAGCAAAACACTGGAATATAGTGGTAAATCAGTTCAACTCAGTTTTCAGCTGAGAGGTGATCAGTTTGTTTTGTCTGAAGATGGGGTTGAAGTGGGCCATGTGCCTTTAGAGGCGATTGTTGGATTGGCCAGAGCTGAACTTGCTCAGAGAGAGGCTGTCAAAGCTGAAGGTGGGGCGTTAAAAGCAGCAGGGCGAGAGAAAGCCAGCAACAATCAAGAATTGCTTGAGCTGGAGGTTACCGGCACTGGCGCTGAAGGAAGTCGGCTTTTTATCAGCCAGTTAAATTACACACAATCTGAAGGTGATAAAGAGGATGTCAGAGTGTCGATGATTGGCTTCTGGTATTTTAAGGCACGGTAGACGTACTAAAATCTAGCTAGTTAGCGGGTTTTGTTCTGCCCATTGTTGCAAGTTTTGCTGCGCGCGCCTCGCCATGATGCGTTTTTTGGCGCGTGATTTATCCTTACCGCGCAGACGTTTGCCGTCTTCATCGAATTTTGGCACCTCATCAATCGGAGGTATGAGACCAAAATTTATGTTCATTGGTTGAAAGCTTTTGATGCCACCAGAAAACTCTGATGTCAGATGGCCACCTGTGATGTGATTGATCAGTGCTCCATGGGCTGTCTCGATCGGCGGCGGGGTTAGTGTGAGGCCTAAACGCTCTGCTGCGGCGAGACGGCCAGCGATGAGGCCGGTTGCCGCGCTTTCAACATAACCTTCTACGCCGGTAATTTGCCCTGCAAAACGAATGGTTGGACGTGCTTTGAGACGCAACTGATTGTCAAGCACTTCAGGGCTGTTGAGAAAGCTGTTTCTATGCAATCCTCCAAGGCGGGCAAAGACGGCTTTTTCAAGCCCGGGAATGGTGCGGAAAATTTCAGCCTGGGCGCCGTATTTCAGCTTGGTCTGGAAGCCGACCATGTTCCATAAGGTGCCAAGGGCGTTATCCTGCCTTAGCTGAACTATGGCATAGGACTTTTCTTCTTTATGGGGGTTGGTGAGGCCAACCGGTTTCATTGGGCCATGGCGCAGGGTTTCTCTGCCGCGTTCTGCCATGACTTCGATGGGCAGGCAGCCATCAAAATAGGGGGTGTTTTCTTCCCATTCTTTAAAGTCAGTTTTCTCACCTTCTAAAAGGGCATCAATAAAGCGGTTATATTCAGCTTCATCCATCGCGCAGTTGATGTAATCGGCACCGGTGCCGCCGGGGCCGACTTTATCGTAGCGGGATTGCATCCAGACTTTGTCAAAATCAATGCTGTCTTTGTGAACAATCGGGGCGATGGCATCAAAAAATGCAAGACTGTCTTCTCCACTGAGGCTGCGGATTGAGGTGCTGAGGTTTTCAGAAGTCAGTGGGCCGGTTGCGATGATGACATTGTCCCAGCTTTCATCCGGCAGGGTTTCAACTTCGCCGCGTTCAATGGTGATGAGGGGGTGAGCTTCCAGAGTTCTGGTGACTTCATCTGAGAAGTGGTCTCTGTCAACTGCAAGGGCACCGCCGGCGGGGAGTTTATGTTTATCTCCTGATGCCATAATGATTGAATTGAGTGTGCGCATTTCCGCGTGCAGCAGGCCGACGGCGTTATTTTCAGCGTCGTCAGAGCGGAAGGAATTGGAGCATACCAATTCGGCAAGGCCTTCGCCCTGGTGGGCGTCCGTTTTCACGATCGGGCGCATTTCATGCAGGATTACCGGCACACCGGCATTTGCCACTTGCCAGGCGGCTTCTGCGCCAGCAAGTCCGCCGCCGATGATATGTATGGGATCAATATTTGTCATTCAGGCGGCGTAGCAGCTGGATTGTTAATATTCAAGTGAGAAATGACTGGTCAATGATTTGAAAATAAGGCTCACTGTTGGTTTATATGCAGAATTGGGTGTGGTTTTTGTATTCTGGCCACAATTGAGTGAAAGTTTTTTAGCGTAGAAGAGGTTTGATATGGCGATTTTAACGAATATTCTGATGTTTGTGGCTCTGTTCCTGGGTTTGAAAGTTATTCAGATGATCTGTAGTTTTGCCTATTCAACTTATAAATCCATCTCCATTCATAAAAGCCTTGAACATGCGTTTTATCCGCCGCTTTCATATCGGTTCAGATATGGGTTAATGGGTGACATTATCTATTTTATCGCCGGTATTCTGATTATGTATTTTGCGAGTGATCTAAGGGCGCTGGTATTTTAGGCCACTATTGTCCGAAAACTGTTCGGAGCATGGTTTTTATGAGGCCGCGCTTTCAGAGATTCCTTTTGTTACTGATGCCAGTTGTCAACCAAATGTGACGGTAAGTTCTGTGGATTTATGGGCTTATCAACAGTCATGATTTTCCCGACATGGTCATGCCGCAATCTCTCTGTGTAATTTAATCAAATTTAACGTGGACAGAGTACTCCTCCCCTTGCGACTCAACGTGAGGATTGATTAGCTCACCTAGTAGCGATTTGAGCACTCAAGAACCGCTGGCTTTGGCCTTTTCACACAAGCTGTGGATGGGTTGTGGATTGCAAAGGGAAAACTGAAGTATGGATTTTCCTTTGTATTTGCAGGCTGGCTTAGAAGGATAATTTATGGCTTCAATTGAACCAAGTTTTGACCGCACCACTAACCCTGTGGATATGGTTGAGAAGTTAGCGGCAATTCATAACTGGCCTTTTGAGAGAAGCACAGAAGATGAGCTGACCCTGAATGTTGAAGGTTCCTGGGTTGACTATCATGTTTCTCTTAACTGGCGGGATGACCTTGAAGCATTGCATCTGGCCTGTGCGTTTGAAATGCGGGTGCCGGAGGCACGGATCGTTGAAGTTTACCGGCTGATTGCACTTGTTAATGAGCAGCTCTGGCTTGGTCATTTTGATATCTGGCCGCAGGATGGGTTGTTGCTTTTCAGACATGGTCTGATGCTCAATAAAGCTGAATTAACAGTTGAACAATGCGAAGCGCTGATTGCATCTGGTTTAGAAGCCAGTGAGAGCTATTATCAGGCGTTTCAATATGTGGTCTGGGCGGGGAAATCTGCGCCTGATGCGCTGGCGCAGACAATGTTTGCCACTGAAGGACATGCATAACGGATGGAAGCGCTTGAACCAGTGCTGGTGATTGGTGCCGGGAAAATGGGCGGTGCCATTCTCAGCGCTTGGCTTGAAAGTGACGTGTTGGTACATGACTGGTTAGACGGGGAAGATGAACAGGACGTGCCAGGTGGGCTGGGCGGGCTTGACCCGGGTTCGGTTTTTGTTGAAGACCCTGGCGCGACTGAAGATATTATTGACCTGCTGGCTAAGTTTGATATTCACCCGAAACCCAGACATGATTTGCCGCGCCCGCCCGGGCTGGTGATGCTTGCGGTCAAGCCGCAGGTGATGGAGCCGGTGTTGGTTGATCTGGCGAAAAGGATTGGTCCTTCAACTCTGGTCTATTCCATTGCGGCGGGGAAAACACTTGATGATCTGGCTAAACACCTGCCTGAAGGAACTGCAATTGTACGGGCGATGCCAAACACACCGGTGATGGTGGGAGCGGGCGTGACGGCGCTTATCTCAAATGAGCATGTTAGTGAGACCCAGCGTTTGGGACTGGAGCGTCTGGTTGCGGGAACGGGGCAGGTTGTATGGCTGGATGACGAAAGCCAGATGGATGCGGTGACGGCGGTTTCAGGTTCTGGTCCTGCATATGTTTATTACCTGACTGAATGTCTGGCTGCGGCGGGACAAAAACAGGGGTTGCCTGAAAAGATTGCCATGCAACTGGCCCGGGCAACGGTTTCAGGTGCCGGGGCGATGATGGATGCCTTTATGACTGATGCCAGCGAATTGCGCCAGAATGTGACCTCTAAAGGCGGGACGACTGCTGCGGCGCTTGAAGTGTTGATGGCAGATGATGGGCTGGCGCAGCTGATGGAAAACGCTATAGCTGCGGCGACACGGCGGTCAAAAGAGCTTAGCGGCTAACAAAATAAGTGACCAGACGCAGTTTCAGACCCAGAGTTTGACAAGGTCAGACATTTAAACAATCCTCAAAATTACCATGGCTAAATTGGCACTCTTTAAATTGGTACTCTGACTTTTGCGCGAAGGCCGCCAAGGGGGCCTTCTTCAAGGCGGATGTCACCGCCGTGAGAGCGGATGATATCTCTGGCGATTGAGAGGCCGAGACCGGTGTTGCCTTCATTCTGATTTCTTGAGTTATCCAGCCTTGTGAAAGCGTTGAACACTTCTTCCCGTTTGTTTTTCGGAATACCGGGACCGTTATCATCTATGGTGATGGTTAGCCATTTGCGCCCGGTGGAGGCGTTGATGTTGATGGTGTCAGCGTAGCGAAGTGCATTGGTGACAAGGTTATTGATAGCGCGTTTGAAGCTGTTTCTTCTGACCGGCAGATTGATGATTTTTGGCAGCACACGCAGGGAAATGTTTTTATCTGTTAGCTCAGCGTGGCTGTGAACTTCAGCCAAGATATCGGCAATGTTGGCTGTTGTGGTTTCTTCTTCACTGTCGCCTTTGGCAAAGGCCATATAATCTTCGAGCATTGACTGCATTTCATCAACATCGCTTTTTAGAGCCTTGATTTCGTCTTCATCATCAAGGAATGCGAGTTGTAGTTTCATGCGGGTTAAGATTGTGCGCAGATCGTGGCTGACACCGGCGAGGATGGTTGTCCTTTGTTCGACATGGCGTTCAATGCGGTTACGCATTTCAATAAAGGCCTGTGAGGCCTGGCGCACTTCTCTTGCCCCTCTTGGATTAAAGTCATCTGGTGGCGGGCGTCCTTTGCCGAAACTTTCAGCGGCTTCTGACAGTCTCAAGATTGGTCTGATCTGATTGCGCAGGAATAACAGTGCGACGCCAAGGAGTACTGTTGATGAGCCAATCATCCATAACACGAAAATATGAGAATTTGAGGCGTAGGTATGATTTCGGTTGGCCAGGAATTTCAGGGTTGATTTATCCATCTGGATGCGGATTTCGACAAATTTGGACTGACCGACGGTGTCGATCCAGAGCGGTTTTTTGATGAGGCGTCTTAATTCTTTGGTCAGGCGGCGATCAAGGATTGAATAAAACGGGCGCTCGGTAACTTTAGGTAAATCTGATTTGGGCAAGACCTGAAAGGAAAGCGCCATCTGATTGCGGGCGATGTCGGTCAGCTTCTGGTAATCCTGACCTTGCGGGTATTGCTCATAAATTTCGATGATAGCGGCCACGTCTCTGGCTGTGGCGGCGGATAATCTTCTTGTGATGTTGTTCCAGTGGCGCTCCATAAAGACAAATAAAAGAACGGTCTGCAATAGCACAAGCGGCATGGCGATGATGAGGATTGTGCGGGCGTAAAGGCCTTTTGGTAACCAGGGCGAGAGGCTCCATTTGCGCCAGTTTATAAAGGAGAGAAATTGCTCCCTATAATGCTTAAGGCTTTTCTTAAACTGCTCAAGGCTGTTCTTAAGCGAATGGTCTTCATTAAGCGCCACGCGGGTTGATCCTTTAATCGGTGTGTAAAATATAACCTTTACCACGAACGGTCTGTAAATATACCGGATTGGCGGGGTCTGTCTCAATTTTACGGCGAAGGCGGTTAATCTGTACGTCTACGGCGCGGTCATTGCCGCCACCATCTTCACTTGCAAGTTCGTGTCTTGGGATGGGGGTTCCGGCGCGATTGGCAAACAGACGCATCAGGTCTCTTTCTCGTTCTGTCAGTTTGATTGAAGTTTCTTCATGCTGGAGTTCGCCTCTTTCAATATGAAAGGTAAAGGCTCCCATATGAATTTCTTTCTGGGTGGTTTTCTGGGTGCGGCGTTTCAGAATGTTTTGAATGCGCAGGATGAGTTCGCGGGGCTCGAACGGTTTGGGAACATAATCATCGACACCTATTTCAAGACCTTCTATGCGGTTATCCGCTTCGGCTCTTGCTGTCAGCATGATGATGGGGACGTCGAGATGTGATTTAAGGTCACGGGCAAGATCAAGACCGGATTCGCCCGGCATCATGACATCAAGGATGAGAAGGTCAAAATGCAGGCCTTCAAGGTTGTGCCGGGCGGCGGCTGCGTCTTTGGCGGTTGTGACGCGCATTTCCTCTTTTCTTAAATATCGGCATAAAAGATCTCTGATGCGTTCATCATCGTCAACCAGAAGAATGTGAGGGGTGTCTTCTTTTAGGTTTTGCATTAATCCTTACTCACTATTTGCCAGTTATTTCAGCGTTTGGTGCATAATGGCGGGTTTTGACGGGTTTTTCCAGAGCTGGTTTTCCTGTCGGGGAGTGACCATTCTGGGCCATCAGCGTGATGACATCATGGCGGTTGCCCTGCTGAATAAGTGAGAACAGAAATTTTTTAATGGTGACCTGTTCTTCGGCTGAAAGGGGCTTGATGGTTTTTTCAAACCTTTTTATCTGTGGTTCTGACAGCTGTTTGGCAAGTGAGTTGCCTCTTTCAGTTGTAAATAACAGACGTTCGCGGCGGTCTTTGCTGCCTTCCTGCTGGATGATGAAATCCTGATCGACGAGTTGTTTTAAAACACGGGCAAGGCTTTGCTTGGTGATTTTGAGGATGTTTAGCAGATCAGCCACGCGCAGGCCTGGATAATGATGGACAAAGTGAACAACCCGGTGATGGGCCCGGCCAAACCCGTATTGATCCAGCACGTCATCTCCATCACCAGTGAAGTCACGATAAGCAAAATAAAATAACTCGATGAGGGTGAGGATGTTTTCCTCGCCGCTACTGAGGGGTTCAATTTTATCATCGCTGGTTTGGGCCATTTGTCTTTCCGGTAGCTTGTTTGCAGATGTGAAAATAACTGATAAAAATATAGCATAACATTTATGTCAGCTATGTTGACATATTTTGCTCATATTGATAAAGGATGCAAGACTAATTGTTATTTTTTGTAGCTCGGAATTTTCCCGGGGTTTCACAACTCACATCATATTTTTGCATTGTCGCAAATCGTTTTTAAGGAATTGAGAGATGGCGGATCTGGCTTTTGATCAACTGGATGGTTTCATTTGGTTTAACGGGGAAATGGTACCCTGGGCTGATGCGAAAATTCACGTCCTTAGTCATGGTTTGCATTATGGAAGTGCTGTATTTGAAGGGCAGCGGATTTATGGCGGCAAAATTTTCAAACTGAATGAGCATAGTGAACGGCTTGTTAAATCGGCCGAAATTCTTGACTTTGTTATTCCCTATACAGTTGATGAACTGAACAAGGCCTGCGAAGAGGTGATGAAAATTCAGAACCTGACTGAGGGCTATATGCGGCCGATTGCGTGGCGTGGTTCTGAGCAGATGGGTGTTGCGGCGCAGAAAAACCGAATTAATGTGGCGATTGCGGCATGGGAATGGGGCTCTTATTTTGACCCGGCTGAGCGAATGAAGGGCATTCGCCTCAGAATGGCGGATTATTGCCGGCCTGACCCGCGCACTGCCCCCAGCCGGGCGAAAGCTGCCGGGCTTTATATGATCTGTACAATTGAGAAACACAGGGCTGAGAAAGAAGGCTATGCGGATGCGCTGATGCTGGACTGGCGGGGCTATGTGGCTGAGGCAACGGGCGCGAATGTGTTTTTTATCAAGGATGGTGTTATTCACACGCCGGTTGCTGATGTGTTTCTTGATGGGATTACCCGCCGGACTGTGATTGAGCTGGCGAAGAAGCGCGGCATCGAAGTTGTTGAGCGGATTATTATGCCTGAAGAAATGACTGAGTTTTCGGAATGTTTTATCACCGGATCAGCGGCTGAGGTGACCCCGGTTTCTGAAATTGGTGACTATCGCTTCACACCTAGTGAGATTTCACAGGCTTTGCTTGATGATTATATGGCATTGGTGCGTGCTTAAATAATTCAGCGACACAGCATTTACCAGCGGGAAAGTGCTTCGCTGTCACTTTCTCTGGCATCGACCCAGTTTGCTTCGCCTTCTTCTGGTTGTTCTTTTTTCCAGAACGGGGCTTTGCTTTTCAGAAAATCCATTAAAAACTCAGCAGCCTCAAAGGCGGCGTGGCGGTGGGCTGACAAAGTGATGACAAGAACGATGTTATCCCCTGGAAAGAGATCTCCAACGCGGTGGATGATGGTGCTGTCTATGATGGGCCAGCGGCTATGCGCTTCGGCCTGAATTTCTGATAATTGTTTTTCCGTCATGCCGGGGTAATGCTCGAGATGCATTTTGGTGATGGGGATGGCTTTTGACATGTCAGCACTTTTTGCCATATCCCTGACGGTGCCGGTGAATGTGACAATGGCGCCGATGTCTTTGCGATCAGCTTTTATGGCGTTGATTTCTTCTTCAATGCTGAAGTTTTCATTCTGGACGCGAATGGTCATCTATCCACCTGTAACGGGCGGGAAGAAAGCCACTTCGCTTGCGCCGTTTAATGCTGTCTGATGAGGGACGTGGGCCTGATCAATGGCGGCGTTGATTGTGTCTTTATTTTCAAAAGCGGCCTGAAATTCCGGGCCGCGACTTTCAAGCCAGGTGATCAGTTCTTCTATTGTGCTGACACTGGCGGGCAGCTCTACGGTTTCTTCGGACTTGCCGATTTTTTCTCTGACCCAGGCGAAATATAACAGTTTCATTGGTTAGTCTTTCATGTCTTCTTCGATGAGGTATTTTATACCAACGCGCAGATAATCAAAGCCGGTGTAAATGGTCAATAATGCGGCGCACCACAAGAGGCTGTCGCCTAATAGCAAGGTGTGCAGTTCTTCCCTGTCAATCAGTGGGGCTGCGAGCAGAAAACCGATGGCGCCAAGCTGGGCTGCAGTTTTAAATTTTGCAATTTTGGTGACCGGCACACTGACGGAGAGCTGGCCGAGAAATTCTCTTAGCCCTGAGACGAGAATTTCACGGCTTAAAATGATGACGGCTGCCAGAACGGAAAGATCGTTGATGGTTTTATCAGAGACCAGCATGATGAGGGCCGCACCAACGAGAAGTTTATCTGCGATCGGGTCTAGCATCTGCCCGAGTTTTGATTGCTGAGACCAGGCACGGGCGAGATACCCATCAAGAAAATCGGTGACGCTGGCAGCGATAAACAGGCCAAGGGCGACAAAGCGCCAGAAGTCGCCTGCAAAGTAAAAGCAGGCGACAAAAGCCGGCACGGCGATAATCCGCCCATAAGTGAGGAGATTGGGTAAATTCCAGATCATTCGTTGTTTTTTCTGTTGCAGGGTGTTTTCCATAGATTTTACACAATCATGCGCGGGGGGGACAGTCAATGGTCTGACCAAAAAGTCATTAATCTCATCTGATTATAATCGGCTGGCTTCGTTTTATGAATTAAAATCTTCATTCAAAGTAATTTAGGGGCTGTGTGTGAGTTTTTGAGGGTGATTATTCTGACTGGTCATGAAAAAAATCATAAATTGTTTCGGCCATCTGGGCGCTGATGCCATCCACGGCCTTGAGATCTTTCAGGCCGGCGCGGCTGACGGCTTTTGCTGAACCAAAATGAGTGAGCAGGGCACGTTTGCGGCCCGGGCCAATGCCGGAGATTTCATCAAGAGGATTGGCGGCCATGTTCTTTTTGCGTCTGGCTCTGTGGGTGCCAATGGCAAATCTGTGGGCTTCGTCACGCAGTCTTTGTAAAAAATAGAGCGATGGGTCTTTTAATTCCATTGTAAATGAGGGCTGGCCTTTGATGTGGAATTGTTCGCGCCCGGCGTTTCTGTCTGGCCCTTTGGAAATGGCGACAACGGCTATATCGTTAACTCCCAGTTCTTCTATAATTTCCATGACCGAAGAAAGCTGGCCTTTGCCTCCATCTATGAGCAACAGATCAGGCCAGGCGGGGATGGCATCTGATGAGGGGAGATCCGAGACCGGTTTTGATGTGCCGTGTTCTTTGATCAGGGCTTTTAGCCGGCGTGACAGCATGATGCGCATCATCTCAAAATCATCATTGGCGGTGATTTCTTCGGTGTTGAAATTAAATTTTCGGTACTGGTTTTTAACGAACCCTTCCTCGCCGGAGACAATCATGGCGCCGATGGGGCTTGAGCCCTGGATGTGGCTGTTGTCATAGACCTCGATGCGTTTGGGGCTTTCATTTAATGAAAACAGTTTTTGCAATGATTTGAGGTGATGGGTTTGCGCGGAGCCTTCAGCGAGTTTTCTGGCAAGGGCCTCTTTTGCATTTTTAATAGCATGGTTCATAAGCTCAAGTTTTGCGCCGCGTTGCGGGGCGTAGACTTTTATTTTCCGCTCTGCTTTGGTTGAGAGGGCTTCTTGAAGCAGGGTTTTGTTTTCAAGCTCAATTGAGGTGAGGACGAGTTTTGGCACCGGTTTGTTATCGTAAAACTGGGCGATGAAGCTTTCCAGAATTTCTGAATGAGTGTGGCTTTTGTCAATTCTTGGATAATAGGCTCTGTTGCCCCAGTTTTGACCGGTGCGAATGAAAAACACCTGAATGCTGGCGCTGCCACCTTCTGTGTGAACGGCGAAAATGTCACCTTCTTCAAATCCGGTTGGCAAGATTGACTGATGGCTTTGCACCTGGGTGAGGGCTGAAATTCTATCCCGGTAAAATGCGGCTTCTTCAAATTCCAGCTCCTGGCTGGCCTTTTGCATCTTGTCTTTCATTTTTGACTGAATTTCAGTGCTTTTGCCGCGCAGAAAATCTGTCGCGTCGTTGACAAGGGACTGGTAATCCTCAAGTGAGATATGGCCAGTGCAAGGGGCTGAGCATCGTTTGATCTGATATTGCAAGCAGGGACGGGTGCGGCTTTCAAACTGGCTGTCTGTGCAGTCTCTTAATAAAAACAACTGCTGGAGGGTGTTCAGAGTGCGATTGACCGAACCGGCGGAGGCAAAGGGGCCGAAATAATGGCCCTTTTGCTTGCGGGCGCCGCGGTGTTTGACTATTTGCGGGGCTTTGTGATCAGTCCTGATGAGGATGGAAGGGAAGGATTTATCGTCCCTTAGCAGCACATTATAGCGCGGCTTCATTTTTTTAATGAGGGTGGCTTCAAGCAGCAGGGCTTCACTTTCCGTGCTTGTGAGGATGAACTCCATTTCTGTTGTGGCGCGGATCATGCGGGCGATGCGGTTTGACTGACCTTTTTCCCTCGTGTAGCTGGCGACACGATTTTTGAGATTATTGGCCTTGCCGACATAAAGCACAGTGCCGTCTTTATCGAGCATACGGTAAACGCCTGGCGATGATGTCAGGTTTTTCAGATAGGCCTTGATGACGGTTGTGCCAGATTTTGGAAATGATTTTTTTTGCGGCGCAGTTGCTGTCTCTGGTTCTGTGGCGGGGGAAGGAAGGACAGGGGGGGATTGTCTTCCTCTTTGAGGAGCGATGATTTTTGTTTTGGTGTTTTTCTCTCTGGCCACTCTTTTTACCTTTGGTGCAGGCTTAACTCTTGTTTGAAACTGAAACTCTTAATCGAGGCTTGACCCTGATGCCTGTTTTGCACAGGGTGATTGGTGTTATGATCCTGATTGCAATCTTTCAATTTCAACGCCAACGCTGACGGCTTCTCTTAAGGCTTCGGGTTTTTCAAGGCGAACGCGTATGGCGAGGATGCGGTTATCTTCCAGGCAGGTGCTGGCAATGGTTTCTGCCAGAGTTTCAAGCAGATTGACATGGCCCTGCACGCAAATGGTCTGAATTTTTTTGACCACGTCATGATAACAAACAACATCTTCGATCCTGTCAGCAATCTCAGGTTTTTCCTGAACTGTCAGGTCTATATTAGCAACGACGCGCTGTTGTTTAATTTTTTCGTGATCATAAACCCCGATGACGGCCATTAGCTCCAGGTCTTTGATGAAAATGTGCTGAATTTTATTCAGAGCGTCAGCTTTGAAGGCGGTTTGGTTGGGGGTATGATTTGTCATTTTTTATGCTCTGGCTGGTTTTAATATTGAGGCTGTGGGGTTTAGAACCACTCATCTGTCCGGGCGGTCATCCGGCCTTTAGGTTTATTATACCCCACATCTAAGGTGAATTATTGTTTTTATCAATGGGGGGTGGCAAATGCTCCCTGGTTTCTGTTGAAACTGCAAAGCTGGTTCATCGTTCTAAGTCAGACACAGGAATGAAGAATGGTGAGAGTATTGATGATGTTTTCAGATGTTGGGGGAGACGACAAATGTGTGGAGCATTTGCCGCCTCCATAGCATTCGTTTTTTACGGATACTATTGAGCGTTGCTGACCCTGCCTTGAGATGTATGATTGTTAAGGGAGGTAGGCAGTTTCAGTCATTCATAAATTACACGCAATGAGTGTATAAATGTTTAATGCTCTTTTATTGGCGGGTTTGTTTTTATTCTGAATGGTTTATTCAGCTTGTGTTCAGTGTTAAGGGTTGAATATATAACTACAAATACCAATATCAATTTGGTAGGTTAGATATTGAAACTGATTATTCAGAGCGATTGTAATTGTTGAAACAATGCCATTATTAGAGTTAAATAGGCATTGTCATAATTAGAGACTAACGTGCTGTATCATATGTCTGACTGCCCGATCTGAGAACTTATTGATGGTATAATAAGCAAGAGACGTTTTAGTATTGAGTGTTTGTTGCTTTTATGAATGACTGAACGCAAAGGAGAGCGTGATGAAGAAGCTAAAACTAATGGTTGCCGTGTTGGCATTTTTTGGTGGAATCGTGTCTGCTCAGGCCGCTGGAGAGCATGTTGCGTTTATGGATGATGTTGATAAAGCCATGAAAATTTCAGGGCAGATGGCAAGTGGCAAAGTCCCTTACAACCCGGCCCGTGCAGTGAAAGAAATGAAAAATATACAAAAAGCTGTTGCTTCTTATGAAGCCAGCGGTTCATCCGGCCCGAAAACAGTGGCTGAATGTGCCACTTTGCTAAAAGCCGCCAGTAC
This sequence comes from Hyphomicrobiales bacterium, assembly GCA_021775425.1. Taxonomy (GTDB): domain Bacteria; phylum Pseudomonadota; class Alphaproteobacteria; order Rhizobiales; family HXMU1428-3; genus HXMU1428-3. Next base: position 35,313 of record JAJFHX010000037.1, read on the forward strand.
AAAAGGTGCCTATGCCGCGAAAGCCGGCCAGGGTGCTTTTAAGGCCGCCTATGGTGACCTGGTGACGAGTTATAAAGCTTGCGGTGCCAAGTAAGTCCTGGTTGCATTTTTATAAACACATATGAGCCCCGTTAATTTTTATAATTAGCGGGGCTTTTTTCATTCTCTTTTTTCAATTGTGTTTTGTAATTTTGCTTGCTTTTTTTGCTTCGCTCAGTTCAATAGCCGGATGTTTGATTTGCCGGCATTTATAAAAGACTGTTATTTTGTTTGCCGATTGATTTCGTTTGAAAATAGTTTTGGATTTTTATTCAATAATTATGGAAAAAACCGTACTTGATGTGCAGGGGATGTTGTGCCCGCTGCCTGTATTAAAAGCAAAAAAGATTATCCGCTCGCTTGAAGCCGGTGACCTTCTTGAAGTGATTACCACAGACCCCGGGGCTGTGGCTGATTTTCAATGTCTGGCAGAAGTTGATGGCTTAACTCTGGTTGACCAGCAGGAAACTGATGGTGTTTGTGTTCATCTTTTAAAAAAGGGTTAGGCCAATGAGGCAGAGCTTTTTATCCGCTGAAGCATTTCTCGATATCAGGCGCCCGGTTGATCCGGTGCGGTGTTTTCGCCCGTTTGCAGCAAGCAGAGCGGTTCAGTGGTTTCATGATCATTTTTCAGGCTCACTAATTTATGCTGTTAAAGCGAATATGGATAAGGAAGTTATCAGTACGATTGCTTCAGCCGGGGTGAGCCGTTTTGATGTGGCGAGCTTAACTGAAGTTGACCTTCTCTATCACCATGTGTCTGAGGCTACTCTCTTTTATATGAACCCGGTGAAGTCACGGGCTCACATCAGAGCGGCTTATTTTGATTATGGGGTGCGGCGGTTTTCAGTTGACCATATTGAAGAAGTTGAAAAAATCCTTGAAGTCACTGAAGAGGCGAAAGACCTCACCTTATTTGTGCGGTTGCATTGTAATGATGCGGGTTCCGTTTTGCCGCTTGGCAAAAAATATGGTGCCGAAGGTGAGATGGCTGTGGAGCTTTTACAATTTGTGAGGGCTAAGGCAGAGCGGCTTGGGGTGACGTTTCACGTTGGTAGTCAGGCACTGCAACCGCAGCGCTATGGTGAGGCAATTTGCCATGCGGCTGAACTGGTGCGCCGGGCTGGGGTTGTTGCAGAGCTATTAAATGTTGGGGGTGGTTTCCCTGTATATTATAAGCCGGGTGACCCGCAGGATCTTGGTCTTTATCCGGAATTTATTGAAACTGCCCTTAATGAAATGCCGATGGTGCATGATGGTGAGGTGTTTGCCGAACCCGGGCGGGCGCTTTCTGCTGAAGTTGAAAGCCTGATTGTGCGTGTGGATGCCAGGCGGGGAAATGAGCTCTTTATTAATGACGGTGGTTATGGTGTGCTTTTTGATGCGGCCAATTGTGACTGGGTGTTTCCTGTGCGGTTGATTGGTGATGAGGGGCGGGCAGATAATTTTGTACCGTTTCATTTCTGGGGGCCGACCTGCGATGCGGCTGATCAGATGAAAGGGCCTTTTTTGTTGCCTGATGGCATTGCCGAAGGTGATTATATCGAAATTCATAAAACCGGGGCTTATGGCAATGTGATGGCTTCGGGGTTTAATGGTTTTGGTATTTATGAGGAAATTCATCTCGAAGATGAAGTGATGTTTTCAAATTATGCCGATGTGTCTACTGCTGGCGGATTGCAGAAAATATCATAGAAATTCTGCTTTGAAATAATCTGCATAGAAAATAACGGCATCATCTGAACTTTTCTTTTCTGATACATAACTCAATTGGAAATTGCTGTGAGACAATTTAAATATTTGCCATCTGAAGCGGGGTTTCTTGATCCGATACGGCCGGGTGCAAATGCCCCACATCTGGCGAAGGCTGTCGTCATTCCCTTCGGGCTTGAGAAATCTGTTTCCTTTCAGGGTGGAACTTCTATGGGGCCGCAGGCTTTGCTGAGTGCCAGTAAAGAAGTAGAACTGTTTGATGAAGAATTCTGGTCAGAAATTATCAATGAATATGAGGTGGCGACGCTTGCACCGCAGCCGATTGCTGAGAGCCTTGAAGGGGCGCTGAAACAAGTGGCGCTGATGGTTCGGGAAGTTTTGAGTGAGGGGAAATTTCCGCTTGTTATTGGCGGTGAACATAGTCTGACAGCCGGCGCGATCAGGCCTTACGTGGACCGTTTTGATGATCTGACCGTATTGCAATTTGATGCGCATGCTGATTTACGGGATGGTTATGAGGGGGTTCATTATTCTCATGCGGCAGCGATGCGGCGGGTACTGGATTTTCCGCAGATTTCACTTACCGGTGTGGGCATTCGCAATATTTCTCAGGAAGAAGTTCCGTTTCTTGAAGCGAACCGTGATCGTATTCGTCTGCATTGGGCAAGCGAGGCGCCGAAGTGGGATGTGGATGAGATTGTTGCGCCATTAAAGAATAAATCAATTTACATTACGTTTGATCTTGATTGTTTTGACAGTTCACTGATGCCGGCAACCGGCACGCCGGAGCCGGGCGGGTTGTTCTGGTATCAGGCGCTTGAGGTGTTAAAGGCGGCTTCTGAGGTTGGCACGATTGTTGGCGGGGATATTGTTGAGCTGGCACCGCGGCCTGGATTGCATGGCTGCGATTTTCTGGCGGCGAAACTTGCTTATAAACTGCTGAGCTATGCGTTGGTTGATCATAACCGGCTTCGCTGAAACTGACTATTCCATTTCATTCAGCCTGAGATTTTGCGGATCAGCTCTGGCAGCTCATTAAAATGTGAGATCAGATGATCTGGCGATAGCTCGTGCATGGGTATGTCAGTATAGCCCCAATCAACGCCGATTGAGGGAATGTCCGCGTTTTTTGCCGTTTCAATGTCTGTTCTGCTGTCGCCAATCATCAAGGCATGGGGCGGGGTGCCGCCAGCTTTGGTGATGGTGTTGAGAAGATGGCGCGGATCCGGTTTTTTAAACGGGTAGCTATCAGCGCAGGTGATGGCTGAGAAATGTTTTGATAGATCGAGTTTGTCCAGCAGCGGGAGGGTGAGCTGTTCCGTTTTATTGGTGCAGACGGCAAGAGTGTGGCCTTCGTCTGATAACAGTTCCATGGCTACTACTGCCCCATCAAAGGGATGTGAATGATCGGCTGAGTGGATTTTGTAATGATCGATAAAGCTGTGCCAGAGTTTTTCTATCAAGTCTTCATCGCTCGTTATTGCGGAAAGCTGACTATCCTCTAACGCTTTTCTGATCATGGCTTTTGCGCCCTGGCCGATATGGGGGCTAATTTTGTTATGGTCAGATAGGGGGAAGCTGTGGCTGATCAGGCAATGATCCAAAGCATTAAAGAGATCTGGTGCGGAATTAATCAGGGTGCCGTCAAGGTCGAAACATATTGTCAGTTTCTGGCTTGGCATATGTTTTGTTTCCCGGGTCATTATTGTTTTGATGATGGGCGGCAATTTGCTGCATTGCTCTTTGCTGCGTGGGTTTGCAGATTGACGTTGCAGTTATATTAGTTGGCATGTATTTCGTGGGATAGACCATTCAGGATTCTGGTGCAAGGTTTATTCAAATATAATTCAGGGTTGTGCTGGCTGTAGCACTGGAGATAAGTGTTGGGATTGTATTGGTTTGTTGTGTGTTAAATAGTGCTGGTATAGTCAGGTGAGTTTTGACATTGTGGTGCCGGGAAATGGTACAGTGTTGTTTGCTGGCCATTGTTAAAGGAGATGCGGTATGAGTTCTGATGATTTTAAAATGAGTGCTGCAAAAGCTGCGCTTGATCTGATTGAAGACGGTATGAAAGTTGGTTTGGGAACAGGCTCAACAGCGGCGATGTTTATTGATCTGCTTGGTGAGAGGGTGAAAGACGGGCTGGATGTGGTTTGTGTGCCAACTTCAAAGGCCAGTGAAGTGCAGGCAAGAGGGCTTGGCATTGACCTGACGACACTTGATGAGGAACCATTTCTGGATGTGACCGTTGATGGGGCAGATGAGCTTGATACGGAGCTTCGGCTGATAAAAGGCGGCGGCGGCGCTCTGCTGCGCGAAAAAATTGTGGCGATGGCTTCTGAGCGGATGATCGTGATTGGTGATGAGAGCAAGGTTGTTGATCAGCTTGGCAGGTTTCCTTTGCCGATAGAGGTTGAAGGATTTGGTTTGCGCTCTACATATGAAATGATCTCGGTGCTTGCGCTTGAGCTTGAATTAAAGCAGGCGTTGCAGGTGCGAGAATTGCCAAATGGTGAATTTTATAAAACTGATGGCGGACATTTTATTATCGACTGCCATTTTGAAGCGATCCCTGACCCGGAAGAGTTGTCTGATTGTCTTTCAATGATCCCCGGGGTGATTGAAACGGGGCTTTTTCTTGGTATTGCTGAACGGGCGATAATTGGCGGGCCGGAAGGCATTGTTGTTTATGAAGAACCGCAGGATGAAGTTGAGGTTTAGGGCATTAAAAGTTGAATTTTGTAACTTTTAGGCAAGAAGGTTTTGGATGATATTTGATTTTGATTTGTTTGTGATTGGTGGTGGCTCTGGTGGGGTAAGAGCGGCCAGAATGGCAGCGGCGACCGGTGCGCGCGTTGGTATTGCCGAGGAATACCGGTATGGCGGGACATGTGTGATTAGAGGCTGTGTGCCGAAAAAGCAGTTTGTTTATGCGTCGCGGTTTCATGGTGAGTTTGAAGATGCCAAAGGGTTTGGCTGGGATGTGGGTGAACCTTCTTTTAACTGGCCGAAACTTGTTGCGGCGAAAGATAAGGAAATTTCCCGCCTTAGCCAGATTTATCTGACCAATTTAGAGATGTCAGGGGTGACGCCATTTAAAGACCGCGCCGTTGTGACCGGCCCACAAGAAATCAGGCTGGTGAATGAGGGGCGGGTGATCAGCGCGAAAACCATTCTGGTTGCTGTTGGTGGTGCTCCTTTTAAGCCGGAGATTGAAGGCACTGAATATGGCATTACGTCGAATGAGGCGTTTGATTTGAAAGAGCTGCCTTCATCTGTAGTTGTGATTGGCGGCGGTTATATTGCGGTGGAATTTGCGTCTATATTTAACGGGCTTGGTGTGAAGACCACTCTTGCTTACCGTGGCGACGCGGTGCTGCGTGGGTTTGACCAGGATATGCGGGATGGGCTAACCGATGCGCTGCGTGAGCGGGGCGTTGATGTTCAACTCGGTGCCAGTCCTCAAAAAATTGAAAAACGTGATGATCGGTTCCTCCTTACATATGAAGATGGAAGCTCAGTTGAGACGGGGCTGGTGATGTTTGCGACGGGCCGCAAGCCATTAACGGAGGGGCTTGGCCTTGAAGAGGCCGGGGTTAAGCTTGGCCGGGGTGGTAAGATTGAGGTGGATGAATTTTCGCAGACATCAGTAGCTTCGATTTATGCGGTTGGTGATGTGACGGACCGGGTCAATTTAACGCCGATCGCCATACGTGAGGGGGCCGCGTTTGTTGAGACGGTTTTCAATAATGTTCCCACGGCGGTTGACCATAGCCAGATTCCAACGGCGGTGTTTTCAGAACCTGAGATTGGTACTGTCGGGCTTAGTGAAGCGGATGCGATTACGGAACATGGCGGGGTGGATGTTTATAAAAGCCAGTTTAACCCGATGAAGAACACCATTTCAGGCCGGATGGAGCGGATGATCATGAAGGTGATTGTTGACGCCAAGAGCGATCGGGTTGTTGGTGTCCATATTATGGGGCCGGATGCTGGAGAAATTGTTCAGGCGATTGGGATTGCCATTAAAATGGGGGCGACCAAAGCTGATTTTGATGCCACTGTGGCGCTGCACCCATCAGCCGGTGAAGAGCTGGTGACTATGCGCGAGAAATTTTCTTCCAGTGGTGTTTAAGCTTAGCTGTGCAGGATCTGGGTTTAAACATATTATCTGACTGGAATTACTACTGATTTCTCCAATGATTTTATCATTTCAGTTCCTTAAGGCTAGCAAGCAAAAGTGCTGGCCATGGCAGGTATTGAGGGGTAAAAGGGCAAAAACCAGTCAGAACTGAGAGATTAGATGAAACGTTTGGAAGATCGTTATGCGCTTGTAACGGGGGCCGGTTCAGGCATCGGGGCGGCCATTGCTCATGTTTATGCCAGTGAGGGTGCCTTTGTTTATGTGATTGATATTGACCCTGAAAAAGCGGCTGATATCGCCGGGCAGATTAAAAATGCCGGTGGTGATGCGCTTGATATTGTGGCTGATGTGACGGATGGGCCTTCTGTTAAGGCTGCCATTCAGCAAATTACCGATCATTCCGGCCGACTTGATATCATTGTGAATAATGCTGGTATGAATGTGCGGACAGACCTGCGCCACATGACAGATGAGGAATGGGATCTTGTTTTGCAGGTTAATCTTGTTGGTGGTGCCCGTTTTGCGCGTGACGGGTTTGAGTTGCTGAAGCAATCGGAACATGCGGCGATTGTTAACCTTGCTTCCGTGATGGGGTCCCGTTCTACCCGCCAGATGAGTGCTTATTCCTCAACCAAAGCGGCGATGGCTTCTCTTTCAAGAGGGCTGGCGGTTGAATATGCGCCTTATAACATCCGGGTGAATTATCTTTGCCCCGGGTTTGTTGCTACGAACCTGACCAGCCGGTTTGTGCGCAATCCATTTGTTAAAGAGCAGATACTGGCGCGAACCCCGATGGGGCGTTTTGGAGAACCGGAAGAGATTGCCAAAGCGGCGCTGTTTTTAGCGTCTGATGATGCGTCATATATGACTGGATCCGGCATTACTGTTGATGGCGGGATGATGGCGGCTCTTTAGGGGGCTAGCTGGAGGGGGCTGACTGGGTTGTGTGGCTTTCTGACCTGACCGTTATTTCTCATAATGGATGCTAAATTATTGCTGTTTTGCTTCATTTTGGGTTGGTAAAATGGGGGGTAATGGCCTATAACACCATTCTTTTAAGAGGTGTCTGGCCTTGTTTGAGGGGTGTTTTCCCTTCAAAACAGACGGAAAATAGCTATATTTAACAGCTATGATCATATTTTTTTGAGACTGAAGGAGTTTTGTTATGGCTGAGCCATTGAACGCAGGTAAATGGAGCCCGAGTAGCTGGCGTTCTAAGCCGATTTTGCAAGTGCCTGATTATCCGGATCAGGCTGCACTCGAAAAGGTAGAAGAAACTCTTTCAAGTTTTCCCCCGCTGGTATTTGCAGGTGAGGCGCGCGACCTTAAAGCCAGGCTTGGCCGGGTTGCTGTTGGTGACGGCTTTTTGTTGCAGGGTGGTGATTGTGCTGAAAGCTTTAGCGAACATCACGCTGATAACATCCGTGATTTCTTCAAGGTTATGTTGCAGATGGCAGTTGTGCTGACTTATGCCGGTTCTGTGCCGGTTGTTAAAGTTGGTCGGATTGCCGGCCAGTTTGCCAAGCCGCGGTCAGCCCCAATGGAAGCGATTGATGGGGTGGAACTGCCTTCTTATCGCGGTGATATTATCAACGGGATTGATTTTAACGAAGCTGAACGCTTGCCTGATCCGCGCCGGCAATTAAAGGCGTATCGTCAATCAGCGGCGACTTTAAATTTACTACGTGCGTTTGCTCAGGGTGGTTTTGCCAATCTTGAGCAGGTTCATAACTGGACACTCAATTTTCTTGAAAACAGCCCGGCTGCGGAGCGTTTTGAAGAAATCGCGACACGCATTACAGAGACGCTTGATTTCATGAAGGCCTGCGGCATCAATTCTGACAATACGCGCCAGCTCACGGCGACGAATTTTTTCACCAGCCATGAGGCGTTGCTGCTTGGCTATGAACAGGCTTTGACCCGAATTGATTCAACAACCGGTGAAAGCTACGCCACTTCCGGTCATTTTATCTGGATTGGTGACAGAACCCGGCAGGTTGATCATGCGCATGTGGAATATGTCAGAGGCATTAAAAACCCGGTTGGGTTGAAATGTGGCCCGTCTATTACTGATGATGATCTGATGCGGTTGATTGATAAGCTGAACCCTGAAAATGAAGCGGGTCGGTTGACCTTAATCTGCCGGTTTGGCGCTGAGCAGGTTAAAGAACATTTGCCGCGGCTTGTGCGCAAGGTGCAGGCTGAAGGGCGCAAGGTTGTCTGGTCTTGTGATCCGATGCATGGCAACACGATTAAAGCGGCGACGGGTTATAAAACGCGGCCGTTTGATCTGGTGCTTTCTGAAGTTGAGAGCTTTTTTGATGTTTGTCAGGCAGAGCGGGTGCATGCTGGCGGCGTTCATGTTGAAATGACCGGCCAGAATGTGACTGAATGCATTGGCGGTTCGAATACGGTTAAGGAAGCTGATTTGTCAGCCAGGTATCACACGCATTGTGACCCGCGTCTGAATGCTGATCAGGCGCTTGAGCTGGCATTTCTGATTGCTGAGCGGATGAAGCGGGACCGTAACGGGCAGGCTGTTTCTGAAGTTAAGTCTGCTTAAGTCTGACCAATAATATAAACAACACCAGGGATTGGCTTTATTTGCTGATGTCTGGTGTTGTGATTTTCAGTTGCGTTTGTTTTAAAGCTGGTGTCAGTAGAAAAATCTGATCACTTTTCTTCCCTTTCACTTCCTTTTTGAAAGATGTTGGTTTCGATGACAGACCGTTTAAAATTGGCTCTTGCTCAACTGAACCCGGTGATGGGTGATTTTGCCGGGAATGTGGCTCTGGCATCTGAGGCGCATAAAAAAGCACATGAGCTTACGGCTGACCTTCTGGTGCTGCCTGAACTTTTCATTACCGGTTACCCTCCTGAAGATATGGTGTTGCGGCGGTCTTTTCAGCGAGCTTCTGAAAAAGCGGTTGATCAACTGGCAAAGCTGACAGTTGATGGCCCCGCTATTCTTGTTGGGGCGCCCTATGTTGAAGCATCAGGCACAGAGGAAGATCCGCGTTTATACAATGCTGTTTTGTTACTTGAAGATGGAGAGCTGAAAGCCGTTCGCTATAAGGTTGATTTGCCAAATTATGGTGTGTTTGACGAAAAGCGGGTGTTTGATGCGGGGCCATTACCCGGGCCGATCAATTTTAAAGGGGTGCGGCTTGGGGTGCCGATTTGTGAAGATATCTGGACGGCTGAAGTTCCGGAATGCCTTGAAGAAACGGGTGCTGAAATTCTAATTTCAATTCACGGTTCGCCTTACAGGTTTGAAAAGCATGAAGTGCGGATGAATGTTGTTGTTGCCCGGGTGGCTGAGACAAAGCTACCACTTGTTTACCTCAACCAGGTTGGCGGGCAGGATGAGCTAGTGTTTGACGGGGACACGATGGTGCTGAATGGGGACTGCACTCTTGGGGCACAATTTCCACGGTTTCGGGAACATGTGGGGCTGGTTGAATTCGAGCGCGGCGGTAAGGCCGGTGATGACAGCTGGCGGGTTTGTTCTGGTGAGATTTTTCCAGTTGATGAGGGGGCGGTTTCGGCTTACATCGCGTCTGTTCTCGGGCTCAGGGATTATGTCAATAAAAATGGATTTAAAGGGGTTGTGCTAGGGCTTTCTGGTGGTATTGACAGTGCGCTTTGTGCGGCGATGGCGGTTGATGCGCTGGGTGCTGACCGGGTGCGATGCCTGATGCTGCCTTATCATTATACAGCGCAGGAGAGCTTAGATGATGCTGAACAATGCGCCAAACTACTTGGGGTGAGTTATCAGAGCCTGCCAATAAAACAAGGCGTTGAAGCTGTTGAGAGCATATTAGCCCCTGCGATGCCAGATGGCACCGGCGGAGTTACTGAAGAAAATATTCAATCCCGGTTGCGGGGTGTTTTGTTGATGGCGCTTTCAAATAAAACCGGTGACATGCTGGTGACAACGGGGAATAAATCTGAGGTCTCTGTTGGTTATGCGACGCTTTATGGGGATATGAATGGGGGCTTTAACCCGATTAAAGATCTTTATAAAACGAAAGTTTATGAGTTTTCCCGGTTGAGGAATGAGGTGTTGCCTGAAGGCTGCCTTGGGCCGGAAGGGATGGTCATTCCTGAAAACATCATAACCAAAGCACCTACGGCAGAGCTTCGTGAAAACCAGACTGATCAGGATAGTTTGCCGCCATATGATGTGCTGGATGATATTCTTGAATGCCTTGTTGAGAAGGAAATGTCAGTTCATGAAATTGCAGAGCGCGGGCATGAGCGTGATGTGATAAAACGGATTGAACATTTGCTGTATCTGGCGGAATATAAACGGAGGCAAGCGGCACCCGGGGTTAAAATTTCCTCGAAGAATTTTGGCCGGGGGCGACGCTATCCGATTACCAATAAATTCAGGGATGAATTTGAGAGCTGAGATGTTTCATTCTTTAAGCCTTTCCTTTCTATCACGATTTGTTTTTTAATCTCTTTGACTATGAAATGAGACAGAAATGACTGTTATTACGCGCTTCGCGCCAAGCCCGACGGGCAAGATTCACATCGGCAATTTAAGGCCAGCGATTATCAACTGGATGTTTGCTAAATCTGCTGGCGGGCAGTTCATGCTCAGGCTTGATGATACGGATCAGGAACGCTCGACTGAGGCTTATGCTGAGGGGATTAAGACAGATCTTAAATGGCTTGGGCTAAACTGGGATATTGAGGCGAGCCAGTCGAAACGGTTTGATAAATATGATGCTGTTGTGGAGCGGTTGAAAGAAGAGGGGCGGCTTTACCCTTGCTTTGAAACGGCAGATGAACTTGAGCGCAAACGCAAGCGACAAATGGCGCGCGGGATGCCACCTGTATATGATCGCTCTGCGCTAGAATTATCGGATAAAGACCGGGCTATACTGATAGCTGAGGGGCGCACGCCGCATTGGCGGTTTAAACTTGAAGACAAAAGTGTTGTCTGGCAGGACCTTGTTCGGGGTGAGCAATCTATTGAAGCAAGCTCGCTTTCTGATCCGATCCTTATTCGTGAAGACGGAACTTATCTCTATACTTTGCCGAGTGTGATTGATGATATTGAATTTAAGGTCAGCCATGTTATTCGCGGTGAAGACCATGTGGCGAATACCGGGGCGCAAATTCAGATATTTGAAGCCTTGGGTGCTGAGCCACCGCAATTTGCACACCATAACCTGCTGGTAGGTAAGGATGGTGAGGGATTATCAAAACGGCTTGGCAGCTTATCGATTGAATCATTTCGTGAAGACGGGTTTGAGGCGATGGCTGTTGTCAGCCATGCGGCGACGATTGGTTCGTCAAACCCGATTGTTCCGCATCAATCAACTGACAGTATTGCTTCAGAATTTGGTTTTGAAAAACTGAGCCGTTCACCGGCGCGGTTTGATGTGGCTGAACTTGAATTGTTGAATGCCAAACTCTTGCATGAGATGGATTTTTCTCTGGTTGAGGCGCGCCTCTCAGAGCTGGGCGTTGAAGGTGGTGAAGCGTTCTGGAATGCGGTGAAGGGGAATATTGAGAAGTTTCAGGATGTCAGTTTCTGGTGGCAGGTTGTTGAAGGACCGATTGAGCCGGTGATTGAGGATGCTGAGTTTTGCAGCAAAGCGGCTGATCTACTGCCTAAAGGTACTTATGATGAGGAGAGCTGGAGTGCGTTTACCGGGGCTGTGAAAGAGGCAACCGGCGCGAAGGGAAAAGCTTTGTTTCATCCGCTGCGCCTGGCTCTTACAGGGCAGCCGCATGGGCCTGAGTTAAAGTTTTTGTTGCCATTGATCGGGGAGAAGAGGGCCGCGGGCCGGTTACGCGGAGAAGCGACCTGAGCTGATGGCCGGGCACAGACATAGTGACTGCTGGGTTCAGATAGGTTTTGGTTTCGTCTTGCTTAGCGCTGTGTAGGCTTTGTCGTTCTGAATGCCGGACTAAAATATGAATGTCCAAACATTATTTGAGGGTGCAGCAAAAACCTCATTAAACAGGAATATGGACGAAGCAACCAGGATTGTTGTCATTGCTATAAATTTGGTTAGACTCATTTCTACTCTCTGAAATTAAATACTTGATATATAAGTTTGAGGAGATCTAAATTCATGACAAATTTAGATCTCCTCAGGTTAGAAGTAACGGTTGTATGCCGCGTCAGTACTAGAAACCAAATCCAACGCTCACACCCCCGCCTACTTCAGTAACTGAAACTATGTCGCTGTCTTTAAGCTTTACCCAGGTATGAATGAATAATAGACCTCAACCGGCCATTTTTCGTCTTCAGAAAAAGTGTCATCATTTTTATTGGGATCACTCATATCTGATTTTTCCTGATGCAAAGCAAGTTTGACAGGAGGCGTTATTTTTTTAATGGAGTAATGATTGGATCTATTGATGGTTGTTCTTGTGGTTTTTTGCACAATAGATTCTGTACTGTGCTGATCAGTATCATCAGCACGATTATAGGCAGCTTTTTTTAATAATTTCGACATTTTCCACACTCACTTACTATACGCAATACTCAACTTCGTAATGTGTTGTGGCCTCAATCTAAGTTATTTGTTTTCAAAATCCCTTTGTTGTCGTTCTATCTGCAGTTGTTCTTCAATTTTGTCCCCACAAAACTTTATGCAAATAAATCAATGGCTTGCTATTGCCAGTTCGTTTTATTACTGGTTAGCCGGATGTAAATTTGTTCGTTTTTTCTTAAGTTTTATTAACATTTTTGGAACTTACAACCTATGAGAGCTTTGCCGTTTACAATTTGTTTGGCAAATTAAATGTGGATATCTGATGTTCAAAGAGATGTATTTTCATTATATGTGGCTAAAAAGATACAATGAGGCCGCGATGGGTTACTTTTTTGGTTTAAAACTCAGATCACATCTGGTGTTCGTAAACGGGCGGCAGTCTTTTTGTGGTTCGTAGGGAATGGTTGTCGTGGTTCTTAACAAAGTGGTTGCTCTAAATCGGAAATAGAGTGACCGGTTTTTATGGCCACTCTATTTTGAAAGTATATAACTTTCACTTCTCAAGATTATTTTTGATCATCATTTTAGGTGCGATAGTCAGCCAGGAATTTTAATTTCCGGCTGAAGGTGTGATGATTGACTGTTGTTGATGGGATGCTCGAGGTCGAATTCAGGGAGTGGTTTTAACTCGGGTGTTTTCGACTTGCGCATATAGGTGATTGGTATGTCTGGCCCGGCAGGCGTGTTTAATGAACCGTGCGAACTGGTTTTGTAGCCAAGGCTTTCAAAAAAGTTTGCAGCGCTGACGCTTGTCCTGACACTGAACTGCTCGAAGCCGGCGTCGGTTGCTCTTTGTTCGGCATGTTCCACCATCATTCGACCAAGGCCGAGGCCAATGTAAAAAGAGTGAATGTATATTTTGCGCATACGTGCGGTTGAGCGATTGTCGCCAGAGGCGCACCAGCCGGCTGTGCCGATCAGCATATGATTGTGCCACAAACCATAGAGGCTGCAGTTCATGCATTCACGAACATATTCAACTGAATTTATTCTTGATAGATATGCGTTTATTTCTTCTTCTGTGTGATGTTCAGCGCCGCACATTTTAAATGCTGAGCTGTGCAGATAACGAACATCTGCGAGATCATCTAACCCGATCGGGCGTTTTACTAAATTCAACATGATAAAGCCCTCCCAATACTCATGTACTAATGGGTTTAGTGTAGGAGGGCGTTAAGACAACAAGTTGACAGTAAGATGTTTATCCACAACTGAGAGTTAAGCTGAGACAAATGTCATTAAACTGTTGTGTGTCAGATGTTTGAAGTGAACGGTGCGATTTAAAGATTATGCCACATTTTGATATATCAGAAATATCTGATGTCAAAATTGTGTTCTTTGATTTGTGCCTGCTCGATTTATTTTGCTTTGCCATCGAGCTTTGAGCTCTCAGCTTTTTTATCAGTGGGAGCTACATTTTCCAGTTTGGTTTTTTCAAGCTCTGACTGATCCAGCTCAGTTTTTTTGATTTCTTTGGCAGGGTCCAGCGCTGGTTTTGCTTCAAGTAAAACGGGATCATATTCAGTGGCTTTGCAGGAGCAGCCTTTGACAAATTCTTTTTTAAAGCGCCAGGCATTTTTCAGGTCAGCATAGGACTGGCCATCGATGCCGTACATTTGCTCTGGTGTGCCGCCGGGGTTGGGGTAGGTGAATAATTTAGCTGGTGCGGCACATTTGGACTGGCACACATTTTCATCCTGACTGAAACGGTTCTGGGTGGTGGCAAAACTCATCGGGAAATAATAGCCATCACACATTCTGACGCAAAGGGTTCTGTGTGTGGCAAACTGAAAGCGATCATCGGGGTTGTAGTCCGGGTCGGGTCTTGTGCCACCAAAGAAGGCGTCATCAAACCAGTTATTGAAACTGTTTCTTTTGCGGGCCTCTTTTTCATATTGATAACCGCATTTGTTGCGGGCCAGTGCCTGGATCAGATCTGTTCGCTGGTGTTTTTTATTGCTGCCTGACTGGATTGACCTCTCCATTTGGCGGTTCAGTTTTTCCAGTTGTCTTTTGGCATTTTGAATTTTTCTGTGAATGCGGATGCAGCGCGGCGTGCGGCGTAATTCTTTTGAGAAGAAAAACTGCTGATAACAATTGCGGCGGTCAGCTTCATTGTTAAGGCGGTGATACACATTTTCAACATTGCGGATGCTGATTTTAAGTTTGGCGCGATTGTCGCCCGGGCCCTGTTCACTTTGGTATGTTTTGGCGAGTTGGCCTTCAAGGCGCAGACAATATTGCTGATGCTCGGGGCTGCGTTGCTGGGCGTTTGATGGGGTGCTTAAAGGAGATAATAGAAGGCAAAGCAAAGCAGTGAGAAACAATTTTGTTTTCAGACGATTTGCTTTGTGCCCAGCTAATCCGTTCTGGCCAAAACTAACAGGCATAGCAGTTGAATGTGCCATGGTATGTTCCTTATTATTTTGTGCCGGGCTATTTACAGGTGTTGTGCTTAGCCTCTTATCTCGCGCTATCATAGATTCCAGATCCGGATTTGTAATTTGTTGCAGTTCAACCTCTTATTTGATCTGCAATTTTGTATTATAACGAAAATGCGGATCAATTAAGGTAAATTCATGTGTAAAAGACGCAGCAACTGGTATTTCTGCCACTATTTATTCATGTGGCAGATATATTCCCCATCTGGATTCTGATGCAAATATGTAAAGGATCAGTGAAGTCTGACATTCTTAGGGGTGATTGTTGACCTTTTGATGTTTCGTCAGGCATAAAGCTGTGCCCTTAGATTTTTGTATGATATTCAGAACAGTGAACTTTAGTAATCAGGAACAATAGATTGACGATAACTCTTTATAATACGCTGGCACGACAGAAGCAGGTGTTTGAACCTATCAATGCAGATCAGGTGGGGATGTATGTTTGCGGACCGACGGTTTATGACTATGCGCATATTGGCAATGCGCGGCCAGTGATTGTGTTTGATGTGCTGTTTCGGTTGCTGAGAGAAGTTTATAGCGAGACCCATGTGAAATATGTGCGCAACATCACCGATGTTGACGACAAAATTATTCAGCGCGCCAAAGATGAAGGCATCGATATTCGTGAGTTAACTGAAGGCACGAATGCGCAGTTTCAGGCAGATATGACGGCGCTGAACTGCTTGCCGCCCACTGTTCAGCCACGGGCGACAGAACATATCGACCAGATGGTTGAGATGATCAATGTGCTGATTGAGCAGGGTCATGCTTATCAGGCGGAAGGTCATGTGTTGTTTGATGTGCCATCAATGGCAAATTATGGCGCGCTTTCAAATCGCTCCGTTGATGAAATGCAGGCAGGGGCCCGGGTTGAAGTGGCACCTTATAAAAAAGACCCGATGGATTTTGTGTTGTGGAAACCGGCGCTGGCGGATGAGCAGGGTTTTGAGAGTGTGCTTGGACGTGGCCGCCCCGGATGGCATATTGAATGTTCGGCCATGTCAAAAGAGCATCTTGGTGAGGTGTTTGACATTCACGGCGGCGGCATTGATCTTGTGTTTCCTCATCATGAAAATGAAATCGCACAGAGTTGCTCAGCGCATCAAAGTGAGGTTATGGCAAAGTTCTGGATGCATAATGGCTATTTGCAGGTTGAAGGTGAGAAGATGTCAAAGAGCCTTGGCAATTTTATCACCGTGAATGAAGTGCTTGCTCACTGGCCGGGTGAGGTGGTGCGCCTTGCTATGCTGATGACGCATTATCGCCAACCGATTAACTGGACGGTGAAAAACCTCAAAGAAGCGCAAAAAACGCTTGATGGTTTTTATGATGTGCTGGCTAGCTCTGCTGAAGACGAGGGGGCGGATGGTCTGGATGATGGGGATGGGGCTTCATCTAATGGGGTGCTGGCGGCACTTGAGGATGACCTGAATACACCCAAGGCGATTTCGGTATTGCATCAGCTAAAAGACCGGCCTTCTTTGCTGAAGCAATCTGCGAATCTGATGGGATTGCTGGAGATGGCACCAGCTGACTGGGCGGCATTGCGGAAGGTTGAACCTGAGGTTGACCCGGCTGAGATTGAGGCTTTGATCGCTGCGCGGATTGAAGCCCGGGAAAATAAGGACTGGGCCGAGGCAGACCGGATCAGAGATGAGCTGGTTTCCAGGAATATCGTTCTGATGGACGGGCCGGAAGGAACGGCTTGGGAAGTGAAGAGCTAAGGCGTTTGCCAGAGAGTTTTGACAACTGATAACGCACAATCAGCAATTGCTGATTGTGCGTTTTTGTTCTTCGTTTCAAGTAACCTGCCAGTAAAACTTGTCTCTTGAAATTAAGAATGTGTTGTTCTGTTAACTGAGCTTCATTTATAGACTATGTTCTGCTTGCATTGGACTGGCTCTCTGCTTATGGATAGGGGCTTATTCAGCAAGTAGATTTATTATTTTCAGGAACGTGGTGCTGTGGATCAGGTTAAAGAGCGGATATATTTATTTGACACGACATTGCGCGACGGAGCGCAGACGCAGGGCGTTGAGTTTTCTCTGGATGATAAACTGCTGATTGCCAGTGCTCTTGATGGTCTTGGTGTTGATTATATTGAAGGGGGCTACCCCGGCGCCAACCCGACTGACAGTGCTTATTTTGAAACTCAACATGATTTTAAGATGGCAAAAAACACAGCGTTTGGGATGACCAAGCGGGTTGGCAGATCCATTTCAAATGATGCCGGCTTTCAGGCAATTCTTAATGCCGGCTCTGAGGCGATTTGCCTTGTGGCTAAAACTTCTGATTATCATGTGCGGGTGGCGCTTGGTGTTGAGAAGGAAGAAAATCTTTCATCAATTAAAGAAAGTGTTGAGGCGATTGTTGCTGAGGGACGTGAAGCGCTGATTGATTGCGAGCATTTTTTTGATGGGTACAAATCAAACGCGGATTATGCACTTGCCTGTGTCAGGACGGCATATGAGGCTGGTGCGCGCTGGGTTGTTTTGTGTGATACCAATGGCGGGACATTGCCGCATGAAATTACCGACATCGTCAGGAAAGTCACGGAAATGGTGCCGGGTGATCACCTTGGCATTCACGCGCATAATGACACGGAAAATGCGGTTGCGAATTCTCTGGCGGCCATTCGGGCCGGGGTGCGGCAGGTACAGGGCACGTTAAACGGTCTTGGCGAGCGTTGCGGTAATGCGAACCTGACATCGATTATCCCGACATTGTTGCTGAAACCGGATTTTGCTAATTGTTATGAAATCGGCATTGGGGCTGAACATCTTTCATCTATCACTCATGTTTCGCGGCTATTAGATGAAGTGCTGAACCGGGCGCCTGATCAGTCACGGCCTTATGTCGGGGCATCTGCTTTTGCGCATAAGGGAGGGATACATGCGTCTGCCGTTCAGAAAGACCCTTCTACCTATGAGCATATTGACCCGGCGCTGGTTGGTAATTCGAGAAAGCTGCTGGTTTCTGGTCAGGCCGGGAAATCAAATATTCTGGCTGAGCTAAAACGGCTGAATATTGATGTTGACCCTGATGATGACCGGGTGGACGCCTTGTTAAAAGAGGTGAAGCAACGATCTAGTGCAGGCTATGTTTATGATGGGGCGGATGCCTCTTTTGAATTGCTGGCCCGGCGGCAGCTTGGGGAAGTGCCGCGCTATTTTGCTGTTGATAGTTTCAGGGTGATGGTGGAGCGGCGTTATAATTCAAGTGGTGAGCTTATCTCTGTTTCTGAGGCGACGGTGAAAGTGACCGTTGACGGGGAAACGCTTGCACATGTGGGGGAAGGCAATGGCCCGGTGCATGCACTTGATCAGGCGCTTCGTAAAGACCTTGGCTCTTATCAGCCCTTTATAGAAGATCTTGAGCTGGTTGATTATAAGGTGAGAATTTTAACCGGTGGTACGGATGCGATCACAAGGGTGCTGATTGAAAGTGCTGACGCTTCGAATAAGCGATGGTATACAGTTGGTGTTTCGAGCAATATTGTAGATGCGTCATTTGAAGCTTTGGTGGATTCGATTAATTATAAATTATTGCGTGACGGAGCGACGGGTCCAAAGGTCACGTAGTTTACAATCCGAGTTATGAGAGATCAGAGCCGTGACAGATTTTTTGCTTCTCCGCTTTCGGCTTCCATTGAATTGTTCAGATGATCGACATTTTGTTTTAACTGGTCGATGGTCTCGATTACTTTAAAATTCACTTCAAGACCTTTTCTGATAAAGCCTTCACTGCGCATGTCCTGTAGCAGGGTTAGAAAAGGCTTCCAGAAATTTTCACTGTTGAATAAGAATATAGGTTTCTGATGGGTGCCTAGCTGGGACCAGGTCATGGTTTCAACCAGTTCTTCAAGTGTGCCTATGCCGCCCGGCAGAGCGATGAAGGCATCTGCCCGCTGGTACATTTCAGCTTTTCTTGTGTGCATATCCTTCGTGACGATCTGCTCATCTGGCGCAAAATCGCCTCTCTGGTATTTCATCAGAAATTCCGGGATGATGCCGGTTACATTTCCGCCGTTGCTCTGGGTGGCTTTTGCGAGTGTGCCCATCAAGCCAAAATCACCCCCGCCATAGATGAGGCGGATGTTGTTATGTGCCAGATACCGGCCAAGTTCGGTTGCCATTGTTGCAAAGGCCGGGTTTTGCCCGGCACCTGAGCCACAAAAAACGCATATATTTGAGATTAAGCTGTTGTTAGCAATGGTTGACATGTCTGTTATCTCGCTGCTTTCAGGTTTGCAAACTCAATGTTTGAGCTGAAACCAGACCAGATTTAGGGGTAAGGTTCTGGTGTAATTTTCAGGTCTCACTCAGAGTTGAAGTCGCAAAATTGGGGCGGAACTTGCCTTTTTGGCCTCTCTCACCTATATGTGGTGCACATTTGAAGTGTCTTATTGCGGCAACACTTAATTCTATGGCATTGAAATCTAATGTTAAAACAATATTCGTTGTATTGTTGTAATATTATTGGAATGTTTTGAAAATCAGCTAAAATTGCAGATGTCAACTTGCTTTGGTAAGATATCACTAGTTTTGCGTTTGAAAGGTCTCAATTATGAGTGGCGTCAGGTTTGTCTCAGTGATTGTTGCGGTGGTCTTTACTCTGTTGTGGGGGTCCATTGTTGTTCATTCATG
Organism: Hyphomicrobiales bacterium; assembly: GCA_021775425.1. GTDB lineage: Bacteria > Pseudomonadota > Alphaproteobacteria > Rhizobiales > HXMU1428-3 > HXMU1428-3. Next base: position 54,817 of record JAJFHX010000037.1, read on the forward strand.
GCAGAAAAACAGAGAAGCACGGCAGATAGCTTATGCCGAACGTATTAAAGCTGAAAAGCTTGAAGTAAAACGTCTTGAAGAAGAAGCTGATCGCAAAGCAGAGCTGGCCAGGAAAAAAGCTGAAGAGATGAAGGCTGCTGCCCTTCAGGCTGAAAAGCGTAAAGTGGCTGAGCTGAAGATGGAGCAAAAGCTGGCCCATGCTGATGCTCTGGCGAATGCGGCCAACAAAGAATTTAACAAACATACCGATGTTCATTCAATCCCTCTTCCCCTCAGGAAAGACGCGATTGAGCCTGACGTGCTGGTCGCGGATAAGAAAGCTGAACCAGAAAAGGCTGGAGAGCAAGAAGTTGTTGTTGCTGTTTCAGACGAGGCTGAGAAGCTGCTAGCCACTAAGGTTGTTGAGGCCAAAGCACCTGAAAAATCAGTATCTGATAAAACAGAAGATCCGGTTACAGATAAACTTGATGTGGCAGATGCTCATGAAAAGAGTGATGGTAAAAAACCTTTATGGGTGATCGCCGATGCTAATTCACCTGAATATGATGAGAGCAAAGCTGTCAGTGTCAGGCATTATGTCTGGACTGTGCCGACTGGGAATGATCCTATTTATACGAACCATGTTGGCACCAAGATTGCCAAGATTGCGACCAAGATTAAAGGTGAAGCTGTTGAGGCTGCCGATGTTGTTGGTGATAAGCTTGTTACAATTGCTGATGGTGTGAAAGAAAAAATAGTTGGTAAGCCTGTGTGGACTGTTCCAACGGGGGCGACACCTGAATATGCCGGGCGCGATTATGAAACTGGTGTTGTGGCTGAGTGGAAGGTGCCTGATGCCAATGAGCCGGATTACGACACATCTAAAATTGTTGTCGCCAAGATTGAAGACAGGTTGTCTGATGTTATACCGCGCGGAAAAGATGACATTCAGAAAATAAAGAAAAAACGGACAGCGCTGGCCAAAGTTAAAAAAGAAACTATGACTGAAGTTGTCGATGAGCGAATTGAAACTGACAATATTGAAGAAGGCGGCGTTACTGAAGTTACCGGTAACAATCGCTCTGTTGGTGAAGATTTGCTGCGGGATTTTGCGTCACGAGAGGACAGGGAAACAGCTGCTGGTAATGAGGTTGTGGCAGGCGGTAAAGATACGGCCCGACTTTCCAAAGATATGAAAACGGTGCCAGTGCGTAAATATGCGTGGTCTGTTCCTGACGGGGTGACACCACAATATGATGATAAGGTGATTGCTGAAGCAAAACCGGTTGAAAAAACCGCTCCTGAAAAAGTAGCTGAGAAAAAATCAATTGATGGTGTGAAGATTGCGGAAAATGTTACGGCTAAAAAAGCCGAGACTAAAGAGAAAGCGTTAGCTGCGACAACAGATGAACCACAGAAGAAGACATCAGAGAAAAAGACATCAGAGAAGAAGACCGAGGTTAAACTGGCCGATGCGAATAAGCCCATCTGGGTTGTGCCGACCGGGAACCAGCCTTTTACTTCAGTTGTCTCTCAGCTAGAGCGCGGGCTGGATAAAGTAGCTGATGTCGCCGTTGAGGCGGGCAGTGAAATTGCCGATAAGGTTGTTGCAATTGGTGACAATGTGAAAGAGGCGATTGCTGCGCCTAAGAAATGGGAAATACCAACCGGCGTGACACCTGGTGAAGATGAAACGGTTGTCGCGGCACTTGAGCCTGAAGTGAAGGATGCTGACAAAAAGCCGGTTGATACAATAACGCCCGCAGCTAAGTTACCTGCTAAAGCTCAAGACACAGACGCTCCAGCTAAAAAAGCAGAGGACGAGGAGCAGTCAGCTCAAAAAGCAGATGCTGATGAAGAGGGTGAAAATGAAGTTGTTTATTCTGCCAAAATGCAGGATTCCTCTGAGGATGAGCAGATTGCAGTTGCTGATGTGGATGACGCCGCTTCTGTGAAGGACGGCAAAATCAAGGATGTGGAATCAAAGGTCGAGAAAACAGTTGAAAAGACTGTTGGGCTTGTTTCTCGCATTATTAAAATGATTGCCGACCCTGCTGATAAAAAGACTGATAAAGCTGATTTAGATAATGACCCTTATAAAATTTCGCGCACGGATAAAGTGAGATTTGAAGCGATTAAAAACCTGATGATTGATCAGGTGGATTATAGCTTTTCCAATGTTGAAAAGGGTGAAGGTAAAATCGTCATTTCTGGTCGTTCACAAGCTGATGCCAAATTATCTTTTTATGTCGGGCCGCGTTATCTTGGTGATGCAGATGCCGATAGTGAAGGTAACTGGGACTTTTCCCGAGAGCTGTTCATTCCGCAGGGCAAACATATTATCCAGGCTCAGCAAATGAGTGATAGCGGGCTTTCTTTAGCGCGCAAGACATATCCGTTTGCTCAGTTGACGGCTGCAAAAGCACCTGAGGGGTATGATGGTGGTATTGGCATTGAGCTTGGCGATAAGGCGCTTGCCACACTCCGGAGTAAGTTGAAGAAAGAGGAAGGTTTGCTGTTGGCTAATGGTGCTGACAAAATTACAGAATCTGAACCTGAAATTTCCGTTTCGACACCTTTGCCTGTTAAAAAACCGGCCGATCTGCAAGAGACGAAAAGTGCTGTTAAAGAGAAGGTGATTAAGAAGGATATTGAGGTTGCTGCTGTTACGACGTCAATTGCTATTCCGCTGAAAAAACCGATGGCTGACACAGCGCCTCTAAAAGATGAAGTCAAGAATGCTGCTTTATTGAAAGCTGCTGATGACGAAGCCAAAAATGAAAAAGCGGCTGTAAAAGATGAGGCAGCTTCAATAGCTGATGTTGAAAAAGACACTGCTATTAAAGACACTGCTATTAAAGATGCCGCTAAGAAAGTTACTGACAATAATGATGCAGAAAAGAAGATCGCTGCAATTGATGTTAAGCCTTTAAAGCAAGTGCAGACTAAAGTTGCTGATAAAGCTGAAGCCAAGATAGATGAAAAGGCTGCTAAAAAAGACGATGTAACTTTAGCTGATACACCTAAAGCAGATGCACCTAAATATTATGTTGTCCAAGCTGGGGATACACTTGGGAAAATTGCCAAGGAGACTTTGGGTGATGCGAAAAAATATAAGCTTATTCTCAAGCTAAACCCGAAGCTTAAAAGCGCTAATCTGATTTATCCAAAACAGAAGTTGCTCGTGCGCGGTGAGGCTGACGGGCAGGCTGAGATGGCTGATGCAGACAAAAAACCGATTAAGGTTGCAACGATTGCGGCTCCTATCAAAAAAGCAGTGGTTAAAAAAGAAGAAAAAGCTGAAACCAAAAAGAGTGATACCAAGCCTGAAACTAAAACTATGACAGGTTCTGATTATGTTGTTCAGCAGGGTGATAGCCTCTGGAAAATTGCTAAGAAAATTTATGGCAATGGTCAGAAATTCAGTGAGTTGATAAAACTGAACCCGAAACTTAAAAACAACCCCGGTGCTATTTATCCGAATTTAAAACTGAAAGTTAAAGCCGGGTAGATTTCTTCAATTTCATCTTCAACTGGTTTTTATGGTTGGGCAGGAAAAATTCCTGGCCCTTTATTGTGTTTGTGGCTTGCAAAGCCTTGAAAAACATCTGACATAACCATAAGTAAAAACAGTTGGTTTCTCTGCCATTCTTTTTATTTTCTGATAGGATGCGCCGAACTGAATTAATTTTGTCCTCTGCATTTGTGAATAACAATCTGATTTCAGGAGCTTTCGTTCGCCCGGTATTCGCCGGGCTTGTTCTGGCCGGATATTTCTGATCTTTTTGCCCTGGATTATAATAAGACTATAAGCTGATTAATAATATAGCTCTATAATAGATAAAAGGTAATTGCTGCCCTTATGCGACGGAAAAACAGACTGAATGGCACTGACCCTGAACAGGAGGTCGTTGACCCTGTTTCCGTTTTCAGATCATTGCTCCCTTTTGCCTGGCCGGAAGGGCGACCGGATCTAAAAATCAGGATTATCATCGCTTTTGCCGCCTTGCTGGCTGCAAAATTTGTCACCGTGGCTGTGCCCTTTGCTTATAAAGAGGCCGTCAATGCGCTCGACCAGCTTTATGGACAATCGGAAATTGTTGCGCTGGGGCTGGTGCCGATTGCGCTTATTCTTTCCTATGGTTTTGGGCGCATTATGATGATTGTGTTTAATGCGCTTCGGGATGGATTATTTATTCGGGTTGGCCAGAATGCGGTTCGCTCAATCTCAGTTGATGCGTTTCGGCATTTGCACAATCTTTCGCTCAGGTTTCATCTTGAACGGCGCACAGGAGAGCTCAACCGCGTTGTAGCACGGGCCAACACGGCGATAGAGCTGATCATTCGTATGGGTGTGCTTAATTTTTTGCCAACAGTGCTTGAACTCTTTCTGGTGTTTTCAATTTTTGCGGTGATGTTTGGCTGGGAATATGTAGCGGTTTTGCTGCTTACTTTGCTTGCCTATATTTATTTTACCATAAAGGCCAGTGACTGGCGGATTGATATTCGCCGGGATATGAACAACGCTGATAATGAAGCGGGGTCGCGTTCAGTTGACAGCTTGCTCAACTATGAAACCATTAAATATTTTGGCAATGAAGAAATGGAAGCCACTCGTTTTGACAAGGTGATGGCCGGTTATGAAAAAGCGGCATCGCGAACTTTCATTTCTCTTGGTGTGCTGAATGCGGGGCAGGCGGCGATATTCACCATTGGATTGACGATCTGTATGCTCATGGCTGCGCAGGGGGTTGTCAGCAAGCAATTTACGCTTGGCGATTTTGTGATGATCAATGCGTTGCTTATTCAATTGCAAATTCCGCTTAATTTTCTTGGCATGGTTTACAGGGAAATTAGACAGGCGCTGGTTGACCTTGAAAATCTTTTCGGGTTGTTGGCCAAATACCCGGAAATTGTTGATGTACCCGGGGCCAAACCATTAGAGGTTACGGAAGGGGAAATTGAATTTAAGAATGTCAAATTTGCTTATGATCCGAAACGGCCGATTTTAAAAGATGTGAGTTTTGTTGTGCCAGCAGGCAAGATGACTGCGATTGTTGGCCCTTCGGGCGCGGGGAAATCGACCATATCGCGAGCATTGTTCAGGTTCTATGATTTAGCGAGCGGCGAGATTACCATTGACGGGCAGGACATTCGCCGCGTCACTCAAAAAAGTCTTCGTGCGGCGATTGGTATGGTGCCGCAGGATACTGTTCTGTTTAACGAAACGATTTTTTATAACATTGCCTATGGGCGCCCGGATGCGAGCCGGGAAGAGGTACTGGAAGCTTCGCGCATGGCGCAGATTGATGGATTTATAAATCAATTGCCCGATGGTTATGATACCCATGTAGGTGAGCGGGGGTTAAAACTTTCCGGCGGTGAAAAACAGCGGGTCGCGATCGCCAGAACGATATTAAAGGGGCCGCCAATTTTGATGCTCGATGAGGCCACGAGTGCCTTAGACAGTTTTACCGAAAAAGAAATACAAGGGGCCCTTGACCAGGTGGCGCGCGAGCGGACAACGCTGGTGATTGCACACAGACTTTCGACAGTCATTCACGCGGATGAAATTCTTGTGCTTTCAAAAGGGCAGATTGTTGAAAGGGGCCGGCACGAGGCTTTGATTGAAAAAGGCGGAGTTTATGCTGATCTCTGGCGTCAGCAACGTGAAAAACGTAAAGAAGATGTGCCCGTTTAAGCTGGAAATGGCTTTGGTTTTCTATCTGGTTTCAGACTTTGGCTCATGCGAATGCCGGATTTAGTTGGAAAGTGGTTGTGTTGGTGTTAAGTGTTTTTTGTCCAATACGGAAGTTTGGAAAATTGGTGTTAAATATTCAAGAGGTTTGCCGTGTCTGATCACAATAGTATTATGGATAGTCTGGAAACTGTGTTGGTGCCGGTGCATCGGGACGGGCATAAGTTTGTCGCGATCGCTGCTATACTCACCCTGATATTATTCTGGTTATGGTCACCGCTTGGCTGGATTTTTTCTATCATTACGATCTGGGTTGTTTATTTCTTTCGTGACCCTGAGCGGGTGACACAAACACGTGAAGGGCTGATCGTTGCGCCGGCTGATGGGAAAATAACTGGTGTTGATGAGGTTTTGCCACCAAAAGAACTTGGCCTCGGCGATGATCCATTGATGAGGATTTCTACATTTCTTTCGATCTTTGATGTGCATATACAAAGAGCGCCGGTGGCTGGGGACATTAAAGAAATTGTTTATACGCCCGGATTGTTTGTGAATGCGGTGCTTGATAAGGCCAGTGAAGATAATGAACGTAATGGTGTTGTTATTGAAGACCTCAAGGGGAACCGGGTTGGCGTTGTGCAGATTGCGGGTTTGATCGCACGGCGTATTCTATGTTTTGTGAAAGAAGGAGAGGCTATTGGTGTTGGGGAACGCTATGGTCTCATTCGTTTTGGCAGCCGGGTTGATGTTTATTTACCAAAAGGGGTTTCGCCGATGGTCTCTGTCGGGCAAAAGGCAATTGGCGGAGAAACGATATTTGCTGATATGCGCTCAGATGAAGGCGAAAGAGAAGCTCGCACACATTAATTTGTGGTGCATGATATAATGGATTTGCTGCATTTACGTACTATCGGGCGCTTGTTTTGTTCAATTGTTGGCACTATCCTGAGTGGGGGCCTTATGTGGTGGGGTATCGGATCTGAAGCAAGCTGATTGCTTTGATTTTGAAGGAGATATCGAGCTGGATCAGAATAACGATAAAAAACGGCCTAAAGCTGTGTTTGTTGCTGACAAAGAAACAATGGCTGAAGCCAGCAAAAATGGCGCCATTGCCGGGGCCGAAGAAACACAACTGAATGGTGATAAAAAACTGGTCGGTAATAAAAAACCGGCAAGTGAAGCTTCATCGACGGCTGCTAAACCCAGGCGCAGGTTCCTGTTGCGCCGCCGTGAGCGGCGTGTGCCGCTTCGTGCGCTCATTCCAAATGTTATCACCCTAACGGGCCTTAGTGCCGGGCTGACATCTATTCGCATGGGTGTTGACGGGCGGATTGAACTGGCGATTGGTTTGATTGTTCTGGCGGCGTTTCTTGATGCGCTTGATGGCCGGGTGGCTCGTTTGCTGAAAGCGTCTTCCAAATTCGGGGCTGAGCTCGACTCGCTGGCTGACTTTGTTAATTTTGGTGTTGCGCCGGCTATTTTATTATTTACCTGGGGTCTGAATGACCTGAAAAGCCTTGGCTGGATTTCCGCTCTGGCTTTTGCGATTGCCGCAGCTTTGCGGCTGGCGCGCTTTAATGTGGCACATGATAACGAGACACTGGCCAAGTGGAAGGTGCGGTATTTTGAAGGGGTGCCAGCACCTGCTGGTGCGATGCTTGTGATGTTACCGCTTTATCTGCATCAGGGTGGGTTTGAATTTTTTAAATCGATGCCGCAATTAACAGCACTTTATATGCTGATTATTGCCGGTTTGATGGTGTCTCACCTGCCGACATTTTCGGGAAAACTGCTTGGATTGCGGATTAAGCTTAGTTATGCGATGCCGATTACAGCGGCGGGTGTGCTTGTTGCTGCGATTTTGTTTACCTATCCCTGGGTCACGTTATGTGTGATCTGTTTTCTTTATATGGCCATGCTGCCACTTGGGTTTCTTGTCTATCAGAGGGACCTGGCGCGGCTTGGTGAAAATGGTGAATTTGAAGAACCGGTCAATGAGACGTCCTCCGACTGACCTTTTTCGATATTTGATCTGCAGACTTACCATTCTGACATAATCCAGAAAAATTTTAAAAATTTTGAAACTCAGGCTCTGTTTTTACGTTTCTTTTATAAGCACTTCTTTTTCTAAAGGGGTGTTCTATGAAAAGGAGAACGTTATGAGAGTATTATTGAATTCAATATTTGCGACTTTTATCACGATTGCGCTTGGTTTTGGGGTATCTGCTGCCTATTCAGCGCATCATAAGGGGCTTAAAGTCATGGGTGAAGACCAGGATGTTTCGTCTGGTACTGTGACGGCGTCTAAGATTATGGCTGATAAAAACGGCTGGCTGGTTGTGCACCGGACAGATGATAAAATGAAGCCTGGCCCTGTTGTTGGTTATTCGCCGCTTAAAGCCGGTGAGAATACCAATGTCACCGCGATTTTAACCGAGCCGGTTAAAAAAGGTGAAAAACTGATGCTGATGTTACATGCCGAGGATGGCGGTACCAAAACGGGTATATTTGAATATACCCTCGGGGCGAAAGAAGATGGCCCTGTAAAAGTTGATGGCAAGCTGGTGATGACTGTGATTACGGCAAAATAACCAGCTAGAAGAATGAATAAAAATCGCTGGTAAGCACAGCTTGCCAGACTTGTCATCGGGCTGTCCGTTTTCTCCTCGGTACTTAGACGGGCAGCCTTTGACCGTTTATAGATTGTTTAAGTGATATTTAAACTGCTGAGATTAAATCAGCTGGAGTTGTTTTAAGCTTGCGTGCCCATCACGGCCGATGATCAGATGATCCAGAACCAGAATGCCGATTTTATCCAGCGCATCGATAATTTCTTTGGTCATGCTGATATCTGCCCGCGAAGGGGTCGGGTCGCCTGAGGGGTGGTTGTGAAGCAGGATAATGGCGGTTGCGCCAACATCCAGACAGCGGCGCACAACTTCCCGCACATAAACGGGGGTGTGGTCGATTGTTCCCTCAGCCTGCACTTCGTCGGCGATGATCTGGTTGCGTTTATCAAGAAAAATGATGCGAAACTGTTCTCTTTGCTGGTGAGCCATGGCAACGGTGCAATAGCTGATCATCTGGTTCCAGGAGCTGATGATTTCCTTTTTTTCAAGGTTTGACTGCATCAGGCGAAGGGCTGAAGCTTTAATCAGTTTGATTTCTGTAATCACAGCATCTCCGACGCCGTTTACCTCTTTGAGGCGGGTTTCTGAGGCGTTGAGGACTTCTGAAAAACTGCCGAATTTTTCCAATAATAATTTAGCGAGTGGTTTGGTGTCTCTTCTTGGGATGGCGCGAAACAGGATTAGTTCAAGCAGTTCATAATCCGGCATGGCTTCAGTGCCAGATTTCAGGAAACGCTGGCGTAACCTTGTGCGATGTCCCTGATAATGTTGCTGGTTCTGACTGTCCTTAAACTCCCCCATGGTGCTTTTAACCGCTTTCTTTTGTCAGATATTCATGTTGCCAGCCACCTGGTGAATTGGTGAAGATTTCGTAGCCATCTTTTGTGACGGCGATGGAGTGCTCAAACTGGGCGGATAGGGCTTTATCTCTGGTGACAGCGGTCCAGCCATCTTTCAGGATTTTTACATCAGGTTTGCCAAGATTTAGCATTGGTTCAATGGTGAAGAACATGCCTTCTTCAAGGGTGATGCCTTCGCCCTTGCGGCCATAATGCAGGATATTCGGTGGAGTGTGGAACTGACGACCAAGGCCATGGCCGCAAAAATCTTTTACGATTGAACAGCGTTCGCTTTCACCATAAGTCTGGATGGCGTGGCCGATGTCTCCGGTAGTCGCGCCAGGGCGAACCACTTCAATACCTTTATACAATGCGTTGTAGGTGATATCCAATAACCTTGCCGCTTTGGTTGGGATGTTACCAATGGGGATGGTTCTGCTGGTATCGCCATGCCAGCCATCTACAATCAGGGTGATGTCGATATTCAGGATACTGCCGTTTTTCAGTGGTTTCTGATTGGGCATACCATGACAGACGACATGATTTATTGAGGTGCAAATCGAGTATTTATACCCTCTGTAATGCAGGGTGGCGGGGATGGCGTTATGATCCATCGCAAATTCAAAGGCGCGATTATCGAGATGCTCAGTTGTGACACCGGGCTGAGCTTCATTTACCAGCATATCGAGTGCTGCTGCCGCCAGCTGTCCAGCCTTGCGCATGCCCTCATAATCTTCCTTTTTATGAATGGGAATAACAGGTTTGTATCTGTTCATATTTACTGATCCGGCTCACACTTGTTCGTTGAATTCAGATGATTTTTTCAATATTTGCAGTTGAGATTACTGTGATCTTGTTCTTGTTGGCAAGGGTTGTATTCACTTTCAAGACAAGTTGATCAGCCTAGATTTTTGTCAGTTCCAGTTGTCTTGCCTGCTTTATCTGTTCAGCTAATTTTTACTGGTGATGTCAGTTTTATTTCTTCAGGAGTGAGTTCACATTTAAAAGCAAAGGCTTCCACCCCAGCATTCAAGGCATTTTTGAAGGCTGCCGCGTAGTTTTGGTCTATATCTTCGGCGATTTTAAACCGGGTTACGTCTGAGCGTTGGATGAGGTAAATCATGACGGCGCGGTGGCCTGCCTTTACCATTTCGCTGAGCTCTCCAAGATGTTTTGCGCCCCTTGTTGTGACACTGTCTGGAAATTCTGCGAGGTTTTTCTGGCGAAGCAGGTGAACATTTTTCACTTCGACATAGCAGTTGTTTCTGTTATCCGGGTTTTTCTGGTTGTTTTCCAGCAGGATATCAATGCGGCTGTTGGTGCCATATTTAACTTCACGTCGGAGAGTTTTGTATCCCTTTAATGGTTTGATTTTGCCATTCAGGATGGCTTCTTCGACGATTTTATTCGGGTGGCTGGTATTTATGCCAACGAGGGATGGGATATTATGATCTTTTACCTCGATCAGTTCCCAGGAATATTTCAGTTTCCTTTTCGGGTTGGTAGATTTTGAAAGCCACACTATTGAACCCTCCTGCTTCAGGCCCAGCATGGCGCCGGGGTTGGCGCAATGGGCCGTTGTCATTTCGCCGTTTTCAAGCTTGATATCTGCGAGAAATCTTTTATAGCGCTTTAACAGGGTGCCTTTTACCAAAGGGGTGTCAAATTTCATTTCCAGGTGCCGTTTCGTTATTCGATTGTTGCCGCTTTTTTGGGGAATGAGTGTATGTTAGTTAGTGACTTTGGAATGTTGTGTAAATTGAGGGCTCTAATAATGGACGGCCATAATGACTGAACCAGATAAAAATTCAATGGGGAAAACAATGACAGATAATACTGGTTCTTCAACTGAAGATGTGACAGCTGCGCTGCTGGTGATTGGGGATGAAATTCTTTCTGGCCGGACAGTTGATCAGAATATTAATTACATCGCCAAACATTGCACCGCGACCGGCATCCGGCTCATGGAGGTGAGGGTTGTTTCTGACAATCAGGACCGGATTGTGGAGGCGCTTGATGCGCTGCGTCATGCCAATGACTATGTTTTTACAACCGGTGGCATCGGCCCTACCCATGATGATATTACAGCTGAAAGTGTAGCCAAGGCGTTTGGGGTCGAGCTTGAGGAAAGTCAGGAAGCGATCCGTATTATGCAGGAGCGCTATCCGGGTAAGGAGTTGACCAAAGGCCGGCGATTGATGGCGCGGATTCCTGTTGGGGGATTGTTGGTGCAAAACACGGTTTCAGGCGCACCCGGTTTTATGATTGGCAATGTGATTGTTATGGCTGGTGTGCCGAAAATTATGCAGGTTATGCTGGATGCTGTAACACCAAAATTGCGCAGGGGCTTACGGCTTATTTCGCGTCAGGTTGTGGTGCATCACCCTGAAAGCACAGTGGCTGAATTAATAGGCCGGCTTGACCTGGAGAATGAAACCGTATCACTTGGCAGCTATCCTTATTTTAAGGAAGGCAAGGTCGGGACGACAATTGTATTAAGAAGTGTGGATGAAGATCGGCTTGGCAAAGTATGCGATGAATTTAAAGCGGCGTTGACCGGTGAGGGCAAGACATTCGTTGAAGAGCCATATGAATAATCATATGTGCTGAATAATTGTTTGAGTGTGTGGTAATCGCTTAATCAGTATGGAGGTTATGTTCCATGTCGCCATCGCGCTCAATTGCAACTTCTTCAGCTGGGATCCAGAGATGGGGAAAGCGGGTTTCAAGTGTGCTGAGATATGTATCAGCTAACTCGATGAGATGACTGAGACGGACATGCCCGCCGACCAGATAATTTTCACCTGATGAGAGTGACAAGATCTGGAACTGGTCAGATTGTTCCTGAACCAGGTCTCTTGAATTGATGAACCAATCGGGGTGGTCACCGCCTTCAAAGTGACGATCGTGATGATCACTGATTTGTGCGGCAACGTCTGTTAGAGGATGGGTGGCGCCGTTGAACAGATCTATGATGGGTTTGAAATAGGCATCATGCTCTCTTAAATGACGGCTCCATTGGCGCGCCTGAATGAGTTTTGAGACCATTTCCTCTTCCCAATCGGAAAGATTGGCAATGAAATTGCGCAATTGCTCAAGCTCTTGCATGATGTCTTCTCCTGAAAGCTCACCTTCAGTTTTTGCCTGTTTGAATGAGGCAGAACGAATGCGTTCGCCAGCTTCAATAGCTGCAAAGAGATGATCAGTCAGAAAATATACTAATGATTGCAATTGTTCATCAATTGCCATGTTTTTTACCCTCATCTGGGGCTCTGAAGGACCGGTTTGAACAACAGTGCCGGATGAAAACGCTGATTAAAATATCAGCGCAAATCACAACTGTTTAATAATGCTCAAACTTAACCCTGTTCAGAGGTTGCCACAGGGTCATATTACACAGATTCTTAAATGAAGCAAAAGCCTGTGGACAAGCTTTGGAAAAAGAATCCCCGGCAAAGGTTTTGCCGGGGATGAAGGTTTGATCGGGTTGTGAATTTCGTGTTTATGAACAACCACTTGTTGAGCCGCACGTGTCACATTTTAGGCAGGTGCCATTGCGAACCAGAGTGAAGTTTCCACAATCTCCGCAATTTTCCCCTTCATAGCCTTTAACGCGGGCTTCGGCCATCATTTCAGCTTTGCTACCAAGAGCAGGTTTTGCTGTGCCGCCGCCGCTTGCTGCGACAACGGTTTCTGTTGAGATTGCACCCGTTTCGCTCAGGCCGGAATTGACGACCTGCTGTAGTTCGGCGACGGTGTTTGACTGCATCTGAGATTTGGTCTGCTTTTCAGCCGACTTTTTCTCAACCACTTTGGCTTTGTTAAAGGAGCCCCTTAACAAGCCACGGCTTAAGAAGCGTTCAGCCTGAAGGCTGGCAGCGTCATCTTTGCCGTCTTCGCCTTCGCCGCGGCCCATGGCTGTGGCGACCGCGCCAATCTCACCGGGATCAACATGGGCAAGGTCATGGCGGGCGAGGTAGGAAACACCCAGCTCGCGGAAGATATAATCAAGAATAGAGGTTGCGTTCTTGATTGAATCATTGCCCTGAACAAAGCCTGCTGGTTCAAACCGTGTGAAGGTGAAAGCTTCGACAAATTCTTCAAGCGGCACACCATATTGCAGACCTAATGAAATGGCGATGGCGAAATTGTTCATCAATGAGCGGAAGGCGGCGCCTTCTTTGTGCATATCGATGAAGATTTCACCAAGGCGTCCATCTTCATATTCTCCGGTACGCAGATACACCTTATGACCGCCAACGACGGCTTTCTGGGTATAACCTTTGCGGCGGTGAGGCAGTTTTTCACGATCGATTACTTCATTGCGGATTTTTTCTGCAATGCGTTCTTCAATCTTGCGCTCTATGATCCGCTCTGCGGCGATGGCTGCTTTTTCAGTTTGAGGCAGGGTGGTGAGATTTTCAACATCTGCTTCGACTTCTTCATCATCAACACCCAGAACCTGAGCGTTTAATGGCTGGGATAGTTTGGAGCCATCGCGGTAAAGTGCGTTGGCTTTCAAGGCAAGGCGCCAGGAGAGCATGTAGGATTTTTTACAATCCTCAACGGTGACGCCGTTGGCCATGTTGATGGTTTTTGAAATGGCACCAGAGATAAAGGGCTGGCTTGCCGCCATCATGCGGATGTGGCTTTCAACTGAGAGGAGGCGCTTGCCTTTGCGGCCGCACGGATTAGCGCAGTCAAAAATCGGCAAATGCTCATCTTTCAGGGCTGGTGCGCCTTCAAGGGTCATGGTGCCACAGCAATATTGATTGGCTGCATCAATATCCTTGCTGGAAAAGCCGATATGAGAGAGGAGGTTGAACTCAGCTTCATTTAGTTTTTCAGCCGGAATGTTGAGGGTTTTGGTGCAGAATTCTTCACCAAGCGACCATTTGTTGAAAGCGAATTTGATGTCAAATGTGGCCCCAAGGCTGGCTTCAATGGTTGATAGAATATCATCCGTAAACCCTTTGGCTTTCAGGCTTTCATGATTAATGCCTGGGGCATCTTTCAGGGTACCATAACCTACTGCGTAGTTGATGATAGCATCCAGTTCAGCATCACTATAACCAAGACCCTTCAGGGCGCTTGGTACTGTGCGGTTGATGATTTTAAAATATCCGCCACCAGCAAGTTTTTTGAATTTAACCAGAGCAAAATCAGGCTCGATACCGGTTGTATCACAATCCATCACCAGGCCAATGGTGCCTGTTGGGGCGATAACTGTGGCCTGAGCATTTCTGTAGCCATGCTGCTGGCCAGCTTCAAGGGCTTTGTCCCAGGCGCGGCAGGCATGGTCAACCAGCTTTTTATCCGGGCAGCTTTCATGATCAAGCGGCACTGGAGCGACGGAGAGTTTCTTATAACCATCCTGATGGCCATAAGCAGCGCGGCGATGGTTGCGCATGACACGCAGCATATCTTTGCTGTTATCCTTAAAGCCTTCAAATGCCCCAAGTTCGCCGGCCATTTCAGCTGAGGTGGCATAGGACATGCCTGTCATCAGGGCGGAGATGGCACCGCAATAAGCGCGGCCTTCGTCTGAATCGTAAGCCAGACCAGAGGCCATCAACAGGCCACCGATATTGGCAAAGCCAAGGCCGAGGGTGCGATACCGATAAGAAAGGGTTGCGATTTCCTTTGAGGGAAACTGAGCCATGGTGACAGAGATTTCCAGCACCATTGTCCAGAGGCGAACGGCATGTTCAAAATTCTTGATGTTGAATTTCTTCTCGCCATCTTCGCCTTTGAGGAATTGCATCAGGTTCAAAGAAGCAAGATTACAGGCCGTATCATCAAGGAACATATATTCCGAGCAGGGGTTCGACGCGCGGATTGGCCCTGATTTCGGGCAGGTGTGCCAGTCGTTGATGGTGGTGTGGAACTGGATGCCCGGATCAGCACAACTCCATGCAGCAAAACCAACCTGATCCCAAAGCTCGGTTGCTTTAAGGGTTTTGACGGTTTTTCCGGTGGTGCGCGCTTTCAGGTCCCAGTCGCCATCAGCTTCTACGGCTTTGAGGAATTCGTCTGTTACACGGACAGAATTGTTTGAGTTCTGGCCGGAAACGGTTGAATAAGCTTCTGAATCCCAATCGGTATCATAGGTATCAAATTCAAGTTGCTTAAAGCCTTGTTTTGCAAACTGTATGACGCGCTGGATGTAATTATCAGGTACATGCAACTGGCGGGCAGCTTTGATTTCTCTTTTAAGCGCCGGGTTTTTCTTAGGGTCGAAGCAACTGTCATCATCTGATGAGCAATTGATGCAGGCTTTAAAAATGGATTTTAAATGTTGGCTGCAGATTTTTGAGCCTGTGACGAGGGCGGCAACTTTCTGCTCTTCTGTCACTTTCCAGTTGATGAATTTTTCAATGTCGGGATGGTCGATGTCTATCACAACCATTTTTGCTGCCCGGCGGGTTGTGCCCCCTGATTTGATGGCACCGGCGGCGCGGTCACCAATGCGCAAAAAGCTCATCAGGCCAGAAGATTTACCACCACCAGAAAGCGGCTCTTCACCGCCACGAAGATCTGAAAAGTTTGAGCCTGTGCCTGAGCCATATTTAAACAGTCGGGCTTCTCTGGTCCAGAGATCCATAATGCCGTTTTCATTGACGAGGTCGTCTTTGACGGACTGGATGAAGCAGGCGTGGGGTTGCGGGTGTTCGTAAGCAGAAGCTGAACTTGTCAGTTTGCCGGTTTTATAATCGACATAGAAGTGACCTTGACCCGGCCCGTCAATACCATAGGCCCAGTGCAGGCCGGTGTTGAACCATTGTGGGCTGTTTGGCGCGGCCATTTGCATGGCCAGCATGTAGCACATTTCGTCATAAAATGTTCTGGCGTCGCTTTCATCGGTGAAGTAGTCACCTTTCCAGCCCCAATAGGTCCAGGTGCCGGCAAGGCGATTGAAGACCTGTGTTGCGTCTGTTTCGCCGGTGTAGCGTTCCTCTTTAGGTAATTTTTCCAGTGCCTTTTTATCGGGTACATGGCGCCATAACCATGATGGGACTGAGTTTTCTTCAACGGCTTTCAGATGAACCGGGACACCGGCCTTTCTGAAGTATTTCTGAGCGATGATATCGCAGGCCACTGCTGACCACTGGGCTGGTACTTTAAAATCTTTTAATTCGAATACGGTTGATCCATCAGGATTACGTATTTCACTCGATGCGTTGCGAAATTCTATGGATTGATATGGTGATTGATCTTGTTTAGTAAAACGCCGTTCGATCCGCATTTAAATTTTCCCCTCATACGGTAAAATGCGCAGGCCACATGTTAATTGCGCATTTTGTGATTGTTTATGTCGTCGTGCTAATGTTTTCACATCCAGGTCGCGGCTGGCTTCAAATTGAGATTTGAAACGGGCCATTTTGGTTTCAGTCTGTTGATTGACAGACTGTTTTACTCTTAAAAACCCTACTGCACTCATTACTGATACTTACGCTTTACTGATACTGGCACTTCATCAAAAGGTTAGTGTGTTGTTTTATCTCTGTGAGTGTGGAGGCTGTTCGCCCGCACGGATCTCCGCAGAGAAAACCAAACAGCGCTCCTTAACTCTGGATTGCCATCTGCTTTTTATGGTTTGCACCATCCCCGTTATTTCAATTGATACTTTGTTGTTTTAGAACGTTGTTATTTACGCTTAGAGGTGAGGAATTGAGGAACAAAACACCTCTATAAAAACTGTTGTTTGTTGTTGCTGTTATTTGTCATCTGCTCATCAATGAGTTGCCTCATGATTTTGCCATTTTCGATGTTTTGAACTTATGTGACTCGCTCACTTCCAGTCAAGATATTGTGTTGAATTTATTTTTACACCCAATATATTGATAAATTGTGAGCAAATTGGGGAAAAACTGTATAAATCTGCTGGAAAAGCCGGGATAAATTAAGAAAGCATTCATATTTGCGGTAATCCCCAGAATTGTTCGCTGTTTTTGTGCGTGATTTCGGGGACCATGTGACAAATCTGTCATCAGATTAACCACAGGTAATTTACCTTGATTCTCTGCTTATTTGTTGAGCTATTTTGTGGAAAGCACAAAATATAGTGTGGTTTGGTTTTCAGGACACTATTTGAGGTGAGTTAGAGTCAAGTGATCACCCTGGTGAGAAATTGAGTCGTTTGCCACAAACTTGCCGTGGATTGGAGCGCGACCTTGATTGTTGACACAATTCAACAGGGCGCAGACTTAGAATTTTCAATATAACCATCTTAAGGCGCTGATAATGGCCAGTAGAGGGATTTGTTTCTTGAAGGTTTGGTTCTTTTTCTGATAGTACATAAGCAACAAAGTACAGGCGTGTAGCTAATCATTAGTGATTTTGGGTGTTAGACTGTTTAACCCCGGAACTTAATCAGCGGATATGAAGAGGCTTTGATGGGAATTATTTCTGAAATTTTTGGCTGGTGGGGTGGCAATACAATTGGTCACCGGTTCACGCTTTGGAAGAACAGCCGTTATATTGGCGAAGATGAGATTGGCAACCGTTATTATGAGCAGGCGCGCGGTGTCGGGCCAACGGGTAAGCCGCGGCGCTGGGTTGTTTATGACCGGCTGGCTGAGGCATCTCTTATTCCTTCTGGGTGGCATGGGTGGATGCATTACAGAACGGATATTGCGCCACCGCAGAGTGATTATAAAGCGCGCCCTTTCGAAGAGCCGCATATGCCAAACTATACCGGCACTGATTTGCGGTATCGGCCGAACGCGGAAGAGCGTGAAGCAGGACAGCCGGTTGCCACTGAATATGAGGCATGGAAACCATAATGACGCTTGTTTCGAAATGAAGCCATTTCAACACCCCTTAGGACATAATCGTTCTGAGGGGTTTTTTGTGGTCAGGGGTTAATATTCCCAACCGAGAAATTCTGAGATATCTGAAACGGATAAAGGAGCTGATTGAATGAGTTCGCAACATGTCTGGAATGCTGAAAGTTATGAAACGCATGGACGGTTTGTTTCTGATCATGGGCAGATTATTCTGAATTGGCTTGATCCGCAGTCTGGTGAGCTGATCTTGGATGCCGGGTGTGGTGATGGGGCTTTGACGTCTGAAATCGCGCAATCGGGGGCTGAGGTTGAAGGTGTTGAAGTTTCTCCGAGTATGGTCAGCGCGGCGCGAGAAAGAGGCTTAAAGGTGCGTGAGCTGGATTTGTTGTTGCTTGATGATGAGGCGCGATATGATGCGATTTTTTCCAATGCAGTGTTGCACTGGATTAGTGACTGGCCGCGGCTGTTATCGGGTTTTCGCAAGGCCTTAAAACCTGACGGACGTTTGGTTGTGGAGTGTGGCGGGCACGGTAATATTGCGGCCATTCGCACGGCTATTTGTGCGGCGGCAAGTCAATATAATGTACCCACTCACGCGGCGGCAGAAGCTTACCTCACCCCTGAAGAGGCGACAAAGCTTCTTAATGAGGCCGGCTTTGAGGTTGAGCGGGCTGAGTTAGTAGCTCGGCGGACCTATTTAAAATCCGGCATGGAGGGCTGGCTTTCCGTTTTCAGGCATCAGTTTATTGAGCAGTTTCCTGAAGGGGAAGTGCGTGATGAAGTCATGGCGAAGCTGTTGAGCTGGCTTGAACCGCAGTTAAAAACAGCTGATGGTGACTGGCACGCTGATTATGTCAGGTTGCGATTCATAGCGCATATGCGTTAGAAGGTGGGAATGGGAAATTTCCCTGGATAAGGGATCAATTTCGGTATTGCTTAAAAGCGTTAAATATATAGTTTTCTTTTAAAAAATTATCCATTTTGATCTGATTGCCGTAAATTGGCCGTCAATGGGTAAGAAGGTTATCTGCGACCGGGATAATGAGACTGGAGATGCTGGTTTGTCTTTTATGAGTGGAATGGTGCGAGAAAAAAACGTGAAAAACCTGATTGCTCTTCATCATAGGCTAGATGGCCGGGTGAATATTGCGACTTGCGGGTTGTCTGTTGTATTTTCCGCGCTTGGTTTTCTGATGCTTGCTGTTTTATACGCCCCTGATGCACAGGCTGAGAATATCAAGAACAAAGTTGCGGTTTTTGCGGCGCTGAATAAAGTGACGGCAAGGATTTCTCATCTTGAAATTCCGATTGATGCTGAGCAGAAATTTGGTGCACTGACAATCAAACCACGGGTCTGCAACACGACGCCATCAACTGAAGCGCCATCTACGACATCATTTATCGAAGTGAAAGAGCGCAAACTAAATGGCACCCAAAGTAATTTGTTTACCGGTTGGGTGTTTGCTGAAAATCCAGGTTTACATGCTGTTGAGCATCCGGTTTATGATTTGTGGCTGACAAGCTGTAAGATGCCGGCCGGGGAAGTGGCGACATCCAAATCTGAGAAATTGCAGCGCCGCCGCACGCGGGTGCGCTCAAGACGGCGTTGAAACTGATCTCTTGTTACTTCTATTGCGCCGAATTTTTCCAGATGGTCTGTGACGAACTGGGTGTCCAGTAATGTGAAGTCGGCATGTTTTAAGCGGGCGACCAGATAGACAAGGGCGACTTTACTGGCATCACTGATATAGGAAAACATGCTTTCACCGAAAAAGGCTGCGTTGAGCTCAACGCCATAAAGCCCACCAACCAGTTTATTGTCCTGATAAACTTCTACTGTGTGACAATGGCCCATCTCGAATAAAGCTGTATAGAGTTCGCGAATGCGCGGGTTGATCCAGGTGCTAGGTCTGTCTGGCCGTTCTGCTGCGCAACCTTCAATGACGCCTTCAAAATCCTGATCGATCCGCACATCAAACTTGCCGGACCTTATGGTTTTTTTCAGGCTTTTGGGTACGTGGAACAGCTCAAACGGGATGATGCCGCGGTGTTTTGGCTCGATCCAGAACAGTTCGTCATCGTCAGCACTTTCTGCCATAGGGAAGATGCCGCAGGAATATGCCTTTAACAGCACTTCGGGTGTGATGTCGATCTGGATGTTGGTGTTGCCTGATTTCATGCCACTCAGAATAGCCTGAAACCTTATGATGATAAAGTGGCCGCGTGATGATAGCGGTGAACAACAGGTGTGAAACTGGTGCAAAGTTGTCGGTTATTTTTCTTTAACCGGCTTGGCCAGATATTGCTCCAGCCAGTGGATGTCATATGCACCATTGATTATGTCCTGCTCATTGAGGAGGTCAACAAAGAGCGGGATGGTGGTGTCGATCCCATCAATGACAAATTCGCTTAATGCGCGCTTGAGGCGCATCATGCATTCATTGCGGGTTTTGCCATGGACAATGAGTTTACCAATCAGGCTGTCATAATAAGGCGGGATGGAATAGCCCTGGTAAACGCCGCTATCAACCCGAACTCCGAGGCCGCCGGGGGGGTGGAAATAATTGATTTTACCGGGGCTTGGCATGAAGGTGCGAGCATTTTCTGCGTTGATGCGGCACTCAATTGAATGGCCACGAAAGCTGACATCTTCCTGGGTGAAGCTTAATGGCGCGCCAGCGGCAACGCGTATCTGTTCTATCACCAGATCAAGGCCTGTGATCATTTCCGTGACGGGATGCTCAACCTGAAGGCGGGTGTTCATCTCAATAAAGAAAAATTCGCCGTTTTCGTATAAAAATTCAATGGTGCCGGCGCCTCTGTATCCAAGGTCACCAATCGCTTTGGCGACGATGCCGCCGATTTTTTCTCTTTCAGCTGAATTGAGCGCCGGTGAGGGGGCTTCTTCCCAGACTTTCTGATGACGGCGCTGTAGCGAACAATCGCGTTCGCCAAGGTGAACGGCGTGACCTTTGCCATCACCGATGACCTGCACTTCAATGTGGCGCGGTTTGCCAAGGTATTTTTCCATATACATGGCATCATCACCAAAGGCGGCTTTTGATTCTGCTTTGGCGGTTGAAAGGGCGACTGAGAGTTCGCTTTCTGAGTTGGCGACTTTCATGCCGCGCCCACCACCACCGGCAGCAGCTTTTAACAGGACAGGATAACCGATTTGTTTGGCGATTTTTTTGGCTTCACTCAGGGTTTTAACTTCCCCGTCTGAGCCGGGAACAACCGGAATGCCAAGTTTTTTGACTGTGTCTTTGGCGGTGATTTTATCACCCATCTGGCGGATGTGTTCGGCTGTCGGGCCGATGAAGGTCAGGTCGTGATCTTCAAGAATTTCTGCAAAGCGGGCATTTTCTGATAAAAATCCATAGCCCGGGTGGACAGCGTCGGCGCCGGTGATTTCACAGGCGGCGAGAATTTCAGGAATGTTGAGATAGCTTTTATTGGCGGCTGGCGGTCCGATGCAGACACTTTCATCAGCGAGGCGGACATGCATGGCGTCTTCGTCGGCAGTTGAATGGATGGCAACTGTTGAAATGCCAAGCTCTTTGCAGGCACGTTGGATTCTAAGGGCAATTTCGCCGCGGTTTGCTATTAAAATTTTGTCAAACATGTGCTGCGCTGGTGCCTTTATTCAATAATCACAAGTGGTTCACCAAATTCAACCGGCTGGCCATCTTCAACTAATATTTCTTTGACGGTGCCGGCTTTGTGAGCCGGGATCTGGTTCATGGTTTTCATCGCTTCAACAATGAGAAGGGTTTGCCCTTTTGTGACTTTTGAACCGATGTCAATGAAGGCGGCGGCGCCAGGTTCCGGGGCGCGGTAGGCGGTGCCGACCATAGGTGAGGTGAGCGTGTTATCTGAATTTGATTTGGCTGCTAGCGGCGCGGCGGCCGGTGACATAGGCGCAGCGACTGGGATGACTGATTGTGCAACAGGGGCTGCGACAAGTTCAGGTTTTGATTTTGCAACCCGAATGCGCAGATCTTTTTGCTCGATTTCAATTTCACATAGGCCTGTTTCTTCGAGGAGTTCAGCCAGTTCTCTGATTAGATGTTTATGACTCAATTTTTTCTTCTCTGCCATGATACCTGTTTGTTCCCCGGATTGTATCTTTAGAATAGATTAGGGGTTACTGATTTTAAATTGCTAAAAAAGGCCGCTTTGCTACGATTTTACAAGATGGCATTGTATTTCATACACAATCAACCCTAAAACGGCATGTTTCTTCAGCTTAATGTTTAATTTATTGTATATTTATCCTGAAGTTGATGCTTGTAAAAGCACATCGAGGGCTAATTCATAAGATTGGGCGCCAAAGCCACAAATTACCCCAATTGCGACGGGAGAGATATAGGAATAATGCCTAAATTCTTCTCTTTGGTAAACGTTAGACATGTGGACCTCAACAACGGGAATGTCAATGGCGGAAATGGCGTCTGCAATGGCAAGGGATGTGTGAGTGTAAGCCCCTGCATTGATGACAATACCGGTGGCTTTGCTGCCAGCCTGCTGAATAAGAGAGACCATTTCTCCTTCATGGTTGGACTGAAAGCACTCTATTGATCGGTTGCTTTGCTCAGCCCTGTCAGTCAGACGGTCATTGATGTCTTCTAATGTGTCATGGCCATAAATTTCCGGCTCTCTTGAACCGAGCATGTTCAGATTAGGGCCATGCAGTATGTAGATTGGTTTTGACATTTTTGTTGACTGGTCCTGAATTGTTGACTGGCCCTGAGTTGTTAGCTGGCCCTGAAGTTCTGCTGTTTCGGTCGCTTATTTGATCGAAACTGTTATTTTATCAGCTGATTGTTCGATTAAAAAACAAAAGGGCCAAACAATATTGGCCCTTTATAAACAATTTTTTCTTATCCTCAAGAAAAGATGTGAATACACACCAAGGTTTTAGTGTTGGGATTAGCCGGCTTTTCTCATTGAATCGATGAAGTTTTTCATAGCATCATACGGGACAACCTGAGGGATGACTTCGTCATTGATGATGAAGGTTGGTGTGCCGTTGATGCCCAGCTTGATGCCAACTTCAATGTTTTTCTTCAAAACCTCTTTGATTTCATCTGAGTTCATGTCTTTTTGCAGTTGCTCAACATCAAGTCCGGTGCTTTTGGCAATTGACAGGATGTTCTCATCAGTGATGCGGCCTTTGGCTGAAAGCAGCGCTGTATGATATTCCATATATTTGTTTTGTTTGCGGGCTGCGAGGGCGGCCAATGAGGCTTTTCTCGAAGCTTCGCCGAGGATTGGATATTCCTTAAAGACGATTTTTACGTTTTTGTCTTCTTCCATCAGCTTGACTATGTCGTTTAATGACTGGCGGCAATAGGGGCAGTTGTAATCAAAAAACTCGACAACGGTTATGTCGCCATCTTTATTGCCAGTGACATAGCTGTATTTAGGATCGACAAGTAGGTCTCTGTTTTCAGATACAAGTTTTTTCTGGCGTTTTTTCTCTTCTTCAGCGGTGCGGCGCTCCAGTTCCTGCAGGGCTTCACGGATGATTTCCGGGTTTTCCATCAGATAATCTTTGATGATTTTTCTGACTTCGGTTTTGTCTTCATCATCCAGTGTTTTTGCCATGATGGGTGTGCTGATGGCTGAAACTGCAAAAATAAGTGTTAATGCTGAAAAGGCGATCAGTCGCTTAAAAGATAGAATGGACATTTGTTTCTCCGGTTGATCCTTTTGGGGCTTTGTCATTGTTTGTTGTTATTTGTCGTCTGAAAGATGAAATCGGTTCATTCTATCTTTTTACTTCAAACATTTGTTTTACATTCAATTTTCAGTATTTGTCATAGAAATTGTAAATTCTGGTTACTTCTTTTTTTGTTACCTCTGAAATGAGGTAATGTCATCCGCCTGAATCCAGTGCGGGCTGCCTTTTTTCAATTTCAGTTTGGCGCGGGCGGCCTGATTTTTTGCCAGTTTTAATTTTCCTTCATAGAAATAGGCCTGGGCTGAGGCAAGTTCGGCTAGCGCGATGTTCTTTTTTTGCGCGTAAGCTGTGGCCATCAGTCGATATCCGATTGCCGATCTGGTTTCTTTAACCAGTGCCACCTTCAAATGACGTATGATTTCATTGGTATGGTTTGAATTTGGTATTTGTGAGAGCGCCTGTGCCAGCATGATGCGGATGATCGCATTTTCGGGTTCAAGGGCGATTGACTTTTTCAATGGGGCTATTGAGGCTTTGGCATTGCCTGATTCAAGCAGGAACTGGCCTTTTAATTCGTGGAAATACGGGTTTTTGGGATATTCTGCGATGAGTTGATTGATCTGAGGTAAAAAGGCTTTCAAACCAACACTTCTGAATGTAGCGATGGTCCTTGCGTAGCGGGCCGGTAGGGATTTATCATTATTTCCATAGCGGTTAAAGACATAGTTCGGGCCAGAGGTAAAGGCGATCAGTTTGGCTCTTACCATGTTGTGCCGCAATAATAATTCGGGCGGGTCTTTCTTGTTATAATAGGGGCTGCGCTCAGCTTTTTGTTTGAGCTGGTTGATCCTTTGTCGAGGGAGTGGATGGCTTAAGACGTAAGGATCGCTGTATTTTAATGAGCCAATGGCCTGGCTGGCAAAATATTCGAAAGTTTCGATCATGCCTTTTGCGGATTGTTTGGTGCGGTTGAGGTAAGATAAGCCGGCCTGGTCGGCGGCGTATTCTTCCGTTTGGCGATACTGATTGACGGAGCGGAATGTCTGGTACGAACTGCCGGAAAATATGCCCTGGCCAGCTTTGCCCAAATCAGCATTGCCACCGGCACCGCCTGCGATAAGAAGTGCGCCACCCAAAATTTTCAGCATCAGGTCAAGTGTTTGAGCCTTGGCAGCGTGGGCCCGCAAGCGTGACAGATGGCCACCTGCAATGTGGCCGGCTTCGTGCGCCATAACGCCGATGAGCTGGTTGGGGGTTTGTGACTGCATGATGGCGCCCATGTGAATGAACATGTTGCGGCCATCAACAACGAAGGCATTAAAGTTTTTGTCGTTGATGATATGGATGGCGATGTTCTGGGTGCTGAGGCCGGCAGCTCTGAAGATGGGTTTGCCATAATCTCTGATCAGGTTTTCAGTTTCTGCGTCGCGAATGATACCTGCGGCACTGGCGCTGACCGAAGCGGTTATGGAAGAGGTGAGCAGGACCAAAGACAGAAGAACGGCTCTGGCGGAAATCAGCACTTTGCTGAAAGATGGTATAACTGCTTTGAATGCAAAAAAACTTCTTTGGATGTGGCTCATTTTGAATTGGTTTCTTAAATCTGCTTTCAGTTTAAATTCTTATACACATAATTTACCGGGTGGCGGCGTTACTGATGGTTATATCAGTTTTAAAGCTTCAACTGGGAATGAGCAGTATTGAGTAATTTCCCTGAGAACATTAAATGTTTTCAATAATTGTTTCGCCTAAAATAATTGTGATCAGTTTATATCTTTTAATCAAATGCTGCATGTCTTCATATGGTTCGTTCTGACATACCTGTTTCAGTCTGGAAGTGGTTCGTTATTTATGTCACCCTAGCTGTAACTTTGAGAATTGTCATAGTTTTCAGGGGCATATTTAACGACTATTCCGAATTTTAAGTTCTGGTGTCTGCATTGCTTTTAGCATTTTTCAGGGGACTTTGCATCAGACTCACATTTTATCCGTTTTCATGACTATAAGAAGGCAGACTTAAGGCTCTGTTTTAAATTGATGAAAATATAACACATTGCGCTGGGAGATTTTGGTTGGTAGCAGTTTCGAAAAGAAGTGATATTGCCGCATTTCTGGCGATGGACGTGCTGCGGGAAGCGCAGGATCTGGCCCGGGCAGGGCGGCATATCTGCCATATGGAAGTTGGCCAGCCGGGGTCAAGAGCGCCGCTTGCTGTAAGAGAGCGGGCGAAACAAGCAATTGATGAGGAATTACTAGGCTATACACAGGCACTTGGCATCTGGCCGCTTCGGGAGCGGATTGCGGCCCATTATAAGGAAAATTATGATGTGACGATTGAGCCGGCACAGGTGGTGATCACAACAGGTTCATCGGCCGGGTTTATCCTTTCATTTCTGGCGACGCTAGATGCCGGTGATGTGGTTGCTATACCAAGGCCCGGCTATCCCTGTTACCGGGAAATTCTTAAATTGCTTGATCTGCAATCAGTTGAGCTTCCTCTTGATTTTGAAAATGGCTTTCTGCCGACGATTGAGGCTGTGACTGAAGCAGTTGAGCAAAAAGGTGCAAAAGCCCTGCTGCTGGCAAGCCCTTCTAACCCGACAGGGCGGATGATTTCTGGTGAAAGACTTAACCAGATTTGTGATTATACGACGAAGAATGGTGTCTGGTTTTTTTCTGATGAGATTTATCACGGGCTTAGTTATGACGCAGAGGCTGCAACAGTTGCCGGGGCGGGAGAGCAGGTGATCGTTCTTAATAGTTTTTCTAAATATTATTCGATGACCGGGTGGCGGATCGGGTGGATGGTTGTGCCTTCATTTCTGGCGCGGCGGATGGAAAAGCTTAATCAGCATCTCTTTATTTCTGCGCCATCGCTGTCTCAATATGCTGCTGTTGCTGCTTTTGATGCGCTTGATGAACTTGAAGGCATAAAGCGGCAATATCACCGCAACAGGGAAATATTGTGTGAAGGTCTTGTTGCTGCGGGGTTTACCAATTTTGCCCCGCCGGATGGGGCGTTTTATGTGTATGTGGATGTGAGCAGTGTGACCGATGACAGTCTGGCGTTTTCGCAAACATTATTGCGTAAGCATGGTATTGCGGCCAGCCCGGGGGTGGATTTTGACCGGGTTGATGGTCAGCGGATGATGCGGTTTTCCTATGCGGGACCTGAGGCGGATGTGGTGGAAGCTGTCAGGCGGTTGGCAGGGGTGAGATTTTAAAACATTCTCTGTTTTTTTTGATTTCAGAATTTTCCGTTACTGGTCAGCCAAAAATAAAAAAAAACCGCAGGGATTTGTTTCCTGCGGTTTTTGATTATGTAAATCATTTATTTCAGTGTGTTTTTTAAGTCATCGTTTTCTAAGTTACGAGCTTAACCACTGCGTTTTTGCCACCAGCCTCGTTTCGGCGGGCCATCTGATGCTGGCTCAGTGCTTTGTTTGGCTTTGACGAGAGATTTTGGATCAATGCTGTCCTGATAGTTGGATTTTGGTTTTTCATCCACTGATGCAACTCCAACTTCAGCTGGTTGTCTTTGCTCTGGTGCCTGATCTTTTTCCGCGCGGCTGGATGAGCGGCGTTTTGGTTTTGCGTCTTTTTCAGGCTGGGTTTCAGTTATGGTATCACCATCAGAGCCGGAATGAGTATCAGTCTGTTTCTGATCTTTATTTTCAGCGCTGTCAGCTCTGTTATTATCCCGACTTCTTCTTCTGGGCTGACGTCTCTGACGAGGCTTTGAAGAGCGTTCTGATTTTTCGTCTGAACTCTCAGTTGCAGAGCTACCCTCATCAGAAACTTGACGAGCTGCAATTTCATGATCATCGCCGGTTTCCCGGTTTTTATTTTGATCATGCTCATTCTGATTACCGGCATCTTCAGTGTTGATTTCATCTGAAGATTGGGTTTCTGAGTTCTGATCGCGGTTGGCCCGGTTGCCCCGGCGGCGACCGCCACGTTTGCCGCGCCTTCTTGGGCGGCGGGATCTGCCTTCTTCTTCATTGTTGTCGTTGTCCGAAGATGTTTCAGTCGTTTCTTTCTGACGATTTTGGTTCTCGGTTCTTTCTTCCTGTCTGTCCGACTGATTGTGACGACTGTCTGAATTTGCATCTGTCTGGTTTCTGTCATCAGAATTGTTATCGCGTCTGGCTGATTGCCCGCCACGACGGCGACGGCGACGGCGGGATTTGCCGCCTTCCTGTTCTGATCTGTCTTCTCTTTCTGTCAGTTCATTGTCGACAGATTTGTGAGCCCAGTCCATCTGAACGACGTTATTGTCTGCCGATGAGGAGGAAGAGTCTCTTCTTGACTGTTCAATTGTGTAACTGACGCCTTCAAGATCCTGGCTGGCATTGATGGCAATCGTCACACCGTAGCGGCGCTCGATATCATTCACATAGCCTCGTTTGTTGTTCAGGATATATAGTGCGACATCGACATTGGTATTGCAGGCAAGGTCGATTGAATCGCGCTGGGTGATCAGGCGATCTTCAAGGGCTCTTAGGATGGTGAGAGCCATCGATTCTGTTGAGCGGATCATGCCGGTGCCGGTACAGTGAGGGCATGGGCTTGTTGAGCCTTCAAGAACGCCCGTTCTCAGACGCTGACGTGACATTTCCATCAGGCCGAAATGACTGATGCGCCCAACCTGAATGCGGGCTCTGTCATGACGCAGGCATTCTTTGACACGGCGTTCAACAGCGCGGTTGTTGCGTCGCTCTTCCATGTCGATGAAGTCAATCACGACGAGGCCGGCCAGATCGCGCAGGCGCAATTGCCGGGAAATTTCGGTTGCCGCTTCAAGGTTTGTGTTAAGGGCTGTTTCCTCAATGGAGTGTTCTTTGGTTGAGCGGCCAGAGTTCACATCAACTGAGACAAGAGCTTCTGTCTGGTTGATGACGATATACCCGCCAGATGGCAATGTGACATAGGGGCTGTACATCGCATTGAGCTGGGCTTCAATTTTATACCGCGTGAACAGGGGTTCGCTCTCTTTATAAGGCTGAACATTTTTGGCGTGACTTGGCATCAGCATGCGCATGAAGTCTTTGGCCTCACGGTATTCTTCTTCTCCGGCGACGAGGACTTCTTCTATTTCTTTTGAATAAAGATCGCGGATGGAGCGCTTGATCAGGTTGCCTTCTTCATAAACCAGGCTTGGTGCTGAAGACTGTAAGGTCAGGTCGCGCACATTTTCCCAAAGACGCAGAAGATATTCAAAGTCGCGCTTCAGTTCGGCTTTGGTTCTTGAGGCGCCGGCTGTGCGTACAATCAGCCCCATGCCTTCAGGAACTTCCAGCTCAGCGACGATTTTGCGCAGACGTTTTCTGTCTGTCGGGTTGGCGATTTTACGTGAAATGCCGCCGCCTCTTGCCGTGTTTGGCATTAAGACGGTGTACCGACCTGCAAGAGATAAATATGTGGTGAGTGCTGCGCCTTTGTTGCCGCGTTCTTCTTTTACGACCTGAACCAGAATGATCTGGCGGCGTTTGATGACTTCCTGAATTTTGTAATGTTTGCGGCGAACTGACTGGCGCACGGGAAGTTCTTCCAGTGCATCTTCAGAGCCGACGGATTCGATGTCATCATCATCATCGTCTGAATCATCATCCGTATCGTCGTTGTTTTTGTTTTTATGTTTTGACGCAGCCGATTTGCTACGCCCTTTTGAACCTGAAAGTGCCATTTCCTCAGAATTTTCGTTTTCATCGTCTTCTGAGGTTGTCAGGTTTTCATCATCATCTGTTTCAGCTTCACTGTCGTCGTCATCACCACAGCGCAGGCTTTCAGCTTCAGCTTCTCTTTTGGCAGCATTGCGGGCTTCTTCGGCCTCATACTGAAGAAGGGCGTCTCTGTCAGCTTTGGGGAGCTGATAATAATCAGGATGAATTTCATTAAAAGCGAGGAAGCCATGCCGGTTGCCGCCATAATCTACGAAGGCGGCCTGTAGTGAAGGTTCGACCCGGGTGACTTTTGCTAAATATATATTTCCTCTGAGTTGCTTTCTTAGTGCTGATTCAAAGTCAAATTCTTCTACGCGGTCTCCCCGCATAACCACGACCCGGGTTTCTTCCGGGTGCGAGGCATCGATAAGCATTTTGTTTACCATTTAAATAATTCCCAGACAGGGTGCCTGATATCGCCGCTCTCAAAAATTGTAAGAGCGGGCGTTTGTTCAGCCCCTGCGATGTTCTTAAAGTCATTAACGGGTGTTGTTGAGTGTTCAAGCCGCTGCCAAACAGAATGAGGGCGGCCATAAGCCGACCAACCGATGCATAATATGCACAGGCTTCCCATTCATTTTTTGCAGTTGAAAGAGCTAAACTCATTTGTATCGCCGTTCAGACTTTGTAATTGTTAAAATTGAATTGCTATTAAAATTGTTGTTTGGGGTGAGCCATTGCCCACCGAAATCTGTTGTAAATGTCCCTTAAGGACTGGTTTATCTGGCTGACCGGTTTACTGCTCATTTGTCTGATACAGTTCTTTGATCAGTTAAAAAATCTATTGGTGACAGGGGATTTAATGTTCCTGAATCTGTTTTCCTGTCGGTTGGTTCTGGCTTTGACAGGCTCAATCAAAATCACTTTGCGGTGTGGCGATCTGTGACGCCTCGCTTTAAGGAAGGTTGAGCTCTTTATCGTACCGCTAAAACGCGTTTATAATTACTTTCAATTCTTGGGTCATGGGCCCTTTGGTATTGATTGAGGGCCATGATGGTTGTGCTTCGTATTCTTAAAGCTGCTTTAAAATTCTGTTTTTATCGTAATGAATGACACTTTGTAGCATTTTGTAGCATTGTTACTGAGTGGCATTGATTATGAGGAAAACATTGATATCAGCCTTTCAAGCCAGATATTTGATTTAAACAGCTTTGTTTGTCATCTGAGTTAGTTTTGCAGTCTGGTTAGTTGTGAATTATCAAAAAACAATCCTCAACACCCCGGTACTTTCTTGCTAACTGAATGCTATTATAGGGCCGCAAATCTGACTCGCTGCCCATGATTTAAGATATGCGTACATTGATTAGACTGCAAGTCTTTAAGCACAAGAATTGCCCGTCACGCTGCAAAACCTGCAGACTGGCTTAATGAGGAAACAAAAAAACGCATAAATTCAGATGTTTAACTCTTGAATAGCTAAGCTTACGATAGATATACAATGATTAATTTGGCGTAAATAAGGGGATATTGTATTTATTTGCCAGTTCGAGGGGTGTGGATGTGTACTCGATGGGCAGAATCAAGATATTTTCAGGGATAATTTAAGATAAACCATGAGTTCTGGGTGATTTCGTTGTTAATTTTTACTGCTACGCAACACTTTGCTACAAATTGCTGACTTAATTTTTGTATTTATTCTGTAATTTAAGGTGCTGTTACGCAGTTCTTAGTGTTTTTGCCTGTATACTCACTCTGGTCGTTGCATAATGGTGGTTTGATATTCATTCATTTTTTAGGTGTGTGCTTTATTAAATTTGCCAGTTTGCTTTATTGGGGCCGTTTTGTTTGGGTATTCCTATTTGAATTTAGAGGTTCTGTCTGAGTTTTAATCGCTTGTCCTGAATGTCATTGTTTAAATGTAGAAGCTTTCAGGATTAAATATAAAAGAATTTTGGTTTTTAATTTTGAATTTGAGGGTTCTGTGGGAGAATTTTTAAGAACTAATCTGAGGCTGTGGCTGATTGTTTGCGGCCTGATTTCTGGGGCTATGATGCTGGTTATTGCACCAGTACATCTTTATGCAAAAGATGCAGCGGATTCAACAGTTGCGAATGATGCCCGGCTCGGTGGGGACGGGGCGCGAACCCGATTTGTGACTGATTTATCGAAACCGACAGATTATCGTATTTTCACATTGGCCGACCCTTACCGGGTGATTATTGATTTGCCGAATGTCAGTTTTAAACTGCCACAAGGGCTTGGTGAAAATGGCAGAGGGCTGGTTAGTGCATTTCGCTATGGTTTATTTGCGAAAGGAAAGTCCCGCATTGTGATTGATGTGGTAGGCCCAGTTCATGTTGAGCAGTCTTTTATCATGAACACCAAGGACAAGAAAACGGCCAAGCTTGTTGTTGACCTTGTTCCCACTGACCGGGCTAGTTTTGAGCGCCGCCAACAGGCACTTTATCGGAAACGGTCAAAAGAAGACCGGAATGTCAAAAAGGCTTCTCTTGGGGCGACCATTGAAAAACTGACCAGGGAGAATAAACCCAGAGGCAAAAAACGCATCGTTATAGATCCGGGGCATGGTGGGCTTGATCCGGGAGCCAGCGGGGCAAGAGGCTCACGCGAAAAAGATGTGGTGCTAGCTTTTGCCAAAGTGCTGAAACGCAAGCTGGAGAAAACCGGCAAATATGACATCAAGATGACGCGAACGGTGGATGTGTTTGTGCCATTGGCTGAGCGGGTGCAAATCGCTGAAGATTACCACGCGTCTTTGATGATTTCTATTCATGCTGATGCGATTTCCAAACGTCTGGCTAACCGCACCAGAGGGGCGACGATTTACACGCTCTCTAAAGAAGGGTCAGACCTTGAAGCGCAGGCACTGGCGAATAAGGAAAACAGATCTGACATTCTTGCTGGCATCGATTTGCCACCAGAGAGTGAAGTTGAAGGGATTTTAAGGGACCTGACGCAGCGAGAAACGAAAAACCAGTCGCTGGATTTTGCCAGTACGGCTTTTTCCAGCATGCGGCACAAGACAAAATTTACTCAAAATCAGCTCAGATCAGCAAATTTCAGAGTGCTGCGTTCTGCGATTGTGCCTTCAGTATTGATTGAGCTTGGGTATATCAGTAATAAGCAGGACGAGCAGTTGCTGAAATCGGCGAAATGGCAATCGAAACTGGCTGGATCTTTAACTGTCGCGATTGATAAATTTTTGCAGAGCCAGTGATGCCGGTTTTTGTGTGAACTTGCGAAAATCTTATTCGGGTCAGTTTTTGATGGGGATTGAGCTGTTTCTGCTCATCAATCCGGTTTTAATGGTGTTAAAATAATGAGATAACGCTGGTTAGTTTGCTGACAAGCTTGGATTTTTATCTGTTCAGGCTAAACTGATCATGCAAATTAAATGAATGAATAGCCTGTTGTTGTGTAACCATAATTTAGGCACGTTTTATTGCCAGTTTATGTCTCGAAGATCGGGAATATCATCTTTACCGGGCTGATTATTCAATGAACAAACCTATTAGATTGAGAATTTGTGTTTGATTTTGCAGTTTGATAAGCTATCTGCAAAAGCTTTGGTAGTTATTTGTTTTTGAAATGAATTTATCTTTCGGACCTGACGGTCTTATTGTTATTATTGAATGATATTGTTTTTAGCTGCGTGAGGCTTACCTATTATGAACCATCAACCGCCACCAAGACCTTATCGTCGGCAAACGCAGGACCGTCCGGTTCAACAGAGGCCGGGATATTCAGGTGCGGGGTTTTCTGCTGCGGGCATGGGGCAGGGGCCATATCAACAGAACATTCCACCTGGTGCCGGTGCCCCGCAAAGGGGCAAGAAACCTAAGAAAAAGAAACGCAGCCTGTTGCTCAGATTTTTCGGGTTTATTTTTGCGGCCGGGTGTATCGCGTTTTTCGCTGGTTCTGCTGCCGTGGCTTATTATGTCTGGGACCTCACCAAAGATTTGCCCGACTATGAAGTGCTGGCGAAGTATGAACCGAAGGTGATGAGCCGGATTCATGCTAATGATGGGAACTTAATCGCTGAATTTGCCGAGGAGCGGCGGATTTATGTGCCGATTAACGCCATTCCGGAAGTGATCATCAATGCGTTTCTGGCGGCTGAGGATAAGGACTTTTTCCATCATGACGGGTTGTCATATAGTGGCATTGCCAGGGCGATTATCACCAATGTCAAGATCAAGATGAGTGGCAGCAACCGGCGGATGATTGGTGCTTCGACCATCACGCAGCAGGTTGCTAAAAACTTTCTACTGACCAATGACCGGAATATTGACCGGAAGGTCAAAGAGGCTGTGCTATCGCGCAGGATAGAGAGAGCTTTCACGAAGGGCCAGATATTAGAACTTTATCTGAATGAGATTTATTTTGGTTTGCGCTCACACGGGATTGCAGCTGCGGCGCTGAATTATTTTGGTAAATCGCTAGAGGAAATTACTCTGCCGGAGGCGGCTTATCTAGCCTCACTGCCAAAGGCGCCGAATAATTATCATCCGTTTAAACACCGGAAAAAGGCGATTGCGCGCCGTACTTATGTGCTGGAGCAGATGGCAGAAAACGGGTTTATTACGCAAGAGCAGGCTAAGAAGGCTAAAGCCTCAGAATTTAAAGTGAACCCGCGGCCATTCGGGGCGCATATTCTGGCGGGTGAATTTTTTGCTGAAGGGGTGCGGCGCACACTGGTTGAAAAATTTGGCCAAAAGAAAATTTATGGTGGCGGGCTTTCTGTTCGTACCACGCTTGACCCTGACTTGCAGAGAAAAGCCAAAAGAGCGCTTGTGAATGGTCTGGTTGAATATGACCAGAAGCATGGCTGGCGTGGTGCTGTGGCGCAGATTGTTCTAACCGAAGATATGGACTGGGGAACGGAGCTTGCTAAAGTTGAGGCTCTTAATGATGTTCACCCGTGGAAGCTGGCTGTTGTTCTGAAATTTGAAGATGGCAAGGCTGTGATTGGATTGCAGCCAAAAGTGCTTGTCTCAAAACGTGTTGAACAAAAGCGTGAGATTGGTGAAATCACACTTGCGAATATGAAATGGGCCCGCAAACATCTGGGTGAGACAAAGCATGGCGACCCGAAATTAGATAAAGCGTTAAAATCCGTATCAGATGTGCTGAATGTTGGTGATGTGGTTTATGTCGCACCGATAAAGAAAGAAGTCGCCAGCACGAAAGTTGAAGTGCCGGTTGATAGTCGTTCGCAGTGGAAACTAATGCAAATTCCTGAAGTTGAAGGGTCGATTGTAGCGATGGACCCACATACGGGCCGGGTTAAGGCGCTGGTTGGTGGCTTCAGTTTTGATGACAGCGAGTTTGACCGGGCGACACAGGCGATGCGTCAGCCGGGTTCTGCGTTTAAGCCTTTTGTTTATGCCGCTGCGCTTGATAATGGATATACGCCTTCAAGTGTTGTGCTTGATACGCCAGTTGCCATTGATCAGGGCAATGGGCAGGGTGTCTGGCGCCCTAAAAACTATAGCGGTAAGTTTAACGGGCCTTCGACACTTCGTATTGGTATTGAAAAATCACGCAATCTGATGACGGTTCGTCTGGCGCAGGATATGGGCATGCCGCTGATATCTGAATATGCGCGCCGGTTTGGTGTTTATGATAATCTGTTGCCGGTGCTTTCAATGTCACTTGGTGCGGGTGAAACAACACTGTTGCGGCTGACAACGGCTTATAGCATTCTTGCCAATGGCGGGAAAAAGGTGAACGCCACATTGATTGACCGGATTCAGGATCGCTATGGTAAGACCGTTTGGTCGCATGATGCAGCGCGCTGTGAAGGTTGTGACCAGACAGAATGGCATAACCAGAAACCACCTCAACTGATTGACCAGCGCGAGCAGGTGGTTGACCCGCATACGGCGTATCAGGTCACATCAATGCTTGAAGGTGTGGTTATTCGCGGGACAGCTCGGAAGGCTCTTTCCGGACTGCCTATTCCGGTGGCCGGTAAAACCGGTACGACCAATGACGCACGTGATGCCTGGTTTGTCGGGTTTTCTCCTGACCTGGCGGTAGGTGTGTTTGTTGGCCAGGATGTGCCGCGCCCGCTTGGCCGGAAGGCAACGGGCGGTGGGCTTGCTGCGCCGATCTTTAGAGAATTTATGATGTCTGCACTTAGTGACCAGCCGGCTATTCCGTTTCGGATTCCGCCAGGTATTAAGCTGATACCGATTAATTCGAAATCCGGGCTGCGGTCTTCTGGTGGCCAGAACACGATCATGGAAGCATTTAAACCCGGCAATGGTCCGCCTGATGCGTCATCTGTGATTTATGATGACCCGAATATTTTCATTCCTGAAAGTGACAGGCAGCTTGATTCCGGGTTTTATTAATTCCGTTCTTATTAATCAGTGGAGGGCTGCTCAAGCTGACCTGGAAGTGGTGCGGGCTTGACAGCAGGTTCTGCTTATAGTCATAACATTACGAAAGCGGTGCGTTCTCATGTGCCGCTTTTTATTATCTGAAATATATTTTTAAGGGCATCTTTGCTCTTTTATCATGAGGCTTTTTATGCGCGCTGAAACTCAACTTCTGGTCACTCAAATTACGGAATCTCTTGCTCTGTTACGGAGGCATCTTTGACCCGGATCAGGCACAAACTCGTCTTAACGAACTGAATGAAAGGTCAGAAGACCCGGACCTTTGGAACGACCCGAAAAAAGCTCAGGCTCTGATGAAAGAGCGGCAAAAGCTTGATTCTGCACTGTCTGGTTTTTTCAAGCTTGAGCAGGAACTATCTGACCAGCAGGAGTTGATTGAACTTGGTGAGATGGAAGAAGATGACGCCGTGATCGCCGAAGCGGAGGCGGCGCTTGCCAAATTGGCCAAGATTGCGCAGCGGCGCGAAGTTGAAACGCTGCTATCTGGTGAAGTTGATGGCAATGACTGCTATGTGGAAATTCACGCCGGTGCTGGCGGCACAGAAAGCCAGGACTGGGCTGAAATGCTGTTTCGGATGTATATGCGCTGGGCGGAAGATAAGGGCCTTAAAGTTGAAATTTCTGGCACCAGCCCGGGTGATGAGGCGGGACTGAAAGCGGCGACCTTGTTAATCAAGGGCGAGAATGCCTATGGCTGGCTAAAGACGGAATCCGGTGTGCATCGGCTGGTACGAATTTCACCGTTCGATTCTAATGCGCGGCGACACACAAGTTTTTCTTCCGTTTGGGTGTTTCCGGTGATTGATGATGATATCGAGATTGATATTGCTGAAAGTGATTGCCGGATTGATACATACAGGGCGAGCGGGGCAGGCGGCCAGCATGTGAACACCACTGACAGTGCGGTTCGCATTACGCATCAGCCATCTGGTATTGTGGTGCAGTGTCAGTCTGGTCGGTCGCAGCATAAGAACAAGGCTGAGGCGTGGAAGATGCTTCGGGCGCGGCTTTATGAACTAGAGATGCAGGCACGTGAAGAAAAAGCGCAAGCTGAAGCTTCGCAAAAAGGAGCGATTGGCTGGGGGCATCAAATTCGCTCTTATGTTTTACAGCCTTATCAGATGGTGAAAGATTTGCGAACCGGTGTTGAAAGCACGAACCCTTCTGCTGTGCTTGACGGGGCGATTGATCCGTTTATCGAAGCGGCGCTGGCGCAGCGGGTGCATGGCGGCGGAGCTGTTGAAGTTTCGGATTTGGATTAGGGTTTGGTTTGACAAAAAGTTATTTAGTGCTCTCGCACTAAAAATACTTTTAGTCAGTTTCAATAAGGAATTTACTTTCCTTGGGGCGGCCCGGCGGAAAGTAAATACTTTATAGTTCGAAGTATCATTTGGTTTTTATGCTAATTCTGATGAAGGTGTGAAACGTGATCGCTCTGTAATACAAGGTCAGTAAAACTAGGTAATTTATCGAATATAAAGAAGATACTTATGACAAGCCATTATGTGTTTCGGGATGCTGATGTGAATGAATTGATTTATGAAATTTTCAATTCGCCAGAGCGGTTAGAAGCCCGGGAATTTAAGACGATGAAAGTGCTTGATGAGCGCTTTGAGATTTCTGTTGAGCAGGTGCATTTGATTATGCATGTGTTTTTTGTTGATCTGGAAGCCCCGGTTGATGAAAAGGTGAAAATGGTTGCCGAGGTTTTATTAGCAGGTGCTGATCTAGCCAACGATTACCCTGAAGAAGATGTGCTTGAAGCGAAGATGCTTGAAGTCAGGCAGGTATTTGATCTGTTCTCTGAGGCAGGTCAGACGAAGCACTAATTGAACCTTTCTCCTCTCTTCGACGACGAAAAGATATAGAGGTATTTACTTCTAAATTTTCAGATTGAGGAGAGAGACCATGTCATATAAAACAATCAGCCTTTTTTCTATTTACGTGTTTGCCCTTATAGGGTCTACATTTTTCTCAGTTGGCCCAGCAACTGCCAGAGATACCTGTTTTTACGGGGCGACCAATGGCACCGACTGGGCGATTACAACTCTGGCAACGGCAAATAAAACCAGCCGGGCCTGCCGCCGGGCCAAGCGCCGCTGCAACAGGAAACTCCGCCGTGCAAAAAGACGGCATGAGATTTCCCGTGGGACTGTTACGCCCTCATGCGTCAGGATGCGTGCGAATTAATTGTCACTGGTTCGTTAAACGTCAAAAGAGGCTCGCAACAGGAGCCTCTTTTTTATAACCTTACATCTGGTTGTCTTGAGTTTCTGATTTGTTGTTCTTTTTCTACTAACTATCAGAGATTTAGTTTGGCACCGGATTTTGCTTTTTGCTCTGTTTCCTCAAGCGCTTTGTTCATGAGTTGGTCTTTCAGGTTTGCAATGCGCTGTTTTTCAAGTTCGTGGAATTTAACGCTATTGAGGTTAACAACATAGGCCGGAACAAAGCCTTTGGTATCGCTGCGTTCTCTCCAACTGATGGTCATCCGATATGGGCAGAGTTTCTTTGCTGCGCTTCTGAAGCAGTTTTTAATGCGGACCTGTTCATGGTAGCATTTTTTCTGCTGTTTGGAGATTTCGCCCACTCTTTGATTGTAGTCTGTTGGTATGCTGCCATCGCTAAATGCGGTTTTGGTATAGGTGTTCATAGCCTGTCTTATCTGTTCGCAGCGAAGCTCAATTGCTTTTTTCTGTGCTGACAATTTTTTACTGCTCAGCTTGACCCTGTCCTTGTTATAGACCCACTGGAGTTTTGTCTGGTCAATGAAAGTGGGCTCGCCATATTTACTGGTGAGCTGGCTGATAAAGTCATCTCGAAGCACCGGAGTGTCTTTGATGTCCTGATCGCGGATCAGTCTTTTGATTTTGACAGTTTCAGGGTCGTCTGTGATGGTTTCTGGTGGCAAGAACATAATCCGGAAATTTTCCCTCTTACCAGTTGAGTAATCCCGGATTGAAATAGAGTGGGCATATTTATAGCGGCTATTGACGTGACGGATATGATTATATCTGACCTTCAGGCGGGCAGTTGGCCAGTTTTTCTGCAAGTGCGCTTTCACCTCGGCAAATGTCATAGATGGCGTCATGCCGCGAACTTCCAGTTTCATCCAATCATCAGCTGCGATGGCGGTGCCGGGCTGAATTGTTCCAAGCGCCAGCATGGTAAGCAGGCAAATGCTGATTGCTCTTTTGAATAGATTTTGTTTGCTGGCACGTTGTCTGCCCTGAACTGAGGGGTTTGGTCTTTCTATCTGTTTCATCTTCTTTACTCTACTCTAGTTTGAACTGATACTTTGGTCTGGAGTTTTCTCCATCTGATTTGTCTGCATGTTACTCAACTGGCTTTAGAGGAACAGTTAAAAATAATTCATGGTTAATTCTGAAGCTGTATGTTGCGTTTATTTAAGTTATTGATAAATCAAAGTTTTATTTGGTTAAGCGCAGGTCTAAAGGGGAGTGTGTTCAGGGGTGTTAACTCAAAAAAAGCCCTCAATGAGAGCTTGATGCGGTTAGATGTAATCAGTTTTGTTATATTTATCTGAACAAATTCAGCAGTGTATGGGCATTAGTATGCAGTCTCCCTTCGTGTTGCTACCTGGTACTGGCTCTCCATAGAAGCTGCACTACAGTCCGACTTTTTAAAACCTCCATTTTACGCTGTCATTTCAGGTTGCCCATAGGCAACTGCGCTGCATTCGACTTTTCTTTGAGGTTTCAGATGCCCACCAGCATCCGCCTTTTTCTAGGGCTTCAGATGCCCACCAGCATCCGCCCGGTAACCGCGTTTACACGGTTTATTATTTTCGAGCGAGAGGTTGGGCACAGACATTTGCAGGTAAATTTATTTTGCAGTGAGTTTTTATGATTCTGTATGGCTTGCGTTTTATTTTTGGAACAAATTAGCGATGAGATGGTTTGTTATAATGAGAATAGTTTAAAAATAACAGAAAGTGAGATTCATTATGACGCGCTCGATAGTACGTGAGGCTGTAGCAGTGTTTGCGACGGTTAAGGATATGCAAGCCGCCGTAGATGAGTTGCTTACTTCTAATTTTGACCGGGCGGATCTTAGTATGCTGGCTTCTGCTGATGCGGTGGAGCAAAAGCTTGGTTATTCTTTTAAATCTACCACAGACTTCAAGGATGAACCAGATGTGCCGACTGCGCCTTATGTTGAGCCTGAATCAATTGCTGTGCTACAAGGGTCTGCAATTGGCGGCTTTATGTATGTGGGTGCGATCATTGGATTTGCGCCAATTTTGGCGTCGGGCGGCGCAATCGGAGCGGCCATTATCGGTAGCCTTGCCGGGGCAACCGGCGGTACGGCGATTGGAGCTGTGCTTGCTTCATTCATTGACCAGAAACGCGCTGACTATCTGAGTGAGCAGCTTGAGCGCGGTGGAATTTTGCTATGGGTGCGCACCAGTGATGGTGAGCATGAGAAGCGAGCTGTTGAAATTCTCTCGCGCCACTCGGGCACTGATGTTGAAGTGCTTGGTATTCCCGATAGATCAAGGGAAATTGCTGATTACTACGGTGAAGGGTCTGCACGTAAGGTTGATAATGTCGTCTATAAGGATGTTCCGATTGCTGTGACAGAGAATGGACACAGTTTTGCGGCCGGGCGGCTGTTTTCGACAGAGGCTGAAGCCAAGGCTTATATTGATATGATCACGAAGGAAATGGTCTAAGTAATTCTGAATGATTAATCAAGAAAAATCACCCGCCAAAGCTTTTCACCAGACTGCCCGCGACCATGTGCCAGCCATCAACGAGGACGAAGAAGATCAGCTTAAAGGGTAGTGATATCATTACCGGGGGCAGCATCATCATACCCATTGACATCAGCACTGAAGCGACGACCATGTCTATGACGACAAAGGGCACGAATATTAAAAAGCCGATTTCAAAGGCGCGGCGTAATTCGGAGATCATAAAGGCGGGAATAAGGACTGAGAGGCTGATGTCTTCAGGTGTTTCCGGTTTTGCTTTGCCTGACATATCCTGAAACAGGGCCAGGTCTTTTTCTCTCACATGGACCCGCATAAATTTGTGAAACGGGAGGGATGCTCTGGTGAAGGCATCCTGTAGTTCAATTTCTTCTGCGATTAGCGGCTGGATGCCGGTATCATAGGATTCCTGGAAGACGGGCATCATAACAAAGGCCGTGAGAAACATGGCGAGACTTACTACAACAGTATTTGGCGGCGCCTGCTGGATGCCGATGGCGGTTCGAAGCAGGGAGAGGACAATCACGATGCGGGTGAAAGAGGTGACCATGATCAGGATCGACGGGGCGACACTGAGAATGGTGACCAGCGCGATGATTTGCAATGCGCGCTCGGTCACGCCAGTGCCCTGACCAAGATCGATGCTGATATCCTGCGCAGTTGCTGTGCCGGCAAACAGGGTGATGAAACATGCGAGCAGAATTGTTGCGCCGGTTAAAAGTATAGCTCCGTGGAGATAGCTCGCCCTTTTTGCCATGCTGCGGTTTTCAACGCTTGGCAAAACGCGGCGGACTGATTTTTTGCTGGTGTTCTTCGCCATTTTGAGATGAGTTTCCATTCGAGCTTTACTCATGATTCTTCTTTTAAAGGGTGGTGAGGCGCTTTGTTTCGTGACTGATTAACGGGGCTTTCAATGATGATGTCTT
This sequence comes from Hyphomicrobiales bacterium, assembly GCA_021775425.1. Classification (GTDB taxonomy): domain Bacteria; phylum Pseudomonadota; class Alphaproteobacteria; order Rhizobiales; family HXMU1428-3; genus HXMU1428-3. The sequence continues at coordinate 96,190 of JAJFHX010000037.1, forward strand.
TGTTTTGACTGAGGAGGATCAGATGTTCAGTCTGATCGCGGCGGAACAGGACAAGGCGGGATTTATGATCAAGCGGCAGGGTTTCTATCAGCTCAAGCCGCCGGTTTTTACCTTTGCGAAATAGCATTTGTGACGGGTTTTGTGGCAGCGCGAATTTTTTGATTAATAACGCCAGACCGAGGATCAACGCGATGACAAATAGCAGAGAAATTGCCCAGTAGATCATGGTTTCCACGGTTTAAATGCCTTTCATCGTTCGCGTTGGTCTTTTCAGTCGTTCGGGAGATGGTCTTCTGGTTATTGTTAAATTCTGACAGCATTTTGCGGCTAAAAGTTTTGCCGCCAACAATCAGGCCGCCCTTACCCGGCAATAATTACCTGATTTGCGCCAGTTCACGGGCGTAAAAATGTGCTTCATCCCCAACAATGGTGATTTCTTAACGGCTTATTAACCTTGAGGCGGCAAAATTTGCCTTGTCAGGTGTTTGATTTGTTTTGCGTTTCCTGTTTTGAGATTAAGGAGATGCGATGTTAAATGATTTGCCGATTATGGGCTTTGTGCGTGACAAAATGAAATGGCATCAGGCGCGGCAAACGGTTCTTGCCAGTAATGTTGCAAACGCTGATACCCCTCATTACAAACCCAAAGATTTAAAGCCGATGACTTTTGAGCAGCATTTGCCGGAAGATCAGCGCCCGCAAACCGGCATGATGGTGACCAATGCCCGGCATATGAATGTTGGTGGTGGCTTTGGATCGGATTTTGAAAAAAATACCACGAAAGATTTTGAAGTGACACCGACAGGAAATGGTGTCGTGCTTGAGGACCAGATGGTCAAGGTTGCTAATAACCAGTTTGATTATCAGCTTGCCTCAACAGTTTATTCGCGCTCGCTCGGGATACTGAAAATAGCCATTGGCCGGGGCTAAGTCATGAGTGAATGCTCATTTCTAACTGCTGATTTTACTCATAGTTTAAGGATGTGTTTCTTATGGATTTAATGAAAAGTCTTAAAATTGCGGCTTCCGGGCTTGGTGTGCAATCGCACCGGATGCGGATTATTTCTGAAAACATTGCCAATGCGGACAGTATTTCGAACGTGAAAGGCGGTGACCCTTATCAGCGCAAGATCGCGACTTTTAATCAGGTTTATAATGAAGAAATCGGGGCTGATATGGTGCAGCACGGGCGGGTTAAGCTTGATAGTGCCGAATTTGGTTTGCGGCTTGAGCCGGGGCATCCGGGCGCGAATGACAAAGGCTATATCAAAACACCTAATGTTAACGGAATGGTTGAAGCGATGGATATGCGTGAGGCGCAGCGGTCGTATGAAGCCAATCTCAATGTAATCACATCAGCGCGGAAAATGCTGGCGAAGACGCTGGAAATATTGCGGGTCTGAACGGGATTTGCCTCTCTAAAACTGCAGATGAATTTTAAAAGGACAGTGACATGACGGTTAGTGCGAATTTTGCAGCCAGCGCATATGCAGATGTGATGAAGGCGGGCGAGCAGCTTGCTAAAAATGCCAAGACATCCGGCGCGCTTGAAGATACAGGTGAATTTGCTGACCTTGTTAAGGGAGCGCTGAATTCCGTTTCCGAGATGGGAAAAACGTCTGAGGCCACGGCGGCGCAAGTGGCATCTGGCCAGGGTAATCTGGTTGACCTTGTGACAACAATTGCTGAAACTGAAGTTGCCATTGAAACGCTGGTGACAACCAGAGACCGGGTCATCAGCGCCTACCGTGATATTATGAATATGCCTATTTAATTGCAGCAAAGCTGCTATTAAATAGAGTCTTTTTAGTGCGCCTTCGGTTGCCCACTTCTTTAGTGCGCCTTCAGGTTGCCCACCAGCAACCGGCGCTGGTACGGCGGAGGGCATTGGAGTTGGATTAGGATAAAACTGTTCGGCTGTGCCTCACTGTACTTTTGTCTGGTTTCACGATTGGCAAATTCGTCCTTTTTTACGTAAACAAGGGCGGCCCTGCAAACGGGTTTGACTTATTTCATTTGAGCGCTTTGCGCTCCTTTTAGTTTGGAGAAGTGAAAAGAATCATCGCGGTGTGGTTTGTGGGTGATTTATAATGGCGTTGATTCTTTATTTTAAGGGCATGATGTTTCAAGGGGCGTTTTGATGACTGGTGCTGAAATTCTTGATGTCGGGCGGGATGCGATTATTGTGTTGCTGAAAGTTTCCGGCCCGCCCATGCTGATTGGGTTGCTGGTTGGTGTCATTATTGCGCTGTTTCAGGCGCTGACACAAATTCAGGAAATGACATTGGTGTTTGTGCCAAAGATTGTCGCTATTTTTGTGACCATGCTGGTTGCCATGCCCTATATGGCTTCGACACTTGGCGGTTTGATGGAGCGCGTGCTTAGCCAGATTGCGAGTGGCTGAATGCTTTTCAGGGGTAGGCGGAAATGAGCGTCAGCTTTGACTATTTACCGGCGACTGCATTTGCTCTGTTTCTGATATTTTCACGGATTGGCCCGCTGGTGATGATGGTGCCGGCACTTGGTGAACATAGTATGCCCATGCGCTCGCGGCTTGCATTTGCTGTGATGCTTAGCCTTTGTCTTTATCCGGTGCTGATTGATAAAATGCCGCCCGTTCCCACAACGCTTATGGGGTTGATCGGGGCGAGCCTAAAAGAGGCATTGATCGGATTTGCGTTTGGCAGTCTCATTAAACTGATTTCTTCCGGGTTGCAGGTGGCTGGTAATGTGATTTCGTTTCAGGCTGGTTTGTCTTTTGCGCAAACGGCAGACCCGAGTACAGGGCGCGCAGATTCTGTGTTTTCAAGCTTTATGATGATGCTTGGAACGGTGATGATTTTAACGCTTGATCTCCATCACCTGATATTTGCGGCGATGTATGACAGTTATATTATGTTTCCGCCTCAAAGCACTTTTGTGATCGCGCCGTTTAGTGAATCGGCACTGCAGATTGTGGCAGGGGCGTTTAAAATCGGTGTGCAGCTTTCAACGCCGTTTATTGTTTTTGGTCTGGTGTTCTTTTTAGGGATTGGCATTTTATCCCGGCTCATTCCGCAGATTCAGGTGTTCTTTATCGCAATGCCGGCCAATATCTATATCGGCATATTACTGTTTGTTCTGCTGCTGAGTGCGATGATGAACTGGTATTTTAATTATTACGAAGCGCAATTGCTTGAATTGATGAGATAAGGGGACTTGCATTATGGCTGATGAACCCGATGAAAGTGAAAAAACCGAAGACCCCAGTGAGAAAAAGCTGAAAGATGCGCGCGCCAAGGGTAATGTTGTCAAAAGCCAGGAAGTGAACAGCTGGTTTATGCTGACAGCAGCAACGCTGATGGTTTTGATGTTTGCCGGGAATATGGCTGATGCGCTTTCTGTTAATCTCAAATCATTTCTTGAACATGCGCATGACCTTTCAATTGAAGGTACTGGTAGTATCAAACTGATGGAAACGGCACTTTGGTCGGTTCTGGCGGCGATTTCGCTGCCGTTCTTAGTGTTTATCATTGCGGCGCTTGGTGGCAATCTGGTGCAGCACGGGTTGTTGTTTCAAACAGAAAGCATGCAACCCAAACTTTCTAAAATTTCACCGCTTGCCGGGTTGAAACGGTTGTTCTCGATGACATCGCTGGTGAACTTTACCAAGAGTCTGGTTAAGCTCACGATCGTTACTTTGCTGATTTGTCTGGTGATGTGGCCTTCGCAGGATAGTTTAGAGGTTATGGTCAGTATGGACCCGGTGATGGTGTTGCCGCATGTGCAGATGCTTTCTTTGAAAATTCTTGGAGCGGTGGTCGCGCTGTATACTGTTGTTGCTATTGCTGACTACAGCTACCAGAAGCAGCAATGGTGGAATAAGCTGAAAATGACCATGCAGGAAGTCAAAGATGAATATAAGCAGCAGGAAGGCGACCCGATTGTTAAAGCCAAGATCAGGCAGATCAGAATGGAGCGTGGCCGCAAACGGATGATGGCCGCGGTGCCGGAGGCTTCAGTGGTGATTACCAACCCGACGCATTATGCTGTTGCTCTTAAATATGAAACCGGCATGGCCGCGCCTGTATGCCTTGCGAAGGGTGTAGATGCACTGGCGCTTAAAATCAGGGAAATTGCGACTGAAAATGATATTCCTCTGGTTGAAAACAGACCATTGGCGCGGGCGCTGCATGCGGTTGTTGAGATTGACCAGGAGATTCCACCAGAGCATTATAAGGCCGTTGCGGAGGTGATTGGCTTTGTGATGCGGCAGAAAAAGGCTACAGCCTGATGAGAAGGCTTGAATGAAGTTGTTATTTTTGGCTCTCACAACCATGAAAACCGGGCTTTAACCGGCCTTAACGGGCTTTAAAAGTGGGGAAAAAGCGCAAACTGAATAGGGTGTTGATTAGATTCAAAAACAATCGGTTACGGTTGGCGAATCAGTTAAATTTCGAGGCTATGAGTGAAGCAAATGTACCTCTCGATTCTCAAAAGCCTGATCTGGTGCAAGAGGATCGACTAATTGCCATGATGTTTTGGCCCGGAAAATTCAGAACCCTGACATGCCTTGGTCTGTTGACTGCGGTGTTGTTTGCTGCGTTTTTTTTGCAGCAGTTTAATGTTGTTCTGATTGGTATTCTTGGGCTGCTGGCGACGGTTGGGGTGTTTGCTGTGCTGGCTTATTCTGCCGGTATTCTTGATATTAATTCGCAGAAGCAGGATGTGAATATTTTTTCTGCATATGCGGACCACCTGACTGACGGCATGCTGATCACCGATAAAAAAGGTGATGTGCTTTATGCCAATGATGCCTATTTTCATATTCTCCGGCAACCAAGGGAAAAGGTTGTTGCGACTGTTGAGGGTAGTTTTTCCGGTGACCCATCAATAGCTGAGCCTTTATACAGGCTTTGTCAGGCCGCGATACAGCTTCGAGACTGGGAAGAAGAAATCTATATTGAAGACGCGGACAAAGGCCTTGATGAAACGTCGGAGGCTGGTTCATCTGGTTTTCGCTGGTTGCGCATTTCTGTTCGCCCGCTTTATGCGAAAGAGAAAACGGCCCAGGCGAGTGGTGTTGTCTGGCGGTTAACGGACATTACTCTGGAGCGCGGGCAGCGGGACCTAGAATATAAAGAGCTGACCAATGCGGTTTATCAGTTTGATCAGGCCCCTGTTGGTTTTTTTACATTTAACGGACTTGGTGAACTTAGTTATATGAACGGCACACTGGCCGGATGGCTCGGAATGTCTTCGCGCCCGACGGAGGGGAGTGATATTCATTCCATTTTACCGGCTGAAGGGGTGCAGTTGCTTTTGCAGTCACTGACACCTTATTCATCGCTGCGCTCAGTTCAGTATTATGATCTGCTTTGTGCTGATGGGTCGACAATCAGCACCATTCTTTATGGCCGCCCGCATGGTGAAACGGCTTATCACGACGCTGAACTTTCTCCGGAAGATATGCATTATGGTGTGCTGGCGCTAAAAGCTGAAGATGCTCCGCAATTATTTGAACCCCAGCGAATGACTGAAATGCGACTTGAGCAGTTTTATCATTCCGCCCCGATCGGAATTGCGACGATTGACGGGACCGGGCAGATTTCCAATGCGAACGGTTCTTTTAGAATTTTACTGGGCCAGGGTGTTGATGGGCAAAGTAGCACTGATAATTTATTCGAGCTGATTGGGGCTGAAGAGGCTGTGGCACTGAAAGCTGCGCTCGACAGTGCGGCTGAGGGGAATGCGATTATTGCCCCGGTTGATGTGAAATTTAATCTCAATGGTCAGCGTAGCGGTCAGCTTTATTTCAGCCCGGCGCGGGATATGGCAGAGGCTGGCGCGGTGGCGATCATATATGCAATTGACACATCAAAGCAGCGCACACTTGAAGAACAATTTGCTCAAAGCCAGAAAATGCAGGCGGTTGGTCAGCTGGCGGGTGGTATCGCGCATGACTTTAACAATGTGCTGACGGCGATTATTGGGTATTGTGATCTGTTGATCGGCTCGCACCGGCCAACTGACCCGGCGTTTAAAGATATGATGCATATTAAGCAGAATGCGAACCGGGCAGCGAGCCTTGTTCGGCAATTGCTCGCTTTTTCCCGCCAGCAGACGCTTCGGCCTGAGGTTCTCTCAATTAATGACGTGATCAAAGATGTGACGGCGATGCTTTCGCGGCTGCTTGGTGAAAAAATTGACCTTAAAGTCGACCATGGCCGGGATCTCTGGGAAGTGAAAGCCGACCATCATCAGTTTGATCAGGTGATTATTAACCTCGCGGTTAACGCACGTGATGCGATGGTTGATGGCGGCACGTTGACACTTAAAACGCAGAATATTGCTGAGCATCATTCGCTTGACGAAGAAAAGCGCGGGTTGAAGCCGGGTGAATATGTGCTGCTTGAGATTACTGATACAGGCAGCGGGATGCCAGAAAGCCTGATTGACAAAATTTTTGAGCCGTTTTTTACCACGAAGGATATTGGCAAAGGCACCGGTCTTGGGCTTTCGATGGTTTATGGCATTGTCAAGCAAACTGATGGTTATATCTATGTGGACAGTGAAGAAGGTGTCGGGACCACATTTAAAATTTACTTGCCGCGCCATGTGAGGGATGTGACCCAGATTGAAACTGCGAAGCCGCTTCCTGTTGAAGAAAAACCGAAAGATTTAACCGGTTCTGAAACTCTGTTGCTGGTGGAAGATGAGGAAGCAGTGCGCAGTTTTGCCGTCAGAGCACTTTCAACAAGAGGGTATAATGTGCTGGAAGCCAATTCTGGTGTTGATGCGCTTTCTGTTGTTGAGCGTCATGATGGGCCGATTGATCTGGTGATTTCTGATGTGATGATGCCGGTGATGGACGGGCCGACGATGCTGACGCATTTGCGGAAAACCATGCCAGATGTGAAGGTGATTTTTATTTCAGGTTATGCGGAAGATGCATTTGAGAAAAACCTTGATGAAAACGACCATTTTCAGTTTCTGCCAAAACCATTTTCACTGAAACAGCTGGCTGCTGTTGTGAAAGAAACCTTACAGAAGAACTGAGCTGATGAGGTTATGTCAGCGATGCGAACTGATTCATTTTTTAGAACATGAAACGAACATAAAACAATAAAGCTAATAAATACATGGCCTTATCTCTTGTTGCCAAAAGAGAACAAATGGTGTACATTTAATATCAATTGAATGTTGCATTTACTCATGAAATAAGAGGTAATGAAGATGGCAAATGTTGGCTTGCAGGTGATTGAAGGGGATATGATGGATAAGGATAAAGCGCTGCAATCGGCGCTGTCGCAGATTGAGAAGAACTTTGGTAAA
>JAJFHX010000038.1 GCA_021775425.1 Hyphomicrobiales bacterium
ATATTGAATTTATATCTGATTTTGATGCCTCTAGGGTTGAACTTTTTAGATCCTTAAAGGATAAGCTGAGTGTTGACCTTCCAAAATATGCAGAAATTGAAGAACATTTGATTCCTGTTGGAAAAAATGCCGAGCATTCCCCCCTAAAGAGGATTGTCGGTATTGAGATGTCGCATATCTTATCTAACGGTAAGCCTTCTTGGGTGCTTAAAACTTTACCTAGATCTATTTCAATTCACTGTTTGGATTATACTAGATGGAATGAAGTTTGGGAAAAAGCGTATGCTTTAATTCTTAAAGTTTTTAGTGAGGCGGATATTAATGAGAATTCAATTTCTGGTTTTGGACTGAAGTATGTTGATAGATTCATATTAAAAACAAATGAGCAATATTTTGCTTCAGAGTTGTTTAATAAAGAGAGTAATTTGTTACATGAAAAAGCTTTTTTATCAGGAGATAGGTGGCATTGCCATATTGGATGGTTTGAGAATATTCCTGACGGAGAACTTCAAGGATTAAATCAGCTAAATATAGATGTTGGTTATGCAGATGTTGATTCAACTAAAAAACATTTAAGTACTATTGATCATAGTATTACAGTTAGAAAGATAGATGATGATAATTTCATAAGTCTTGAAAAAGGCACAGATAGAGTAGATATTTGCAGTGTATATAACAAGTTACATGAAAGTAATAAGCTAATTTTGAGTGAATTGCTTGTGGATTCTATGCGTAAGAGCATCAGCTTGGATAACATAGAGAGGTAATTATGATTGAGACAGCAAACCCTGTAAATTGGGTATTATCTGGTACTACATTCCCAGCCAATGAAGTTAATACTTTTGAAACTAGGACCAATCGTCAAAGAGGTTTTAAACCTTTGGCCAGTTTGGTTACAACCCTTGCTGTTGTGGCAGCTATCTCTCAGGATGAAATTTTATCTTATGATACTGCTACCGCATCAGAGATTCCCGAGATTATTGATAATCAAGTCCTTACTGAATATAAAAAAGTAGTTAACGAAGTTATCTCTCAGATACGTAGTAAGGCTTTGTATGAAGATGGTTGGGATGGACCTAACAGTCTCGCACCTATACGCCAAGCAATTAACGATGCAGTTAGTTTTGCCAGAATGATCGATTTTAGCAGAATACATACACCATTTGTTTCCCTTGAAGTTGATGGAGAAATTAACTTTTGGTGGAATTTAGATGAAAAAATCAAAGTAGACTTAGGATTTGATGGGAGTGGTGCTTATTCGTATTATGCAAATCTAGCTGGAATTGAGCATTCTGTTGATGATGTAACTATTGATATACCTTTATCTTCTGAGGTAATGAAAAATTTAAAAAGACTTTGAGTGGATGGATTTTATTATATCAGATGAACATGTCGTTCAAAGCACTTTATCTCCTGGAATTGTTTTAAATGAAGAAGTTGTGTTGCGTCTTGGTTTTAGTCCTGAGCATGTTGATGAGAATGGGAAGTTAGCTGCGTCTGCTATTAGCAAGCAAGATTTAATTTCACGTGGGTGGAGTGTATATCGAGAAAACTATTTAGATGTAGATAAAATATCTATAGATGCTGAAAATCAAGCTTCCCGCCTTCCTAATAAAAGAACCACAACTTTAATTTCTACTATGTTAGCAGCTAGGATTAGAGCATTTTTGTGCAATAAAGATTTGCAAGCCTTTATTGTTATTGATGATGCATTACCTGAAAATTTAGCTCATGCTTCTGTTTATTGTATTGCTGAAAAGAAGGAAGCACGGAGACTGAGAAACTATTTAAGAGATTTAATGGCTGAAGATATGAGAACTTTTGCTGATTACATTGCTATGTATCGTGAGTGAAAATTTTTTATTAAACAGTTTTTTCTAGACACTTTTATTTTTTCTAAGTTATTGTTTTTAATTACATAAGGGCCTTATCATAATCCGCGTGTCGGGGGTTCAAGTCCCTCTCCCGCTACCAACACGCTAGCGTGTTTGTTTAAATGTTGCCGACTTACTGGCTCAGAGAATTCTGGTTGGTTATCCCTTACAATTCATTTTTTCGAGGGTTCTGGCGTGTTTGATCAGGTCGGGATTGTCGAGGAGTTTCAGGGCCTGGCGGGCATCTTTGCAATTGCTGGCGCGGTCAGTATTGGCGATGGCGCGTAGGGCATAGAAGTAACCTGTCAGTGAGTTTTGCTTTGCGGCGTTGTCGATTAATCTGGTGCAGGCTTTGACGATGGTTGTATTGGCGACTTTGCCGCTCCCTTGCGTGCAGGTGGCGAAATCCTGTTTTAGTCCGTCATAGGCTATGGCTTGTGTTGGGGCGAGAAAACATACTAACAAAATTGACAAAAAGATCCGGTTGCTCATATCAGTCACCTTTACATTACGCTTTTGCTCATTTGTAATCTGAACAATGTTTACGGGGCTGTAAAGAGATTAATCGTTATGTTACATCGATTTAATGTACCGTTGGGTTGAAGGGATTTACCAGAAATGATGGATGACATTGCGATTGAACGAGCGTCTCTTAAAGATTTGTCGGGGATAGTGACTTTGCTTGCTGACGATGAGCTTGGGCAATCGAGAGAGACTATGAGTGAGCCATTGGCGCCGGCTTATCTCTCTGCCTTTGATGCGATCACTGCTGATCCGAACCAGTTTCTCGGGGTCGCGTTGCGGGGAAAAGATGTGGTTGGCTGTTTTCAACTCTCGTTTATTCCCGGTATATCACGGCTTGGGCTTTGGCGCGGGCAAATAGAAAGTGTTCGTGTTGTGTCTGAATTACGTGGTTCAGGACTTGGGACAGTGATGTTCAAATGGGCGATTGAGCGTTGCCGGGAGCGCGGCTGCGGGCTGGTACAGTTAACAACGGATAAGAGCCGCCCGGCGGCACTCGAGTTTTATAAAGGGCATGGCTTTGTTGCAAGCCATGAGGGCATGAAGCTAAGTCTTTTATAGTGAGAGAGCCCCTTGCCACTTTGTCACAAGTGTTGATGGTTTGTTAACGATGACATCTATCTGTTTGTTAAAACTAAATTGTTATGATCTGGATTGCACAATGAGGGCAGGCTTTAAAATAGTCTTGCGGTTATTACAATTTATGACAGGTGGCATCTTATGGAATCGGCGGGTTTAATTAATCAGTATGCTGAAGAAATTCAGTTACATTCACCAGAAGAAAAAAGTGAAAATTTAACCGCGATTGGGCGCGCGCTTCGAACTGTGCGCACTCATCTGGGGATGGAAGTTGCCTATGTTTCAAAGTTTGAAGATGGTATGTCAAAGTTTCGGGAAGTGGATGCGCCGGGCCTTGAAGAGCTGATTAAAGTTGGTGATGAGCGTTCACTTGATGATGTTTATTGTATGCATATTCTTGAAGGGCGGTTGCCGAGTTTGATGCCTGATACATCGGCTGAACCGCTTGCAGCATCAATGCCGATTACCGGGGCTGTTCCTATTGGCAAGCATATGAGCTTACCGCTTCGTCTTTCAAATGGTGATGTGTACGGTATGTTCTGCTGTCTCGGGCCAGCGCCAGATGTGTCTCTCAATGAGAGAGATCTGAATATGATGCGTGTTTTTGCTGACTTCACGGCGCATGAAATTGAAAGTGAGCTTGAGACAGAGCTGGTTCTGAAGGAAAAACGGGAAAAAATAAATGAAGTGATCGAGAACGATACTTTGTCGCCCGTTTATCAACCAATCTATTCACTTGAGAGTGACCACCATGTTGGTTTTGAAAGTCTTGCACGGTTTGAAACAGAACCATACAGACCGCCAAATGTCTGGTTTGCTGATGCGAGTGATGTTGGACTTGGCAGCTGGTTAGAAATGCAGGCGATTAAAAAAGCGATCAGGCCTTTGGCTCAATTTCCCGAAAATGTTTATCTGACGCTGAATGCCTCACCTGAAACCGTCATCGCGGATGGGTTTGCTGAGTTGTTTGAAGATTATTCTTTTAAGAGGCTGGTTCTCGAAATCACCGAGCATGCGCAAGTTCATGATTATGATGTTTTGAACGCGGCGATTGCGCCTTTAAGAGAACGGGGTATGCGGCTTGCTGTGGATGATGCCGGTTCTGGCTATTCAAGTTTGCAGCATATAGTCAGGCTTAAACCTGATATTATCAAACTGGATATTGAACTGACCAGCAGCATGGATTCTGATCCTGTTCGCTATGCGCTGGGCTCTGCGCTGATAAGTTTTGCGCGGGCGACCAATTGTGAAATTGTCGCAGAGGGTGTTGAAACCGAATCTGAGCTTAAGGTATTGAAAGAGCTTTGCGTGCATAAGGCGCAAGGGTATTACCTTGGCCGGCCTATGAAGCTTAAAGAGGCTATTGCGCTTTAAGAGAGTTCTGGTTTTTTAAATCTACCTTCACTCCGGATTTAGATCTCAGGCGTGAAGGTGGTAACGCTCATTGGTACAGGTTTGTTAGTCCTTTGGCTGATCCGTAAAGCGCAGGTACGGCTTGATCTGGTTAAAGGTGCCGAATTTTTCTTTTGCTTCTTCATCAGATACAGCCGGGGTAATGATAACCTGGTCACCTTGTTTCCATTGGGCTGGTGTGGCGACTTTGTGCTTTGCAGTAAGCTGCATTGAATCAATCACGCGCAGGATCTCATCAAAATTACGGCCGGTTGTCATTGGGTAGGTCAGGGATAATTTAATTTTCTTATCTGGCCCGACAACAAAAACCGAGCGCACTGTTGCATTATCTGCCGGGGTGCGACCTTCTGAGGTGCTGCCAGCCGATGCCGGGAGCATGTCATATAGTTTGGCGATTTTCAGCTCAGGGTCGGCAATCAGCGGGTAGCTGACATCATGGCCGGTGACATCTTTAATATCATTTTTCCAGCTGTGATGGCTTTCAACCGGATCAACCGAAATGCCGATGATTTTGGTGTTGCGTTCCGCAAACTGACCTTGCAGACCGGCCATGTAGCCAAGCTCCGTTGTGCAGACGGGGGTAAAATCTTTTGGGTGAGAAAAGAGGATCACCCAGCCATCCCCAATATATTCGTGAAAATTTATTTCACCTGCTGTGGTATCTGCTGTAAAATCAGGGGCTTCGTCATTAATTCGTAAACTCATCTCATGTCTCCCTTATGATTAGATTGCCTGTATTTTAGGCGCATCATGTATAGAGTCCAGTTCGAATTTGCGTCTGTGTTTCCAGTTTGCTTTGGTAGAATATGTATTGAAATGCCTTAATAGAAATGACTTCTTAAACAGAAGGCAGTTGGATGGTGAGCTATGATAGTGATTACGTTTTTACAAAGGGCAATCCTGTTTTTGTTCACTGGTTTTTTATTGAGCTTGGGGTTTGCTTCATTTCAGGCGAATGCCGGCTCTAATGGTGAGCTTGTTGCCGGATGGCTTGAAAATGCTTTTCTGGAAGATCATCAAATTCAGATAAAGGCCAAGCTTGATACAGGGGCGGATGTTTCTTCACTTAATGCACCGCTTTATGAATTGTTTGAACAGGATGGGGGCAAGTGGGTGCGTTTCATGGTGCAGAATTCGGTGGGGAAGTCCGTTGTGCTGGAACGTCCGGTAGTCAGATATGCAACCATTGTTCGGGCCGGAGCACAGAAGAGCCGGAGGCCTGTGATTGAGCTTTTGTTGTGTGTGGGTGGTTTGCGAAAAAAGACCGAAGTCAACCTTTCAGACAGGACGGGGCTGGATTATCAGTTGCTGATTGGGCGAAATTTTTTATCAGAGGGCATGCTGGTGCATTCAGGAAAGACGTTTTTGAAGTCTGGTCTTTGTAACTGAAAATCAGATAATGATTGTTCAGTGATTGATGTTTCAGAGTTGTGAAATGGCTTTTGCGACTTCTCGCACGCGTTCGGCATTATCTTTTGCGATGGAGCCATCTGCATTCCAGAGGGAATTTTCAAAACCGACGCGGACTTTGCCGCCGTTTTTTGCCGCTTCTTTCAGGCAGGCCGTTTCCCCGCTGCCAAACGCGCAAACGGACCAGTCTGCATTAATGTTGGCTGTCCCTAAAAAGTCAGTGAAGGGGGTGAGGTCTTGGGGTGTGCTTTGCTGGCCAGGGGTGTATTTGCCGAGGACAAACAGCAGTTGGAGATTAGATTTTTTAAAATGATTTTGGTTTAGCAGAGATTCAATTAGCTTCAGGTCTTCTTCGCCATAGATGATGTGCTGCACGGTTATGCCGCTTTCCTCGCACCATTTGTAAAATTCAGTGGCTTGCTGAAAATTCTGGTCTGAGGTCATTTCGGAAATGGCGATGGAGACCTGCTCTGGTTTTACGTCTTTGACGAGGCTGCGTTGCTGTTCCGGGTTATATATCCCGACAGCTTCGGTGGTGATTTGCGGTAATAGCGCTGGGGCTTTTACTTTCAATTCAGCCAATGCTTCACGATAAAGGCCGGCATCAAGGACATGTTTGCCGTTTTCATCGCGAACATGCAGGTGTATGCCGTCGGCTCCGGCCTGTTGGCATTTTACAGCTTCCTCAACCATTTCAACGATGGTGATGGGTAGTTTTGGGTGATCGGTCTTTGTTCGTCTTGCGCCATTGAGGGCGACCATAATTCTGGGGAGTGGGGTCATGATCTGTTCTTCAATGCGGTTTTGAGTGCCGTTTCCAGTTTGCTGGTGATTTCTTCTATATGGTTATCATTGATGATAAAGGGCGGAGCGATTAAAACATGATCTCCTATGACGCCATCAACCGTGCCGCCGTTTGGGTAGCAAAGGAGGCCGGCTTCAAATGCGGCTGATTTGATTTTTTTATGAATTTTCAGTTCTGGTGGAAATGGAATTTTACTTTCACGGTCCTGGACGATTTCAAGGGCGCGAAAAAGACCGCGACCACGTATGTCTCCTATGTTGGGGTGCTGGCCGAAGCGCTCAATCAGGCTTGTGTTTAGTTTCTCGCCCATCTTTTTTGCCTGATCAACCAGTCCATCATCTGTCAGCCGCTTCAGGACTGCGAGAGAACCAGCACAGGCAGCGGGATGGCCCATATATGTGTGGCCGTGCTGGAAAAAACCGGAGCCGTTGGTAATGGCCTGATAGATTTTTCCGCTGCAGAGCATGGCACCTATTGGCTGATAGCCGCCGCCGAGACCTTTGGCGATGGCGGTTATGTCTGGTGCGATATCATCCTGTTCGCAAGCAAACAGAGTGCCGGTGCGGCCCATGCCGCACATGACCTCATCCAGAATGAGCAGGACACCGTATTTGTCACAAATCTCTCTTATGCGTTTGAAATAACCATCGACCGGGGGGAGGGCGCCGGCAGTTGCGCCAACCACTGGTTCAGCGACAAAGGCCATGACATTTTCTGCTCCTGCCTTTTGTATTTCTGCTTCCAGTTCATTGGCTGTTCTTTGGCCGTATTCATAACTGCTTTCTGTCTGATTTTTTTCTCTGTATTCATAGCAAGGGGAGATATGAATTGTGTCTCTCAGTAAGGGGGCAAAGGCGCGGCGTCTTGGTTTGTTGCCGCCTGTTGCAAGAGCGCCAAGCGTGTTGCCGTGGTAGCTTTGCCTTCTTGCGATGATGAAGCGGCGGTCAGGCTGGCCGATTTCTACAAAATATTGCCGGGCGAGCTTTAGTGAAGCTTCGACGGCTTCTGAACCACCTGAGACGAAATAGACTTTTTCCAGCCCTTCAGGGGCATGCTCGATCAGTTTATCTGCCAGGTTTTCGGCGGCGTTTGATGTGAAAAAGCCGGTGTGGGCAAAAGCGACCTGATCGAGCTGGTTTTTTATCGCTTCTGTTACGGCCTGATCACTATGACCAAGACATGAGGTGGCCGGGCCGGAAGAGCCGTCAATATATTGCTTGCCATTTGTGTCTATCAGATACACGCCGTCGCCTCTGGCGATTGTCGGCAAGGGTGCTGATGAGGAACGAGGGAAAACATGAGACATGATTTATCTGCATTATTTAATCGTGACTTTTAACTCTTTCATCTGAGACTATCACAGGCGATCTAATTTCTGTTGAAATAAATGACATGGTTTTCATAGTTAGAAGCCAGTGGAGGGTGCTTGAATTTATGCTTGTGCAAGTGAATGTATTGACAGGTTTTTAGCTGATGAAGGTTGGCTTTCTGGTTGCTTGTCAGATCAACTCTGGCTGTCTTATTTGCTCACTCTCTGTTTAAATTAATCATATCCGAAAAGAATTCAAAGTTGTGTATTTACTTTTAACTAACTGATATTTATAAATAAATTATCGACACTTTCATTATTTTTCTGAAGCGTTAGTTGATTAACAATTTCTTTAATAATTATTCGCGGTTTAGATGGATGCAGTACTTGTCGTATGTGCGCTTATAAAAAGTTTAAATCGTCGCGCCTTTTCCGCCCTGGAAATTACGATAAGAAATGTGACAGGGAGGGGAGATCCTGATCGTGAAATATATTATGAATTTACGCTCTAAGTCTGTGTTTAAGGCGAGGGAGCAGCGTGCATCAGATGTGAGTGAGCGCTCTTTATTCCGGAATTTGTGGCCTGTGACAGGGAAGCAAAACGGGGCTTTGGTTTTTGCCCTGACTTTAGCATCATGGATTTTTGTTGTACCGGGTGATGTGAAAGCAGCTGATGACTGGTCGCCGTTTCCAGAATTACCGGGAACAAGCTATGTGCCGGATATTTCTGTTGAGGCGCTGATAGTGCGGCGCTCGGATCTTGATACCATTCAGTTTACCGGGCCGGAAGATCCGGGTGATGTGTTTACACCTTTTTCAAGTGATGAACTTGGTGAAAAAACCACGGGTGGATTGAGGGCCACTTTGAACGGCCACATTTTAGGGGCGCCAGTTGAATTTTCAGGTTTGTTTATTGTACCGATCGAAGTTGAGGAAACCAAAAGCGGGTTTCTGATTGCTGGCGGCACTAATGGCACCAATGCGACGTATCATGAAAACCTAAATCCGGCCGCTGACCTTTCAACGGGTAATTCTGATTCAGATGATATTTTTGCCATGCAGGTGCAGCATCAGACTTATTTGTTCGGTGCCGAGGCGAATGCAAAAAATGCATTGGCGATACCTGGGTTGATGTTTGGTGTGCGCGGGCTTTATTTTGGTGAACGGCTTGCTTCAGTTACTTATGACAATGCTGAATCACTGGCCTATCCGCCAACAGATAATGAGAGAGACAGAACCAGTACACGGATTGATAACTACATGCTTGGTGTGCAGGTAGGTTATGAGCAGATGTTTCAGGTGATGGATGGGGTCAGCATAGGTGGCAGCGTGAAAGCTGGTATCTATAACAACCGGATTGAACGGCACAGAACGTTTAACCGTGACATTAGCGGTGCTGCTGGCAATACGATGGGTGATAAGCTCAAGAAAAACCAACATGCGACTGTGGTAGAAGTGAGCCCGCGTATCAATATTAATTTAGCGCCTGGTGTTGAACTTTCTGCGGGTGGCTGGTTTTTGTGGGCCGACAATGTCGCTGAAGCTTTGCCGCATTTTACATCTGCTGCTGACAGAGATGACCAGAATATGCGCTCTGATGGTGATGTTTATTTCTGGGGTGCTTCTGTTGGGCTGAAAATTCAGTTTGATCAGTTGTATTCAGCCGGGACACCATCAAGCACGATTGATTTTGCTTCGGCAGAGCCGGGTGCAACTGCTGAAGAGCTAGATGACCGGATTGCGATACTTGAAGATCAGGCAGCGCGGCGTGGCTCTAAGGCGATGTCTCTTAAGGTTTCTGGTCAGGTGAACCAGATGCTGATGGCATGGGATGATGGTGAAGAGCGCGATACTTATGTTGTTGATAATATCAACAGCCCAGTGCGCTTTAAAATTCTTGGTGAAGGCCGCATGACACGTGGCTGGACGGCTGGCTATCATCTTGAGATTCAAAATGATCATGCGCGTTCAGTGAATGTGACACAAGAGGATGATGAAGCGCCTGGTAATCAGTTTGAGCTGCGTCATTCATATATGTGGATCAGACATAATGAGCTAGGAAAGCTTAGTATTGGTCATACTTCACCGGCGACAGATAATATCATTCTGAATGATCTTGGCGGTGTGCATGTTGCGGCCTCAAATGATACCCGGTTGATCGGTGGCGGGTTTCTGGTGCGCCATTCTGATGAGATTGAACAGGGTCCTGATGCTCTGATCGGTTTAACGGCGTTGATTGATTTTCTACCAACGCTAGATTCGAACAGAGGCAATGTCATTCGCTATGATACACCGCGCTGGAAAGGGCTGACACTTTCAGCCGCCTGGGGCGAAGATGATATATGGGATGTGGCCGTGAAATACCGGTTGAACTGGAATGACTGGAAATTAAGAGCCGGGATTGGTTTTTTACAGGATCTTGATGAACCAAGCGGGACTACAACTGGTAGCCGTGACCGACGCGAGCTTAAAGGTTCGGCCAGCATTCTGCACCAACCATCAGGCATCTTTTTAACCAGTGCGTTCGTGCACAGGGAGTTTCATGGTGATCGTTCTTCTGACTTAACTGAGGGGATTGCGACGCCCACTGGCACCAACCGGCCTGATTTTGATTATCGGTATTTCTCAGGCGGTGTGCGCCAGAAGCTGACTTCACTTGGTGACACATCTGTTTATGGTGAATATGCCATTGGTAGAGATGGTGTAACCGGGCGCAGAGAAGCTGGTAATTCAGGTGAAGTTACTAATAGTGAAATTATGATGCTTGGTGCTGGTATTGTTCAATATATCGACGCCGCTTCAATGGAGCTTTATCTGGGTGTCAGGCATTTTGAATTTCAGGTTGAAGGGCTTGATTCTAACGGCCGGTTTGATGCTGAAGACCTTGAAGATATTAATGTTGTTTATGCCGGTGCGAAAATCAAATTTTAAAAACAACAATAAAAACCGGATTAAAATGTTTGCGTAGATTGGAGACTTTCAATGTTGGGGATGATTGGCAAGGCTGGGATGATAAACAGGATGGTTATGATCAGTGACTTGAAACTGAACAAAGTGGTGGAGCTGATAAAAGCCCGGCTACTGGTTGGCGGACTTCTGGTGATGACTGGTCTTGCCTTACCGGCTTCTAGTGCTCTGGCTTTTGGTGACAGAACAGACAGAGCTTATTCTGATGAGTTAAGCGGCTTGCCTCAAGGAGACAGCGAATTTCAAATCGAAGTGCCACGCGGGACTGTCAATGTTGATGTTTATAAACCAACGGGCTTTACACAAAATAGCCCGGTGTGGGTCATCATCCACGGGGCGCGGCGCGATGTTGGCCGGCATATTGGCTATGATTATTTCAGTGTCTGGGCGCCACTGGCGGAAAAGTATGGGGCGCTTCTTGTGATGCCTGAATTTACCAAAGCGATGTGGCCGACTTCATGGCAGTTTCAGACCGGTAATGTGCGGACAGCGAAGCTCAGGGCCATTGCGCCGCGTAATCAGGCGTTTGCTGTGATCCATAAAGCATTTCAAAAAGCTGTTCAACTTAGTGGGAGTTCGAAACGTAAATTTTCAATCTATGGTCATGGTGCTGGTGGGCAAATGGTGCAGCGTTATGTGTTGCACTCTGGTGGCCGTTATATAAAGCGGGCAGTTGCTGCCAATCCGGGTTGGTATATGCTGCCTGACTATGAGTATGTTTTTCCTTATGGATTAAAAGGTGCGCCGATTGCGAAATCGACCCTGCGCCGGGCGTTTGCTTCTGATATGGTTTTGCTGCTTGGGCAAAATGATGTCAGTCATGGTGACCCGATGCGGAAAAATGCCTTTACCAATGCTCAAGGGCGCAATCGATTTGAGCGCGGGCAATTTTATTTCTCCCGTGCGCGGTCAGTGGCGCGAGGTCTTGGCGCACGATTTAACTGGCATTTGCATGAAGTGCCCGGTGCCGGGCACCAAAACAGTGAAATGGCGGCAAGTGCAGCTGAGATCATGGCGAACTAGGAATTTATCATTTCAGGATTTAACTGGGTTAGCTCTGAAGTTTTAGCTGCTCTGGTTCATCCCACATCGGGATGATGGCTTGTTTATAATCATCGTTTTCATTGCGTATGGCTTCGATGACATCTTTCAGGCAGGTTATGAATTCGTTGGCATTTCTGGTGAGCTCGTGGTTGGACTGATAAATATAACCAAATACAATCCACCGCTCTGGTACTAACGGGCGCATAACGATGCCATTGAGATCGATTGAGCGGGCGCAAACCCGGTCCAGCAAGGTGACACCAGCGCCATCTCGGACAAGCTGGCAGGCCATAAGTGAAGAGCGTGTCTCAATGGCATATTCAGGTTTGACACCGCCCGAGCGGAAGAAGTCATCCATCTGCTGGCGCCATTGCTGATTAGGCCAGAGACCAAGCAAGTTTACACTGGCCAGATCTTCGGCTGTGATTTCTGATTTTCTGGCAAGTGGATGATCTTTCGGCATCAGGGCTTCTGCACGCACACGAAACAGCGGTTGATTTTCAATCTCTACCAGGGTGCTGGAAATGGGAAGGGAAATGATGCCAAGGTCATAGCGCCTGGTGCCCATGGGGGTCTCGATGCCGTAGCGGGAATGCATGTCGATGCTGCAGCGAAGATCAGGATGGCGCTGACGCATCAGTGCGACCGCGGGACTGACCAGCCCCTGACCAATGCGCGGAGCCGTGACGAGACGCAAATGCTCGTGAGTTTTATTACGGATGCTGGCGGCGATACGCGGAATTTCTTCAAAGCTGGCCAGAATATGGGCGGCTTCCTGATAGAACTCTTCGCCTTGTTTGGTGAGCACTAGACGGCGGCGCGTTCTGTGAAACAGCTGAAGTTTTGTTTCAGCTTCGAGGAGGCTAATGAGACGGCTGGCAGCTGGGGGGCTGATGTTCATTGCTGCGGCAGCGGCAGCGAGGGAGCCTTCACTGACAATCATACGGAAGATGCGTAAGCCTTTGATATTCATAATTTTTGCACTCAGCTAAAGATGTAACTGTTATAAATAAAGCATAAAATCGTAACTGTTGCAAATTTTCTAATAGTGGGTGATTAAATTCTAATTTATTTAACCATTAGTTTGTGCAATCTTTAAAGCTATAAAGCCGGGCGATAACCGGCAGTCGAGTTTGAATGGGGAGTTTTGTGTGATGCACCGTTTTATGCGGGCGATATCTGTGTTGTTTGTTGTGATGGTATTTCTGATCTCGTCACAAGCTCAACATGCACGGGCCGGCAAGGCTGATGATACGCTGGTGGTGGCGTTTAAAAGCGCTATTCTTTCACTTGACTATGTTTTCACCGTGAAGCGGGAATATGTCATTCTCTCGGAAATGATTGATGATGGGCTGTTTTATACTGACCCAGATAGTTTAAAGCCGGTGCCGCTTGCCGCAAAATCTTATGAGCGGGTTTCAGACACACAAATTGATGTAGAGCTGCGTGAAGGGATTACATTTCATGATGGTAGTTCTTTTTCTGCTGATGATGTGGTTTATACCTATCGCTTTTTACTCGACCCGAAAAATAAAACCAAGCGCGGTACGATTTACGGGCGCTGGCTGAAAGGTGTTGAAAAAACCGGTCCTTATTCAGTTCGTTTTACATTGAAATATCCTTACCCACTTGCCGTGCAGGCGCTGGGTCGGGGTGTGCCGCTGCGCAAGGCCGGGGCATATGACGGGGTTGAGGCCGGGAAAATTCCGGCAGGCAATATTCACACCGGTATCGGGCCTTATAAAGTCACAGAGTTTCATGCCGGGAAGCAAACCACTCTGGAGCGTCATGAGGGATATTATCAATCCAGCCCAAAGGGCCGGGCGAAGATAGGCAAAGTGATTATTCGCACTATTCCTGACTGGAGCACACAGCAGGCAGAACTGTTTAGCGGCGGGGTGAACTGGATGTTTTCCGTACCAACCGACATAGCCGTGAATGCAGGGTCTTTGCCGATGGTGAAATTTATTTCAGGGCCTTCGATGCGGGTCGGATTTATCATTCTTGATGCGGGTGGATATACCGACCCTGATGGCCCATTGACGAAGCTTGAAGTGAGGCGGGCGCTCATTCATGCGATCGACCGGGAAGCGATAGTCAAATATCTAGTAAAAGGGCAATCATCAGTGATTGATGCAGCGTGTCATCCGTTGCAGTTTGGTTGCCTTGACGATGTCAGGAAATATAAATTTGACCCGGAGCTGGCCCGGCGCAAACTGGCTGAGGCTGGATACCCGGATGGCATCAAGCTTGACTTCTGGGCTTACCGGGAAAAGGAAGTCGCTGAAGCGATTGCGGCTGACCTCGAGAAGGCTGGGGTGCGGGTGAATTTCAGATATGTCAAATTACCGACGTTGAATAAAGCCCGGCGCAAGCGGCAGATTGAATCTTATTTTGGCACCTGGGCTTCTGGGAGTGTGGCGGATGTGGCGGCGATTGCGTCGAGGCACTGGTCGAAAAATACAGACAGGGATTTTTCCCGTGACCCGCGTGTGAGTGAATATATGAATGCGGCGGAGCGGGTCAGTGACCCGGCTAAGCGGGAGCAGCTTTACAAAAAAGCGCTGCAATTGATTGCTGATCAGGCTTATTGGGTGCCGCTTTATGCATTTACGTTAAATTATCTCACCTCTCCTGATGTGGATTTTCAGGCACCTAAAGATGGGTTCCCGAGGTTATATCTTGTGGGGTGGAAATGACCGATCTGAGGATGACATTAGATTTCGAACTGGCGATTTGGCCCCTGGGTTTAGGAATGAGTGATGATTAATTATGCTCTAAAAAGAGGGGCGCTTGCGCTTCTGGTTGCGTTCACGGTTTCGCTCGCGACTTTCTTCCTGCTCAATTTTTCAACTGACCCGGCTGAAGTGATTGCTGGCGAGGATGCTGAGCCGGAAGTGGTTGAGGTTATTCGTGAGCAATATGGCTTTAACAGGCCGTTGATTGTGCAATATGGCAGCTGGCTCAAGGGATTATCGCAGGGGGACTTTGGTGAAAGTTATTACTGGCGCCGCCCGGTTCTTGACCTGGTAATTGAGCATGCGCCTGTGACGATACAGCTTGCGTTAATGGCCGTTTTTGTAACGATTGTTGTGGCGCTGCCATTAGCGATATTTGCGGCAATGAAACCGAATAGTATCGTTGACAGGATGGCGCTTTCAACTGCGGTTGCGGCGCAAGCAATCCCGAATTTCTGGCTGGGCTTGTTGTTTATCATTTTGTTTGCGGTGACGTTTCCTATTTTTCCAGTTTCAGGTGATTCAAGTTTTGCGCATTTTATCATGCCGGCGATTGTGCTGGGGACGAGTTCTGTCCCCGCCGTTATGCGGCTGGCGCGCACGGGGCTGCTTGATGTTTTAAGCTCTGACTATATTCGCACGGCGCGATCAAAAGGTTACCGGGGGACGACGCTGCTGGTTCGGCATGCGCTTCGTAATGCGATGCTGCCTGTTGTGAGTGTGATGGCCATTCAACTTGGCCATAAACTTGGCGGCTCGGTTGTGGTTGAAAGTGTGTTTGCTTTGAACGGTCTTGGCCGGCTGGCGCTTGATTCTATTCTTGGCAGTGATGTGCCGACGGTGCAGATGCTGGTGTTTGTGTTTGCGCTCATTTTTGTGCTGCTGACTTTTCTTTCAGATATTTTAAATGCGTGGATTGATCCTCGCATGCGGTTGAGGTGATTGGGATGGCGAGAGTTGAGCAAATTGAAAGAGAGCTGGATGGGCCTGATGAAGCTGTTAGTTCATTGACAACCAAAGCTTTGATGCGGCGGCGTATGCTGCGGCATAAGGGGTTTTTGTTTGGGGCAACCGTTCTGTTCAGCCTCGTATTCCTGGCAATTTTTGCACCGCTGATTGCGCCATTTGACCCGCTTGATCAGTCTTTGGCGCGGCGGTTGTTGCCGCCGGTCTGGTCTGAAGGTGGGGTATGGGATCATTTATTAGGAACAGATCACCTTGGGCGGGATTATCTTTCCCGGTTGTTATACGGCGCGAGAATTTCGCTGATGGTGGGAATTGGGGCGGCAACTGTTGGCCTTTTGATTGGGGTGACGCTTGGGGTTTGTGCCGGGTATTTTGGCGGATGGATTGATCAGGTTGTGAGTTATCTTCTGACATGTCAGTTGGCTTTGCCGGGCTTGTTGCTGGCGATGTCACTGGTGTTTCTTATTGGTCCTTCGGTTTTCGTGGTGATATGCGTGATTGGGGTTTTGCACTGGACTTATTATCTGGTGGTGACACGAACGGCGACCATGCAGATTAAACAACTTGATTATATTTCCTCTGCACGGGCGATCGGTTCCTCAAACAGCCAGATTATTTTTTATGAAATTCTGCCCAACCTCCTGAATCAGATCATCGTTATCTTCACGCTCGAAATCGGCATTGCGATACTTGCTGAGGCGGCGCTTTCATTTTTAGGAGTTGGCATTCAGGCGCCGACACCTTCCTGGGGGTTGATGATTGCTGAGGGGAAGACAGCGATGTTTTATCGGCCATGGCTGGTGATTTTGCCGGGTATCGCAATTTTTATGCTGGTGATCTCGACCAATCTAATGGGGGATGGGCTTCGGGATGTGACTGCGCCTGAGAACAGGAATTAAAAACATGATTATGGAAGCTGATACTGAAAAACCTGGCGCAGAAAATACTGTCGCAGATGTTAAGCAAAACCCATTGCTGAAGATTGAAAATCTTGAGGTTGATATTCCGACGGCGAACGGCACTTTGCATGCGGTGCGTGATGTCAGCCTGACGCTTAACCGGGGTGAGGCGTTGGGGATCGTTGGCGAGTCTGGTTCAGGCAAATCAATGAGTGCGCTGGCTTTGCTTGGATTGCTGCCAGCAAAAGCACAACGACGGGCCAGCACATTGCGCCTTGGCCGACATGATCTGCTTTCAATGAGTGATGGGGAAATTGCAAAAAAAGTTTCCGGTGACAGAATAACGATGATTTTTCAGGAACCGATGACATCGCTGAACCCGGTTTATAGTATTGGGCGCCAGCTTACAGAAACGATGACTTTGCACGGCAAATCAAGTGAAGCTCAGGCGCGGGAACGGGCGATTTATCTGCTTGGGAAAGTCGGTCTTTCAGCGGCGGAAAGCCGGCTTGCGCAATATCCGCATCAATTATCTGGCGGGCAACGCCAGCGGGTGATGATTGCCATGGCGCTGATGAATGAGCCGGAGCTGATTATTGCTGATGAGCCCACAACAGCCCTTGATGTAACGGTGCAGGCGCAGATTTTGCGTTTGCTTGGGGATTTGCAACGTGAATTTAATATGGCGATGATTTTGATCAGCCATGATCTGGGTGTTATTTCCCGGACAGTTGATAAGGTTGCGGTGATGTATGCCGGGCAGTTGATTGAAACAGGCACTGTTAAAGAGGTGCTTGATCAACCGCGCCATCCTTACACGAGGGGTTTGCTTGATTGCATCCCTGAGCCAGGTAAACAAAAATCCGCCAGGCTAGGCACGATCCGTGGTCTGGTTCCTTCGTTAATAGGCGAGACGAAGGGATGTGCGTTTGCCAACAGATGTTCAATGGTGCGTGATGACTGCCTCGATCAGTCACCTCCCCTGAAAGTGGAAGAAGGAGAGGGCTCCAGTCCTGATCATTCTTCTGCTTTCAGGTCTTTTCGTTGTGTCTTGCCAGCGGATTGGGTGAGTGACCAGCCAAGGCCAGCAGAGGAAACATCAAACCTTGTGAACCTTTCCTTAGAAAGCGGTGTGGGGCAGCAGGAAGCTGTGCCATTGATTGAGGCAAAAGGGGTTAGCCGCCGTTTTTCCATTCGTCGCTCGCTTTTTTCCAGAACGGAAACTCTGACGGCGGTGGATGATGTCTCGCTTTCCCTTTCAAAGGGGGATGTGCTGGCGCTTGTTGGTGAATCCGGTTGTGGGAAATCGACGCTGGCTAAAATGTTGCTTGGGTTGGATGCGCCCTCGAATGGTGAGATCTTATTCGAAGGAGCACCGCTTTCTGGCATTAACCCACTTGAGCGGACGCGGCGGATACAACCGGTGTTTCAGGATCCTTATTCTTCTCTAAACCCGAGAAAGACGATTGGTGAAATAATCATTCGCCCGTTGAATGTGCATAATTTTGGTGAGGTTAAAGACCGGCAAAAAGAGGTTGAGCGAACAATGGAAATGGTGGGCTTGCCGCGCCGGTTGTTCCATAGTTTTCCTAATCAGATCTCTGGCGGGCAAAGACAGAGGGTGGCTATTGCCCGGGCGATTATTATGCGGCCTGAAATACTGATTTGCGATGAGCCAACATCTGCGCTTGATGTTTCTGTTCAGGCTCAGATTTTGAATTTGTTGCAGGAGTTGCGCCAAGAGTTAGGGCTGACCTATCTGCTCATTACCCATGATTTGAGTGTGGTTGAATATATGGCGACGAAAATTGCGGTTATGTATCTCGGCCAGATTGTAGAACTGGCTGAAAAGGAAAAGATTTTTTCTGATGCTGCGCATCCTTATACGAATGTGCTGTTGCAATCTTTGCTGACGATGCAGCCGGGGCAGAAAATACCTGATACGGGGCTTGGGGCTGTATACTCTAACCCACTTGATTTGCCGAAAGGCTGCCGCTTTCACCCCCGATGCCCGGAAGCGATTAATGAATGTCGTTTAAAAGAACCTGAACTTGGGTCTCTTTATGTGCGTTGTCTTCGTCATCCTTTAAAGTCGAATGATGTGACAATAAAAAATGAAACAAATTTTCTGGAATATTGATGTGAAACATAATTCAAAACACGACATCACCAATGAAGAGATCACAGATCTTTTTACTCCTCGTTCGCAGTGGCAGGTCTGGCTGGATATTGAAGTGGCACTAGCTGAAACACAGGCGGAACTAGGCATGATCCCTTCTGAAGTGGCCGCTCAAATTTCTGCCAAAGCGAATTTTAAGTCGATTGATGCTGATGAGCTGGCGAAAGATATTGCTGTGACGAGAGCGCCGATTGTCTCGCTTGTCAGGGCGCTGGCTGATGCTTGCGGTGAAGAAGGTGGAGCTTATGTGCATTGGGGTGCGACCACTCAGAATGTGATGCAGACGGGCCGTATCATTTTGATGAAACGGGTGCATCAGGCGATCAGGCACCGGCTTGGGAATGTGTTTTTAACGTTGGCGAAACTTGCTGAAACCCATGCTGAAACTCTGACAGCTGGGCGCACTAATAACCGGCATGCTTTGCCGATTACATTTGGGTTTAAAATTGCGGCCTGGATAGAAGAATTGCTGCGCCATGAAGAGCGGCTGAAAGATGCTGAAGGGCGGGTTTTCTGTTCGCTCTGGGGCGGGGCCATTGGGGCGATGCATGCGTTTGGTGAAGACGGGCCGGAGTTGAACCGGCGATTATCGGCAAGGCTTGGGTTAAAACCGGTTCGGGTGCCATCACGGGCCGGGACGGATCATATTGCTGAATATATCATGTTGCTGGCTTTGCTTGGAACAACGGCATCTAAGATTGGCCGTGAGCTTTATGGGTTGATGTCGGATGAACTGGCTGAAGTATATGAGGACCTTGGCGGTGATGTGATTGGTTCAAGCACGATGCCGCAAAAGGTGAATTCGAAAGTGGCTGTGCGGTTGATTGCGATGGGCGCGCGCTTAAGATCAATGGTGCCGCTGGCGCTTGAAGGGGTGCAGCCGAGCCATGAAGGTGATGCGGCGAATAATATGATGCTTTATAATGTTATTGATCAGGCTTGCCCGCTTGCTTATGAGACCATTTCTCAGCTTGATGAATTGTTATCCTGTTTGCGGGTGCGCCCGGAGCGGATGCGGAAAAACCTGGCGCTTTCCGGTCAGTTGATCGTGGCTGAAAACGGGATGATGTGTCTGGCGCCGCATCTTGGACGCACTGCGGCACATGATGTTGTGCATCATGCGGTTGAAGTTGCCATGGCGCGGAATGTCGAACTGATTGATGTGCTTATGGCAGATGAAGCTGTGACTTCTGTTGTGCCACGTGAAAAACTTGAGGCCGCACTTAACCCTGAAAACTACACCGGGCAAAGTGCGGAAATGGCGCGAGATATGGCGGCTGAGGCGAGGCAGGCTCATTCGCGGTTAAGCCAGAGCTGATCAGTGTTAAGCCTCAACCAGTTTTATAAAAATGGCTCTTTATCTTCTTTAACGTTTCAGTCGCTTTTTTGACCTCGCTCAGGGCATCTTCGGTTTTTCGGTCATGGGTTGCGACGTGAAAATCCGCTAGGATATCTTCAATTTGCTCCAGTGATTGTTCAATGTTCTTTTGCTCAGTTTCTGATTTTTGTTTTGCGTGAACTTCAAGAGCGGCGATGGCGTCTTCAATGGCGCTGGTGTGGGTGTGCCACTCGTGCATGATCGGACCGTTGTCGAACATTTCTTCTCTTTTTTCAGGAGACATAGTTTTGGCCATGGCAATGATGCCCTGATCCAATTTGGCAATGGCTTGTTCAATTGAAAGACTGCCAGATTTTGCTTTGCTTTCTTTTTTGTGATGCTGGTGCTTATGGGTTTTATGGTCTGCTTTTTTATCTCCATGACTGTGCGCGAATGCTGTCGTATGCACTAAAGTTATTGAGAGTGAAACGGGTAGTAGCAGTGCAATGAAGAGCAGACTTAATCGTGTAGATACAAATTTTGTTGTCATAGAATTTCCTTAAACATCATTGTCAGAATTTGTTTCGCTTTATGTAAAAATCGGTGGTGTTGTTATATATCAGAACTGGATTCCAGACTACTCAGTTCTAATTTCATGATTTTTCAGCTGTTGCAGCTCCGTTACTATCCTTTGAAAAAAGCTTAAAAGGCGTTTGTGGTTGTTTGAAGTCGTTCATTTAGGGGTGTAAAGTGGAAAGTTAATGAATCATTAACGAGTACTTTACCGTATTTCCTCTGAATTTCAGTCTTGAATAAAGGGGATGAGTATTAAGGTAGATAGTTGTGTTGCGTATCGTGTCCATCAATCTGGCACTGATTCCAGTCATGACTGGACTTTTGTTGCTGGCTTTTACCTTCTCTTTAGATCAAGCTGTTGCTGATGAGCTCGGGCTGCCGGGAGTGTCTGCGCCAAATGGCAAAGCTTCCATTTTTGGTGGTGCAGATGACGAAGATGGTATCATTTATGGTTCGGCCAGTTATTCTATCCCGCTTTCTCATCGTTATGGATTACAAATTGACGGGCTTTTTGGTCATGTTGGGCGTGTGGATGACGAGCTTGTTCAAGGGGCGGCGCATTTGTTCTGGCGTGACCCGGGTGTGGGATTAATCGGTCTTTATGGTTCAGTGCTGGGGGTATCATCTGATGAGATGTATCGCATTGGTGGTGAAGGGCATTTGTACCTTGGGCAGATTTCTCTTGAAGGTATGTTAGGGTGGGATGAGGCCAGTGTTGATGGCAGTCTCTATGTATCCGGTACCCTGGCCTATTATCACACTGATGACCTGAGGTTATTCGGGGGTGTGAAACATTCTGACTGGCAGGATGATAATATTGCCGGTGTGGGGACTGTCGGGTTTGCCGGGTTTGAATATCAGCTTGCTTCATCTGATACAGGGCGCGCCTATTCTCTTTTTGCTGAAGCCCGCATTGGTGAGAATGATTATGCTGCTGGCTGGGGTGGACTTCGGGTGTATTTTGGCCCGCATAAATCTTTGAAACGCCGGCATAGAGAGGATGATCCTTTTACCGTTGTGCCTGATCTGGAAATGGTGACGCAGCCACAACCACCAGCCCCTGTGATTATTGATGACGTTGAGATTGATTGATCCTTGTCACTTTAGATTTGGGTTTGCTTTCTTTTTACAGACGTAAACCCTTTATGAGCTGGTGCTTTCAAACCCCTGTAAAATTGTGAAATACACTGGTTGAGGTATGATGTTTACCTCCCCGCATATGCATAGACTTTGCGAGGTTTTTCCTTATGGCTGATGTGCGGGTTTTGAACAGGTTGATCTGATAGTGGGCGGGAGGTGTTTCCAGCTGCCGTAATTTAGTGATAATTATTGATGATAGTGCAAGCTTTATTTTACGGTTTTTTGATAGTTCTGAGACGTTGGGGCGGGTTAGATTTGATTTTATGATAGCAGAGTTTTAGCTACGAATATCCGTTTAACCTGCTAAGGATCATTATGGATATATCGCGCACACTCTTCTTCTGTTGCCTGATGCTGGCCGGGTTGGTTGCAGGTGCGGTTATCGGCTGGCAGTTGCCGCCTTTTCATTTGTCCCTTGAAACTATTTCCCCTGACACCAAGCCAGTGAAACGGGACGAGGTGCCCATTAAGAGCGGCTCTGAAGACTTATCAGAAACAACGATCTCGACCTATGAGGTTGGTAAAAATGAAGTCAGAGCAGATATTTCTCCTGTTGAAAGTGATTTTGAAGAGCCGCTTGAGCAAGCGCTTGAAGATACCGACACTGACCTGATGAGCGGCGATGTGGCTGAAGAGCAGAAATTTACGCCCCGCATCGAAACAGCCGGTTTACCGGCGCATAATTTCCCGAAACGATTTTTAAGACCACCGCGGTCTGTTGTGCAGAAGAGGGCGCTGACGAAGCTGGTGCGGTTTGAAACTTCGCCATTTCCCTATGATGGTGTGATGCCGCACAATGGTGAGCCGTTTTTAAACCACGAAGAAGATGGTCGCAAGGCACACAAGACACGCAGCGGGCGGATTTATTATCAGGATGAGACTTATAATGAAGAGCGGGTTTTGCTGCATATACCCAAAGGATTTGATATTGAGAAACCGGCTTATATGGTGCTGTTTTTCCACGGACATGGAGCGACTTTAGAGCGGGATATAATTAACCGACAAAGGGTGCCTCAGCAATTGTCTCGTGCTGGGGTCAATGCGGTTCTGGTGGCGCCGCAATTTGCGAAAAATGCGCGGGATTCAAGTGCCGGTAAGTTCTGGCAGCCTGGCGGTGCGCGCAAATTTGTTCAGGAAGCGGAGCGGAAACTTGGTGAGCTTTATGGTGTGCCGGGACTGGCTGGTCGCTTTAAAAACATGCCGATTTTTATTGTTGGGTATAGTGGCGGATTTTTACCAACTGCCTGGACACTGGCGAGAGGTGGCATCTCTAAACGGGTGAAGGGGGTTGCGTTAATGGACGGGCTTTATGGTCACCAGAAAACATTTTCAAGATGGATATCCCGGCACAGAGATGCGATTTTCGTCAGTGCTTATACCGGGCTGACGGCGAGAAGAAACGTATCACTTGAAGAAGGCCTGACATCTGACGGGATCGGCGTTGTGAAAGAATTTGAGGGCAGTTTCGAGCCGGGGACGGTTGCGATTGTGCGCTCTGATGAAGATCATCATTCATATATTACCAAAGCCTGGACTTCGATGCCGATCAGGGATCTGCTGAAGAGGTCAGATGCGGTCCTGCGTGAAAACTAAACTCTGTTTTGTTTTATCGTATGTTTTTTCATAAGTGCTATATTTTTCTTGCCAGATGGTGATAATCATACGATCATGCGCGGTCTTTGGGGGTGCCTGGAATGGTGGATTTTTCAGGTGTTGGGAATGTATTTAAAGAACAAAAAATATGAATCAAGAAACCGGGCAAAAGGAGCAGGGGGTTCCTGTAACTGGTGCCGCCACACAAGTGAGCGGCGTTAGTGGGGCTGCGAAGATCGGTGTCGTGACGGCGATCATGATCAGCGTTGCTGATATGGTTGGCATTGGGGTTTTTACCAGTCTCGGGTTTCAGGTTTTATCCATTACATCTGGTTTTTCTTTATTATTACTTTGGGTTGTTGGCGGTGTCGTTGCGCTTTGTGGGGCGCTTTCTTATGCAGAGCTCGCGGCGGCTTTTCCGCGCTCTGGCGGTGAGTATAATTTTCTATCGAGGTCTTACCATCATTCAATAGGGTTTATGGCCGGGTGGTTATCAGCAACAGTTGGTTTTGCTGCGCCGATTGCGCTCGCGGCTATGGCATTTGGTGATTATTTTAAAGGGGTGTATCCGGAGGCGCCGGTGCTGGCGCTTGGTTTGGGCTGTGTCTGGCTGATAACGTTTCTGAATATTTTAGGGGTGAGGCGCAGCAGTCTGTTTCATAATGTGGCGACCTTTATTAAAATTGCTCTGATACTGGCGTTTATCGGGTTTGGCTTTTCGTATTCATCACCGCAACCGGTTTCTTTTACACCGAGCAGCCTTGACTGGCATCATGTTCTGGGGGCACCGTTTGCGATTAGTCTTGTATTTGTGATGTATTCTTATTCAGGTTGGAATGCCTCGACCTATATCATCAATGAAATTGACGACCCGAAACGCACATTACCCCGGGCGATTGTGATTTCAACACTGATTGTTATGATCCTTTATATTCTTTTGAATGCGGTGTTTCTATACACAACGCCGATTGACCAGATGGCCGGGCAGCTTGATGTGGCACTGGTTGTCGGGCGGCAGATTTTTGGCTCTGAGGGGGGTGTGCTGGTTGCCGGGCTGATTTGTTTTGGTCTGATTTCGACAATCAGTGCGATGGTCTGGATTGGGTCACGCGTGACGATGGTGATGGGGGAAGATATGCCATTGCTGGCTGTCTTTTCACGGAAAAACAGATTTGGGGCTCCGGCTGTTGCTCTTATTGTTCAGGCGATCATCGTGACCGTTTTGATGCTGACACAAAGTTTTGAGAGCATTCTTGATTATATACAGTTCAGCCTGACGCTTTCATCTTTTCTGACTGTTCTTGGTGTAATTGTGCTGCGTTTTACCCAGCCGGATTTACCGCGTCCTTATAAAACCTGGGGCTATCCGTTTACGCCGCTGGTGTTTTTGATCCTGACATTTTTTATCATGGCCTACCTTATTATGGAGCGGCCTGTTCAATCCTTTGCCGGGCTGGGGACTATGCTTGCCGGTCTGGTGATTTATTTTATATCTGTCAATTATTCGCCTACTGTGAAACCAAATCGAGATTCATAATGAAAAAATATTCTAGCGGTTTACTGAACTTTGTTTTGACTGTGTTTTTGTTTGTCACTCTGGTAACGCCCGCACTGGCGGATGATCATGTTCACCCGAATGATATCGCCCGGTTTATAGCCGGGCTTGAGCCGGCAGCTTCTTCGCCTCTGCATAAATTTGCTGAAACAAAAAACTGGAAACGGCATAGTGCGGCGTTTGATAAGGCATGGAAAAATGTTGAAAAAGCGAAACTGAAAGAAGCGCGCATCTGGGCTAGGAATTCAATTTCGCGTTCTGAAGATACGATGTTTTATATGTTCAGCGGGCCGGATTTTCTATATGCAAATACCTTTTTCCCGAAGGCTAAGACTTATATTTTAACAGGGCTTGAACCGGTTGGGCAGGTTTCTCATGTTGATAAGCTTTCTTCGAGGAATATGAATTATTCGCTGTTGCAGTTGCGACAATCGATGAATACCGTTTTGAACTATAGCTTTTTTATTACCAAACGTATGAAGCATGAATTGCGCACGGGCTTTAAAGGTACGCTGCCGATAATGCTGGTGTTTATGGCGCGCAGTGGCAAGGTGATTGAGGACATCAGCTTTGTGACACTGAATGATGATGGCACAGTGGTGCCGTTTGATGAGGATGCGACGAAACAAACGCCGCGCGCTGTGAAGGTGACGTTCAGGAGTGAAGGGGAAAAAGAAGCGCCTTTGCAAACGCTTTATTATTTCAGCACTGACCTTGGGAATAATGGTGT
Organism: Hyphomicrobiales bacterium; assembly: GCA_021775425.1. Lineage (GTDB taxonomy): Bacteria > Pseudomonadota > Alphaproteobacteria > Rhizobiales > HXMU1428-3 > HXMU1428-3. The sequence continues at coordinate 25,618 of JAJFHX010000038.1, forward strand.
TAAAAGAAGCGGTTTTCTGAAATTTTGTGAAAGTTTTGGCAAGGGAGATAGCCTTGTGAAAAGTGCGTCATACCTGATGCATTATGGCTCATTCTCGACTGTGCGGGATTTTCTGCTTGATCATAGCTCGACGCTTTTGCAGGATGACTCTGGTATTCCGGTTCGTCATTTTGACTTAAAACAATGGGATATGAAATTGCATGGGCGCTATAAAGGACCGATCTCGTTATTTGCCAAAAATTATCAGCGTGACCTTGCCAGACTTTATCGTAAGCTTGGCGCGGAAAAGGTGAAATTTGGTATTGGCTATCGCTGGCGGGTTTATGAGACCAACTTTTTGCTGGCAACGAAAAAGTAATCCAAAAACTTTGCGTCTCTTATAATAACAAAGGCTCTGAATTTATTCAGGGCCTTTTTGTTTGGGGATTATCTTGTTGTTCTTAGTCTGGTTTGAAGAGGAGTTTAATGTAGGTCCTTAGCTGAAGCACTTGTTTAACGAGGACGTCTGGTTCATTTAAGGCGCGGGCGACGATGATGCCGCCATCAACTATGGTTGAGATCATGTCGCTGAGAGAAACGAGGTCTACTTTTTCTTTTGGAGGGTAGGCTTCCGCGATTTCAAGGAACATGGTGTGAAATCTTTTGCGCCAGGACAACATGGCCTGTTTGTTCAGGTTGCGGACATTGTCATCAAATAAACGATCCTGATAACAAGCTGAAGCAACAAGACAGCCCGGGTGCCCATTAGGGAGGTCATCAAGCAGTTCGGCGAGTAATTTGAGGCCGATGAGCATGGCGTGTAAGGGGTCATCATTTAATTCGCGTGCTCTGTCAAACAGGTCATCGAAGAGTTTTGTTTCTGTTTCTATATAACGTTTCAGGAGATCGTGGGCGAGGGTGTTTTTATCTGGAAAATGATAAAAAAAGCCGCTTTTGGTAATGCCGACAGCGGCAACGATTTCTTCAATAGAGGTTGCTTCAAAACCTTTTTGAAGGATTGCTCTTTCTGCGACATCAAGAATTTCTTTGCGGGTATCCTGAGCTCTGGCCACTTTAAAGTCCTCATAATTTTAAAACGAGCGGATGTCTTTTTGCTGATTACTGTACCCCGGGTCAAGTTTTTGGCTACGAAAAAACTCCGGTTGTTGATGCATCCTCATAACGTATTGTAAAATATATCAAAAACAATTTTACCTGACTGTACTATGAAGAGACTAGTTTTGCTTATTTAAAAGGGGTTATCTCACTTCATTTTTTCAGGAGATAATTTTATGAACCTTGAACGTTTTTTAAAGACTGAGCGCCCCTATCTGACGGATGGGGGGCTTGAAACATTTATGGTCTTTTTTAAAGGCTATGAGTTGCCTTGTTTTTCATCTCACGTGTTGTTGTTGACTGATGAAGGGCGGGCGGCTCTTTCTGTTTATTATAAGAGTTTTATCGAACTGGCTGAGAAGACGCGGCGTGGATATATGCTGGGAACTGAAAGCTGGAGGTTAAACAGTGCCTGGGCTCCTGAGCTTGGACTATCGGAAGCTGAGATGCTTTTGATGAATGAAAGGGCGGTTGAATTTGCAAAATCCATCCGTATACAAAATCAGGCGCTGGATGTACCGATTGTTTTAAACGGGATTGTCGGACCGCTTGGTGATGGTTATGTGATAGATCAGTTGCGCTCTGTCACTGAAGCGATGGATGCGCACAGACCACAAGTGCATTGCCTTGCAAAAGCTGGCGTTGAAATGATTTCAGGGTTGACGCTTTCTTATTCTGCGGAGGCAATCGGAATTGCCAATGTGGCCAGAGAAGTTGATTGTCCGGTTGTGATTTCTTTTACTGTTGAAACGGATGGTTGTTTGCCATCAGGTGAAACGCTGGCTGAGGCTATCCTTGCTGTCGATGCTGCGACGGGGTTATACCCCTTATATTATATGATCAACTGTGCGCATCCCGACCATTTTAATGGTGTGATGACAGGAAGTGATGACTGGAAAGCCCGCATTGGTGGTATTCGAGCCAATGCCTCAAGACGAAGCCATGCTGAACTTGATGAAGCTGAAGAGCTTGATGCGGGGGATCCGGTTGAGCTGGGGGAACAATATGTTGAACTGCAAAAGTTGCTGCCCAGTTTGAAAGTGATGGGTGGGTGCTGTGGTACCGATCACAGACATATTTCTTGCATAGCTGAGAGCTGAAAACAGCGGTTGAGAAGGATCAAAGGTTGTTATTTTCGACCATTTGATCCTTTCTCGCGCAGATGATATTTCAGGGGATTTTATTTACCGACTGCAGGCAATGGTTGCTTTAAATTTTAATGATTTATTTATAATTCGGGCTGGATTGGGTGTATTAACGGCTGTTTTATCAGAATGCTACAACTAAAAAGAGAAATTTAGCAATTGTATACACTTTATTAGTGTATTTTTCCTATCATGGTTAACAGTTCGTATTGCCCTGACATTTGATGTCTGGCCAGTGCGAAGTGTTTTGGTCATTTGTATCTGCTTTATGGGCGGGGAGTAGGAGTTAGTATGTTGTTGTGTTTGAATGCCGCGAAAAATTTGAAAGCGACTGCTTCAAAATTGTGCTGGAACTTTGTTGTTAAGTCTTTTTACTTAACAGGGTTTATTGTTTTTCTAACTGTTCTTTTCTCTTCTATGACTGTCAATGTGCGTCCGGCAATGGCTGGTGATGTGAATTGTAGTTTTGTAATTCTTGGCTGTGAGTTGAATGGTCAGGATGACATTGTTGATGGAACAATTGATAGCGATGATATTCAGGACGGGACGATTACGGCCGATGATCTGGCGGCTGATGTCATTACAGCGACTGAGCTAGGTGATAATTCTGTTGATACGGATGCTATACAGGATGGGGCTGTAACCACCGACAAAATTGCAGATGGCGCCGTTACGACAGGTAAAATCGCCGATGATGCGGTGACGACAGACCAGATCGCGGACGATGCCGTGACGACGGATCAAATAGCGGATGATGCAGTATCGACGGATCAGATCGCTGATGATGCAGTGACGGCGGATAAGATTGCCGATGATGCCGTGACAGCTGCGCAACTTAATGCGGATACTGCCGGTGATGGTCTTGTTCAGGATGTGAACGGCGAGCTTGATGTGAATGCCGGCAATGGTATTGCGGTTGTTGGTGATGCTGTGACTGTTGATCTTGGTGATGCCAGCACGGCGGGGAATGCGCTTTCTGGTCTGGAATTTATCGGCGGCGGTCTGGTGGCTGATGTTGATGATGTATCCATTGAGGTGGGCGGCTCTGGTTTGCAGGTTAAAGATGGCGGAATTACCAGTGTTAAAATCGCTGATGACGCGGTGATTACTTCAAAGATTGCAGACGGCGCTGTGACGACCGCCAAGATTGCTGACAATGCGGTTACGACAGCGAAGATTGCAGATGATGCCGTGACCACTGATAAAATTGCGGATAATGCGGTGACAACGGACAAGATCGCTGATGACGCTGTCACGTCCGACAAAATTGCCGACGACGCTGTGACAACAGATAAAATTGCTGATGGTGCTGTGACACTGGCCAAGCTGGCGCCTGGTGTGATTGGCTCGAGCACACTGGCTGATAATTCAGTGACAAATAATAAGATTGCTGACGGGGCTGTTTCCTTCAATAAGCTTGATGCTTCAATGCAAAATCGGGTTGTGAGCCTTGAGAAAGGTGTTCAGAGCGCGAAGGAAGGTGTCGCGTTGGCGATGGCGATGGCCAATGCCCCTGTATTGTTGCAAGGGGATAAAACGATTTCGTTAAGTCTTGGTCTTGGTTTTTTTGAGGATAAGGCGGCTGGTGCATTTAAGGGCGCGGTCAAACTTAATCAGCAAATGGTGCTGACGGGCAGCCTTGCTGTATCTGAAGATAATATGGGCGGCGGTTTTGGTATCGGGATTGGTTTTTAAGACTGGTGTTTAATCAGGTTGGTATAAAAGGGGGTTGTTGTGCTTAAGACATTTTGTATTTCACTTATGGCAATCAGTTTTATTTTTGTGATGGTGTTCTTTCCGGGACAAAACACGGCTGAGGGCAAAACAAACTGGCAACTGACCTGTGACACCAATAAAAGGCTGTGCCATATGATTTCCGCTTTAAAGAATAAAAATGCCCGGGTGATTTCTGTGTTTCGATTGCAAAAAGTGAATTCAAGGAAATTAAACGGCAAGATTACAATGGCCATGCTTGACATCCCGCTTGGTCTGCACATTCCATCCGGGGTCATTATCAGGGTGGATAAGAAAGTGACCATTAAGGCGACTTTGGTTGACTGTCTTAAGAAAGGTTGCCGGGCGGTTTTTAATGCTACTTCCAAGGTTATTGATGCGATGCAAAAGGGGAGCTATGCCACGGTGCATATTGTCGACTCTAAATCACGAAAGAAACTGATTTTGAATTATTCTCTGGTGGGTTTTACAAAAACCTGGTCTTCATTTCAGCAGCGTAGCTAATTTTAAACTGGTGGTTGGAAGTTCGTGATTGGCCCTCGCACAATCTGAAAGATTTCGGAGCTGGATTGTGCGAGGGTTTTTTTAACTCTGGTGTTGATTTTTCGGGCGCAAATTATTTGCTTTTCAGGTCAACCCAGTTGGTGTCGGCTTTTTTAATTGCCCCTTTCACGTCTTTATTAAACGCATCAGCTATTTTTTTATCGAGGTTCAGATAAAGTTTGCCGTCGACGATTTTCCAGTGTTGGGGGCTGCCATCGAATTTAGCACCAACTGAAACACCATAAGCGCAATACCCTCCATAGACAGGAGCATATTTGGCCGGGTTAGACTTAAATGTTTCAAGGTTTGCCTTTGAGGAAAAGCGGTATGATGCTTTTTGATAAATAAAGGCATAGTCGGGGTTGCCGATGACCGGTTTGCCCTGTTTGAAATAGGCAACCGGGTCATAGCCATGGACAGCCAGACCAGGGCCTGGTTTGCCATCAACCAAAACACCGCCCGGGGTGATGTTGACTTCCGGTGCTGCGATGGCTGGGGATGCCAGGCCGATCAGCATGGCTGTTATGAGGCCTTTGATCAGGTTTGATGCGCGCTTTAGGGGAGATCCTGTATTATTCATAATTTAATTCCTGTTGTTGGTTTCAATTGCATATTCACAGTTCTCAATTGATTGGTTGAGGTGTTGTGATGACTGTCAGATTGCGCGGATGTACTGAAAATGCAATATGCAGGAGCAAAACTGGGATTGACGGCAAAGTGGAAAAGACGATGAGCAAAATCTGACGTGATTAATGGTTGCCTGGCTGCCTGTATTCAGAAGGCGGAGCGCCAAATTTTTGGGCAAAAGCGCGGGTAAAGGCTGCGGCAGATTGATAGCCAACATGGTTGGCGACCTGCTGAATGTTGGTATTAGGTTCTGATAACATTGAGCGGGCCTGCTGCAAGCGCCATTCGGTTAAATAGCCCATGGGCCCGTCTCCGAGTAGTTTTGAAAACCGTTCGGCAAAGCGGCTTCTTGACATACCGACTTCTGTGGCGAGACTTTCAACAGTCCAGGCCTGGTTTGTGTTCTGGTGGATGAGCTCCAGGGAGCGGCTGATTTGTTTGTCAGTCATGGCTTCGAGGATGCGGGCGAGTTCGGGGCTTTGCTCGATGCTGGCACGAATGGTTTCAATAAAAAAGACTTCTGAAAGGCGGGAGATGGCAGCCGTTGCACCTAGGTTGTGTGCGAAAACGCGGCGGATGACCAGACGCAGGGTTTCATCCAAAATCGGGTGGCGAGCCCGGTCAGCCGGGGTCATGACGATGATATCAGGCAAGGCCCGCAATAGGGGGTGGTCTGCTCCTTTGGCAAAAGAAAAATGACCGCAGACCATTTGCGTGGCGGCGTTTGGGTCGCCTGAACCAACGGTGAAGGTGGCTGTGCCGGAGCCATCATCTTTAAAGCCGGATTGCTGGATGACCTGCTCTAATGGGGCGGGTGCTCGCCCTTGCTGATCTGCAAGGGTGTGTTGCTGACCTCGCGGGATCAGGATCAGGTCACCCGGGCTGATGGTGGTCTGTTTGCCAGACGCCAGCTCGACATGACAGAGCCCCTGAATGACAAGATGGAACCGGGCCGCTTCTTTATATTGGGGGACTGTCACGGCCCAGGGCGGAGAGTAATTGGTTTTGAAATACAACGTGGCCCTGAGGCGGATGGTTTCAAATATATCACTTAAAATGTCACTCATGCGGATCGTCCCTAAATATGAGACGATGAGTATAGGTAGTGCTCATCTCTGATCAAATGATGATCGTTAACGTTTAATCACTTTCTGGTGTTGAGTGGCTGGTTCTGACAAGCACAATACTGAGCAAGAGAGTGGTCATGATGAAACAGATGTGGTGGCGATGTTTCAAATCAGGATGTTGACCGGATATTTTCATGACAATGCCGATCTGGTAATGGTATGAATTTCAAATTACCCCTGCTGTAACTTATTGAATTCACTGTAGATAAATTAATTTTTAATATTGCATCTTCATATGCATCGAACTGGCATTCCGCTTGCTTTTTGATGTGATCTCTCTGGTTTGGTTTGAAAAAATTCAACTGGACAATTGTTAGATTTTATCCCTGTAAAGACCGCTGCTCCGCCCCTGATTGGAGTGGCGGTTTTATTTTGCGCTGAGTTTAGCGTATTGAATGTGCCAGGTGATGGTGCCGTCAAAAGTCTGATCCATTCTGGCTATGGCGGTTCTTAGTTCGGAAGGGCTGAGGGGTTTGTATCCCTGGCGGGGGCTGTGTGCGCCGGTTTGTTTGAGTTCTGTTAAAAAGCGTGCTGTGCTGCCGTAGTTTTTCGAAATTGTTTCCTCGAGGATGATATTTTCAAGTGGTGGCAGTGATCTGATCCCAATCGGTAAGTTCAGATGTTTCAGGGTTGCGCGCCACTCTGGAAAACAATCCGGACCGATGGTCGATAGATAAAAGCTGCCGCCTGGTTTTAACTGATTGGTGATGAGCCTTAGGGTTGTTTCACAATTTTCAAACCAGTGAATGGCCATGCTGGAGGCGATGAGGTCATATTTTTTCTGGTTCTCTGCGGGTGGTAGTTGTAAATCAGTTTCAGGGTTGAGTATTTGAAATAACAGCTCGCCAGAGACACTTTGATTTTTTACTGGTTGATTGCCCTCTGGTTTATTGAAGAGATGGCTGATTTTTTCTTGTGCAATGCTCAGCATTGGTTCTGAAAAATCTGTAATTGTGAGATTGGCTTCAGGGTAGAGTTTTAGCAAATGGGTGCTGAGATGCCCTGTGCCGCAGCCAATTTCAAGAATTTCCAGAGGGGAATTGTTCTTTATTGCTGTTTCCTGTTGCAAATTCAGAGAGGTTAAACCCTTCAGGGTGTGAGCATCTGGCAACTGATCAGATAATTTTTTGGCGATGTGAATTTGGATCGAAGCGCTTTGGTCGTAGGTTCTGGCGGATTGGTTAAAGCGTCTGTTGATGCCACTGTTCATTGTCAAATCGGGCGGGCTCTCTGTTAAGTGGTTCATAGTTTTATGTTTTATTGTCTTAATTATAAATTCTCAGATGTGATTTTGTGGCAGATATAACATGCAATTCGTGGTGAGGGTACTGGCGATTTGATGATGTTTTATGTGAATGGCTTTTGCACATATGGTTGAAACTATGGATTTATGTGAGAGAGGAAGCTTTACTCGGGGCGGGATAAAAAGTTAAACTGTTGTTAACCATGTTTTTGGCCGCGTAAACAGGCCTCTTTGCTCATATTTCATATGTGAACTGGTTGGGTCGTATCGAGTTTAACCTGGAACAGAATAGAAAAAGGGCAGAGTAGAAATTCGTTAAGTGAGGTTTTTGATTTTAGTTTAAGTGGGTGCTGCGTTAAAGGGGTTCTGGTTCATTTTCGCGGATCTCTTTATTGTTGCCTCTCAATTTTAAGAGGTTGGGTATGGGGTATTTTGTAAAGTTTTTGATGCTGCGGTCCGGAATTCTGGCTCGTGGTGTTTTTTTTGGTCTGGTGTTTATTCTGGCAAGCCTGCAGACCGGGCATGTTTCTTCTGTGAAAGCGGCCAGCATCAGTTTCAGTTATGATGAAGTGAATGATCTGGTTGGTGATGCCTTGCAGGGGCTTGAAGTTCGGTTAAACAATCTTGGAACGTTTAACGGAAAAAACCACTATAGGGCTGACAGTTCTTATGTCAGGTTTAAGGGCAAGTCGATTTCATCTTTCAGTGTTGAGCCTTACGATGTTTATAAATTCTTTGGGCGCACGCACAGCTATTATGTGACTGACATTAAATCTTCGGTGATTAATGTGACAGCGCAGGATAAGAGCTTTTATCTTTCACTTGATTTCGAACTTGATGGGGCAGAACTTGAAGGCCGCTGTGTCGTGAAAGTCAGCCGGTCAAAATATGAGGAATGCTCGAGCTATCTGCCGAGTGTGAATTTCACAGAAGCGAAAGTTGTGGCCCGGTTGCGGCCGATTGCACACAAAGGCAGCTTATCATTCTATATCTCGAGCGCTAAAATTGTTGGCGACGTGATGATTGAATATTGCAATAGCTGGTTTCTTGGCATTTTCTGCACCGAGATTATTCAAATTCCTGACAGGACAGAGAAGCTGAAAAAGCAAATAGCCAGTAAGCTGAAAGTGTTTGTGAATTCGCAGCGGATGCGTGACCAGATTGCGAATAATATCCGGGATAAGGTGCTTGGTAATCTGGCGACTGTCAGCTCTATTCAATTGACTGATGACGAGATTATTGTGAAAGGCCGTTTAAGACCGCGTCAGTGATTGTTTCTGCAAACACGATTAATGAGCCGCGCTTGATTTGTTAAATTTAGATTTTCTAAAGCTAGGATTTCTAAAGCTAGCCGTTGTATTGTCTTAAAGACTTTTGTGTATAAGCATAATAAAAGAAACAATAAAAAACCCCCGACCATATTCTGGTTTCGGGGGTTTTTATTTAACTGTTCGCTCAGTTTCAGGATGAAATTTATGTCGATATCAAAAATTTGCCTGAACTTTTAACGAATGAAACGAAGAATTTATTCGCCTGCTAATTCTGTCATGTGGTGGCGATCCATATGTTGACCTGGCAGTTCCAGTTTTGGAGCTGAGCCGATAGGGTCATCTGCGCGGCGTGATTTACCTTCAAAGAAGGCGCCTTGCTCAATTGCAAGTGACTGGTGAGTTACATCACCATTAACTTGTGAGCTGGCTTGCAGTGTTACTCTGACGCCGTGGATTGAACCAGTTACCTGGCCACGTACAACAACATCTTCAGCAACGACAACGCCGTTGATTTCGGCTTTTTCGCCAATGATTAGGGAGGAACAATGCAAATCGCCCTGAATTGATCCGTCTACCTGAACTTCACCTTTGGAAATCACATTCCCGGTGATGGTCAGATCCGCTCCAATGATTGATGGTACCATTTTATTAGAGCCTTTCAGCATTGTTTTTGTACCCAAAGGATTTTGCGGCATGGCTCCTGCTGGTGGCAGGGCTGGTTGTTGTCCCATTATGGGTTTTGGTGCAGGCACATTCATACCATCATTCTCCGGTCTTTTT